>CAVZFI010000023.1:0-45971 GCA_963774465.1 uncultured Methanosarcinaceae archaeon | reverse complement strand
GCAGATAAGAGGCTAATAAAAAATTATAAACGTAAATATTGAGTTCCCCGAGAGTCGGAAGAACGCCATATAAGGTTTTTATAGTATGCGGAACTCCGAATCTGTCCTTTAATTAGTAGTACAAAATTTTTATAAATAGCACTAGATTTTCTATCTATAGTACATGGGCTTTCATTGGTGGCACCAGATCTTCTCCAAATATCACTCGGTCTTTCATTGGCAGCACCGGATTTTCGATTAACAGTACCAGATCTTTTTGAATATTTAGACAATTCATTAAGCTCAACGGTTATAAATATATTGAAAAATGCATATCAACATTAGGAGAGGTATATATAATACTTACCAGATGAGATGATTCATAGGATTCAATGAACTATTGAGAGCAAAGGGAAGTTGTATATATAATATTTACCAGATGAGATGGTTTATTAGATTATGTTGAAAACAGTTAACCTTCACTTCAAGCGTCACTTTAAGTATCACTTTAGTGTTATTTTAACTCTCATTAGTACACTGGTCTAAACAGGATGAATTCAATACTCAGGCTATGGTTACAGTCTACGGTTATACCGGTTAAGAGTACTCAGTTTATCATTTAGATTGTAAACCTTAAAGTTATTATATTAATTCACGCACTATCAAAGATTACTTTACTTAAAAGTGCAATAAAAGCAAACAGCTAAAAACTAAAAGAGATGGTTACAACGAACAAAGGCATGGGATGTCCGGTGGCAAAACGGCCCGCTCATAGTTTAAAATTTAGTATTATTTCTCTGACCGCAGTTACATTAGTTGCTTTTCTCATGCGCATGCTCTCATATGCCTCGGTTACTGCAAACGGAAGCATAACCTTTACTGGATATGATGATTTCTATCATATGCGGCGCATTCTTTATGCAGCTTCCAATTTTCCTCATTCCCTTAATTTCGATTCTTACCTCAATTATCCTTACGGTTTTGAAATCGGGTGGCCGCCTTTTTTTGATCTATTAGGCGGTCTGCTTGCAAAAGTCCTGGGAGCAGGGCAGCCGGATTTGCATACTGTCGAATTTGCAGGGGCTCTATTACCTGTACTTCTCGGGGTTCTGACAATAATTCCATTATATATGGCAACTGCCTCGGTATTCGACAGGAAGACGGGACTTCTTGGAGCCTTAATTTTTGCAGTTCTTCCAGCTCATGTATTTATCTCCCGGTTTGGGGCAGTTGACCATCACGTAGCAGAAACACTTCTCTCAACGGCAGCTTATGCATTTTTTATACTTGCCTTAAAATGGTCAAGTGACGGGTCTCTTTCCCTTACTTCTCTCAAAACCATCTCTTCCGAAAAGAAACTTGTAAAATCTCTGGTTTTTGCCGGAGTATCCGGGCTTTTTTTTGCGCTCCTTATTTTCACATGGATAGGAGCCCCTATTTTTGTAAGCTTTATTGTGTTATATGCATTCATACAGACCACAATCGACCTTAAAGCCGGGAAAAATTCCGATTATCTCCTTATCTGCTCTACTGTATGCCTTTTTGCAACGCTTCTCTTTACCATTCCCATATCAGCCGGATCTCTGCGACCGGGCCTGGAAATGAGTGCGATGTATCTTTCATGGTTCCAGGTATTCTATGTGCTCAGCCTGCTGGTCGGAACCTTTATCCTCTGGGGCTTTTCCTTATATGTCTCAAAAAAAGGCATGAACTGGAAGTACTATCCTGGAATTCTAATACTGGTTTTCGGCGCAGGGCTTTTGTCCCTCAAAATTTTTTCCGTCGAATCCTATGCTTTTGTAATTGAGGGAATGAGGTTCTTCCTCGGAGAAGGTGAGTACATTGGCACTATTTCCGAAGCTTTGCCTCTATTTTTTAATATACAGGGAAAGCTTACCTTTTCGGCAGTACTGTCAGCCTTCGGAATTTGCTTCCCTGCGGCTCTGGCAGGTCTCTTCCTGCTCGGTCTTGAGTGGAAAGGAGATAAATCGAAGCCTGAAGGGGTATTCTTCCTCTTATGGACAGTCTTTTTCGCATATCTGGCCATTTCTCAGAGGCGTTTTTCATATCTGTTTGCAGTAAATGTTTCCATCCTTACCGCATATCTCCTCTGGGTTTTACTCGAATCCCTCAACTTTGAGACCGAGGCAAGAAAACTGGTAAAATCCGAGCAGGCAACTGAAAAAAACATCATGCCTGCCCCTCAAAACGGAAAAGATACAAAGTTAAAAACGAAATCAAAACCGAAGACGAAAAATGAGTCAGGGCCAAAAAAATCACAGGATCCCGATTACTTCAAACTTGTGTCTTCAGTGGTACTCATAGGGTTTGTTTTTGTACCCTGTATATTGACGGGATTTGCTTTTGCAAAAAGTGACTCGATTGATCCTGAATGGCAGGACTCTCTCAGTTGGCTTAAAACCTCAAGCCCTGAAACTTCTTATTACCTTGAGCCTTCAGAAACTCCCGAATATGGGGTTTTGAGCTGGTGGGACTATGGAAACTGGATCGTTTATCTGGCCAAAAGGCCTGCAGTTTCAAACAATTTCCAGACCGGTGTACAGGATTCTGCACTTTTCTTCACAACTGATTCGGAACAGGAAGCAAATGCAATTATAGAAAAACTTAAAGTAAAATACGTAATAACCGACAAACAAATGACAAGCGGCAAGTTTGGGGCCATTGTTGAGCTTGCAGGAAAGGATATTGGGAAATATCTCGATGTAAAAACAGTCACCAGAAAAGAAGGCTTTGAGACCGTTGCAACTGCTAAAAAGGAATTTATGAATACCGAGGTATATAAACTCTACGAACTTGACGGAACAAACCTCGGAAACTTGAGGCTTGTCCATGAAAGCACTGCTCCAGAGATAAAGGATGACGAAAAAAACGGCGTAAAGGTATTCGAATTTGTTCCCGGAGCCAGACTCTCAGGTACTGCAAACCCGGGTCAGCCAGTTAATGCAACACTTGAGCTAAGCTCGAATACAGGCCGAAAATTCACATATCAAAATAAAGCCGTGTCAGATAAGAACGGTTCATTTGAGATAACCGTGCCTTACTCGACAGAAAATACGGCAAGTGGAGTCAATGCTGCATCGGCTTATTCCCTGAGTGCGGGAGAAAACGTTACAATATCCGGAATTAAGGTAACTGAAAGTGACGTTCTGAACGGAAATAGAATAGAAGTGAAAATTTCGGAAGCCATGTGAGGATTTCCTTAACTGGATTCCTTAAGAATAAAACCACGAAACAAGGACATCCTGAAAAAGCAAGGATAAGAAGAAAAGCGAGGATAAGAAGAAAAGCGAGGATAAGAAGAAAAAGATAGAGAAGAGAAAAAATTGAGAAAAAAAGAAAAGGAAGACAAAGAGAAATCTTTTTCCTCCTCTCGTTTTATTGAATAACTTTTCCTGAATTACTTCAATAAAGCGGCTCCCGTTTAGGGAGTCGTCGAAAATTTCATTCTCCTGTGTTTTCGACTCCTACAGCACTCAGGAACCTCTTGACCACTGCTTCATTAACCAGCCTCAACAGTGTCTGGCGGTCTTTTGTAGCGCTGAAAACCCCGAGAGGGATCTGCGCTCCTGCTGCGTTTGCGTGTCCGCCTGCATCCTCTCCAAAAGCCTGGCGCATAATTTCGCCAAGGTTGACTCTGATATCATTACTACGCCCGGAGATATAGATGCGGTCTTCAGTGACCCCAAAGACGACTGTTGTGGAGATTCCTTCAAGGCTTAAAAGGTAATCTGCAGCCTGCGGGAGAGTATCCCTATCCCGTATATTCCCAACATTCGAGAGAAGGTAACTTCCAAGCACCTGCCTGTTCCGGATGGCTTCTCCAAGCACTTCAAGGGTTTCAATAGCCATTGAAGGCTGCTCGAGCTGGTCCAGAATTCCATGATTCGAAAGTGGGTAAAGGTACGAAGCAGCTGAGAGATCTGCAGGGTCGGTTTTCCTCTTGAAGTCCTGTGTGTCAGTCCTGATCCCATAGAGCAGAGCCGTTGCCAGGGTCTTGGATATATTGATATTGAGCTGCTGCAGATACTTTGTCATTATAGTAGCAGTTGCCCCGAAGTTAGGCCTGATGTCTATATACTCGGCCTTTATCTCAGTTTCTCCTGGAGGATGATGATCAATTACAATGCCCACATAGGAGTTTGGAGGAACCATGTTGTTGACGCCAGGAATGGAGCAGTCTATCAGGGCAACCTCATCATAGTTTTTAAGGTCATGATCTTCCATCTTTCCAAGGTCAATTCCGAGCAGGTTTACAAAGGCTTTGTTTTCCTGATGTCCGATCCTGCCGTGGTAGATGATATTTGCTTCAACCCCGAGATTTTTTGCAATTTCTTTTAAGGCAAGCCCGCTCGATATGGCGTCAGGATCAGGGTTATCGTGCATTACAATAGCAAGTTTTTTATCTCTTATTCCCTTCAGCCAGCGCGCAAGCCTGTTACCCCTGTGAACCGACTCTGCCCTCTCAAGGGAACGGGAAAGAGAACTTGCAACAAGCTTAGAAGGCATAAAGACATAATCTGCCCCAAGATCTTCCATCTTTTCCTTATTTATAATATCTGAGGCCCGGGAAAAGAGCTGGACATCAGGATTGATTGCTTTTTTAAAGTTTTCAATTCCCTTTCTGTTCGCCTCATTGTTGGAAGTCAGGAAAAGTATGACAACGACGTTTTTAAGGTCAATCTTATTAACAATCTCAGGATCGGAGATATCGCCTACAATAGTTTCAAAGCCTTCTTCCCTGAGAGTCTCGACTTTGGCTTCGTCTTTATCTACAATAATCACAAGCTTGTTGCTTTCCCTGAGCTCTTTTGCAAGCGCAAAACCAACACTTCCACTGCCCAGAACCAGATATCTGGGTTTCACTGTGCTCTTAAGATTGCTGTCCGAATCTTTTAAAAAATTAGACAAAAATAGTCCTCCCTGTTTTATGTAAGTCCAGACACGTGCAAAGGAAAGCAAACATTTGATCAGAATCCTGCCTATTCGTGTTTTACTGCAATTAGTTAACTGTAGCAATGGCTATAGCCATTTTTAAACAGTTACGCTGTAGCCATTTTAAATAGTTACTCTTACGGATAATATTCTTACAGGATTAATGCCGTTTTTCTGGGGAATTAAGTTATCCCGGTATATTATATTATATCGGAATGTAACGTATATAGTTAATAACATCAAATAGGTTTTCCTCGGTGTAAAAATATAATAATTAAATTATCTTGATTACCTGAAATATATATCAGTTTCTGAGAGATATATATCAGTTTCTGAGAGATATATCAGTTTCTGAGAGATATATCAGTTTCTGAGAGATATATATCAGTTTCTGAGAGATATATACAGTTTCTGAGAGATATATAACAGTTTCTATAACAATCATGAAGTCAAATAATTCAAGCTGACAAAAAATTCTAAAGATAGGTAGATAGAAGGAAACTGAATGAAATAAATCGGCAAGGCAATTATTATGAAGTGTATCAGTTCTTTGAGAATGAAGGCGATAGACAGAAACTGCGAATCCCTTGGCTTGCTGCCTGTTCAGTTAATGGAAAACGCAGGTGCAGCTGTTGCGCAGAACATAAGGGAGAAGCTTGAAAGTGGCAACGTACTTTTTGTTGCAGGTCGGGGGAATAACGGAGGAGATGCTTTTGTTGCTGCCAGACACCTTGCAGGCTCTCTGGGGTACGTTGTAAAGGTAATTCTGCTGGGAAAAGCCCGGGATATAGGAACCTGGGAAGCTTTCCGTAACTTTTCCCTGCTGAAGTTCAGCCGTGTGCAGATGCTCGAAATAACAGATTCAAGCCAGCTTGGGGCTGCAGCCTCTGACTGGTTTTCAGAATCTGACCTGCTCGTAGACGCAGTATTCGGCACTGGAATAAAAGGGAAGATAAAAGAACCTGAATCCACAGTTATCGACCTTATAAACGGAGAAGGAAAATCAGGAAAAACCGTTATTTCTGTTGACATTCCCTCAGGACTTGACCCTGATGGCGGAGACTTTGAAAAAGCTGTGCATGCAGGGCTTACAGTCACTTTTCACCATATGAAAATAGGGCTTTTGAGCGAGAAGGCAAAAGAATACACTGGCATGGTAAAGGTTGCAGATATAGGAATATGTGCTGACGCCGAACAATATGTTGGCCCCGGAGACCTGACTATGCTGCACAGGCGAAAGCCAGAAGGTCACAAAGGCGATTCCGGAAAAATCCTTGTCATAGGAGGCGGCCCTTATTCAGGAGCTCCAGCCCTTACAGCTCTTGCAGCCCTGAAGGCAGGGGCAGACCTGGTAACAGTGGCAGTCCCTGTGCCTGTAGCCGAAATAGTGGCATCTTATTCTCCGAACCTGATAGTCCGAAAACTCTCTTCGAATATTCTCTGCCCGGAAGATCTTTCCATTCTCCTGGACCTTATAAATTCCCATGACGTGGTCGTGATGGGAATGGGGCTTGGAAGAGCTGCAGAAACCCTGGAAGCCGTCCGAAAAATCCTGCCCTTCTGCAGGAAAGCCGTCCTTGATGCCGACGCGCTCTCAGCCCTATCAGGGCCTATCTTTGAGAGCCTTGCGGGCAACTGTGAACTGATAGTAACTCCGCATGCAGGAGAATTTGCCCGTCTGAGGACTCTAGAAACTCTTGAAAGCCATGAATCCCGCATTAAAGCTGTAAGAGAGTTCTCTGAGGAAAATGGGGTTGTAACGCTCCTCAAAGGACAGACAGACGTCATTTCGGACGGAAAACAGACCCTCCTGAACAGGACAGGAAACCCGGGCATGACAGTAGGAGGTACGGGAGATGTCCTCGCAGGACTTACAGGATCCCTTTTTTCCAGAAATCCAGCATTTCTTGCTGCAGCCTGTGCTGCATATATTAACGGAGCAGCCGGGGACCTGGCTTTTGAGAAAGCAGGAAACGGGCTGCTTGCAACGGACGTTATTGAAAAAATTCCTGAAATCATTAAAGAGGCCGATATAGGGTAAAGAAGACAAGTAAAGTTTAAATGTAAAATACTGTAAATTTGCTAAAATGGGGAGGCAATTCATATGGTTAAGGAAATTGAAAGGAAAATCGAGCTGGAAATCGAAAGAAATAGAATAAGGATCACGGTTTTTCACGGGGAAGACGAACAGGTCATAAAACTCAACCTTGAAGAAGCCAGAGAACTTGCAGAAGAACTGGAGAAATTAATTGAAGATTATTCAAAAAGAAAGCAGATCAGGATTGACTGATTAGAGAAGAAGGCCCTGGAGCGCCGGAAAAAAGGAAATTGAAAGCCAGATGGGCTCAATATCAAAATAAATAATATCATATAAAACACGAAAAACGCGGTGATTTAGTGGAAAAGGAATTTACTCATATCGAATCCGGCAGAGCGCGCATGGTTGACATCAGTGAAAAAACTGATATTCCAAGATTGGCGCGGGCTGCAGGAGAAATCATACTTTCCGGGGAGACCATAGAAAAGATAAAGACTGGAAATGTGGAAAAGGGAAACGTGTTTGCAACTGCGAGGGTTGCAGCAATGCTTGCGATTAAAAAGACCCCGGAAATAATTCCCATGTGCCACCAGATCCCGATCACTGCTATAGATGTGGATTTTAAGATAGGTGACGGAGCGATTTCGGCTGTAGTAGAGGTCAGGACTGTCGGGAAAACAGGAGTTGAAATGGAAGCCCTCACAGGGGTTTCGGCAGCACTGCTAACGATATGGGACATGGTAAAATCGGCGGAAAAAGACGAAAGCGGGAATTATCTCCATACTTCCATAAAAAATATTCAGGTGCTCGAAAAGCTCAAAGGGTAAAAGCTGGGAAAAGAAAGCCCATTAAAATAAGCTTTTTAAAGGATGGGATATATCAAGACGGCAGACTGAGGTATATATCTTGAAGATCGTAGGCGGACCAGCATCACAGCTACTTGCCAGCCGCACTGCCCGGGCTTTAGGGGCAGAACCGGTGCTTTGCGAGTTTAACCATTTCCCTGACGGGGAACTTTATCTCCGAATCGCAGAAGAGACAGAAAACGAGAATGTAACTCTTATCCAGAGTACGCCCACAGATTCTGACTTTGTTTCCCTGCTCCAGCTTATAGATGCCTGTGACGGGGCAAGAGAGCTCAATATTGTAATCCCTTACATGGGCTATGCCAGGCAGGACAAAAAGTTCAAACCCGGAGAACCTGTAAGTGCCCGCGCAGTTGCCCGCTGTATAAACGCTGATCGGGTTTTTACAATAAACATCCATGAAAAAAGTGTGCTTGAGCATTTTCCGTGCCCTGCATACAATCTTGACGCAGCAAAACTGCTTGGTGAGCATATTGCAGGTTTCGGGCTGGAAAACCCTATTCTGGTTTCTCCTGATTCCGGAGCCATAGGGCTTGTGAAAAATGTGTCTTCCGGCCTGGGTTTTGAGTACGATCACCTGGAGAAAACAAGACTCAGCGGAGATACGGTTGTAATCAAGACAAAGAATCTCGATGTAACCGGCAGGTACGTTGTCCTTGTAGATGACATGATCGCAACAGGCGGGACAATGGCAGAGTCTATCAGGATGCTCAGAGACCAGGGAGCAGTCGGAGTTTATCTTGCCTGTGTGCATCCCGTACTTGCAAGGAACGCAGCTTTAAGGCTTTTTAATGCGGGCGTAAAAGATATAATCGGAACCGATACCCTCGAAAAAGCTGAAAGCAGGCTGAGCGTTGCTCCCCTTATTGCAGATACCTTAAAAGACCTTTGATCAAGTTCTTTTATTTTTTATTACCGTTAACTATTTTTTATATTCTGTTTATTCTTAATACCATGACTCTTCCAGAAGTCTGTCCACTTGATGAAAGCCAGATATGTAAAGGGAGGGAGTGCCACCTCTTCTGCCTTGAGTGGAGAACGAGAGAACCGACCTGCCTTATAGGCTACAGCACAACAAGTAAAATCAAATCCGGAAAGGCTGACCGCAAAAAGGACACCTATGCTGAAGATACTTTCCGTAAGTTAGGCAGACAGCCCCTCTCTAAAAGGAAAAACGTCTCTGAAAAAGGAGACTGGACCCCAACAAGGCTCGCAGAAATACCTCCGGAAAGACCTGTAGAAAGGAAAGAGGAAAGATTTACTCGGGTCCCAGATTTCCAGGAAGTAACTGCCATAAATTCTGGCCCAAAAGCTGAGAAAAACCATGAAGAAAGGCTGAATGAAAGATACTCTGCCGGTGAAGCCGAGAGAGCTTCCGTACGGCTAGAATCCAGGCTGAAAAAAGAACAGGCTGAACAAGATCCGGTTATATATGCAAAAACTCAGCCAAAAGTCCAGGAAAAGCCAAAAACCCAGGAAAAAGTGATCTCAAGAGACAAGCACACGACAATCTTTGCATCCTGTGATGCAGATGAAAAAGATAACTCTTACCCATCAGGCAGAGAAGAAAAAACAAAAAAGTCCCCTGAAAATAGTGAAAGACGTAAGAAGCTTGATGAAATGATGGAAATCGATCTTCCTGACGTTTATGATAAGGAGTTCTGGAGTTAACAGCCCGGAAAGAAGGAAATAGTCCAGATCTGCAGGCAGGCGTTTCGGAATAGTGCCATCTTGCCCGCAAGGAAAAATCGATTTCTTTGCGGCGTTTCTGAAGCAAACCTGCGGAACTTCTCTTGCGGAACTTCTTTGAAAAGCTGCCTGTTACGGGTTTTAAGGCATTGATTATTATTATAAACCATGAGCATAGAAGGAATTATGAAGAAATCAATTGCACGTCTGAAAGAGATTTTTGATATTATCAAATTCTCGTTTTTCATGCTGCTGAATTTTCATTTTGCATGCTCAGGAAGAATACAAAAAAAGGATATGATGATTGAGGATGGACCGCCAGACATACCAGAAAATATACAGTTCACTGCATGACTTTAAAGACGTTTTCCGCCTCTCGGAGGAATATGCCAAACCTGTAGGCATGATAGCAACAATCCTTAACCAGAAAGTCGTCAAAAAGACAAGGTTTAAGCACAGAAAAATTTATTCCAGAGAGAACGAACTCTTTTTAAAATGGAAGCAGGGGCGTACAATTCTTGATCTTGCGGAATATACCGGTTTTCCTCCGACCCTTATGGCGTCTCTCATCATGAAAAATTGTGATATTTCCAAGAAGAATATAAACTGGCTTTTCAAAAACATTGATTTGATTGAAAACCGCCGCTTGAGAAAAGAAGTCAAAAAAGCCCTTGAGGTAGATCATTTCTTTTCCCCCCACGCTCACGAGATGCAGTGTAAGAAAGGTGAAATGGGAGAAGCAGTCATCAGGAAATGGCTCGATGACAGGGAAATTACCTACTGCACCGAAGCAGACATTCGGGCTCAGGGAGACGGCAAGACCCCGGACTTTGTCCTGGCAAACCCCATATGCATAGACAACCTCATGGTCAGCTGGATTGAAAGCAAAGCCCTTTTCGGGGACGACTTCGAACACGAGCATTATTCAAAAAAACAGTTTCGGGAGTATGCAGACATTTTCGGAGAAGGTATGGTTGTCTACTGGTACGGTTATCTCGAGGATCTTCCTGCAGATGGTTACCTGGTAAAGAACCACAGTTTTTTTGAAGAGTGCGATGAGGAGATTAACGAACTATTTAATTATCTGGTATACTGGTAAACCGGGTAACAGGCCCGCTTTTCTGCAATCAGGCTTTTTTAAAGCCTTGTAATAGAGGACATATTGGTCAGAGGGTCTTTTTCTACCTGAAAAATATGGTCTGCCGAATCTATAAGGGATTCGTCATGGGAGACTATGATAATCTGGCCGACTCCTATGCTGCGCATCATATCTATGAGTTTTAAAAGCTGCCTTATATGCCCGCGGTCCAGGAAAACCGTGGGTTCGTCAAGGATCATTGGTGGAAGCCCGTCTGCCCTGTCTCCACCGAATCCGAGAGCAAGCAGCCTGTAAATCGCACAGCGAAGCACAAGGTTAAAAATAGCACGTTCACCGCCGCTGAGAAGTTTGGGTTCAAGGGGAGTTCCGTCTTTTCTGTAAACAGTAAGGTTGTATTCCGGGTCGAGTTCTATATGGGAATAAGCATTGTTTGTGTACATGAAACTGAACATTTCATTTAAAAGGGTGGAAAGGGCGCCTATGTTTCTTGTCCGCATATCAGCCCGAACACGCATATAGGTATTCTCAAGCTCCTCGGCATTACTGTATACGGCTTCGAGGTACAGCCGCCTGTTTTCGAGAGCCCCGAGTTCGTCTTTCAATTCATTGCGGCGCTTTAAACTATTCTCAACCATACCAATTTCTTTTAAAAGGGCATCTTTTGCAGCAGTCATTTGCCGGATTTTTTCTGTAATGTTTGCCTGAGCCTCTTCGAACTGGGCGCGCTTAAGCTGAAGGTCTTCTAGCCGGTCTCCATCCAGTTTTTCTTCGAGCTGTTTTGCCCTCTCACTCCGTTCAAGGATTTCGCGGTCAAAGAAACCGACCTTTTCGGTGAGGTTCCTGATGGAAGCCTCAAGCTCTGAAATTTTATGCTTTGTGTTTTCCATGCGGAACAGGTTTGCCTGGAGCTTTTTTGCATTCAAGAGGAGCTTTTCGCTGTCCTGCCGGGCTTTTTTTGCCAGTTCTTCTTTTTTCTGCAAAGTCTCAAGATTAGTCTCCAGTGATTTGAGTTTTTCTTTTTCCAGGGTCTCCCGTACTACAAGCCCTTTGAGTTTTTCATTCAGCTCTCCAAGCCTTTGCCCATAATTTTCGATTAGCGCAAGGAAGGTCCTTATTTTTCCATTCAGGGTTTCGATTTCCGAGCCATTTTCTGCAAGTTTTTTCTCAAAAGCTTTTGCCTCTCGAAGAGCTTTTTCACTTTCACTGTGAGCTCTTCGGGCAGCCTCCTCCCAACCCTGAAGGGCTTTAATATCGGGAAGGAGCTTTCCCATTTTAGCCTCAAGCTCCTGTTTTTGCTTATTAAGGCCTTCCAGTTTAAGGGAATCTTCCTCGATCCGGGTTCTGTAGATTTCTATCCTTTCCTGCAAATCCTTTGCCTTGTCACTGAGTTTTTCGGTTTCAAGGTCGTAATCCGAGATCCGTTTTTCCAGCTTTTTTGCGTCCTTGAGCCGGTTGAGCTTTTTCTCAATCTCAGCCTGCTGGAGCTTTATATCCATAAGTTCTGCTGACAGCTTTTCTTTTTTCTGTTCGGATTCCCCAGTCGTGCATGCAATTTCAGATCCTTTAAGCTCCTGCCCGCAGGTAGGACATTTTCCTTCTGCAAGCAATTGCAGGTTTTTACGGATAACTTTCTCAAGCTCCCTTAGAGTAGCCTCAAGCTCTTTTTCCCGCCCATGCAGCCTATTTTTATTTTCCAGCAGAAGCTCGCTGAGGTATTCCAGGTCTACGAGCTGTTCTCCGGTAAAGCCAAGCCCCTTTAACCCTGCTGAAGCTTCGGATTTTTGCTCCCGGACTCCCATAACTGCTCTTCCGTTTTCCCTGAGTTCCTCTTCAAGAATTTCAATATCTGTCTTGCCTTTCCGAACTGCAATTCTGTAATTTTGAAGATCTTTATCGAGAGTGATTAAATTTATATCTCCGGTTTCTCTCTCCTGAGAGGCAAGGGCAAGCTTTTCGGACACTTCGCTTTTCCTGTCACGAAGGAGACTTTCTTTTTCTTCGAGTTCCTTTATATATGAAGGAATTTCGTGAGTTTCTCCGACCCCGGCCTTTTCCTTAAGCCCTTTATTTTCCTCTTCTATTCTCTGTATACTTTTCCTGTTTCCTTCGATTTCCCCGTTTGTAGCTCCTATATCCGCTCTGCATTGCATAAAAATGCGTTCAGTCTCAGCCTTTTCTTTTTCGAGGTCGTGCAGGGCCTGAGTGTGGGCTTCTTCTTCTCTGAGCAGGAGAGCAAGTTCTTTTGAAATTCCATTTACCTTTTCCCTGGCAAGAGACTCTTCTCTTTCCTGTCGCAGAATCAGGGTTTCAATATCAAGGTCTCCAAATCCGAATTCTTCCCTGATAGCATTATTTTCTTCTCCCAATCCAAGCAAGACCTGCCTTTGCTCTTGAATTTCCCCTGATAAAACCTCTTTTTCCCGAAAACAGCCAGCCTTGTTTTCCTGGGATTTACTTATGGCCTGTTTCAGGGTATAGATTTCCTGGAGACGTTCCCTGTGCTCTGCAATCCTCAGGTCGAGATTTTCTTTGCGGGCAGCTGCAAACTCTTTTTTTTCATTAAATTCTTCTAAGGCAGCATCGCTTTCCTTTATCTTCTGTTTGAGACCGTTCAGTATGACATAAGGCCCGGTGCTTTCAATTCCCTCAATCTCGGCTTTCACACCCGAAAGGCTGTTTTTCGTGTCCCTTTCAAGCCTTCTGACAGCCGTTTTTGCGTTGCCTGCCCTTTCCCTGTATTCTTCAAGCTTGCCAAGCTGCAATAGGTCGTCGATCATGCGCTGCCTGTCTTTAGGTTTCGCATTAATAAGTACGTCAATTTCCCCCTGCCGGATGTAGGCACAGTTCCTGTATGCCTCTTCATCCATATTCAGGAGGGAACATACCTCTTCATAAGTCCTGGTGGCCTGATCTACAATACTTTCTCCATCTGCATAGAGCACGCATTTAGAGCTCGAAGCGCTGTCATTTTTAAGAGAATACCTGAAAGCCTGCTCGATAAGGTATTCCCTTCCTAAATGCTCGAAACCCAGGCCGATTCTGGCATTCTCGGCCCCTTTGAAGATTACATCCGCAAGCACAAAATCCTTTGAAAGGATCTTGCTCCCGAAAAGCCCCATGAAGCAGGCTTCGAGCAAGCTGGACTTTCCGCTCCCGTTTACCCCGGAAATGACTGTCACTCCGTCCTCGAAAGTGAAATCCAGCTTTTTGTAGCTTCGGATATTTTCGATATATAAATTTTTGAGCTTCACAGGTAATCACCAAGGTTATACTGTCTAAGTGCAGCAGGCTTTCCTTTTCTCCTTTTCTGTCCAGCCTTTGCCGTTTTTCCGGCTGTATCCTGAGCCCTGACAGGTTTTTCTTCCGGAAGCACGTCTGTTCTGCCTTCTGCTTCTTTTCCGGGACTGGCTTCAGCTCCGGGTTCAATCCGGGATTCTGGCAAGTTTCCAATCTCTTTTTCAGCCTTTTTTTCAGGCTTGTTTTCATTTTCTTTCCAGAAATCGATTTCTTTTTTCTTGCTATCTTCCGGGGTCTCAGGAGTTTCATGTGGGAAATCCGGTTTAGAAGGCGCTATGTATGCCGAATCTGATCCTATAGACCCGGTTTCCCGGGCTGGTTTGATATTCTCAACAGGCTCAACTTCATTGTCAGGCATGGCTTCTTGAGACTCAACAAAGACTGGCATGGCTGGCAGGAACTTCTATCCTGAAATCCGGGTCTTTAAAGTTGATCGCCTCAATAAGCTTCGAAAGCCGGTTTTCGGTCTCTTCATCCACCCTTGACCTTGAGACGTTCGGGCTCCTGACAATTTCATCAATAATCAACCCGCCATCGTTTAAGCTCATTCTACTGATTTCATTTGCAACGGCATGGTCAGGGTCAGAAAAGGTTACTTTTAAAACCTCCTCCGCCGGGAAGAATTCTTCCCTCCTCAGGCCTGTAACGTTTGCCACAAGAGCTCCCTTATTAAGCAGGTATTCCTCAAGCTCGCTTAAGGACAGGACTGCTCCCGAATCCCCGGAAATTTCCAGAAATACCACGGATTCCGGGATTTCTTCAAGATACTCGTTTACTGCAGAAAAAATCTGTTCATAGGGTTTATCTTCCCCGGTCAACTCTACTCGAAGGGGAAGGAATTTCCGGGTAGGAATTGTGCGTCTGCTGATCTCCAGCCCCTCATCTGAAAGAGTGATTATGTTATAGGAACGGGGCTCACTTTCCGACGCGCTGTTTCGTTCTGTACTCCCGGGGTACGTAACCCAGACGTCCCCTACCTTAATTTTTTCATATTTATGATAATCGCCAAGAAGAATCGCATCAATCTTTAACGGAAGTTTCTCGAGCACCTCATCACAGTCCCATTCCCCATATGGGAAAGGGTTCATGATCTGGTGCATTACAAGCAGTTTCCAGCAATTTTCCGCAGAGGAAGGAGGGGTAGAAAGTGTGGAAGGAGTAGAAGGAGTGGAAAGTGTGGAAGGAGTAGAAGAGATGGAAGGAGTAGAAGGAGATGGAAGGAGTAGAAGAGATGGAAGGAGTAGAGGGGGTAGAAAGATTAAAGTCCGGCGCTTCAAACCCTGAATAGTCGAATATAGGAATCCTTGATTTCGGGACGCTGTCGATTCCGTAAATTGCTGCATTACCTACCATGAGCGGCTTTTTCCCAAGCCTTGCCGCAAGCCCCATTTCCTCAAAAAGGTCTAGCCACTGGGTATTTTGCTTGCTCTCGTGGTTCCCGACGATTCCAAAAAAAGGTATGTCAGCAGCCTTCAGCCTGGAAAGGATATTCATTGTATCAAGGAGGTCTTCAAGGGTCGGGTTCCTCGAATCAAAAAGGTCTCCCGCATGCACGACAGCATCGACCTGCATCTCAACCGCATCGTTTACAACAAGCTCGAAAGCTGCAAAAAAGTCCTTTCTCCGGACCTCGCTGTGGTATTGCTTGTATCCCAGATGCGTGTCTGCAGTGTGGAGTATCCTTATTTCCCTGGCCATAGTTCTATCAGTCTCTAGTTTTAACGCTATAAGGATTTCTATGTTAGTATTTAACTCATTTCCACAGAACCACGTCTCGGTCGAATGAGTAAATTAATAAACTAGCGCCAGAAGCTCAACTCATTCGCATAAATTTGCATAAAACTTAAAGATAAAATTGCGATGGTCAGTGGTTAAGAAGTATATATTAGTTCAGGGAAACCTGAATAACATTTTCCTGTCATTCTTGTCCCGCGCAGATGCGCGGCTGGAGCCAATGGGCCATGATTAAATGAAAAAGCAACTTCAACAATACTGGGAAAAATCGAGTATCAAAACGTCAATTATTGAGTGGTAGACGGCCAAATATTACTAAGTGGATAAATATTAGAGCTTGGGGGTTATTAGTACCCCTGCTATTTTTATACACGCTATTACTAGCATCTTTCTAAGCTTTTTGGAAACTTCAGTAATATCGAAATACAATCATGAACTGCTGCTTTTTCCTTCCATCGAAAGCCGTATAAGCTTATCAATTCAATTATTCGTAATGCAGATAAATTAAAAATCAGTTTATACGATTATAAATATAAATGGGGAATAAAACCACACAGGTGAAAACCGTATGAGTCACGAAGATTATATGCTAATTCTGGGAAAGAACGTGTACGCAAATCCAACATACACAGTTTCATATGAGGTGGAGAAGGACACCAGAGATAAGGTAAACCTGTTTACTCTGGAAAATAGCGAGACGGGTTTGATCTTGACAACTGAGATACTGGATGAACACGGCAACCTTATAGCAAAAATAGACAAAAATGAGTTTATTCAAGTTTACGAGAAATTTGATGTACAGGGAGAAATCGAGAAAGGACCAGGCTTCGCGCTGACAAGAAAAGAAGATGGTACTGTTATTTTCAATGCCAGAATCACAGAAGATGGATACGTTGCAGTAACCGGGCTTTTTTATATCGGAGGCAAGAAAATCCATATAAGTGATGATACAGTGAAAATAGACGATGTAACCCGGCAGACCATAAAAGGAATGAATATACATGATAACTTTTTTGTTGGGATTGGCGATATTACGATAACCGATGACGGTTTGAAGTTTTATACCCCAGCTGATTGCAATTTATAACAGGAATTTCAATGGCTGTTTTTCCCTCGCCCGCAAATGATATAAACGCATCCATAAATTCATCGTCCGACGGCGACTCATTTAATATTCTCTCACACTAAAAAGGCAAAGGAATAAAGAATTGAAAGAAAATTGAGCGCTTGATCTCACAAAACAGAAAAGCCTCATCTTTACTCAGATTAAGTGGCCAACTGCCGGTAATCAACTCCTACAGGTAAAAACATAAATTATTGAGTTTGCTGACTTTGGAGTAAGTTAAAAATAATCTCCGCAGGCATCTCACCTGCGGAATCGGGAAAAGACCAATGCAAGAACCGAAATCGTGCCGGCAAGTGTGAAAGCTGGCGTGGATGCGGATGTGGACTGAAGGCTCGGTTTCTGAAACTGGCTGCCCAGTAGTGGATTGAGTCTCAGAAACTGGAGCTTCGCCTTCGTAATGTTCGTTGGAGATAGTGCAGATAGGCGACTGTGAAACCACCATTAACTAGAGGCTTCACTCTTCACCGAAATTATCTATTTGATACCAAATATTCAATAGGCATCGATCCACCTGCCCATTCTTCAGTTGGTTTTATCGTCCACTCGTAAATATGGATGTTCTTCCGGATCTAACATTCAGAATATAATTCATTTTTCGAAGTCCAGGACCATCTATAACTTCAAAAGTGCTCCTACCCATTACACTAAAATTTTTACAAATACTTCTGATTTTTGATACACTGTTAAATTGATTTTTACTGTTAAAAGGTTCTCCAATTTTTAGAGTAGGCTTAACTATTTCTTTTCCCGGTAAAAGCTGATCATTATAATAAACATCCATTTTACCATACTGGACTTGTCTGCAACGACATTTTTGTCAACAAAAAACAATAATCATTCCAAGTACTAAACATTTTGATTTTCATGATTATTCACCATAACTCTCAACAAGCTCTTCATATCCAGCTGATTTTTCAGTAGAACCACCTGTTTTATCTCCAACTCCTTTTGGACCTGGCCCAACAATTGTAGTAGAGTACCCAACAAACTGAAACGTCATCTGGATATGTTTTTCCAATCAGTATTTTCCATTGTGTCAGTTTTTATTGGATCATCTTTCTGAGTTCTCTTGTCTCACATACCTCTGTCCTTTATGCCCAAAATAAGGCTCTAGGAATAACTTCATTATCATTATCGATAACTGTAAACGCTTGATATTTTCCCATTATCTCATAAGTCCACACATTAACCGTAAAAATCCAGTGAGGTGGCAATACCGGTAATCCGCATGGAACAGCTGCCATTGTCCTGTCCAGCCTTTTTGAAACCTTGTTTCCCATCTCTCCTGAATACGTATCAACAGTTTCATTTGCCAGATTTTTCAGTTCACTATCTACTCTTCCGAAGCTGGAGTCAAGAGTTTCGCCTTTGTTTACTGTAACTGCACAGATCCCATTTGCAACCCCGATTCTGATATCAGTGTCTACTCTATTCAGAGTGGCTTCAAGTTCATCAGGTCCAACCGGCGGGTTTGAATTTCGGATTTCATACTTTACGGCGGCAGACAGTTCAGAGGCAAGTTCATCGGTAGTGGATTTTTGGATTATCTGGTCGTCGGAAAGGCTGTTAAGGTAACTTGCTGTAATCGCCCTAACTTCATCTTTTGTAATCCAGCCTGAAACAACAGGATTTGAACTCACTTCATCGGCTACTTTTTCAATTATCTGAGACCTCATTTCCTGAGCGTATATATGTTTCAGGTTAGAGACTTCGATGTTGAGACGAGTCGTGTCCAGTGAAATATTCTGTTCGCTTAAATTCTGCTCAAGCAGGAAGACTTCTGTATTCAGGTTGGAAATACCCTGGCTGATTTGCTGGGAAGTTTCGGTTTTTACGTATTCGTTGCTTGAGGCGATAGCGTCGCCCATTTCCTCGGAGATGCCGGTTGTGAAAATGCAGGTATTCCGGACGCCAAGGGGATAAATCGTTTTTCCGGTCATGGAATCGGTCCATTCGTATTCTTCTCTCAAGTCGAAATCAGGATCGTGATATAGATAGTTGGGTTTCTGGTCAACGATCAGGGTCAGGTTTTCTGTCCAGTTGTATTTGTTTTCCGGCTGGCCGGTGACTGTCATCGTGGAGATTATACCCATGTCCTCTCCTAGAGCTGATGCAGCTCTTTCGATTGCCGGATTGTTAAAAAGAGTCATCGGGCCTGAGGTCACGCTGTCAAGCATACCGGTATCAAGGCCTTTTTCCTTCAGGGCCTTGAGGATGTATGAATTGAGGTCAGAATTCAGGTTACTGTTTTTCCGGTCGATATCTTCTATCAGCCTGTTGTAAGCTTCATTTTTTGCAATGTAGCGGGCAGAATCGCTTGAGGTGTACATTTTCCCTGAAGGCGTGAGGTACTGCTCTTTGTTTACGTAAGATTCCCGGCTTTTTTCCAGTTCCAGAATGAGTTTTTCGGCAGTTTCTACCTGCAGGTCTGTCGGATCCTGGCCAGGAGATTCAACAAGAGAGTAATTGAAGGCTGGATTGTCCTTTTCTACCGAATCGAGCATTGCCAGTACTTCTTCTGCCATAATTCTGTGCAGCCAGGGTGGAATATCGCAATTTACCCCATGCCGGGCAAGATATTTCCCGTCAGGGTATGCCCAGAAATTGCTCTCGATTGCCCTTAAATCCACATACGCATCCCTGTATTTATCGGCAGCATCGGAACAGCACGGGTCAAACCTTTCGCTTTTGCTTACACCGTTGGTTATACTGCTTGAATTGTCTGTACTGCCGGAACTGTTTAAATTATTAATACCACCTATACCGTCCGAATAAAGAGTTGTCTCCCTGTACTCTCTTTCTATGGGATCAGAATAAGTTGACAACCCTACATAGCCGCCTGCCGGAGGTCGCCTGTGGTAAATCAATGTAAGTTTTTCAGTTTCAGTTTCTGTATGGGAAAGCGATTCGGTATTGGTTTTGCTTACAGTTTCGGAGTCCGAGCCGCTTGACATATCATAATGCGTCACAGTTGTATAATTTCCGTCAGGCAGCTGCTCCCTGGTTTTCCACCTGTAAGTATAATCGTAATTGTAGTCAATTTTCCACGTTGTCGTTATTTTGTAGGAAATGTCGTACCTGATTCGCCAGTCAAAAATGTGGTCTTCCCGGTTCAGGTAGCCTTCACTTCGGTTTTCAACCGTGAGGGTATCGTTACTTGCATAGGAAAAACGCGGTTCAATTTTCACGTCGGTTATATCGACAGAAACTAGGCTGACAGATGCTCCTGTAACAGACCAGCTAACCAAATTTCCTTTTGGAGGGTCAATTGAAGGGCTTAAGGATTCGAAGTAAGAATTTCTGGTTGAATGCCTCCAGGAATAAGAAGGTACAAGAGATCCTTTGTGCTTTCCTGATGCGAGATAGTTCGAATCCCAGCTGACGGTTTGTCCGCTGAACGAAACCGAGTCCCGGTCAAAATTCGCAGTTATTATAGAGGTCAGCGGGTCCGGAGAATCAAAGCCGTCTCTTAGAATCTGTCCCTGCACTGGTGCTGTATAAACGCTACCCGTGGTCGAATGGACAAGGTCAGGATTTTCTTCTGTCCATACATGGTCGTTGAAGACCCAGCCGTCAAGAACTCCGTCTGTATAATCTGAGGCTGAAACTTCAATTTTAGAATATTCGGAAAGCTCTTCAAAAGAGGTATTTGTCTCTTTAAGGGAATCGCCTATGCTTTTTTCCACATCCAGGGAAAAGGATTTGTTCTGCGCAAGTGAATCGTAAGTTGTTGTCAGGTTTACGCCTTTATCCTTTTCATAACGAGAGATTGAAGTATTCACGTTAGTAGAGGTCTCCGAACCGATTTTTTCGCTGCCGGAGGTGGAAACATCTTCGTAAAGGACTTTTCCGTTGTAGTAGGTTGTGTAGGTGAGAGCCAGAGGGTCGACCGAATCAAAAATCCTTTTCTGGGTATAAAGCGTGGCCCCGTTGATCGAGCTTGAAAGGGCAGGGTTGGTAAGGATATTGAGAGGGCCGTTTGCATAGTGTTGCCAGGGACCGTAGACGAAAGTCCTCAGGTTTGTTGCTCCAAGCACGAGGTTGGATGTCGAATCAAGGCTTGAGGAATTTCCAAGTTCGGTTTCGTACTCCCTGACAAGCTCTTCCAGAAGCGGTTCCCTTGAGGTGATCAGCGTGGAAAGTTTCATACTGCTGTTGAATCTTTCTCCGGATTCGAGGTTAACAAAAGTGTAATTCAGGACCGGAATTTCAAAAACGTAATAAATAGTGTAATTTTTGTCATTAGTATAGCTTTTGTCATTAGTATAGCTTTTATCACCACTGATAGCTTCCCGCTGCAGATTTCCTGTTACTTTTTTTATTTTTATTTGTTCAGGTTTTATGTCAGGTTCCACGTTAATTGCGTATTCCATGAAGGTGTGGCTATTTCCCTGGTAATTTGCAGAGAGCAGACTGTTAAAAGAATCTGCTGTGATATCTTTTACAGGGCTTACTTCAATTACGAACCAGTCAGAGGTTTTCAGTTCGTCCCCGTAATAAAGTTCGATTGATGCGTATCCTGAGGCTGTGGAATCCGGAATTTTCACGTCTTCCTGGAGTGAAACTTTTTGAAAAAAGCCGGTTGCCTGCCCATAGTTCACATTTTTAATTTCACGGCCTGAAGAGTCATTGACAATCAGCTTGATGTCACGGTTTTTCCAGAGAGCTTCGATCTTACCCCAGATATCGGACGGCAGGTTTATGGAAACTTGAAGTATGTCACCTTTCTCAAGGTTCTGATTTTTTGGGATTACCATAAAACCATCTTCAGAAAACCTGTTAACGGCATTTCCTTCAGGCAAGATAACAGGATGTTCTCCCTGCCACTCAAGGGCTTCCATGCCTGCATAGTTCAGGCAGCGAGCAAGGTCGGATGCGGCAAGGTTGATAGCAGTCTGCCTGGGATCACTTTTCTCTGTCGTGTAAATGGTCTCGGCAACCTCACTATCTATTTTCAGAAGATAAACGGAAGTAAAAGTTGCAGCCAGGATAATGAAAATCCCGATTACGGCATAGGGAATATACGCACACGTATCCTCAATGAACGATGAAAATTCACCGGATAATTTTCCAGCCGTAGACCCTACCTCCGGAAAGAGAAAATTTAAACTAAATCTAAAAAATATTAAAGTGTCTCACCCATAAATATTTTACTTTTTATGAGAAAAGCGCAATATGATAGTAAGTCGAAAATAAAAAATAAGCCAAGAATGAGATACAAACCAAAAATAGAAAGTAAGCCAAAAATAAAGGCAGCAATATCTCTCTGTTCAGGTTTAACTATTTCCATCACCAATAAATGCCCCGGGTCCGGGGCAATTTTTTTATATAACCTTTTTTGTTAGCTTTATTTCCGATTTTTACTGCACAGTCTAATGTAGAAAGTGCCATGGATTACTTTAAAAATTTCCCAACTCCTTTCTTTTCATCCATGAGGTACTGGAAATTCCAAATAACCTTTAAAGAAAAGAACTGCTCATCTAATATTTCCTTAAGAACGGAATGGCTTCAGAAAAATATGAGGTTTTATTCCCTGAAAAAATCTTTCTGAATTATATCAAATCAAAAAGTTTAATATTTCTTATGGCAATTCCCGTTTGTAATCTGAGTCAATTTAAGTAAGGAGAGATTGATAATACATCGCAAGAAATAAATATATCATCCTTTTCGATCAACCTTAAAACCTTTTACACATAAAGCTAATTTAATAATTCATAGAGATTTACTTTGCGCCTACAGTTAAAAACGCAGAATAATGATTATCTGGCAGTTAAATATGTCTTAAAAAACGTTCTTTCAAACATCCGGCTAAACGAGCCCTAGAGGGAAGCCGGAATCTTACATGGGGGAGCGAGATTTCAGCAAAAAAAGAAAAAAGCAGGGTGGCTGAATTGAAAACGATAATTGTAACATTAATGCTTCTGTTTTCCTTATTCTCAGCTTCGGTTTTAGCTTATGGAGCGCCGACACAGAATTCAAACGACAATACAACCGTCACTTTAATTGCAGACTTTAACGCAAATCCGACAACCGAAGATGCCCCCCTCAGTGTACAGTTTACTGATACATCAACAGGTACACCTACAGCCTGGCAATGGGACTTCAACAACGACGGTACAGTAGACAGTGATGTACAAAACCCCTCATATATCTACACTACAGCCGGTAACTACACAGTCAAGCTCACTGTAACGAACGCCGATGGTAGTGATGATGAGGTGAAAAACGGGTACATCGTTGTAAGTGCTCCCCTCCCTGCAATACCTGTTGCAGCTTTCACAGCAACACCGACTTCCGGCAATTCACCACTTAAGGTCACTTTCACGGATCAGTCAACAGGTACACCTACAGCCTGGCAATGGGACTTCAATTCTGATGGAAAGGTGGATTCAAACGAACAAAACCCTATTTATGAGTTCAAGAATCCAGGGACTTATACCGTTACCCTGAGAGCAGGTAATGGGGACGCTTGGAGCAATGCTAAAAAAAAGAATTACATTACTGCTTTAGGAGACAGCCTCAAGGCAGACTTTACTGCTTTTCCCAGAGAAGGGAAAGCCCCATTGACCGTTCAGTTCACTGATACTTCTACAGGAACTGCAACCGGATGGTTCTGGGACTTTGGAGATGGCTTTACCTCGACTTCTCGGAATCCTAGTCACGTATATTCCGAATCCGGCACCTATAAAGTGAAGCTGACAGTAACGGATGGTTCTGGATCGAATACTCTGGAAGTTGCTTCTTCAGTCAATGTGCTTTCCAGCACTGATCCAGTGGTTGATCCTCCTGTCACTGATCCAGTAGTTGATCCTCCTGTCACTGATCCAGTGGTTGATCCTCCTGTCACTGATCCAGTAGTTGATCCTCCTGTCACTGATCCAGTAGTTAATCCTCCTGTCACTGATCCAGTAGTTGATCCTCCTGTCACTGATCCAGTAGTTGATCCTCCTGTCACTGATCCAGTAGTTGATCCTCCTGTCACTGATCCAGTGGTTGATCCTCCTGTCACTGATCCAGTGGTTGATCCTCCTGTCACTGATCCAGTAGTTGATCCTCCTGTCACTGATCCAGTAGTTGATCCTCCTGTCACTGATCCAGTAGTCGATTCTCCAGTAGTCAATACTCCAGTAGTCAATACTCCAGTAGCCGATTCTCCAGTAGTCGATTTTAAATCCAATATAACTTCAGGCGAAGCTCCTCTTATGGTGCAGTTTGAGGACAATTCCGGTGGAAATCCAATAGTCTGGGAATGGGACTTCAATTCTGACGGACAGGTAGACTCAAACGAACAGAATCCTGTTTGCGAGTTCAAGGATCCAGGAGACTACAGTGTTACCCTTAGAGCAGGCAATGGTATTTCATGGGGAGATGCTACAAAAACTAATTACATTATAGTCGGAGATGGCCTTCACGCAAGTTTTACCGCTACCCCAACAGAAGGGAAAGCCCCATTGACCGTTCAGTTCACTGATACTTCTACAGGCTACTTTATTTCCTGGTTATGGGACTTTGGAGACGGCAATACATCTACTTCCCAGAATCCAATCCACACGTATTCCGAGATCGGCAGCTACTCCGTAACTCTTAACGCCAGCAACACGTACGAGTATAGTGTTCTCGCCTGGACGGATTGTATTAAAGTCACTGAAGAAGGCGAGAGTAATGGAGATGGCACTGGAAGCTCGGATACAGATGGCTGGGGTTACACTGATACAGGCGCAATTGCTGGTGGAGGAGGTTCCCCTGAGCCAGCAAGTAATATTGATACCACGGTACTGACCCAACGATTCATTACAGCTGGGAGCCGCATCAGGTACAATTTCACACAAGATGCTACCTGCATTGACTTTGTGGAATTTGATGCAAAGAAGACTCTCGGAAAAGCTACAACGATAATTGAACAGCTCAAGGGAAAGTCAGTCCTGACTCCATCCGAACCCGGAGGAACAGTCTACAGATATATGAATATCTGGGTGGGGAATGAAGGCTTTGCAAGTCCGGAAAATATAGAAAATGCCGTTATAGGTTTCAGGGTCAGCAAAGCTGAAATTCCAGTAAATGAAACCGATAATTCAACAGTTGTTCTTCACAGGTATGCAAGCGGAGAGTGGACCCCCCTCCCTACCCAGAAGACGGGAGAAGATGGCCTCTATATTTACTTCCAGGCTATGACTCCCGGTTTTTCACCGTTTGCAATCACTTCCGGCAGCGTAGACGAAATTGTGTCCACAGAAGTGGATGACGGAGTCCCGGAAGATACCGGGCGTTCCGCTGAGGAAAAGCCGCCTGAGAAGCCTGAAACGATTTTCACATCTGGACTCATATCTGAAGAGGACTGGCCAGAATATTCGAGTGCCATCGGGCCCTTCATAGGATTCATGTTAATACTTTTTATAGGTCTTGCAGTAAGAGAAAAAAGAAAATAATAAAGGCAGAAAGGTTTGAAGAATAGGGAGGTTTGAAAAATAAAAGACATCATGTGACAAATCTATCCAATTATTTATTTTTTTATAATCACTTTATATGAAATGAAAACTATTCTTTGCGTGGATAGGTATGAGTTTCACGCTTAATATAGAAACCGATTTCTCGCCTCAGGAAGTGAGTGAGGCTATCCGCTCGGCTCTGGAGCACGAAAGACATGTTGCGAAGTATAAGGTCAGGCGTTATTCTATAATCTGTCAGGATTTCGAAGCGAAGTTTGGGCTCAGTTCTGCTGAACTCCGGGCAAAGTTCGAAACTGGAAGTATAGGAGAAGAAAGTAATTTTCTCGAATGGTATGCAGCAAAAAGAGGGCTGGATCACTGGAGTAAAAGACTTGAGATCCTTTCGGGAATTTCTTTCTAAACAGTCATTTTAAGAGTTCAATCTTTAAGAGTTCAATCTTTAAGAGTCCAATCACTTTATCCAATGATTTGTCGGCACTGTTCTGCTTTCCGAAGATTTGCTTGAGTACTCCTAATTCTTCTGTAAAATTTGTTTATGCCTTGATCCGGGGTGTCTCTCTTCGGTTATGCTGTCGAAAATGAAGCTAGCAAATTATTTATGCATGTGTATAAGTATTACAGGCTTAACTATTCTTTATGATAGACGTGCTTAATACCCTACTGGCTATCTGATTTATTGTAGCGGATACGGTAATAAATTACGGTAATAAATTACTTTTCTATATCCGCAAGTTTTGGTATCGGGCTTTCTATTATAGAATAAAGATGAATAAAATAAAGGATAGAATAAAGGTGAATTGAATAAGGTGAGGTGTTGAATCTGGTGAAAAATATTCTAAAAAGTATGGTAGGAGAAGCTCTCATAGGTTCAGGTCCGGAAATTGCACACATAGACCTGGTTATCGGGCCTAGAGGAGGGCCAGTAGAAGCAGCATTTATGAATTCGCTTGCAATGCCCAGGCAGGGTCACACACCGCTTCTTGCGGTTCTTGAGCCAAACGTACAGCCAAAGCCTGTGACCCTGCTCGTAAACAAGGTAACAATAAAGAACGTGTCGCAAGCTGCCCTTATGTTCGGGCCGGCCCAGGCTGCGGTCGCAAAGGCGGTCATGGATTCCGTAGCTGCTGACGTGCTTCCCAAAGAACAGGCTGATGACACTTTTATTATCGTTTCCGTCTTTATCGAATGGGATGCAAAAGACAAGGACAAAGTTTATGAACATAACTATGAAGCAACAAAACTTGCAATAGCACGGGCTATGGAAGGCAGGCCGACTGTTGAAGAAGCGCTCGCTAAGAAAGACTCGGCAAAACACCCATTTGCGTGAGCCTGTGGGTTCAGGGCAGTTTAAGTTTCAAACACAATTTATTCCAGGTCTAAACCTGATAGATTTACTTTAAATTGTGGGCAGAATCCCTGCTCTAACCTTTTTCTAAAAGGGACTCTGCCTGCAGTTTATTCCAGAGAATTTCCGGATATTTTGAGTAAAGAAACGCCTACTAAATGCCTACTATATGCTCTTCATACCTTCTTTTTTCCTGCTTTTGGTGTGCCTGAAGAGAAAAATAGTCCACTGAAGGTAATAAATACGAGCCTGAAGCAAATGTAAAAGGGAATATAAGAAAGGAAATATAAGAAAGGGAATATAATATAAAATACAAAATTTCAAATAAAAAATTTCTATTGATTCAGTGGTATAACCTGTTTGACATTTATATGCACATTGCAGGTATAATCTGGCTATCTGGGGGAAAATGGTATGCAAATAGCTCAGTTTTTTGTAAAAGGTATAGCTCACAGTTCATATATCCTTGCAGGAAAGCAGAATTGTGCAGTTATTGATCCGCGCAGGGATACAGATATTTATCTCGAAGAGGCAAAATCCAGGGGCTTGAAAATCACCCATATTCTGGAGACTCACCTGCACGCTGATTTCATCTCGGGGCATCTGGATCTTGCGGAAGCAACAGGAGCAAAAATCTATGCTCCCAGAGCTGCTAACTGTGAGTTCGAGCATACAGGGCTTGCCGAAGGAGATACCTTCGAAATCGAAAATATTGCTATAAAGATACTGGAAACTCCAGGTCATACACCCGAACATATCTGCTATGTTGTTTCGGATACTTCGAGAGGTCCAGATCCGGTTGCAGTATTTTGCGGGGATACTCTGTTTGTTGGGGATGTGGGCAGGCCAGACCTGTTTCCCAACCTGGCAGAAGAACTTGCTTTAAGGCTTTATGACAGTTTACACGAAAAGTTGTTTTCCCTTCCTGATTCTTGTGAGGTCTATCCTGCTCATGGTGAAGGTTCCCTTTGCGGAAGAGCCCTAGGGGCCAAACGCTCAAGCACAATAGGCTATGAACGCAAATACAACTATGCACTGCAGATTTCTGACAGGTCCGAATTCATAGAGAATCTTACAACTGATATGCCGCCTGCGCCCGACCACTTCAGCCGTTGTACCGAAATCAACCGGAAAGGATCGACAAAACTCAAAAGTCTTCCTCCTGTAAGAAGAATCCCTCCAGAAGAGTTTTTTAAGCTTTCAGAAAGGGATGATATTACGATTCTTGACACACGCTGCTATGAAGGGTTTGGGGGAGAACATGTTCCGGGCTCCTGGTGCATCGACCTTCGGAGCAATTTCTCAACGTATGCAGGCTGGTTACTGCCCCCGGATAAACAGATCCTGCTCGTATCAGAAGGTGAAGGTCAGGCTCTGGAATCTGCGGTCTGGCTGCACAGGGTGGGGCTTGATAATATTATAGGTTTTCTGGACGGAGGGATGTTTTCATGGGTTACTGCCGGCTTCAGGGCTGCCCATGTACCCCAAATTTCAATCCCGGAGCTTCATGAGTGGATTACAAGTGGAAATCCACTTGTAATTGTCGATGTAAGGGCTTCTTCCGAGTATGAGACTTTTCACATAGAAAATTCAATTCATATTCCGGTCCAGGACCTCAGGGAAAGGTACAATGAACTTGATCCTGAGGCTGAGAAGATTGTCATATGCAGTACAGGACACAGGTCGAGTATGGGCTGCAGTATTCTTAAACAGCATGGTCTTCAAGGGGTAAACAATGCCGCAGGAGGCATGACAGGGTACAACGCCGCAGGTCTCGGACCCGAGTGTCCGATGTGTGCCCTCTCCTGGGCTGGAAAAGCCGGAAAAGAAGGGAGACCAGAATTCTTCGGGAAACGCGATCAAGAAAAGTGATGATCCGGGCTGGGAAGTAATATATTTGTTAAGTTGTAACGGGGGCCGGGAACTTTTCAGGAGAGATAGGTCAGGAAGATTGAATATCTTGCAAAGTTCTTGATAATGATGAATTGGATAGGCATTTGCAGCAGGCTGGTTTCTTTCTTCACGATTCGGTATTTTACTATATGAAGAGCCTATTTCTTTCCAAAACTCTTTTTGTTCCTTGCCTTTAATTCTGAATTCATTCCTGAATTCATTCCTGAATTCGTTCCTGAAGTCCTCTGGCTCTTCCCTCGGAAGGGTGAAGTTGCCAGCAGCTTATGATCCCTGGTATTGCATGACAATAGTGCAACTTTTTCTTGCAAGATTTACGATACTGAAGATTATACTCTCCTTTTTGTACTATCAATGTTCGTCTCTTAAACCTCCTAAAGCTAATACGCCTGTATTCAAAGCTGATTTATTTTGATGGAAGTTCCTTCAGGGAATAAAATTCTGACCTATGATTATTTTTGCATTTTTATCCCTTCCAGACTTTTTCCAGCATTTCAGGGTATATGACAGAGGATAGAAAATCCGGAATACTGTATAAAAAATAAAAGCGCTGGTAGATAAATATTTATAATCTGTATAAGTAGTTTATATTGAGGTAAAAACGTAAAAGAACTTTACAGTGGGGGAATTACATACATGAAAATCAGAGTAGTTAGTTCCAGAGAGGAAATCTTTACTCTCAATCCTAATGAACGTGTCGTTCACCTGGCTTTCAGGCCGTCGAACAAAGATATCTTTGCACTGGTTGAAACATGCCCGAAAATTGAGGTAATTCAGTTACCTAAATCTTATAGGCGTACGGTCTCAAAATCCATAGAAATGTTCCTTGAGATGCAGAGAATTCAGCTTATCGAAGGAGATGTCTGGGGCCACAGGAAAGATATTAACGAATACTACAGTATTCCTTCCTCAGTGATTGAGAAAATAAGGGAACTAAAATCGGAGGGCACACCTGCTGAGAGAATCGAAGAAAAGGTCGCAAGGGAAAGCAAACTCAACCCTGAGATGGTTGCTTATATCCTGACCAAGGAAGCTCCTGCCTGAATAAGTATCAGGCCAGAATTTCCACTAAATTCTTGAATGCAGATAAAACCCAAATTGTATTAGATCTTTGAGAATCCATTCATTATCCAGTTTCCAGCTTAAACATTAAAAGGAGCCTAAAAAGGCTCCCTGACCCTGGACAATAGCATGAGCTTTCAAGGTCAGGGAGACTCCACATGTTTTTAATCGTCAATTTTTTTATTTTGTTTCCTGTTTATATGATAAGTAGTTTTTTATCTACTCTTCGTTTCTTACTCTATTTTCTGTACCGAGAAATAACATGGGAAAAACCTCTACAGTCTATTTAATCAAAAGGCTGGCAGACAGTAATAACTTATATACTTTCAATGGCTGTAATCTTTTTAGTCACATAAAACTCGAGAGGAGGCTGAAGGGTTGCAATTAGAACTTCTAGAGCTGATTTTTCTTTCCGATAAGCGAAAACAATTATTGCTTTTTCTAAAAAACGGGCCGAAAAACATGGATGAAATCAAGGAAGCTCTTAAGGTAACTTCCACAGCCATTCTACCTCAAATTAAAAAATTAAAGGAAAAGTCCCTGGTTATTCAGGAAGACAAAAACTACACGCTTTCCCTTATCGGAAAAGTCCTTGTTGAAAAAATGCAGCCGCTTGTCACTATAATTGATGTTTTCGAGGATAATTTCGAGTACTGGACTGAAAGAGACCTGCACGGGATTCCACCTTCTTTTAGAAAGCGGATCGGAGAACTTGGGAATTGTAAACTGATCCAGCCCGATCTGGATAGGATGTTTGAGCTTGATCCGGAAATTGTGGAAAACCTGTTTGAATCGAAATATATTCTTGAGTGCATAGCTTATTTTGATCCCTCACTCATTTCTATATGCCAAAGACTTGCAAAAAATGGGGCAGATTTTTCCTTTCTTATATCTGAATCTGTTTTTCAGCGCTATTCTGAGGATCACATGGAAGACTTAAGGAATTTCCTGGCTCTCGAAAACATGAAGTTTTTCCTATATACAGGAGAGCTCGGGATCGCGAACCTTACTGTTACAGATAAGTTTTTTATGATTTCTCTTTTCCCGAAGAATCAGAAGCATTTCGATAGGGAAAGCCTGATAAGTTATGAACCTCCAGCTCTCTTATTCGGAAATGAGCTTTTTAATGAGTTACTCAGGAGCTCTACCCGAATTACTCAAATTCCGCATGAATTATGAATCCTGCCTCGCCCGAGTCCCGTCTCGGGAGGACGGGGCCCTTTTCGGCAGAGTTGCGGCTCTGCAGTGCGCGGTCCGTTTCACTCGCTGCGCTCGTTCAAGCAGACCATTTATATATACAGATACTGAGCTGCGCTCAAGAGGGCTAATTTATAGAACTTATAGGATTTCATTTCTCTCTCTCAAGCGGGTAAATTCACAAAAATCTGATCTTTCCGTGCAGTCGATGTTTTATGCAGCCCGAATTGCGCCTCGGGAGTTCGCGGTCCGTTTAGTTCGCTCCGCTCGCTCAAGCGGACTAATTTCTGGGTAGACAACATTGAATTTCTACTCTCTCAAACGGGCAAATTTACAAAAATCTGATCTTGCCATGCAGTCGATGTTTTATGCAGTTACAGACAATCGAATGAGTTAGAATCACTGAAAGCGCGGAAAACACGGAAGAAAGAGAGCATGGGCACAGCTCATTCGTGCTCTCCGTGTTATGGGACATTGATGAGTTGGGAATGAATATCAGGTTCGAAACTACAAGTCAGCTTGCTGTTTCCTGCGATTACGCTGTTTTGCTCATTTTTTTCAGTTTTTCGGCAATGTCAATACCGAGTCTCTTGCATTCCTGGACATCCTTATCTGTGGGTTTGTGAAGAATCCGGAGCACAGGGTCTATAACATCCATTCCCATTTCTCGCATCTTTTCGGCTATCAGTATGGGCGCTTCTCCGCTCCATCCGTAAGACCCGAAAGCAGCTCCTAATTTCCCTTTTGGGTTTGTGGCGGCAAGAGTCTCATTCATGAATTTCTCCATGGGCAGTAACATTTTATAATAAAAAGTCGAGGAGCCGACTGCAATTGCATCTGCTTCATTAATGTCTTCGGGCTTTACATCATAAAAGCTGACAGCTTTTACATCCACATGCTTTGACTCGATTCCACTAGCTATAGCTTCTGCCATAGCTTTTGTATTCCCTGAGGTGCTGAGATAAACTACTATTGCTTTCAACCTTATCCCCCCATCCGATGTAAGATCTGATATTAATGACAGTTATGGACAAAAGTGAGCGAAAATATGCAATTGCATATCTACCCGAAGCCCAGGAGAAAAATTGAAACCTGAGGCATTCTCACTTTCCAATCCTGCATTAATTATAAAAATTATTTTAAATAAGGATTTCGTCCAGGGGCAGGTTGACTTCAAGAGTGAAAAAAATTTCCTTATGCCAGGTCTGCCTCAATACGGATGGGAGCTATATAGTTCACTACCTGGAGAGCTACGCTCTCAAGAAAGTTGCGGACATTCTGGGAAATCCTGTCCGTAGTATGAGAGGCAAAGTTAAGGCTGCCTACAATTTCTCCTCTGTGTTTCATAGGAATTACAGCTACAGCAGTAATCTTTTCCTTCCCGATAAGGTCTGCCATTTTCTCTGAGAAAAAATCAAGCTTGTAGATAGGTTTTTCAGTCAAGATATGTCGTGCCTCAGGGGAATCCCCTTTATATTCGGAAATACTTTTTACAAATTCGGGAGAAAGTCCCCTGTGTGCAACCAGATTAATCTGGTCAAGGAGCTCATCTTTCAGGTATATGCCTGCAGCATCTATATCTCGGATCTGCAGGCAGGCATCAAGAATCCGGTTAAGCATAGTCTGGAGGTTCCATGTGGTGCTCAGGGATATTCCAAGTTCTCTCTGAATCTCGAGCATTTCCTGTGCTTCTCTCCTTTCAGTAACATCGACAACAATTCCCTGAAAATGAGTTACATCGCCCTTGACATCTCGCTGGATAAATGTTCGCTCCTCAACCCAGCGTATATTGCCGTCTCCGGTGAAAATTCGATATTCCATCTCGAAAGAATCATATCCTTCTCTTATTGAACGCGCAAGATTTTCGGTAACTGCTTTTATATCGTCTTTATGGATTATATTCCCGTAAAGTATATTCCCGGAAATGAAATCCTTTACTGTATACCCGAATTGCGTTATATTTTCGGAAACAAACTCTGCAGGCCAGTTTTCCATATTTTTCCATAAAAAAGCTACTGCCGGGCTTTTGTTAATTATGGTTTTCAGCAGTCTCTGCATTTCAATAGATTTTCTCAGGGCTTTTTCAACTTTTTTTCGGGGAGTTATATCAAGCACTATCCCCTGAAAACAGCTTACTTTCCCGTCTTCCTCTCTCTGGATAAAGGTTCTTTCGTTTACCCATCGCACATCACCGGCTTTTGTAAAGATTCTGTACTCTGAATTGAAACTTACCTCTCCTTTCTGGATGCTTCTCTCAAGGTCCTCTTCTACTTTTTCCAGGTCTTCGGGATGTATGATTTTCCCGTACTGAATTGTCTGGGATATAAAGTCGTCAACCGTATATCCAAACTGTATCACATTGTCTGAAACAGAAACCGCAGGCCAGTATTTCTCGTTCTTCCACAGAAAGATCACTGCAGGGCTGTTATTGATTACCGTAGTCAGAGTTTTCTGTATCTTAAGAACTTTTTCGAGTTCTTCCTCACTTTTCTTCCTTCGAGTGATATCGAGCACCACACCCTGAAAGTGTGTTACCTCTCCTCCTGTATTTCTCTGGATGAACGTCCTTTCGTTTATCCATCGAATGCCTCCGTACTTCTTAATAATTCTATACTCCATATTAAATGCAGGAACCCCACTTTTTACTCTTTTCTCAAGTTCCTTTTTAACTTTTTCCAGATCATCGGGATATATTATATCCCTATACATTACCCTGCCAGAAGTGAAATCTTCTACCGAGTATCCGAAATTCACTACGTTTTCAGAGACAAATTCTACAGGCAATTTATCTTCGTTTTTTCTGAGAAAGAGCACAACCTGACTGTTATTGATTATCATTCTCAGGGCTTCTTCTTTTTCCAGGGCTGTGTGAAGGGTCCTTCCTTTCGTGTTGTTTCGACTGTCTATCATCTGGAATTTCGTGTTTAAATCTCTTTCATTTTCCAAACCCTCACCATCCATTTCTCCAACCACCTGCAGAGGGCTCCACAATATCCCCCTTTATATGCTCCCTTGTTGTTTCGTCGTATCTTTCATCTATATTTCATTTATATAATTATGTTTCTATCAAATATCAGTTTTCTTGATCATATCTTATTTTCATATTTCTATCAGTGCTAAAAAACCGATAACTATAAACTAATCAGTTTTTTCAACTCCCTAAAGTCTGGCTTTCGGTATCGAATTTCGTTTTCGGGTCACTATCGTAATCTATATATATTAAAAAGAAGGTAGTAAGATTCCGCACTCCGTATTTCAGGTACACTTCTGCCCGTCAGAAGAGCTTCTTTATTATACAACCACCAAAGAAAACCGGCTGGACATAAGGCTTTAAAATCCGCATGCCTACCATGAACCCGATTATGAACCCAACAGGTAAGTAGCTAAGTACCTCAAAGGGATGTTTGTCGGCAAACGTTAAGTTAAAGCGGATTTTGTAAGACGATTATTGTAACTCAATAAGACCGGTAAATACGGAATACGATAAAAAAATGGCAAAAGTCCAAGATGGCAAAAGTCCAAAATAACAAAAAGGTCTGAAAAAACATAAAACTTCCATAAAAGGGCTTGCGGTAAGGTATGAGGGAGACCTTACTGCAGTTCCTCTGTTTTTGATTAGCTCTTTATGAGCCTATCCCAAAACCAATTTTATTCCTTTATTTAGAAGAGTTTCAGAATTACTTTCCTGACCAGAAGCTCAATTGACTATTTCAAAACCGAGAGTTCGAGAAGTAGATTTTGAGTTTTGGGATCAGCTCTATAATATATCATTTTCTAGAAGGTTCATTTCTTAGCGTATGCTTCGATTCCCAGTCTTATCATCTGGACATGGATATACTCCTTGACATGGATATACTCCTCGTTATCAGGAGGGCAAAACCGGACAAAAAATAAACAAGCTCATCTATACATTTATTCCTCATACTTTCAGTACCTGTTGTGTGAGTGGGTGCATCGATTCCGAGGATCGAGCCTTCAGGCAAGTTCTTTGCTATTTCGGCACTGAGTCTTCCGTTTCAGCACCCTAAATTAAGAACTCTTTCGTTTTCTTTGGGGTAAATATTTCGGGTGTGAAATAGAGGTTAACTCTTAAGAACGGAAGCTTTAAACAGGAAATATCAAAAGAATTAAATGGAGAAGCAAAAATGGGTAATGTAAGTAGGAGTAATAAATTTGGTGAACGGGTGTAATCCTGTAATGGTTAATTTTTTGTGGTGTGTTCTTTTATTGGGTGTGTCTTTTATTGGGTGTGATCTTGTAGATGTGGTCCAGAGCAGGCCCGTTCACTATGCTATTGATCCAAAACTCTAAATGGCTATATAAATATTTGGATACTATTATATTAAATTTCCTTTTTGTGTGAATATATGTATGTTTTAAGAGCTGAAATATATATTTTTATCCGGATTCATCTTTATCGTCCTATTGGAACTGTCTTTCTCCTGTTATTTTCTTACTGATATTTCCCAGTCAGCTTTTGTCCGACCCTTTTTAATCAATTTTGTCAGTTATCTTTTCAGCCAACTTTCCTGTTCTTTTTATCGATATTTCCACCACCTTCTCCTCCCTTTTTTACAGCTTTTTCTTCCCCAACCTGTTTATACTATGAAGTTTTTTCCTATCTATACATTACAACTCTTAACTTTCACCAAGAAATTCTAAGGAGATCTTCAATGAGAAGCGCTATTATCAAAGAGGGACCGGAACGTGCTCCCAACCGCTCACTTCTAAAAGCGACAGGGGTTACAGATTCCGAGATGAAGAAGCCGTTCATCGCAGTTGTCAATTCCTGGAACGACATAATTCCTGGCCATATCCATCTGAATAAACTTGCAGAGGCTGTGAAAGCCGGAATCAGGAATGCCGGAGGAGTTCCTTTTGAATTCCATACTATCGGAGTTTGCGATGGAATCGCAATGGGTCACGAGGGTATGAAATTCTCTCTCCCCAGCAGAGAGGTTATCGAGGACACCATCGAAATTATGGTTAAAGCCCACCAGTTTGATGGCATTGTTCTTATTCCTTCCTGCGACAAGATTGTTCCAGGGCATATTATGGCAGCAGGCAGACTTGATATCCCCGCAATTGTTGTAACCGGAGGACCTATGCTTCCGGGTTATGTGGATGATAAATACACAGACCTTATCTCGGTTTTCGAAGGGGTGGGTGCTTACAGCGCAGGCAAACTCTCAGAAGTTGATCTTAAAAGGCTTGAAAATCTGTCCTGTGCAGGAGCCGGATCCTGTGCAGGGATGTTTACCGCAAACACCATGGCCTGCATGACCGAAGCCCTGGGGTTGAGCCTTCCGGGCTGTGCAACTGCCCACGCAGTGGATGCGAAAAAGACTCGTATTGCCAAGGAATCCGGTGAGCGCATAGTTGAGATGGTTCGAGAAAACCTGACTCCCAGAAAGATTGTCAGTCTCAAATCCCTTGAAAATGCTATAATGGTAGATATGGCAATAGGGGGGAGCACAAATACCACTCTGCACCTTCCTGCCATTGCCCATGAATTTGGGCTTAATCTCCCTCTTGAGAAATTTGACGAGCTGAGCAGGACAACACCCCATTTGATTTCCCTGCGTCCTGGTGGCCCAAATTTCATGCTGCATTTTGACAGGGCAGGCGGAGTTCAGGCAGTCATGCAGAGGCTTTCCTCCAAACTCCATCTGGACCAGCTTACGGTTAACGGCAAAACTATCGGGGAAAACCTGAACGAATTTGACATTGTTAACCCGAAGCTCAATAAAGAGATAATTGCAACTCTCAAAGAGCCTATCCATGCCGAGGGAGGAATTGCAGTCCTTAAAGGCAGCCTTGCCCCTGACGGTTCGGTTGTGAAACAGGCAGCAGTTGATCCCAAAATGCGCGTCCATACAGGCCCTGCCAGGGTCTATGACTGTGAAGAAGACGCTATGGAAAGTATCCTTGCAGGCGATGTAAAACCCGGAGATATTGTAGTCATTCGATACGAAGGTCCTAAAGGCGGCCCTGGCATGCGGGAAATGCTTGCATCTACAGCCGCAATCGGAGGCATGGGCTTGCTGGAATCTGTGGCTCTTATAACTGATGGCCGCTTCTCTGGAGGCACCCGTGGGCCGTGCATAGGACACGTCTCTCCCGAAGCCAGTGAAGGAGGGCCGATTGCCCTGGTAAAAGATGGAGATATGATAGAAATTAACATTCCTGAAAGGGTTCTGAATCTGATGGTTTCAGAAGAAGAGCTTAAGCAGCGCAAAGCTACCTTCGTAGCCCCAAAAAAGGAAGTTACAGGTTACCTTGCCAGGTACCAGCGTTCCGTCCATTCCGCAAATACAGGCGGGATAGTGGACTGAGCTGTCTAATAACCGTATTTTAAAATTTTTATCTCAGGAGGGTCTTATCCCTCCTGGTTTTTAGTTTTCCCATACCTCAAATCCATCTTTTCTGAAGAATCTTGTGTAAAATTTATTTAAGAATTGGATAGGTAGCAATTTTGGAAATAAAAGGACTAGGTGCAGTCTGTGGATTTCCGGCTAAATTCCATACCTGCCAGTTATGTGGAAAATCCGTATGTGTCCAGTGCATGGATTGTAAAAAACGCATATTTATCAGGTGTACCAGCGACAGGACAGGTTCTGTGCCTGGCTCTGAAGATATCGGGATACTTAAATGATCGAATCAAAATGGAAGTATTTTTCTATATTCAATGGTTTGATTCTACTTTCCGGCAAAAAGACCGTAGCTTCCCTAATTAAAACTGGAAATAAAAAATAAGTTTAATATGGAAAAGGTGCCGGATTCAGGTAAATTACAAGAGCAGGTTTACAGGGTGCCGGGCAGTGGGTTCGATATCCAGGTCAGCTACAGCTTCCGAAATCATTATATCGCTCATGGCAGCCATGGGGTAGACATATGGGGCATACTCGATAGGTCCATAAAGGATAAAATCTCCGGCTGCTGCCTGTTGCAGGCAGGTTGAGCCAACGTCGCAGATTTTGTAGAGAATAGGGTCTTTTTCTTTCTTCTTATTCAGCCAGTTCCAGGCCGAGGGCGCATTGTGGATTCCCGAGCCAGTAGGGTGTCCCCATTTTGCTTTTGCGGTAATCGTCATCCTGAGGGCAATGCCTGCTCCATTTCCCATAGGGGTAATGCTGGGGTCTATGAGCTTGTTAACTATCCCGCAACTGTCTGCTATTGAAAGGAGCCCTTCTTCGAGAAGGCCTGCTCCATCCTCCAGCAGTTTCATCCTGCCCTGAAGTGATGAGTCCATTGCATTGAAGCCAAGGATAATCGAACTGTCTATATCGGATAGAGCAAGAGCCTCTATTTCCGAAGCGTTGATGCTCATATTTATTGAGTTATAAATTGCTCTGTCTGCAAGCCCTATCTCGCTGACGTATTCTGCTGCATGGGAACGCACAACCCCTTCGGGCGAATCTATAAGAAAAGGAGCTTCTGAAATTTCTGACACAAAGTCAATATAGCGAGTAATGCTTTTAGGGGTAGTACCGAAAATATGGACTATATGGGGGTTTCCTGTTTCGTCCGAACTTGCTTCCTGCAAGCTTATCAGTTTTTCTGCAGCAGCCCGATCAAACAGGCCTTTTGCAGCATCCTCTACGATTTCATGCTTATCATAAAAAATAGTTCCTGCAAGCACGGTTGGAAGTTCTCCAGGCTGTCCACCTAATTTAACCCCTGCAATGTTAACTATTTCCTGTTCTTTCTGGAACTTAAACATCTTTACGCCCTCAAAATCTACAGGTTACTATTTTACTTTAAAATATCGTAATATATCTTCGAAGTCTGTCTCTTCACTAAGGGTTAGAGACTTTCGGCCTGGCAGACAATTCCTGCAGCTGCGTCCATAACAAACTCTTCGGAAATTATTACATCGCCCGAAATAGGGATTGCAAAAGTAGATTGCCTTCTTTTCGGTGAACAGGCGATAAAGGGCTCATCCGGGTAAGCTTCTCCTCGATCTTTATATTTTTTCACAAGCTTCAGGATTTCTTTCCTGTCGACAAGTCCGATCCTGTCAAGGAGTATGACCTGCTGCTGAAAGCGTTTGACTGCCGCTCGAGATATATTTTCTATGAAAGGGATTGCTCCCTCAGAGCCAACGATCCTTCCCTTTTCGTCAATCCCGTTTGCATGAATTGCAAGCAGAGAATGGCCTGCCAGGTGACCTCTTGACTCAGTCCCACAGACAAGGACATACCGGATATTAGAATTTGAAATGATATTTACGATTATTTTTTCGACTCCGAGGTTTTCGGTTTTTGAACTTCCCCAGAGGGCCGCTTCAGGTGAGGAATTGATCTGGCTTGCAAGAGTTACAACCGCAATCCGGGATTCTGGGTTCCCTACTATGTAGTCGCCTTTTACTAATGGCCACGTCTCTGCAATAGTTTTCAATGGATCACCTTTTTTCTCTCTTTATTCAGGTGGGATAATGCACTTGCAAGCATTATGGCTTTAGTGAAATGTCCGCCTACCCTTGATGTGTCCACAAAAACGTAATCGTCCATCAGCACTGGAGCTCCGAGTCCATCGCCCCCTCCCAGGAAAGCAATTGTCCGGAAGATCAGGTTTCCTGAGATCCCGTCAGGGGCAACGATAAAGTTCGATTCTTTTATGGCTTCTTCAATAAGAATGGTGTGGTGCTTAGCATTGATCCCCAGTTCCACAGCTCGCCTTGTCACAAACTCCCCGTCCGCAAGGGTCCTGTCCACGCGCCGGTCCCTTCCTATATCCCCAATCCTGCCCCCGGAAAGCACGCCGACTGCAGGCTCGATTCCGAATCTCCTTATATATTCGGCACCGAGAGTTATCATTCGGAGCTTGTCTGCAATGGTATTTCCCTCATCGATTCCTACAGGGGCAAGAAAGAAAGGCGTTCCGTCAACCGTCAGGAGAAGCGCGAGCCGGCAAATTCTTTTCTTTCCAAGGGCTTCTTTAAGGTGGGCAAGGGCTCCGGATGCCTTTGCAGTGCCCCGAATAGCAGCATCGACTTTTCTTGAAATCAGAAGTTCTGCAAGAGTTTTTTCGGGATCTTCTGTATCGATTACCTCAAGTTCTGTCCCGGTCTCATCGATTTCTTTTTTGCTTCCAACCAGGACGACCTGTGCATATCCCAGTTCTTGGGCTTTCCTCGCACTCTCGAGAATTTTGGGATTTGGCTCTCTTATTCCCATAGCTACTCTGGCTCTGTTTGCCCTGGCCCTTATTTCAATAGCCTCAAGGAGGGAATCCATGCTATTTTTTTCCATATCTATCCTAACATTTGCATAAGATTTTAAGTAGTTCAAAGAAGTACAAACGCGATCATTAATTAATTTTTTCCCACCCGAGTTTCGCTTCGGGATCACAGGAAATCGGAGATTTTCTGGGAGTTGCGATGTAATCGCAACAGCACGAGATCCTTTTCGCTGCGCTCAAGAGGACTAATTTAGGGGCAGGTAAAATTATATTTTAACTCGTTCAAGCAGACTAATTTAGGGTACTGGTGGTTTAGTGCTGGGATTGTTTTGAAATTGGAGGACGGTTTATACCGTGCGCTGTAGTGAGATTCGTTTTGGCAATTGGGAATAGTTTCTTTTTTGTCTCTTTTTCTAAGAGCAAAAAGGCTTTAATACATATGGAAGTGTAAATTTAGTGTTGTCATTTAAAAAATCAGTATCAGAAGATGGTAAGGGTAGAGACTTTCTACTTACTTAAAAGATTAAAACGTATAGAGTTAATAATGAGTTCTTTTTTTATTGGTATGGTTTAAGATGATGTCGGCAATCGAGTGGGCTGAGAAATACCGGCCCAGGACCCTCAAGGAGATAGTGGGGAACAAGAAGGCAGTACAGGATTTGCGGAACTGGGCTGAGAAGTGGCTTTCAGGCATTCCTGAGAGAAGGGCAGCGATTCTTCATGGGCCTGCAGGTGTAGGGAAAACGTCAACTGCCCACGCTCTTGCCCGGGATCTGGACTGGGAAGTGATCGAACTCAATGCAAGCGACCAGAGAACTGCAGGTGTGATTGAGAAGATTGCGGGATCTGCAGCATCGATGAATACTCTCTTCGGAGGAAAACGCCTAATCATCCTGGACGAAGCGGATAATATTCACGGGACTGCAGACAGAGGCGGAATGCGAGCGATTTCAGGGATTATAAAAACTACACTTCAACCAATAGTGCTGATTGCAAACGATGTTTACGGGTTGACTCCTGCTATCAGGAGCCTCTGTCTTGAAATAAAGTTCGGGTCCGTGCAGAGCCGTTCCATGGTTCCGGCTTTGAAGAAGGTATGCGATAATGAAGGAATTTCGTGCAGTCCCGATGCGGTCCAGCAGATTGCGGAAAGTGCGGGGGGTGACCTCAGGAGTGCAATGAATGACCTTCAGGCTGCTGCCAGCGGGAAGAAAGTGCTGGAGGTGGAGGACATCAGCACTTCAGGCAGGGATGTCAAGGAAAATATCTTCAAGGCAATGCAAAAAATATTTAAGAGCACTGACTGTAAAAGGGCAATGGAAGCCGCCCGCGGGCTTGATGAAAGCCCTGAAGACCTTGTACACTGGATTGATGAAAACCTGCCTATACAGTATGCCTGCAAAGATGGGGATCTAGGGGACATAAGAACCGGTTTTGGTTATCTTTCTAAGGCTGACCTCTATCTGGGGCGCGTAAAGAAGCGCCAGAACTATCGGATGTGGAGATATGCCAGTATGCTGATGGTCTGCGGAACTTCAACCTCAAAGACAAAGCCTTACCCCGGATTTATCAAGTACCAGCAGCCATCTCTCTGGAAGAGGCTCGGGCAGACTCGTTCGAGGCGAGATCTCAGGGACAATATCGCTTCTAAAATCGGAGAGCACAGCTTCGAATCCATGCGCTATTCCAGAAACAACCTGCTGGAACTTTACTCTCGCATGTTAAAGGACGAGGAATCTGCGATCGAAATTACTGCAGGCCTCGGACTTGAACTTGAGGAATTGATGTATCTCTCTGGAAGCACAAAAGCCAGCAAAAAATTACAGAAAATTTATGATGAGGCGCAGGAAATGCTCCTTGAAGGAAAAGAAGAATCCGAAGAAACGGAATTTTTCAAAACTCCTGCTCTTTCAGGAAATCATAAAGAGGCATCTTCAGGTTCTGCAGTTAAAACTCCTGAGGAAAAAGACGGGGAATCTTCTGGCAAACCTGATATCTCCTATTCCCGGACTTCCGAAGACAAGCAGAAGACCCTTAACTTTGGCTTTGATATTACTTCTGAGGAGATTTCCGGGGAAAAGAAGAATTCTGGAAACAATACTTCCGATAACCCCGGATTTGATGACCTTAAATCTGACACCTTTACATCTGCTGATCTTAAACCTGACACTCTTACATCTGCTGATCTTAAATCTGGCACTTTTACATCTGATGATACTAAAACTATGAATGCTTCCTTTTTGCCTGAACCCTTTGAGAAGGAAGCCTTTCCTGACCCTGAGCCGATAACGAACGCGTTTTCTCCGGAGTTTTCAAAGCAAAAGGAACTTACAAACAGCGAACCTGTTCTCAGGAAAGTTCCTGAACTTAAGACTGCAGATCCTGAGGTCGAAGCCGGGGAAGTTTCCAGAAAAACCGAGTCAAAAGGTCAGAAAACACTTTTTGACTTCTAACTTTTTTACTCTTTGTTCACTATAATTTACTCTTTGTTCAATATAATTTACTTCTTTGTTCACTAGTTAATTTACAGATATGTCTTTGTTCAATATGATCTACTTTTTCTTTCCGGACTGCAGTATGATAAAAAGGCTTCTTTTAGACTGCGTGGAATAATGAAACGTGAAAGTTGAAATGCTAAATTAGAAGAGCGCTGAAATAAGTTACACTAAAATGAGATCAACTTTGAATAGATTGAAATAAATTTTGGGTAAGCTGAGATTATTTTACAAAAGGTGTGATAATTTACAGGAAAATCGAGAAAAAGAAAGGAAAGAAAAGTTTGTGAGCGGGTTGGAGAGTTTTGGGGAATAGTTGGGGGAATAGTTGGGGGAATAGTTGGGGGATATGGGTTTGGGGTTATACTATGGAAAAGAGACCCGCTCACTTGACATGAATATCTATTCATAATATATATAGATTTACATTTTATATTTTATAAATTATAATTGGGACTTTATAATTCTAGGTTTTTCTCTTTGCCCGAAACTTAGACTTCCGGCTATAAAACTCGATAATTAATGGACAGGGTTAATGTCTAAATAAAGATTTCTATTTTTATGAGATTAGGATGAGCGGGTTGGGGATTACGAATTGGGGTGTTGGGGTGTTGGGGTTATCTAATAAAAGAGAGACCCGCTCACAAATTACATCATGCTAATCTAATATTAATATATTTTGCTTAACGTTTTGTTCTCAAAACTACCGCAGCTGACTTGTATATGAAATAAATCCAATTCTCCAAAACAAGTAAACTTTAATTTAGTTTCCTGTTTTTCCTGCGCAAAAGATAGTAGATTTGCAGGACATACGTTAATTTCATTTAGGGTAATAATTGTTCATGGGATAATTTCTGAAGCTCTTCACTAACAAAAGACATATATATAACTAGTGACATTTTGGTCTTGCTCTTTGAGCGATTCTGCAAATGTGAGCAATGGCAAAATGGGCTCGTGGTCTAGCCGGTCATGACATCGCCTTTACACGGCGGGGATCCTGAGTTCGAATCTCAGCGGGCCCATAATATTCTTATCACACTCTTTTTAGTTAATTTATCTACAATCTTCTTATATTTTTATACATTGTAATTCCACATATATACTTTCGTGTATTTTTTCAGCTTTTCTTTTATACATTTTTAGCGTATACTCTTCTGTAACACTGGTTTTTATTTTAAAAAGATTAATCAAGAGCTGTTTCCTATTTTTTCTTTCATAATTGCCTCATTTTCCCAGCATCTAACGGGAATCCATCAGTTACAATTGTTTTTCTTTATAACTTGACATTTTATATAATACTGATATTGTTATATAGAAAGGAAAACGATTAAGATTTAGAATCTTTGTTACCTACAAAAAGATACGCTTTAATATTTTTAAAGTGTAACTTCTTGCAAAGATTATTTTCTAATCTATCGTGGGGGAGGAGTCAGTATTAAGAGAAGGAGCAGGACTGATATTGCAGTAGATATTTTAAGAGTAGCAATGAACGGGGCAAAGAAAACTCATATTGTATACGAGGTAAATCTAAACTTTAATATTGCCCAAAAGTACCTTGAAATGTTGAAAGAAAAAGAGCTTATCAGGCATGAAAACGGGCTTTTTATAACCACTGACAAAGGAAAAGTTTTTCAGGAAATGGCTAAAGAACTCAAGCTTTAAGCGACTTTTTATTTTTTTAACTTTTACTTAATTTTCCCATCTTTTTCTTTTTTCCGGTTTACTGTTTTTATCGCATTCTAAACCGGTTTTTTTACTTCGGATTTTTTTCTTTAGCAGCTCAATTACGAATCCAGCCAGGAAGCTTGTGAGGAAGAGAATTCTGCAAGCAGTTCAGTAATCGGGTTTCTGAATTATCATGCGCTCCCGTATATATAAAGGCAGTTTGGAAATATATGTAATATGGCGATGAAGGTGCTTTTTTTGAACTGCACGCTGAAAAATCGCCTCGGATATCGAATACTTGCGCTCTTATTGACAAGGCGGCATCTATCTTTAATAAGCCTGGTGTTGAAAGTGAAGTGGTAAGGGTGGTGGATCATAACGTAGCTTTCGGGGTCTCCTCAGATGAAGGGGAAGGAGACCGGCATCTCTATACAAATCGGACAGCCAGATATATGGCACACAACCTGGTATATTTTGCAAAGCTGCTCAGAGAAAACCCTGTCCCTACCAACTTAAATAAATTTGATGAGGAGGCAAAGAAGGTAAGCGATTGACGCTGACCAGCCTGAAAGCTGCTTATTTTTTTCACATAAGTCCTGAACACTTTTACTGCTGGAAATGGGGGTATTATTTGACTGATAGGGAGAAAACAACGATAAAATTGAAAGTTGCAGAAGCCGATCAAAGGGACGTTGGAAAAGGCATTGTCCGAATAGACGAAAGCTTCAGGGAAAAGCTGGACCTCAAGCCCTTCGATGTTGTGGAAATCAAAGGGGGAAAATCAACTTCAGCCCTCGTAGGGCGGCCTTATCCAAACGATGAGGGCCTTGATATCATTCGTATGGACGGGCTTATCCGCACGAACGCAAAGACCAGCATAGGGGAATATGTGGAAATTTGCAAAGCAGAGTGGAAAGAAGCAAAACATGTGACCCTATCTCCCGTAACGAGGGGTATGCAGATATACGCTCCCGGTGAGACTCTCAGTGCGGTCTTCATGAACCGTACGGTTTCAAAAGGAGACTTCATCTCCACCACCAGCTTAAGGAAGTCCAGGGACAGGGACACCTATAGCAAGGGACTCATGTTCGATGACTTTTTCCAGGACTTTTTCGGGCAGAGTTTCGGCCCCTCCTTCGGGCTTGGGGAAATCAAGCTGCAGGTTGTTTCCACCTCCCCGTCAGGGATCGTAAAGATCACGGATATAACCGAAATCGAACTCCTTCCCGAAGCCGTGGAAATTGCCCCTGAGCAAAACATTCCCACTGTTATGTACGAAGATCTGGGTGGTCTCAAGGATGCCATTACAAAAGTCAGGGAAATGATAGAACTTCCCCTAAAACATCCTGAACTTTTTGACCGGCTAGGGATTGATGCCCCAAAGGGGGTGTTGCTCCACGGCCCTCCAGGGACGGGCAAGACCCTGCTTGCAAGGGCGGTTGCAAATGAGTCTGATGCCTATTTCATCTCCATCAACGGCCCGGAAATAATGTCTAAATATTACGGGGAATCCGAAAAAGCTATCCGTGATATCTTCGATGAGGCTGAAAAGAATGCCCCTGCAATCATCTTTCTGGACGAGATCGATTCCATTGCACCAAAAAGAGCTGAGGTCACAGGGGAGGTCGAGAGAAGAGTGGTCGCGCAGCTCCTTTCCTTGATGGACGGCCTGAAAAGCCGCAAGAACGTAATTGTGATAGGCGCAACAAACCGCCCCGAAGCTCTGGACCTGGCACTGCGCCGGCCGGGCAGGTTTGACAGGGAAATCGAGCTCCGGGTCCCGGACACTGAAGGCAGGCTCGAAATTTTCCAGATCCATACCAGGGGGATGCCCCTTACCGAGGACGTAAACCTGAGGGACCTCGCCCAGATTACCTATGGGTTT
>CAVZFI010000022.1:0-134959 GCA_963774465.1 uncultured Methanosarcinaceae archaeon | reverse complement strand
TGTATTTCAGACTCTGTTTCTTTTATATTTGTGACAATGGTAATATACAGAATATTTTCCTTTCTGCCTCTATACAGCCTTCACACGGCGGAGGTTCTGAGTTCGAATCTCAGTGGGACTCCTTTTATTATCTTTATTTTCCGATTCTAAGTGCGTAGAGAGCTTTTTTCAAGCTGTTCAACTCTTGTTTCAAGATCAGCTTTTTCTTATGTTGATTTTTATACTGGCTTCGAATTGTGAGCACTTTTGAAGTTCTCCTGTGTTGCAATGTCCAGGTTTTTTCTTAGAGAGATTCCTGCCAGCTCATTTCCGTATTAATCCAGAGGAGCATAAATTTCAGTTAATATCTCATCAGGCTGAACTTCTCATGGATCATTAAGATATAGCTCACGTACAGGACCAGCAATTCTTTTTCCACATCGTTTTGCGTTTTTCTGTATCTGATTTGCGAATTCCAGAATAACTGAATTCATCGAGCATGAAAGTTTTGCCGTTAAATTTTCTGTAAGTTTTATGTATAATACCGCCATGAGAAACTTTTGAAGCTAAATGATAGCTGTTAAAATCACATTATTTTGCACTCTTGCTAATATATCCTTAAATTGCCTTAACCCACGTCCTCCCATCCCATTTTTTCCAGTGCATCATTATCATAGCACGGTTTAACAAAAGTTCTTCGCCCGAGTCAATGAAATCGTTTCCATTCTTGAGTCCGTGTTCGAAAGTATATCTAAGGCGTCCAGAATACCATTCTAAAAACTGTAAGAATGCTTCGAATTCCGATATCTTCAGATTCTGCATAAAGAATTCAATGCATATTTTTTGTAGCTGGTCTTGTCTCGGTAGCCAGAAATAATTAATTGACTTATTTCCGGGATAGAGTAAAACCTCAACTTCTTCTGAAGCAGGATTATAAACAAAATCCCCTGGATGGAAAACCCATTTTCTTTGAATTTCCTTCGCTGATTCGCACATTTTGATATATTTCTCTGATGTATCCACTTAACCATCCTCAGAAATCATCACTCACGCAACGGTTAAAAGGCATATCCGAGCTAGCTGAAAGTATTCGATCTCAAATGGTTATTATAGAGCCTATCCTAAAATTCAAAACTGAGTCTCTGAATCTCAAATTTTAATACCAGTTGGGTTTCAAATTATGAGAATTGACTTGAAATTCTTACTGAAATGAGAAACAAAATTGGTTTTTGGATGAGCTCACTGGAAAAAAGGGATGGGAAAAATAAATGGAGTTGCTACTTAAAGTAAGAAGCAGAAAAAGTCCTGTTTATTCTATTCCTGCCTTCAATCATCCTTGATTCTTATTTTTAAGTTTCTCAAGTAAGTTCGATACTCTTTCCTTCGCATCCTCAGTCTCCTGCACATCTCTGGCAATGGTAATATCCAGAATGTCTCCTTCCCTACTTTCAGCGGGCAGTAAAAAAAGAGGGATATTAATTTTAATTGTTTCTTTATCCCTTACAAGCAGCACTGCAATACCTTCTTCTATCCTGTCTAATGTAACTTTGAAATTTTCCATCTTCAGCTCTCCAGTTTTGAGATCAGCTTTCCACTATTATCGTAAAGATATGCTGTGTCACCATCGTTGTTCCATATAGGGTCGTCTAATTGCCAGTAAAGCTCAGTAGCTGAGTTTGTGCCCTTTCCAGTATATACAGTTACGGTGGTTCCTGCATTCAGGGTGTAAGGCTGAAACGTATAGGTATGTTTATTGCCTTCATCTTCAATTTTCCAGCCGTTCAAGGAAACTGGAGAAGATCCGGTGTTTGATATCTGAACCCATTCATCCTGAAGATTCAGGTCGCTCACATAAACAGTCGATTCCGCAGAACCTGGAGTTTTCGACCTCTTCAGTTGTTGAATCTGTAGAAATGTAAGCTCCGCTTCTACTGGAGATAGTCCCGGTTTTTTCAGTTGTTACAGTATAAGTTGATCCGTCTGTTGTAACTATGATTGTGCCATCCAGATCCGTTCTATATACTGTTGAAGCCTTCTGCAGTCTATCAAGGATCTCATCATGAGGATGCCCATAGTCATTTCCTGCTCCAACTTCGATTATACTTACTTCAGGACTTACAGCTGAAATAAAGGCTTCTCCGCTGCCGGATGTGCTTGCATGATGTCCGACCTTAAGGATATCAGAATCTACATCGTACCCAGCTTCCATTATGTTTTCCTCTGATTCCAGACCTGCATCTCCCATGAGCAAAAACGAAGTGTCGCCATACGTTACTTTGAGAACCACGGAGTTTTCATTCAGCTCGTCGGAGTATGTGCTTGCAGGATTCAGCACTTCGATATCAACAGCAGGGTCAAAGTCGATTGTCTGACCAGCCTGAGCCACTTCAAAAGGAATGTTTTTCTGGTCAATAGTGGTCAGCATATTCTCGTAAGTTTTAGAAGTATGAGGGTATCCACTGTCAACAAAATGTTCTACCTGGAAGTTGTTAAGAATATCGTTCATCCCGCCGATATGATCAGAATGTGGATGGGTTGCAACTACATAATCCAGTGTTGAAATTCCCTGGTCCTGCAAGTAAGCTGTGACAACTTTTCCCTGGTCACTTTCTCCTGAGTCAACTAACATGGATTTTCCATCAATCTCCAGGAGGATTGAGTCCCCTTGATCAACATCCAGGAAATGCACGGTAAGGTTCTGGCCTGATAGAGTGACGGTATTTTGAGTAGTTATTGTAGAAGTCGCTTGTTCCGAAGCTGTTTCAAAAGGAGTTTCTTTTGGATCTGTACATCCGGCTGCAATGAGTACTAAGGTCAGGCAGAAGATTGTGGCAGTCAGTTGTGAGGGTTTCATTAATATATTAATGCGTCAGAGGTATTAGAAACTTGCATTGAGCTCTCTTAAAACTTATTTTGTTCTTAAAAGCTACAAAGATGAAAATTAAAACCAAAAAGAAGTGCTTTAAAAGAAGTGCTTTAGACTTATATTTTTAGAATCATACTCGATCTCAAATCCTTCTATACTAATGCAAGTGGTCTACCTTTTCTTCTCTTGCATTCTTATAACTACAGAGATCTATTGGATGTAAAAAAGTTACAAACTATATTGTATGGATATTGGGAAATTCATTAACTCGTGGTAGCGGGTAGCGAGATTAGCCTTTAAGTCTCAAAACTATAAATTTTTCTAGCCTCCTATTTACAATAACAGTGAATAAATATTGAACGTTTAATTGGTCTCCCCCACCCACACGGCTTATTATGGATTATCTTCTCATTACTCGCCGACGAAGATTCGGCATAATAGTCTTGCTTTCTTCATCAGGGTCTAAATATACTTTGCACAGTTGAGGTGATGAGATAAAATTTCAGCAGGTCCACTTCTATTTTTACTATTTTCCGATACATGTATTCTATAAAGTTATTTTATTAATAAGAGCATATAATTTCCAAGCTTCCTCTAAAGTCTTACTAAATCCTTTGTTCTAGAGAGTTTCTTTTTATATCACTAGAAAATTATATTAATTCACATAATATAGACCAGTATAAGATAATATAATCACAGAAAGGGGATATTTATGAGAAGAATAATTAAAAATGCAAAAATCTATACAATGTCCGGGGCTGGAATACTGGAAAATGCGGACATACTGATACAGGATAATAAGATAGTAGAGATCGGCAGAATAAACGAAGAAGCAGACGATATAATCGATGCAAGTGGCAAGCTTGTTTTCCCGGGCTTTATAGATGCGCACTCACATGTCGGAATTTTTGAGGATTCTATGGGTTTTGAAGGAGCAGACGCTAACGAAGATACTGATCCTGTTACACCCCAGCTCAGAGCAATCGATGGAATAAATCCCTCTGATGTTTGCTTCAGTGAAGCATTAAGCTCCGGGGTTACTGCAGCAGCAGTAGGTCCGGGCAGTGCTAATGTTATTGGTGGGCAGTTTGCTGCAATAAAAACCTGTGGTACAAGAATAGACAATATGATAATCAAAGCACCTGTTGCAATGAAAGTTGCTTTTGGTGAAAATCCCAAAAAAGTTTATAAAGAGAAGAATAAGACTCCAGTAACACGAATGGCAACAGCAGCTATGTTAAGAGAGGTCCTTTTTAAAACAGCTGAATACATGTCTAAAAAAGATAGATCCGCTACAAAAAATGAAGATGGACCTGAATACAATATAAAGTTTGAAAGCCTGATTCCTGTCCTGAAAGGCGAGATTCCATTAAAAGCTCATGCACACAGGGCTGATGATATCTATACCGCAATTAGAATCGCCAGAGAGTTCAACCTGAAGCTTACATTAGAGCATGTAACTGACGGATACCTAATGTTAGACGAACTTAAAAAAGAAAAATATCCGTGCATAGTTGGACCCAATCTCGCTGGAAGGACAAAGATAGAGCTTAAAAACTTAAGCTTTAAAAACCCTGGATTACTGTCAAAGAATGGCATAATGGTTGCAATTATGACAGACCACCCTGTAATCCCAATCCAGTATCTTGTTTTGTGTGCAGCGCTATCTGTTAAAGATGGGATGGATGAATACGAAGCTCTCAAAGCAATAACCATAAATCCCGCTAAAATACTGGGCATAAGTGATAGGGTTGGCAGTATTGAAAAATGTAAGGACGCTGATATCGTTATTATGAATGGTCACCCATTTGATACATTTTCTACCACTCACATGGTTTTAGTAGATGGTGAAATCGCTTATAAGGCAGAGAAATAAAATGGTCAAACGGAAAGTTAAGTGTCAAAGTAGGTGATAGGTGCGCAATCCATATTTTTCTTTATCTTTTAATGAAATTTCTCTGAATCAATAGGTTTGCTTATAATTTTATTTCTTAAAAAGTCTCAAAAACGCACTAAAGAAATCGTAAGTTCTGACTTACATGGTTAAATCACCCTGGCCAGTAACATAGCCGAAAGGAGTTTAACGATGCTACATGAAGGTTTCACCAGACAACACCGCACTCTGGGAGCAGCTTCAGCCTTTGTCGTGTCCTCCCTCTTGATGGTATACGCGATTACGCTGGTTCTTGGATTTCTCTCACTCAAGTCGCCAGAGGACCCGATCGGTGATCCTTACTTCTCCATATTAGAACTGCTTATCGTCGTGACAGCGCCGTTGATGGTCATTGTCATGGTCGCAGTTCACGCTTATGCTTCTCCCGAGACCAGAGTGTATAGTCTGACTGCGCTTGCATTTATGGTCGTTATGGCGGGCATTACCTGTTGTGTCCACTTCGTTATCCTTACCGTAAGCCGCCAGATCGAGGCTGCGGGATTCCCGTGGGGTTCGCTATTCTTTTCCTTCAGGTGGCCGTCCGTAGCATATACACTGGACATTCTTGCCTGGGACTTTTTCTTTGCCCTCTCAATGCTCTTTGCCGCACCTGTATTCAAGAGAGGCCGGCTGGAGAAAACGGTTCGGATTTTTATGATTGTCAGCGGTGTACTGAGTCTCGCGGGGTTGATCGGTGTGCCACTTGCAAACATGAATATCCGGAATATTGGAGTCCTGGGCTACGCTGGAGTCTCTCTGGTTGTATTTCTACTGCTGGGGATAGTTTTCGGGCGTATCCAGCAGGTATCAGAAGAGATCAGGTGAAGTCTTTAATAAATTATACTGCCAGGCAATATACTTTTTACGTCCCCCCAGCCGTAAAAACAAAATGAGAACTCCTTGATTACACTCACTGATTAAATTATTTATTTTGCTCAATATATCGGGATTTAGCTTCCTGGAGTATAGTGACTGCTGTTTCGAGGCCTTTCCAACCGAAAACGTTCACTTGTTTGCCCTCTAATTTCTTGTAATTTTGGAAGAAGTGAGTAATTTCCTTAAATAGATGAGGCGGAACCTGGTCAATTGTCTCAATATAATTCCACATAGGATCATTCTTTGGAACGCACAGTATTTTTTGATCTCTTCCTTTATCATCTTCCATGTCAAACAATGCCACGAGATGTACATCTATTACACAATTTGGAAAGGTAGGTTCCCATGTCAAAACCATGGCATCTAAAGGGTCACCGTCAAGGGCCAGGGTATCGGGGAAAAAACCATAATCTGAAGGATATACCATTGAAGAAGAAAGCATTCTGTCGTATTTAATCACTTTCTTTTCTTTATCATACTCGTATTTGTTCCGGCTTCCTTTTGGAATCTCGATAAGTACACTTTCAACCTGTCGTTCGGTCATGCAAGAACTTCCTGCTTATTGCTAGTTATTATAATACTGTTTCTTAATGATTGCAACTATTTATGCGCTCATAGATCATGTGTCCTGACAGGGTTATAGTATTAAAACATGACTGCATGTGCTTAATTTTCTTGATATGAAAGAAGAAACCGAAAAATAGATTTGAAATATTCAACTGGTAGCTTTTGATAAGAATGAGGCAGAGAAAAGTGCAACCTCGTATCTACAATAACACTACGTTCATCGGAATTTTAAGCGTTGAATATATATGGCCAGGTCATCACTGGCATGACGTCGCACGTTGCTTCCACAGAATACGGAAAATAAAAAGCCATGGTGGAAGTTCTGGTAATATCCAGTTATTCATTATAATCAGGTCTTTCAAAAAGGGCAGGGTACTTCTCTTTTAATAGTATGAAGAGTTTTTCATCCAATTTTGCGTTATAAAGGGTTTTCACTTTAGAAAGCCGGTCAAATGATAAGCCGTAAGCCTCTCCAAGGAAAGCTGCTTCAAGGTTTGCCCCTTCAAGGTTAGCCTTTTCGAGGTTGGCTCCTTTAAAACTAGCTCTTTGAAGATTCGCTCCTTTAAGGTTAGCCTCTATGAGGTTAGCCCCTTCAAGGTTAGCTTCTTTAAGATTAGCCCTCTCCAGAATAGCCCCTTCAAGTCTAGTCCCTTCAAGATGAGCCTTTTCAAGGTTAGCCTCTTCAAGGTTAGCCCATCTAAGGTCAGCCCATATAAGATAAGCTCCTTCAAGATAAGCCTGTTTAAGGTTAGCCTCAAAAAGGTCAGCCCCTTTGAGGTTAGCCTCTTCAAGGTGAGTTTCTCTAAGGTTAGCCTCTATAAGGTTAGCCTTTTCGAGGTCAACTCCTTTAAGGTCAGCCCCTTGAAGATTCGCTCCTCTAAGGTCTTTTCTCCCTGAAATATCCATTTACAATTAATCGGCTCTGAATTAAAATAAACATTACTATGCCAGGGAGATATAATCACAAATCATACCATTTTGTAAATGAGTATAGGTAAGCAAGGTCATCTGTGCTGTCTGTAAAATATGACCCCACTTCCCTTTAGATTTGATTCCTTTTTTATTGGCTTTTTAATTTAATATATTCACTTACTTTTCACTGTGACATATCCGGACACTGTTTTAGTGTTAGTGCCTTTTGCATTCTTTACTGTCAAGCTAACAGTGTATTTTCCGGCTTTACTGTACTTATGTGACAGGATTCTTGGCTGTTGAATACGTTTTATCCCCAAAACTCCATTTCCATGAAGTTGGTGTTCCTGTACTTTTGTCAGTAAACTGTACTTTCAATGGCGCTTTTCCTGATCTAGGAGATGCTGAAAAAGCAGCAACTGGAGCTTTCAAAGGTATAAGAGGCAGATAGTCAATAGAAGAATCATCCAATTTATATGGTTCCTCTGCAAAACCGTCTCCGTTAGTGTCTGAATGAGTCTGTGAGAAACCCTTTCCTGAAGGTGTTGCCCAATAGTTGCCGCCCAGATAAGGGCCGCCTACAATATTCTTTCCAGTTGTTTTTGTAGTGTTCAGGGTACCTGCTGCTCCTTCAGGAGCATTTACGTTTACAGTATTATTAAAATGATTATTAGTAATGATACATGAAGCATCAACAAGATATAATCCATTATCACAATTTGTAATTCTATTTCCACTAATTATCAGGGCTTGATTCATAAGATCAAAAGCAAATATTCCTGTTCCGCAGTTGGAAATATCATTGTTGAGAATCGATTCACTTCCGCTGTACATATAAAAACTAGCATCAGCACCTGTACGAAAATTGGATATTTTATTGTTCTGAACAGTGCAGAAAAAAGCCCCATTAGTAGATTCAGTACGGCCAAATGAAAAACAAACACCTGATGATTTACCTGGACCTCTTATATCAAAATTTTTTATTATAATATTACTTTCATATATATCGAAGGCATTATTTTTAGCTTTAATTATTGCTTTATACGGACTGCTTGACATTATGGTCAAATTTGCAGTTGAAATTGTTATATCTCCAGTGTATGTTCCGGGTTTTACAACGATTGTATCTCCGGAATGCGCATTATTTACTGCCGTCTGAATTGAGTTCCCAGGCTCAACATAAATAGTTGCAGCAGAAGCACTGCCAGCGATAGCTTGAAGTGCAAGAACCATTGCAAATACCACCAATATACCTTTTTTTGTATTTCCACAAGACAAAAACCTCGATAAAGTTCTTCAGTATACTCACTTTAATTAATCGTCAAGAGCTCTGACTTTTAATGGCGTGGATTTATTGATGAGGCTGTGAGCACTGTATTTAATGGAGAAAAACGTTTTGAGCCTTTTCAACTTACTCTTTTCAACTTATTCTTTTCAACTTATTCTTTTTAACTTGTTCTTTTCAACTTATTCTTTCCAAAATCTAATAGTGGTCTTTAATCTTTAAGCTTAATATTGTTACATAATGTTACTTATATCGTTCTATTGATCTTGATTCCCTATTTTTTGATCCAGTTGGAATTTTTAATGACTTAACGGGCTTTCTAAATTCAACGGAATCTCGTATTCATTTTACGGTTTTGAGATGATATTAGATGCCAGAATAATTCAATCAGTTTTTGGAAAAAATTGTAGCAGGAAAGTAGCAAAAATTGAAGCCAAAATAGAAAAGTAATTTGTAGAAATGGGGGTTCATTCCTTTTTCCGATTTTTTCGGTTAATTTCAGGGAATTAGCAGAAGCAGAAGAGCCAGAACACTATTTAAAAAATAATGGAACTGTAAGATAAATATTTATAGTCAGTATAAGTAGTTTATATCAATGTAAAAACGTAAAAAAACTTTACAGTGGGGGAAAAAACATGAAAATTAGAGTCGTTAGTTCAAGAGAAGAAATCTTTACACTTAACCCTAATGAACGTGTTGTTCATCTGGCTTTCAGACCTTCGAACAAGGATGTCTTTTCGCTGGTTGAAACCTGCCCGAAAATTGACGTAATTCAGTTACCTAAATCTTACATGGCTACGGTCTCAAGATCCATAGAAATGTTCCTTGAAATGCAGAAAATCCAGCTTATCGAAGGAGACGTCTGGGGTCACAGGAAGGACATTAACGAATACTACAACATTCCATCCTCAGTGATTGAGAAAATAAAGGAGATGAAAATTGAAGGTAAATCCAGTGGGGATATTGAAGCAAGGGTTTCAAGGGAAAGCAAACTTAACCCTGAAATGATTGCTTATATTATGAATAAGGAAACTCTTGCCTGAATTCGTACAGGGACATGCTCTTAACTCACTCTTTACTGGAGATTAGATTACCTATAAGAAGTCAGAAAGGTATGAGTACCGATAAGCAGTCAGAATGGTATCAGGCCTTTCAAGAGACTGCATTTGTTACCCAATCTCCAGCTTAAATCTTCCATTTAAAGAGGCTCTGGAAAGTTTCCTGGCTTAACATTTAACCTGTATTTTCCAGCCAGGAAGGCTTCCAGGGAGATTTTACCTTTTTTATCTCAGGGATACTTTCCCTGAAATATTTTACCGGTTTTTTATCTGAAATCTTTTTAATTTCTTAATCTTTGCTGAATCTTGAATCTTTGTAATTCTCAACCACCCAAAATCAGTTTGAGCTGCATAATTTACGCCCACTCTATTTCTTCTTCGGCCTCGCGAACTTCGATCTCCCGACTATAGAACCCGTCTCCGTCAAGGGTGACAATTCTCAGGAACTTTACTTTTTCAGCTTCAGAACATAAGTTAAATGTTCTGCCGTTTTCAATGGGGAGGTTCTCAGGATTTCTATGACCATGAACCTGGTATGTATTTTCGTTCGTGTTTTTGTTGAAACTTGCAGCAGCCAGATGTGCATCCCCGGGCTCGCCCACGCCGTTAATCATCTGTTCGGCTCCGACAAAAATCAGGTTTTCAGGAAGGCTGCTCAGGCCTCCGTGAGTCGCAAGCACACATTTGTTATGGAATCTGTAACAGATACACGGTTTTATTTTTTTGCATAATTCGAGGACACATCTCTTTGCAATTTCCGCCTGTTCAATTTCTGGCAGAGCATATGGGGTATCTGTGAATTCCGAAATTTGGGTTTGTCCGTTTTGTTTCTCAACTGCTTCCAGGCTGCAAAGGCATTTTTCGCGGTCTCCTTCCAGCAATATTACATTATCCCTGCACATTATAGAGATTAGAAATTTAATGACCTCCGAATTTTCAGCTCCATTACCAGTGTAGTCTCCCAGGAAAATATACAGGTCGCTGTCATTTAGTCCGGACGCGAGATATTGCATGAGGGCTGTATAATTGCCGTTTATATCTCCAATGTGATGAACTCTGCTATACTGTGAGAAATCGGGAAATCTGTATTGCAACTTTTCATGGAACTCGTGCGGCTTTATTACCTTAACGAATGACGGCACTGTTTGCCTGCATATTATGGAGTAAATTTCGTCAACTACGACTTCAGGCACGATTTCGTATGCAGGCCTTCTCATATTCCTTTCCTTTGCAATTTCAAGAGGAATATCCGAAAAATCAACACAGAAAGCCTCATACCTGTAAGTTTTAACGAGTTTCCTGTACTTTGCAATATCTGCATTTCCTGCATTCGTTGCATCAAGAATCGTAAACTCTCCTTCTTCCATGCGGCATTTGATTAGAGAATAAATAAGCCCCCATACTCTGGGATTGATTTTTTGAGAAATTGTATCTCTTCCGGTAACAGAGAGCACAGGCGGTTTAATCAGCAGCCGTACATTGTCTGAGGAGATAGTATAAGGCTCAAGGCTGTTTTCCCTGACAAAAGTTGATTTGCCGGATCCAGGAACTCCTCTCAAAAATACCAGATACCTCATATGACACCCCAAAATATCCCTCGACAGCTTTTGAATTTGAGCTGTTCTCTGTTCCGATTCCCATTTTAATTAACCTGCTTATACTGATAATACCTGAGTTAATATTACTATTGATTTTTATAATATTTAATTAGATAATTTTATGGTATCTATTTGAGAATAAACACGGGATATATTTGAGACAAGATGTTTTGAGAATAGATACTGGGGAGAATCGTGAATAAGGGGTTGTGCGAAACGTGAGCGTATTCCGGCAGTTGCCTTCTTGACGGGCACGCCCACGAGAAAAAGCTCAAGCGCGCGGGAACCCATGCAGATTTTTATGGTGAAATATATGACAAACCAGAAGGAAACCGATTATATCCTGCCTGGTAGGGCAGAATCTTACTGGATGGCGACTACGCCACAATCCAATTATCCTCCTCTTTCCGGAGATGTTCGCGTAGATGTGGCTATTCTCGGGGGTGGGATAGTAGGAATTACATCTGCCTTCCTTTTAAAGGAAGCAGGGGCATCATCCGTGGCTGTGATTGATGCAGATCGGATTATATCAGGTGTAACAGGTCACACGACTGCGAAAATTACATCCCAGCACAGCCTGATCTATGACCGCCTGATTTCAAACTTCGGAAGACGGCAGGCACAGCAGTATGCAGAATCCAATCAGGAAGCCATAGAGAAAATAGCTTCTATCGTAAGCTCGAGAGAGATAGCCTGTGACTTTAGCCGTAAGCCGGCTTATGTTTATGCAGATTCTGAAGAATCTGCCAGTAAAATCCGAAATGAGGTAGATGCAGCTCAAAGCCTTGGGCTTCCAGCTTCTTTTGAAGCTGATCTTCCTTTGCCTTTTGAAACATATGGGTCGGTCCGTTTTGGGAATCAGGCGCAATTTCATCCCCGAAAATACCTGTGTGCCCTTGCAAGGGAGATTGAGGGAGATGGGTGCCATGTCTTTGAAAAGACAAGAGCATTGAAGATGGAGGGGGATGGTCCTATAACTATAACAACGGATAAGGGAACCATAAAAGCACAGAAGGTTATCCAGGCAACACGTTTTCCAATTAATGATAAGCCCGGATTTATGTTCCAGCGCCTTTACCAGTCCCTTTCATACGTACTCGGGGTTCGTATCAAAGAACCTTTCCCGCAAGGCATGTTTATCAATGCCGAAAAACCTGTCCGATCCCTGCGCTCCCAGCCTGCAGATGGAAGCGAACTTATCCTTGTAACAGGAGAAGGGCATAGAACTGGTGAGGGAAACCACAAAATTAGCCACTATCAAAATCTTGAAAAGTGGATTCGGTCTGTTTACTCAGTCAATTCCATTGATTACCGCTGGTCAACCCAGGATACGATAAGTATTGACAATGTTCCGTACATTGGCCGGATAACTTCAGACAACGAAAACCTGTATGTTGCAACAGGGTTCCGAAAATGGGGCATGACAACAGGAACAGTTGCAGCAATGATTCTTACGGATATGATTCTTGGAAGGTCCAACCCCTGGGAGGAGGTATATGATCCTTCGAGGTTCAAACCTCTCGAGTCAGCAAAGAACCTTTTCTCACAGGTTGTCGAAGCCGGTAAAAGCCTTGTTGGAGATCGAATTATCCCTGTCCATGAAGAAGCTTCTCAGATTGCGCCCAGAGAGGGTGCGATTGTCAAAATCGAAGGTGAGCGGGTTGCAGCATACAGAGACAGAGAAGGAGTGCTCCATACTCTTGATCCCTCCTGCAGACATATGGGATGCATCGTTTCCTGGAATGATGCTGAAAAGACCTGGGACTGCCCCTGTCACGGCTCCCGCTATAACGCAAGGGGAGAAGTAATCAGCAGCCCCGCCGTTTATGGTCTTCGGGAGAAAAAAGTAAAAGGGTAATAATCAATTAGAGTGAAGAAACCAAGGCAGGGAGAAGATAAATGAACACGGAAAAAAAGGTCTTAATGAACGGGAAATTGGTTTTTAAATTAACGGGAAAATATATTGATATTTTTGAAATGCCGACTTTAAAATTTTTTATGTCAAACTATTTTTTTTGTTTAAAAATAATTTTTTGTATAATTAATTTAAAATAATTTATGTTCTTAGTATATTATGAAGTTGGGAAGTGAAATCGCGTGTTCTACTACATAAATAAAAGAATTGCCTGGAGGCAACTGGTCCTTCTTCTAATAAATGTGCTTGGCGGAGCATAATATTCTGAGAGACTGTATTGGGATATAGTAACGGATGCATTGCCTCTGGTCTATTTCTCTCATTTTTATTATTTTTCCTTTTGCTCTATTTTTTCCATGCTGCTTGTTGAGTTTGCTTCAAAGCTGTTGGCTTGAAAGCGTAACTTCTTAATCTCTCTTATAATCAAGAGATAAGTTTATTGGACACATAATAAGGAGACAAGTTTATTGGACACATCGTTCTCGGTTTCAGCAAATCCAAGGTATTCTGTTCCAGATCAATAATTCTGCTTAGCAGCCAATCTATCTGATGCCGTAACTTAATAATTACTATCTTCTTAACCCGTTGTACCCAAAACTCCTACTGTTTTTTACTTTAAAATAAATTCAGGCTGTTATATAAACATCATTCAATACCTTTCTTTGTCGGGTCTTCCGGCAGTAAAATTTAGCTACTATTTATTATTTCTGAGTTTGTGTACACTTTGCTGGATGCTGTGCCCGAAATGGGGGAAACTAACTCATCTTCTAAATTTATTTTATATTTATCCTAAATTTTATATAGTGTTCTCCCTTTATATTATTAATCTTAAATTTTCTCTTATCTATAATCTGTGGGGTGTCCAGAATAGATATTAGTAAAAAGGTTTTTATAATAACCCTTTTAATTTTTGCAATTCTTATTGCTGCATTTACGTTTTCCCATAATATGCAGCTTTCAAACTTTTTGAAGCTTGAACAGGCTGATACATTGGATAATGTGGAACGGGTGCAGAATGCCGTTTCGACTCAACAGGGGTACCTTGATTACATAAACCAGGATTGGGCCTGCTGGGATGATACTTACCGTTTTATTGATGATAGGAACCAGAAGTTTATAGATGTAAACCTCCAGAACCAGACTCTTGCCGGAATCCAGGTTAATGTGATGCTTTTTGTCAATGAATCGGGATCTGTGGTCTACGCAAAATCAATAGATGTCAATGCCGTAGAGGAAAGGCCAGTTCCGGAAAAGATTCTTAAAATGGTAGAAGACGGCACTCTTCTTTCAAAATCAGTAAACGACACGAAGAGCGGTTTTGTTTTGCTCGATGAAGACCCCATGTTTATTGCCTGCCATCCTATTCTTACGACAAAATATGAAGGGCCAATGAAAGGAACTTTGATCTTCGGGAGATACTTCGACGGGGCGCTCCTTGACTCTTTCAAAGAAGCTACCCAATCTTCGCTTATGATGTGCAGAGTCGACAGAGGTATGCCTCCCGATTTTCAGGAAAAGCTTAATAATTTTTCCGAGCATCCGGGAAAGCCTGTTATCGAGCCCCTCAGCGAAGATAAAGTAGCGGGTTATTTAGAATTGAGAGATATTTCAGGCAAGCCTGCCCTTATCATAAGAGCGGACTTCCCAAGAGAACTCTACCGGCATGGCGAGAAAACCCTGAATAATATGTATTTCTTCCTTTTGCTAACCGGTCTCATGACCGGGGCCGGAGTTAAATTTGCGCTTGACAGGCTATTCGTCTCAAGGTTAATAGGAATTGACAATTTCGTTACACGAGTCAGGTCGGAAAAGGACCTTTCCAGAAGGTTATCTCTTAACGATAATGATGAACTCTACCGTCTTTCAAGAGAAATAAATGGCATGTTAAATGAAATCAATCTTGCAGAACAGGAACTAAAGGCGCAGGAAAGGGAAAAGAAAGTTCTGCTCGACTCTCTGAACGAACTGGTTGTTTTCGTAAATCCCCAGCTTAAGATCATCTGGGCGAACAAGGCAGCTCTTGAATATATGCACATAAGCCTTGAAAAAGCAGTGGGCTTATGCCTTAAATCGATTCCTGGCATAAGCAGCCCATTATCCGATTACCTGCAACTTGACCAGATATTTGTTACAGGTAGTAAAAAGTCCGGAGAATTTATTGCAAAGGATGGAAGAGTCTGGTTTATCCAGGCAATCCCGGTAACCGAGGAGGATGGAAAGATTATAGGCGTCCTGAAAATGTGCAGGGATATTACGGAAAAGGCGAAAGCCGAACAGTTGCTGAAAAAAGAGATCAATCATAGAATCAAGAACAACCTGCAGATAGTCTCTTCTTTGCTCGATCTTCAGGCTGAAAAGTTCAGTGACAGGAAAGTCATTGAAGCTTTTAAGGAAAGCGAAAGCCGCATCTTATCAATGTCTCTTATACATCAGGAGCTTTACGAATCCGGAAAACTGGATTCCCTTGATTTTTCATCCTATCTTCGCAGACTGATAGCCGATCTTCTCAAATCATACGATACTGAGAATTGCAAAATCCGGGTGAACCTTGATGTCAGCAGCGTTTTCCTTGGGGTTGACACTGCAGTTTCTCTGGGCATAATAATAAACGAACTGTTTACAAACGCTATCAAATATGCTTTTCCAGCAGGAGCAGGTGGAGAAATCGATATATCCCTGGTCAGAGTAAAATCCGAGGTTGAAGAAAATGAAAATAAAGGCCAAGGCAAAATTCCCTGTGAAAGTCCCCGAATAATTCCCGGGGAATATGAAAGCTACAAGCTTATTTTTAAGGACAACGGAAGGGGATTTCCAGAAGGATTCGATTTCAGTAGCTCGGAAACGCTGGGTTTGCAGCTTGTTAATGCACTTGTATATCAGATAGAAGGCAGTCTCGATCTGGAAAGGGGGAAAGGTGCGAAGTTTGTTATCAAATTCAAGAATGAGATTTAGAATGCTGGCAAGAAGTATACCTGAAAGATAAAAATTTAATACCTGAAAGATAAAAATTTAATACCCGAAAGATAAAAATTTAATACCTGAAAGATAAAAATTTAATACCTGAAAGATAAAAATTTCAGGTATATTTATGGGATTTTTGCCAGCTTTCAGTTTTTATCCTTTATTTTACATAACCTTAAAATATTGTGGATATAAAATTTATTAACTAATAAATATAAAATTTATTAGCTAATATTATCTTCCTTCCAGAAGATATCTTTTAAACCAGTCACCGGCTAAGCGGGCAACTTCTTCTAATGCTCCCTGCTCTTCAAAAAGATGGGTAGCGCCCGGAACAATTTTTAATTCCTTGTCCAGTATAACCATTCTGTCTAAAGCCCACTGGTTCAGGTCGATTACCTGAGTGTCTTTCCCGCCTACAATAAACAATGTGGGTGCTTTTACGTACATCAATGCATTCTCAGCAAGGTCAGGCCGGCCTCCTCTGGAGACCACTGCTTTTACGATATCAGAATGCTCTTTTGCAGCTATAAGTGCGGCTGCAGCACCTGTACTTGCCCCAAAGTAACCAAGAGTAAGCTTTTTAGTATCCGGCCTATCCAAAAGCCATCTCGTTGTATCAATAAGCCGTTTTGAAAGCATGTCAATATCAAAACGGAAGTTGCGCGTTATCATATCGATTCTTTCTTCTTCCATTGTCAGGAGATCAAATAGAAGGGTTGCAAGCCCATTTCTCTGAAGTTCCTGTGCAACGTACTGGTTGCGTGGGCTATGGCGGCTGCTTCCGCTCCCGTGCACAAAAATAACAATTCCCCTTGCTCCTTCGGGAATATCCAGGTTTCCATCAAGATAGATTGAGCCAATTGGGATGCGGACCTCGACGTTCTTTTCAGTATTCGGTAATTCGGTCATATTAACCCCCTAAATAGATTTTATTATGAATTACAGATCTGCAAGTATGTAGATATCGGATTTGCCTCTTATTTCGTCGGAAGACTGTTTGCTTTATCCAGCAGTTCGCAGACTTCTTCGTCGGAAGTTTGACTGAAATCCCCATACCAAGCTCCTACCCCATAGAAAGGTTCAGGTGTAGCAACGCATATTATTTCATCTACTTCTTTTTCAAAGAACCTGCATGTATCAGGTGCAGCCGTAGGAACTGCAATTACTATTTTAGCCGGGTTTTTAGTTTTAAGGGCAGCAGCAGCCGCACGCATTGTCGCGCCTGTTGCAAGCCCGTCATCTATCAAAATTACAGTTGAACCGCTTATATTCGGTTTGGGTCTATTCCCACGATAAATGCGTTCCCTGCGTTCAAGCTCCCTCAGCTCATTCGCAGCTACCGCATCAATTACCTGTTCAGATATGTGAAAAGACCTGACCACATCTTCATTCAGCACACGGATATTGTCAGAGGCAATCGCTCCCATTGCCAGCTCTTCATTTCCGGGCACTCCTAACTTCCGCACTATAAATACATCCATTTTTACATTCAATTCCTTTGCAACTTCAAAAGCCACCGGAACCCCGCCACGAGGAAGCGCCAGTATAAGTACATCTGGACGGTTTGCATACTTTGAAAGTTCGTTTGCCAGTTTTCTTCCGGCATCTATACGATTTTTAAAAAGTGCCATTAGCTCCTTCAACTCCCTATTGAATGGATTAACTGGTAAAATAAGCCATGTTAAATTAGAGTATCTATGTTCAAACCCTTAAATGTATAGAGTATAAATTTAATTTTAAATTATTATATAATTACTCTTTTAATTGAATCGGGGCCAGGTGAAAGTAAAAAATTTGAAAATATTTATTCCATTTTCCAGGTTCAACAGGGTTACATCAATGGCTCTGATTCACGAAGAACTTTACGAGAGCAAAGGCGTTGACATGATTGATTTTGCTGCTCACCTTCAGAAACTGACTTCAAAAACTGACTTCAGATCTTTTCAATTCATACGCAGTAAAGAATGAAAATGCCAGACTGGAACTGAACCTTGAAGAAGTTCATCTGGGAATGGATACCGCAATTCCCCTTGGAATAATTGTCAACGAACCGGTTTCAAACTCTCTTAAGCATGCTTTTCCTGAGGGAATGGGGGGAAAATCAGTATAAGGCTCCGCCGGGATGAATGTTTAATCTCAACAGAAAATTCCGAAACAGGAGAGAAGTCGGAGAAAAAAGAAAATCTTCTGTTTTTACTAATAATCGCAGATAACGGTAAGGACATTTCCGAGGAAATAGATTTTCTAAATTCAGATTCCCCTGGGCTTCAGCTTGTAACTATTCTCGTTAAACAAATAGACGGATTTATTGAGCTTCAAAGGGACGAGGGGACGAAATTCATTATCCGGTTTGGAGAAGCAGGGGTATGAAATTTAAACATTTCACGAATTAAATGCTTTGAAACATCTCTGTTAATAAAGTTTTATAAAATCTTTAATCACGGGCTTGAAACTTTTTATGTCTAATTATTTTTTGCTTATAGCCAATATTTTGGATAATTAATTTAAAATAATTTATGATATTATTATATTCTGGAGTTGGGAAGTGAGTTGGGTATGAATAAGTAAAGAATTGCCTGGAGGCCATTGATCCTGCTCCGGACCTACATAATTGGGGGCATATCGTCTGGGCTGCTGTATTGGGGGATACAGTAAAACGGGATGTGGCGCCTCTGGGCTTCTTCTTAATCTCTTTTCTGTATCTCTGTTCTGTATTCTGTAGTTCCTTTTGCTCTTCCTATTCCGGTATTTTACAAGCCATTTCAGATCTGAAACTGAATAAGTTTCATTATAGCTCTATGTTAAATCCACTTTGTAAGTCTAGTAAATCCAGTATCACATGAAGCCGATGAACTCTTTAGACGTTTAAGTGCAATGGGGGTAACTGAATATATCAGATTTTCGGGAAAACACGCTAAAAGTAGATTTCTACGAAGTACTTGTCTGGATAGCCATAATCTTCTTGCTTTATTCAATCAGCCTTAAAAATTACCTCCTCTTCCATACAGTAGTAGAGTTATTCAGCGTCTACGTTGCATATGTTATATTCCTCATAATATGGAAATCGAGAACCCGCTTGGAAAACCGATATCTTATTGTTTTAGGGATCGGCTACTTTTTTGTCGGAAGCGTCGACTTTCTGAACACGCTTGTATTCAATGGAATGGGAATATTTCCCGAGATTGATACAAACCTTACTGTTCAGTTGTGGATAGTTGCAAGGTACCTGCAAAGCACTTCTTTTCTGGTAGCTCCGTTATTTTTTATACGCGCTGAAGAGGGCCAGGAAAAGAATACCAGAATTCTTGAAAACTCCGTTTTTGCCTGGAAAGCATTTCTTGTGTATACCGTAATTACTGTTACCTGCCTGATTTCAATCTTTTTTTTCAGAGATTTCCCTAATTTTTATATACAGGACTCAAGACTTATTCCGTTCAAAATTATAAGCGAATTTTTGATTTCTTTCATGCTTCTCTGCTCACTGGTTCTTCTATATATAAACAGGGGTAGATTCGAAGAGAAAGTTTTCAAATTGATCTCAATATCCATAGTTCTGGCGATCTTTGCAGAACTTCCCTTTACACTCTACAGCCACGCGGATGAGGCTCAAAGCATCATAGACCCGTTCTTTAAATTACTATCTTTTTACCTGATTTATAAAGCAATAGTAGATATCGGGTTTGAAGAGCCCTGCAATCTACTTTTCAGGGAACTTAAACATAGAGAAGAAGATTTCAGGCAGAAAGCAGTTTTCTTTGGAGATGAGTACAGCCATATTTGCAGAATGATAGGGATAAAGAAAGATCTGGTTGAGCATAAAAATGTTGAGGAAGAGGCTGACGTTGGCAGTTATCATTCCTTCATGCAAAATCTCCAGGGAGTCGGATTCCAGTTTGATAGGGACTTTAAACTAATATTTGTATACGGTCCTGTTGAGGAGATCACAGGTTATGTAAAGCAGGATTTTCTTTCTGGAAAAATCGATTGGCAGGAAATAATCAAACCTGAAGACCGATCTGTTATTTTTAAAAAAAGGGAAAAATTTAGGTTAAATCCAGACTTTGCTATCGAAAGCGAATACAGGATACAAAGAAAAGACGGAAAGATAAAATGGGTCAGGGAAATCATCCAGAGAATTCCCGGCGAGTCTAAAAGTTCGGGAAAGTTTCAGGGTTTGATTTACGATATCACTCAACGCAAAATGGCTGAAGAGGCGCTGGAAAAAATAGATAAATTCCGAATAAAAGAGGTCCATCACCGCATAAAGAACAATCTTCAGGTTATCTCATCCCTGCTTAGCCTGCAGGCAGAAAAATTCGAAGACAAAGAGGTGCTTGAAGCTTTCAGAGAGAGCCAGAACCGCGTTGCATCCATAGCCATGATCCATGAGGAACTCCATGAGAGTGAAAATGTGGATGCCCTAGATTTTGCAGGCTACCTGCGGAAACTAACCACAGATCTTTTCAGTTCATATAAGGTGGGAAATAAAAATGTAAGCCTCAAGCTGAACCTTGAACAGGTTTATCTGGGCATGGATACTTCAATACCTCTTGGGATCATAGTAAATGAACTCGTTTCAAATTCTCTGAAGTATGCTTTCCCTGAGGGAAAAGGAGGGGAAATCGACATAAATCTTTGCAGGATTGACACTTTTGCCGCAAAGTACAGTATCTCCGGTCCAGATGAAGACTGCCCATATATCGAGGATTGTCCAGATAACAATGGTTTTCGTTACATACTTTCAGTAACAGATAACGGAAAAGGTATTTCTGAAGAAATCGATTTCCAAAATTCGGATTCTCTTGGGCTCCAGCTTGTAAACATTCTTGTTGAACAGATAGACGGTTGTATTGAGCTTAAAAGGGATCAGGGAACAGAGTACATTATACAATTTAGTAATGAAGGAAAGTAAAAACTGAAATATTTTACAATCTATGCCGGACAATGTTTCTAGAGTCAGGCTTCCCTAAACTTTCCAGATTCAGGCTCTTAGCTGCTCCTCTCTCATGGGCATAATTATTTAATTTCAGGTAACCAGTATCATTCAGATACATCCTGCTGAACTATTTTTTTCACGTCTTCATTTTGGAAAAGTTCTCCAAAGGGTAACTGTATGAAACGCAACACCAAGGAATGGAAAGAAAAAAGGACCGAGTTTCTCAATGGCAAAACTTGCGCCTGGTGCGGGTCTTCGGATTCCCTGTGCATTCACACTCTAGGGGCTTTTTCTCCGGCGCAGGTTAGCTCTGAGATTTATAGTGCTGCGTATGCCAGGTTCAGGGACGTTTACAGGGAAAAGTACCAGAAATTCGATTTCATACCAACTGGCAAACACCGCCATAAAAGTCACCCTTCCTGGCACAAAGCCTCGACGGTGCATAAAACCGGGCCAGACCATACTGACCTTGAAGAACAGTTTATTGAAGTGCTTATTGAAGATTCAGGAGAAGGAAACTTCAAAAAGCTTTATCATGAATGGCTTGAAGAAACAGGGATTACAGAGCTGATTGAAGAAGAGATTAAAAAGGCAGGAGAAGAATACGAGTCTCTGGCAAACGCAATTGCTCTTTGCAAACGCTGTCATTTTGCAAGCCTCAAGGGTATGAATCTCTGTCCTGTATGCAGGAACAAGTACAAGTCCTTAAATTATGAAACCTGCTTTGATTGCCTCCCCGAAGAGAAAAAGGCGGAAGTTTTGGCAGGGAAAAAGAAGAAAGAGAACTTTCCGGAGAGTTCAGGGCAGCTTTTTGATGAATCATCTTCCGGCGAGCTATAATTTTTATGAGGCTGAGCAATTTTTTTATTTCTCTTCAGAAGAGAGCCCAACCGCTTCCTCCACATGCCCTGCAAGTTCCGACTCCCATGCTTCCAGATCCACCGCAAAGAGGACAGGCTATTGCAGGCTGGGCAACGAGCACATCTCCCTGTCCTCCGCAGGCTTCACAAATTTCACCTTCAGCGTTTCCGGTTCCACTGCAATGAGAGCACTTTTCCGGAGCATACTCCGTATCGAAATAAGTAGAGAGCATTTCATCACCTTCAAAAGTAAGATCACAGAAATCTTGTCTAAGTAAAAGAATTTTTTTAATACTTATTTTCGTCGTTCTGGGTTAAAAGAGCTTGTAAAAAGATAAAATGGAAAAGGTTATAACTTAATTGGCGGATTTCCTCTTCTTTCAGCATCGGCAGGCTCTTTTAATGTATTTCTAAAATGTTCTTAAGAGAACCTTGAGAAACTGCGAAAATTTAACTCTCAAAATCAATGAAAAATCTTTCTTTCTGACTTTCCTCTTTTAATTTGTAAGTTTCAGGAGGACATTTTTGCCTCAGGAAATTTTTTCCGGTCTATTTAAGGCTGTTTGCCAGCCCAATATTCCCCGAAGTAAAGGAAAACTTTTGCAGAAAAATGTTTTTTCTTCTGCCTGCTCTTTCCAACATTTATCCATAACTTTTTACTTAGTAACATAAAATATTACTTTTAATGACTCCGGTAGTTTTAAGTAACATCAAAAAAATAATATTAATTGGGGGATATTTTGAAGTTGTGCCTGACAGGCATACGCTTTAAAATGATTATCTCCTGAAATTTAGGGAGTTGGTACTATGGCAGATATAGATGATCCTGAATTTTTGTCGGCAAGCACAATAAAAGGGGATAAGATCGTCAATACAGATGGAGAGGACCTTGGGAAGATCGAAGAATTGATGATTGACCTCCAGGATGGAAAAGTAGCATATGCTGTAATTTCTTTTGGTGGATTCCTGGGTATGGGAGACAAATTATTTGCTATTCCCTGGAAAGCTTTTTCACTGAGGCTGCATAAGCACGCTTTCACCCTTGATATTCCTAAAGAAATTCTTGAAAAGGCAGAAGGCTTTGATAAGGACAACTGGCCTTTAACTCGTGAGGAACTCTCCAGAAGCTACACCTACTACGGATACCAGCCGTACTGGCAGACAGGAGCTGCGGTACGAGCAGGAATTTCGGGTGAGACAGAATCCGAAAGGATAGCCCGCATGGAAAGTACGGCAGGTAGAGATAATCCTGACTTTTTGTCCGCAGATACGATAAAAAGTGATAAGGTAGTCAATAGAGCTGGAGAGAATCTTGGGAAGATTGAAGAGTTAATGATTGATCTCCAGGATGGAAGAGTAGCATATGCCGTACTCTCACATGGCGGGCTTCTGGGTATAGGCAACAAACTATTTGCTTTTCCCTGGCAGGCTTTTAAACTTAGAGTGCATGAGCACGCCTTCTTACTTGATATTCCTAAAGAAACCCTTGATAAGGCAGAAGGCTTTGACAAGGATAACTGGCCTACAACTAACCGCCAATGGCTTGCCACTATGTATAGTTTCTACGGATACCAGCCTTACTGGCAGACCGAAAGAGTTGAGGCTCGACCAGGTAACATATGAGCCTATAAGTGAGCAAGCAGACACAGGCATCAACCTTACGGCGGATGGAAGGTTGGGACGAACTTAATCGAAGAGGGATTTTGAAGCTGTGCTGGGGATACAGACTTTAAAATATATTCCATCTAAAATTTAGGGAGTTGGAAATATGGTAGATAGAAATAATCCAGATTTTTTGTCAGCAGATACGATAAAAGGGGATAAGGTCGTCAATAGAGCCGGAGAGGACCTTGGAAAAATTGAAGAATTAATGATTGATCTCCAGGATGGAAGAGTAGCATATGCTGTGCTCTCATTTGGTGGATTACTGGGCATGGGCGACAAGTTATTTGCCATTCCCTGGAAAGCTTTTTCGCTGAGATTGCATGAGCATGCCTTCTTACTTGATATTCCTAAAGAAACTCTGGAAAAAGCAGAAGGTTTTGATAAGGATAACTGGCCTACAACGAACCGCGAGTGGCTTTCCACTGTGTACAGCTATTATGGATACCAGCCTTACTGGCAGACAGGAGCCACAGGAAGAATTGAATTGCCTGGTGAGACAGAACCACAAAGAATACCTTCAAGGGAAAGTCCGGCAGGCAGAGATAATCCTGACTTTTTGTCCGCAGATACGATAAAAAGTGATAAGATAGTAAATAAAGCCGGAGATGACCTCGGGAAGATTGAAGAATTAATGATTGATCTTGAGGATGGAAAAATAGCATATGCCGTACTCTCACACGGTGGAATCCTGGGTATAGGCAGCAAATTGTTTGCTATTCCCTGGCAGGCTCTTACTCTGAGAGTGCATGAGCACGCTTTTGTCCTTAATATTCCTAAAGAAACCTTTGATAAGGCAGAAGGTTTTGATAAGGACAAGTGGCCTTTAACTCGTGAGGAACTCTCCAGAACCTACACTTACTATGGATACCAGCCTTACTGGCAGACTGGAACGGCGGCGGCACAGGGAATCTCAACAGGAATTTCGGGCGAGACTGAATCCGAAAAGATAGCCCGGATGGAAAGAGAGAGACCGAGGCCGGCAGAAACCGAGTCAGAAAGGATAGCCCGCATGGGAACAATAGAAGGTACAGGCAGTCCGGAATTTCTATCTGCAGGCACGATAAAAAAGGATAAGGTCGTCAATAGAGCCGGAGAGGACCTTGGGAAGATTGAAGAATTAATGGTTGACCTCGAAAACGGTAGAATAGCATATGCCGTACTTTCTTTTGGCGGGTTCCTGGGAATGGCCAATAAGCTGTTTGCCATACCCTGGCAGGCTCTTTCACTAAGGCTGCATGATCACGCTTTCACCCTTGATATTCCAAAGGATGTCCTGGAAAGGGCAGAAGGCTTTGATAAGGATAACTGGCCTTTAACTCGTGGGGAACTCTCCAGAACTTACACCTACTATGGATACCAGCCTTACTGGCAGACAGGGGCGGCGGCACAAGCAGGAGTTTCAACGGGAATGCGGGGCGAGACCGAATCAGAAAGAATGGCCCGGATGGAAAGAGAGAGACAAACTGGAATGTCCAGAGAGATCGAATCCGAAAGAACTTCCCGGATGGAAAGAGAGAAACAAGGGCGTCTAAAAACAGCGGAAGAAGTAATAGCAGGGCAAGAAAAAGAAAGGATAGAAAAGCTGGAGGAGACCGAGACAGACAAAGAGAGGCTTGCGCGGTTAGAAAAAGAACGTATGGTAGCAGAGAGGCGAGAACAGAAATACAAATAATAAACATACCAGGGAGGCATATTAATGTCTCCCCGGATTAAATTGAGTTCATGGTAAAAGCGCGGGTCGATCTTTAAAATTAGCCTCAAACAAATTACAAAGCATTTAAGCTTTTATTTTCACTTTTTCTGATTTACTGGTCAGGTTTTCCGAATTAAATTTTCTTTTTCTGTCAAAAGCATTGCAAGCAGCGATTTTTTAATTTCTACCGCATTACTGGGGCACAGTTCGCGACAGCAGTAACATAAAATGCACTTCTCCTGATTGATCCTGAAACTCCCGTCCTCCAGCCGCTCCACAGCATGGGGTGAGCAGTTCAAATAGCAGGTTCCACAGTGGGTGCATTTTTTCCGATTGATCCTGGGATAAATGTTATAGTATTTGCCCAGGCTGCGGGTAAGAAAATTAGGAGCTGTGCTGACTCCTCCGCTGGACGGTTTAAATTTCATTTTGACTTCTTTTAATGGAATTCCTACCACGACAGGACATTGGTTTCCGAAGCCTTTTCTTACGGCTCCTGCAGTTGTGGGAATTTTGAGGGGGTCAAAGCCAATCATTTCCGCGGCAACGATATCCAGGGAAACACAATCCGGACTTGCCAGGATTACACCGGAATTAACAGGTTTTCCGTGAGATGGGCCGTTTCCTTCCATACCCATAATTCCATCCATAACCGCAAAGCTGGGCCTGACAGCAGAGTATACGTCTGCAACAGCTTCTCCAAAAAGGTCTCTTTTTCCAAGGAGATGTATCTCTTTCCGGCACCTTAGAGGAAGAGTCCCAAAAAAGTTCTTAACTGCGCCTGTGTAATAGGTAAGTTCATGGGTTTTTAATTTTGGAAGGGATATTACGACATCGGCTTCAAGGACAGGATTTGCAATATATAATTTCCGGAATTGCAGGAAGTCAGGGATGTCTACCAGTGTAAATCCCGCAGTTTCGAAATTTACTACCTGTGCCCCTGCCTGTCTGGCAGCTTCTTCTATGCCTGAAATCTTAAGGGCTTTTGAAGTAGCTCCAGGTCTTGATATCCCAGCCCCGTCTCCTACTATCGGTTTTCCTCCTGCCTGAAGCACGAACTCGCACATCGCGGCTACTACTGAAGGGTGAGTGGTAACTGCGTTCTCTGGAGGACTGGCTGCAAGGATATTTGGTTTCAGAAGTACACGGTCTCCGGGCTGGATTATCTTTTCAAGGCCTCCGAGAAGATCCAGAGCTTCCGCTATTGCTTTTTTTGTGTTAGAATAATCAGGACAGCGGACTATAGAGACTTTATTCACGGCTAGAAAATAAATGAGCTTATTATTATTAAATTTCTTTCCGGTTCGAGTTTACTGGCGTTTTTCCCGAACTCTTTTCTTAATCTTTTCTTTATCGGTTTTTAATTCCGATCATAAAATCTATTTCTTCAGCTACGTTTTCGAGCTCATCGAGAATCCTTTCAGAATCCTTTCGCATTTCCCTTACTGCAGCTTTCAAGCTGCCTCCCCGTAAATATATGAGGCGTTTTTTCCTGTAAAGAAGGCCAGAATCATTCAGGTTCCTGAGATGATGGTTTACTCTTGATATTTTTATCTCAAGGTCTCCAGCAAGGGTTTCTGAAGACGTTGCCTCGTCATTTGAGAGTTTATCAAGCAGGCTAAAGATTATCCTGGTAGCTGTATTTTCGGTGTCCCTTCCCGAAGAAAAACCGAAGCTATCACAGAACCAGTAAAGATCCTCTTCCAGGTTTTTGATATGTGGTTTTTCAATGTCTCTTAGAATTATTTCCTGAACCATCTGGATAATATTTTGGAGTTTCATCTATATATATTTTCTTCTAATTTGTAGATATCATCTCTATTTTTTAGTTATCATATTTATTTTTCCCGGTAATTTTTAAATATAAGTTTTGCATTATATGCAGATAGTTGAGCGGTGGAACGCTCAATAAGTTCATCAACTCCATGTCAACTTATACTATAATTTAATGTTGAGCTAATACAGGATCACTTACGCACAAGGAGGAATAAAATAGTGATTATTAGACCTATTGGCGAACGAGTATTACTCAAACACCAGCAGAAAGAAGAAGTGACAAAAGGCGGGATCTACATCCCTGAATCTGCACGGCAGGAAAAAAAGGAAGGAATTGTAATAGCTGTGGGGACTTTTGAAGATGGGAAGGAACTGCCCCTGAAGAAAGGCGACCGTGTGATTTACGGGGGATATCAGGCAGATGATATAGAATTAAATGACGAAAAATATGTTTTTGTCGATTTTAAGGATATCCTGGCAACAATCGTGGACGAAAAATGTTGAGCGCAGTCTGTTCTTACTAATTAAACAATGGGGTTATATTCAGACTCAATCCCGAAAAATGTCTGATATCGATGAAGGTGAATACGGATGGTTTCAAAGCAAATAATGTTTGATGAAAGTGCCAGAAAGGCGCTCTTAAATGGCGTAGACAAAGTTGCGAATACAGTCAAGATAACTCTCGGGCCTAAAGGTCGTTATGTGGTGCTGGACAAAAGCACAAAACCTGTAGTCACAAATGACGGAGTAACTATTGCAAAAGAAATAGAGCTTCACGACAAGTTCGAAAATATGGGGGCTAAACTTGTCAAGGAAGTTGCGTCCAAAACCCAGGATAATACCGGTGACGGGACTACTACTGCAACTCTTCTTGCTCAGAGCATGATCCGGGAAGGCCTGAAAAATATCAGTGCCGGAGCAAATCCTATAGATGTCAAGAAAGGCATCGAGATTGCAACAGAAAAGGTTGTGAGCTACCTTAAGAGTAAGAGTGTTGAGGTAAAAGGCAAGGAGAATATCGTACAGGTTGCTACTATCTCTGCAAACAACGATGAGGAAATAGGCAACCTGATTGCAGATGCCATGGAGAAGGTCGGCTACAATGGGGTAATAACTGTTGAGGATTCCAAAACAATGGAAACAAGCCTGGACGTTGTAGAAGGTATGCAGTTCGACCGCGGTTTTGTTTCTCCCTATATGGCAACCGATACCGAGAAGATGATCTGCGAGTTTGACGAGCCATATATCCTTATCACGGACAAGAAAATCAACAGCATGAAGCAGATTGTCCCCGTGCTTGAAAAAGTCGCCTCTGAGGGCCGTTCTCTTCTTATCATTGCCGAGGATGTCGATGGGGATGCCCAGGCAGCCCTGATCCTGAATATTATCCGCGGAGCCCTGAGGGTGTGTGCTGTCAAAGCTCCTGGATTCGGAAATGAGAGAAAGGAGATGCTTGAAGATATTGCAGTCCTGACTGGCGGCCAGGTTATCAGTGAAGACAAGGGCATGAAGCTTGAAGAATTCGATGACTACATGCTCGGAAGTGCCAGGAAAATCACTGTTGACAATCATAAGACAATTATCGTTGAAGGCAGGGGCGATAAATCAAAGATCAATGAAAGGGTCAGGATAATAGAAGCCCAGATGAATATTGCCGAGGCTGACTACAAAAAGACTGAACTTAAAAAACGCCAGGCGAAGTTAGGAGGCGGTGTCGCGGTAATCAAAGTGGGAGCTGCAACCGAAACCGAACTGAAGGAGAAAAAAATGAGAATCGATGATGCTCTCAATGCCACAAAAGCCGCAGTTGAAGAAGGTGTGGTCACTGGGGGAGGAGTAAGTCTTTTCCGTGCAGCCACTATCCTCGATTCCTTGAAACTTGAAGGCGACAGGCAGGTAGGTTTAAAAATCGTCCAGAGAGCTATTGAAGAGCCAGTACGCCAGATCGCTACAAACGCAGGCAGGGAAGGCGCTGAAGTTGTTGCAACCATAAGAGCCGAACCATACGAACTCTTCGGGTACAACGCAAAGAAAGATATTTTTGAAGACCTCTTCGAAGCAGGTGTTATCGACCCTACAAAAGTAGTCAGAAGCGGCCTCCAGAACGCTGCCTCAATTGCGGGAATGGTACTTACAACTGAAGCTCTTGTCACCGACTTTGATGAAGAAAAGGATGATAGGACAGCTGCAATCATCATCTGATTTTAATCCTTTTCTTCTTTTTTCTGGCTTTTTTCCTTCATCTTTTTTCTGGCTTTTTTCCTTCATCTTTTTTCTACTCTTTTTTCTTCTTTTTTCTGGCTTTTTCCTTCGTCTTTTTTCCACTTCTCTTTTCCCTGTATTTTTAATTCTTATTTTCTTCTCTATGTTTAATGGAAGTCGAGAACTCTTTTCATTTTGCTAACTCTTTTTTTTATTTATACACAATATATTTCTAATATCATACTTTATTCAATAGTCATAATTACTGATTCGCGGTCTTATCGTATTGATGCCTATAAGTTTGGCTTATATCTCTAAACACAGTTTGCGATAGAATTTTCTTACTAAAAGGGGAAAATGAGTATGTTTGAAATCTACTGTGACTCTTCCTTCAATGAGGGTGAAGACTCTTATATTGGCTGTACAGTGCTCCGGGGCAGCAAACAGATTCATCAGTCTACAACAAAGGTCCCCGATGCCCCTAAAAATAACCTTGACTGTGAACTTGCAGCCCTTAATTTTGCTGTAACCCTTGCCAGGATTTTTTCCGGAGGTGACCGAAATATAATTATTTATAATGATTCTACTGAAGCGGTAAAAGCCTTCCAGAAGGAAAGGAAAGAAATCGAGACGAAGTTTCCAGGGAGCAGCATTAACTTTGAATATATTCCCAGGGAAAAGGTAAATCAGGCAGCTGCAGATAGCTTATCTAAAAAATTTCCGGTATTTTTTCTTAATGTTCCTACCTGTGAGGTAGAATCCTTTTCACGGAGAGAAGATATCCTTTCCGACATCGCCCGAAATGAGCGCAGCGTTTTTTATCTTGAGAAAGTAGAAGAAAAATCCACGAACAAAAAAACCTGCTACAGGCTGATAATCCGCACTATGGAACAAGTCCTTTCAGATGACCGGCTTTATCTCGTAAAGAAGGGGGGACCAGGCACTCAGGTAAAAGCCGCAGAAGAGATAAGGAAAGACCTGTCCGATCCCTCGATCATCTCCTCCCTGAAAGCAAAGGGCGTCAGGCTTGAAAACTCCTATTTTCTGCTGACGGATGAAACCTGGGGGCTTCGGGGTACGGACAATCAGACGTGTTCCATTCTTCCCGATTCCGTCCCCCACAGGATTATTTGTGACGAAGTGGACAGGTCGCCTCAAAATCTTTTCCGAAGAGCCGAACGTTTCAGGTAATTTTTTCGTCTCACGGAAATTCCCTGAATTAATTCCCTCAGAACATTCTGCTGAGATGGCTCGCTTCCAAAAATGAGAACAGCGGTTCCTACTCCCTAAAAAGTAGGGAAACCAGTCCGGAAACCGTTGCGCTGCAACCGTTGCGCTACAAACGTTGCGCTACAAACGTTGCGCCGTTTGATCACGTCGTTTTCACGCGTTTTCGCTCAAGCCTTTTTTGAAAAGGCTTGCGGTAAGTAACTAATATTTATGGGTATTTCACCTATATACCATAGGGGTGCGAAATTACGGTAGAATATCCTGAAAATGAGATGCGACAGGCTGTTCCCGATATTCAGCAGGGTGCGGGAAAAGAATATGAAGGAAAGGCTGAAGGAAAAGACGAAGAACCGAGAAAGCCCGATGAAGAGGGGGCTCAGTACGCTGGCGTTTCAGCCGGTGAGAGCTGTATATCCTGTCTTGAAATGTCGGAGGAGCAGCGCAAAACTTTTATTCTGGAAATACAGCAGGTAGCAGAAAATATACTCAAAGCACACGGAATTGTTACTGAAGTTGGTGATCTTTTAAAGGGAGAATGGTTCCTTAAGCTCCAGAAATCCGGGTTTGAGAAGAGACTGGTTATTGCAAAATACGGGGAAGAAATTTTCATAGGGCTTTATACCTACTCGGACAATGTCCCTATTCCTGATCCGAATCTTGTTCTGCTCTCCCAGAATGGGTTCTGGTATCCGCAGAGAATAGAGGAAAAGTTTGAAGAAACGGTTTCTTCCTTCTTCACAGGAGCATATGGGGACTATGATTTCCTCAATATTTTTCCTGAAAACCTTGAAAAGTTCCAGGTTTTCCAGCGGGATTTTGCAAAAACACTTGAGAATGAGGGTTGGGATAAACCGGATGTAGAGGTTCTCGAAAAAATAATGCCAAGGAATTAAAATTACTTCATAAAACTGGTTTCGCACAGGAAATCAGTTTTTTTCTTTATGTCCTCTCAATTCCGTTTCTGTTTCTTCCCACAGAATATTTAAATCTTGAAAGCATACGCAGTTTCAGGTATAGATTCAGCGGTGTTACTTGCTTTTACCTCAGTCCCTTTCACAATAATTGATTTTCAGAAGGTCTTTTATGTTTTCGATAAACTCCGAATGCATCCTATCAAAAAAATCTGAAGATATCCCTCCTTTCTATGTGATGGAAGTACTGGAAAGTGCCCAGGCTCTGGAAGCTGGGGGAAGACACATAATCCATCTAGAGGTCGGAGAGCCTGATTTTCCTACGGCTCCTCATATATGTGAGGCAGCCTGCGCTGCTATTGGCCGGGGGTCTACAAAATATACTCACAGCCAGGGACTCCTTTCGCTTAGAGAGACAATAGTTGAGTCTTATCGCCGGAAGTTCGGAGTCGACCTAAGCCCGGACCAGGTTATTGTAACGTCGGGAACAAGCCCAGGTCTCCTGATAGTTTTTATGGCATTGCTTGAAAAAATGGATGAAGTAATCATGTCGAATCCACATTATGCCTGCTATCCGAATTTCGTAAAATACCTTGGCGGAACCCCTGTTTTTGTCTACACGAACGAGACAAACGGGTTTGCCCTCGAACCGGAAACAGTAAGGCAGTGCCTGAGTTCCAATACAAAAGCCATCCTGATCAACAGTCCTTCAAACCCTGGCGGACATGTGATGTCTTCTGAAAGTTTACAGGGACTTGCTGCAATAGCAGATGAAAGAGGAATTCCTATTGTTTCGGACGAAATCTACCAGGGCCTGATCTATAGCGGAGAAGAGCATACTATCCTGGAATATACAAGAAATGCTTTTGTCCTCAACGGCTTTTCCAAATTGTATGCGATGACCGGCTGGAGACTCGGCTATATTATCTGTCCACCTGAATGCGTCCGTGCGATCCAGAAAATTCACCAGAATTTCTTTATCTGCGCCAACTCCTTTGTCCAGGAGGCAGGAATCGCAGCCCTGACAGGTCCACAGGAACATGTTGTCGAAATGGTCCAGACCTACAATACACGCCGTCAGTATATGCTGAAAAGGCTTCTCGGAATGGGTCTGGATGTCCGCAAAGAGCCAACGGGAGCTTTTTATGTCCTTGCCGATGCCCGAAAATACGGTAGCGACTCTCTTGAATTAAGCCGCCGCATACTTAACGAAGCCGGCGTTGCAGTTACGCCAGGAATTGATTTCGGGAACGGGGCAGAAGGTTACCTGCGCTTTTCCTATGCCAATAGCATCGAAAATATAAAAGAAGGCATGGACAGGCTGGAAGTTTTTCTGGAAAAAGAACTTGAGGGAGAACTTGAGGAATGAGATTTTTGGTGTTTGTCTGAGATATCATCTAAAATTCATTTACTCTCAATCTCTTTTTTAATTAAATCTTGAGTTTCAGAACCGTAAAATCCAGAAAGACTGCTCTGGTTCCTGCCATTTTTCTCAGTGCAGAAAAGCCCTGTTATCATCCAGGTCCCATACGTGAAATGAGTCCCCATGATAAAGTAAAGTTCCCTTTCTGTCATGAGGTCAAAGAAGTGTTCTTTTATTTTTCTTTCTACAGCTGCAGGTTCATGCTCTTTCCTTATAATGTTCCGTACGGTTTCATTGAATTCCCAGTCGAGCAGGATTATTTTATGCCCCCTGCATGCCTCTTCCCCCTCGCACCTGAAAATGTACCTGACTTCAACAGGCATTCCGGCTTTTTCCCCTTTTTCCAGGAAATCGCCAATGAGATTAAAATACTGCTGCCTGTCGTAAATCTCAATGCTGTTTACCTTTATCTCGATATCCAGGATCTCAGGCTTTACCACTCCAAGGCTTGCTCCCTCGATATTCAGCCTTTCTACGGACGTTGCGAGCGGCAGGACAAGCTCTTTTATCTCCCTCTCTTTAAGGGGCTTTCCCAGGTTCACATAACTGAGGACTTTTCTGCTCTCCCATCTGATATCATGCTCAGGTTTAGTAACCGTGGCTTCAAGCACGTCATTCTTCCTGAAATCGACCAGCCCTTCCCCGTACCTGAACCCAAGCGGATAGAGCCTCAGCAGTTCTCTGTGTTTATTGATGCCGATCACTCCGACTGCGTGTCCCTCTCCATCCGTTTTGCTTTTCTCAGGGGTGGCTCTGACAAGGACAGCTATTTCTTCTTTTTCGCGCCTCAAAGTGGAAACCTCTGTTATTATTGAGCAGGTAAAAGGAGATTGGATTTGCAGGTTATTAACCATTGGGGAAGTTACGTGAAAGTATTAGTCTTTAAAAGTTCTTAACATGTTAAACGTTTAGTGATTAAACGTTTAGTGATTAAACGTTTAGTGATAAGTGTTTAGTGATAAGTATTTAGTGATTAAACGTTTAGTGATTAAATGTTTTGTAATTATATTTTAAAAGTAAAGTACCACTAAAGTGTTAAAAGAGTGTACAAAGAAGCAAAATTAAATTAAAAAAGGTGGGGCTGGTGAGATTCGAACTCACGATCGACGGGTATCTCCGAACAACTGCTTTAACAGTTTTATTCTGGTGAGCATCTATCAGTGCTCCAACGGTTCCTCATTATCCTGCCCCGTCGGGAAAGACTCAGTATACCCGTTGTTCATCATTTATCCGCTGGAGCCCATCGCCATGCCGGGCTAGGCCACAGCCCCTTAACAAGGATACTTCACAAGGATATTGAAATGTCCTTTCTCTTTTAAATAGTTAACGGCAAGAAATAATGTTTTTGAGGAAAGCCACTACATTTCCAAAAAAGAGATAAATTATTTTATCCACAATAAAAGTGCCTATTTGTTTAGCTGTAGTCTAGAATGCCACTACTTTAGTCATTTCCAATTTTGCCAGGCATAGATCACCTGCATGCAGTTTCAGAGCGTCAGCAAATTGTGCAGGCACTTCTGCAGTAAGAGTTTTGTTATATCTAACAAGTTTAAGTGTAATGCGCTTTTTTGGTCCCTTATTGACTATACTATTGATATGGGCGGAGTAAGTGTTGTCATCTTGATTTTCAGAGCTGGAGTCAGGCAAAAGAATAGTTATGTTCTCAGGATGGATTCCCCAGGAAACTTTATCTCCAGATTTGAATCTCTGAGTTTTTATCCTTAAATTCAGGTCTCCGCTTTTTAACACTGTACTTTTTGACTCTTCATCATATTCTTCAACATAAGCATCATTGAAAATATTGGAGATACCAACTAACCCTGCCACATGCAGGTTTTTAGGATGATAAAATATTTCTTCCGGAGTCCCGAACTGCTGGGCTTTTCCTCCGTATAAGACAAGAATCTTGTCGGCCAGCAGGAAAGCTTCTTCTAAGTTGTGAGTGATGAACAACAAAGGTATTCCAATCTTTGATTTGCAAATTTTTTATTTTTTCTGCAAGTTCGGTTCTTATTTCCAGGTCAAGTGCAGAGAAAGGTTCATCCAGAAGTAAAATCTCAGGTTTGGGAGCCAGCGCCCTTGCCAGAGCAACTCTCTGTTTCTGCCCACCTGACAGTTGGGATGGATATCGGGTCTCCAACTCCTCAATATGAAGAAGATTCAGCATTTCCAGAACCCTTTCTCCCCTGGCTTCTTCTCCCAACCTTTGAGACCGCATTCTATATTTTTTCTTACACTCATGTGGGGAAAAAGGGTATAGTTCTGGAAAACATAACCCAGGTTGCGTTTCTGGATAGGCAGGTTGATTTTTTTGTCTTTGTCGAAATAAACTTTATTTCCTACGGTTATTTTCCCATCATCAAGCTCCGTAATCCCGGAGATGCATTTAAACAACGTGGTCTTTCCTGATCCTGAAGGTCCAAAAAGTACGACAAGTTCGTTTTCCATTTCAAAGCTGACATCTAACGTAAAGGATTTCTTAATGCCTTTTTTTTCATTGATATCAGCTTCATTATATTGTTTTTTAAGTTCAACTTTAACGCTCAAGCTTATGCCTCTAATTTTCCTATGAATCGTCCGGTTAGAGATATAGCCAGCAGGGATATAAGAATAAGGATTAAGACCAGCATCTGGGCAAGTTCGTTATTGCCTGCCTGAAAAGCACTGTATATTGAAGTAGACATCGTGTTAGTTTTTCCTGGGATATTTCCTGCCAGCATAAGGGTTGCTCCGAATTCTCCAATAGCCCTTGCAAAACTGAGTACCAGTCCTGCAAATATTCCTTTTTTTGCAAGGGGGAGTGTTACTAGCAGAGCAGTTTCAGTCTCACTTCTTCCGAGGATATAGGCGGCATATTCAAGTTCCTTATCCACTGTTTCTATGGCTGCTTTTGCGGCTCTTACCATAAGAGGAAGGGAAACCGTATAAGCCGCAATGACTGCTGCCTGCCAGGTAAACATGATCCCTGTTCCCAGAACATTGAAAATCAAGTGTCCAAGAAATCCATTTTTTCCTACCAGAATGACCAGAAGATATCCAATTACTGTGGGTGGGAGGACCAGTGGAAGTGTTACTAACAGCTCTGCAAGCTCTTTTCCGCGGAAATCACGTCTCGCAAATATATAAGCTATGACTACACCGCTACATAATACTAAAATAGATGATATGGTAGCTATCCAGAGCGTAATGGATAAAGGAAACCATATCTTGTCAAACATAGGTATCATGTCTAATGATATTATTTGGATATGACTGTGAATCCGTATTTTTGCAGTGTTTTCCTGACCTTCTTCTCCGGTGACGAAATCAACGAATTCCTGTGCCTCTTTTTTATTTTCAGACGAGGAAACTTCAGCTATCGGATAGTTAACAGGGGTGCTGACAGGCACACTGGCAACGATTTTGATGGTTCCTGGATCTGCAGCTTTCGCATCGGTCATATATACAAAACCTGCGTCAACCTCTTCTCTTTCGACGTATAGAAGAACCTGTTTGACGTCTTCGGCAGGCACCATTTTATTTTCCAGCTGGTTCCACAGGCCTGCTTCAGTCAGTGCAGAACGTGTGTATTTTCCAACAGGAGCTGTATCAGGGTTTCCAATGCTAATTTTTTCTATTTGAGGGTCTGCTAGATCTTGCAGGCTTTTTATATTAAGGGTGTTGTTTTCAGGAACAATCAGAACAAGTGAGTTGTGAGCAAAGTCTTCTCTTGAACTGTTATCGATAAGGCTTTCATTGGCAAGTGTGTCCATCTGGCTCTCGTCAGCTGAAGCAAAAACATCGACAGGTGCTCCTCCTTCGATTTGCGTACGCAGGATACCTGAACCTCCAAAATTGAAATTCACATCTATGTCAGGGTTTTCGGCTTCAAACTGGGATTCCATATCTGTAAAAGCTTCGGTAAGGCTGGCAGCTGCAGATACTGTTATAACATCAGGCTCCTGCTCAGAAACCGGAGTTTCTGCTGCGACTTGGGTACCCGTTTCGTTTGTAGCTTCGCTTCCATTATCAGTACATCCTATTGCAAGGAACACACCTAATAATACTAACAGAACTATCAGTTCTTTTCTCATAATTTCACCTACACAAAATATTTTTGTTATAATTAAGTACTTACGCGGTTGAGCTCAGAATTGATAACAATGAAACTTCGACAGTATAAGTCACTTTTTTGTTTTTTTCCATATTTATTTCCTCAAAACCGTAAAGTTGATGTAATAAAGTTTACTGTATTTAAAATGGGTTTTATTTCTTTCAACTTAACAATTTTTTTGACTAATTTCTCTTATTGCACGAAGATAATTTAAGGGTAATTTTCAGAAAAAAGCTTCAATCGCTTAAGTCCTATATGAAATACGTGCACATGAGTCAATCAATTATTTTTAAAAAGTGCATTGATACTGATGTTCAAGAAGCAAATTTTTCCGTGGAATATTCTACATTGAAGTTGAGTGTCCAGAATATGGTGAAGTAAATAAAACCACTTTTCAAGACTATTGAGATAAGATAGATCCACATTCCGCAGATGTACAGTGATAACGATCTGTTTTTTTAAGCTTCTACTGATAAATTAAGTAGCTTTTTTGTACTTCTGCGGAAAGTGAAATTAGTTATTTTTGACTATACTTTCTCATCAATTGGCGATAAAAATAAGCAATTAGTCTGTTGCTATCATCACACTTGAGGCCTTGAATGCTGCGTAGACCTCGCTTCCTACTTTTAAGTTCAGACTTTCAGCTGATGTTTTTGTGATGGTGGAAGTGATTTCTGTTCCTTCTGGCAATTCTATTACAATTTCAGAATTGACCATTCCGGTGACAATGCTTTTAACCTTACCTTTCAAGACGTTGCGTGCGCTCAGTTTCATATTTTGATCCTCCAATCAATACGGAAATTAGCCTTCCGTCAACTACTATATAAGTATATCCCTATATGAACCTTACGAACTTAATGAGGTCAGTTTCCCATCTATGGTCCATATTTGGAAAGGGATGTAAAATTTCCGCTCAAAAAAGTGAAGAGCCGACATGTTTATATCTAAGTTATAAATTTACTTTTAAATGTAAATTTCTTTATAAAATTTACATAAAATTGAAAAAATATAATAGTTTACTGGTAACAAACGCAGATCTGGAAATCTGCTAACTGGTAAACGGCAGCAGAAAACTTGAACACGGTTTTTTTCTATTGGTGTCTGGAAAGTCCCGGACTCTCTCGGATTCCCCCACCCGTCTTCCTGGCTGCAGGACAAGGCGTATTCCTGAAAACCTGTTGACATTGAAGTACTAGTTCATAAAAATGATACAGTGCTGTATAATTGCTGTGCACTGTTCATTCAGCATGAAAATGAACTGCTGTGCAGCGCACAGAACAATGTTGAGAGGTAAGCAAAATGCAAGATGATATGCGATTATCTATCTTTTCTGAAAAGAGCACCGAAGACTTATTGTTGAAAGTTTATGTCGGAGGGCTGTGACCATGGTTTTCAAAAACATAATCTGTCCGGTCTGCGGGGCAGCCTGTGATGATATCCAGGTTGAATTCGGGGAAGAAAAGATTGAAGCTAAAAATTCATGTAAGATGGGAAATGCCAAGTTTAAGGCGATTACAAGTTCCCGAAGACTCAGGCAACCCCTTATAAAGGAAGGAGGAAAATTGATGGCTGCTGCCTGGGATGAAGCTCTTGAAAAAGCTGCCGATATCCTTGTTTCGGCAAAGCGTCCCCTGCTTTTCATGGGCAGCGAGACCTCATGTGAAGCGCATGAAGTGGGGCTTATGATGGGGGAATATCTTGGTGCGATTGTTGATTCTAATACTACGATCGGCAACGGGCCAACAGCCATGGGAATCCAGGAATCCGGAAAAGTCGGTGCAACCGAAGGGCAGAAGAAAAATAGGGGCGACCTCGTAGTTTACTGGGGTACAAATCCTCTTGAATCCATGCCCAGGCAGATGTCCAGATATGGGGTTTTCCCCAGGGGTTACTGGACAAAACGCGGACGTTTCGACAGGACAATCATTACTGTGGACCCGAGAAAAACTCCAACTGCTAGAGCTTCTGACCTGCACGTGCAGCTTAAACCCAACTCCGACTATGAACTGATAAGTGCACTTCTGACGCTTTTACATGGAAAAATTCCTCATCACTCAGTAGAAGAGATTACAGGAGTTCCTATCCCTGTGATGGAAAAAATGCTCGATTTAATGAAACACTGCAACTTCGGCTCCATCTCTGTAGGTCTTGGCCTTTCGTCATCCATCGGAAAGCACAGGAACGCCGAAATTGCCATGAATCTTGTAAAGGAGTTGAACAATTATTCCAAGTTTACCTCTTGGAATTCTCCGTGGCCACTGCAACGTGGCAGGCTTTAACCAGGTCGCCTCCTACATGTACGGCTATCCCTTCGGGCTTGACTTCACACGCGGGTATCCGCGTTACAATCCCGGAGAATTCACAACCGTGGATGTGCTTCGAGAAAAGGATGTGGACGCAGCCTTTGTGATGTGCGCTGATCTTTTAAATCAGATTCCCACCGACTGTGCGGCTTACCTTGCCGAAATTCCTCTGATCTACCTCGATACTGCTCCCTGCCCGACTATGGTTGTCTCAGACATCGTGCTCCCGGGGGTGATTGACGCCATGGAATGTGACGGAACCTTCTACAGGCTCGATGATGTGGCTGTTCACTTTGAACCCTTCACGGATTCTCCCTTTGAGTTCACAAAAAGCAACGAAGACACCTTAAAACAGCTTTTTACGAAAATCAAAGAAAAAAGAAGTCATACTGATTTTTCTCCCTTCTGCGTATAAGAGGGATGAAGAATCAATTCTGAAAATGCTCTCAGATTCTTGTGGATTCTTGTGATATGAAAAATTAGCATATAATACCGATATTTTTTGAACAAAAATGATAAATTGAACAAGATTAATACAAGAATCGGATTTAATTTTACGCCCAGGGCAGGATTTGAACCTGCGCTCTCCCAAAGAAGAAACGGTTTTCGAGACCGTCGCCTTACCACTAGACTACCTGGGCATTTTGTTTTAAATGTAATGAAAATTTCCGGGCATTGCCCGACATTTTTGATGCAATGTATTCCTGATACAGGGTAGTGAATATGCTTTCTCTCTTATATATCTTATTATCAGCGGGCTCTATTCCTTAAAAATCAAAAAGTGAACTCTGGCCTGCATTATTATCCGATTCCTTGTTCTCCGATCCTTTTTCGGTTTCGTCTGTCTCTTTTCGAGGCTTTTCATTACTTTTTTTTTCGGGTTTACTTTTTTTCCCGGGTTTTATCTTTTCAAGGTCTGCAAATGAAATCTGTCCATTGTGCCGGGGGTTTTCCGCTTTCAGGTTTTCAGGCAGCTCCAGCCAGCCATACTGTCCCCCTCCGCCAGGGTGGATTATAACATTGCCTTTCCTGAAGGCCAGGATCGCGTTTACTATCCTGTCATCGTCCACTATTTTCAGGGCTTCAGGTTCTGAATAGATAAGAGCTTCAACCTCGTTTCCAAAGCGTTCTACAAGCTTATTCCAGGCAGTTTGCACACCTTTTGTCTGGACGCTTGCGTGGCCGAGAGCCATCTGGATTATCTCTGCAAGAGGAATCAGGTGAAGATAAGGGGGGCGGTGGTCAGGGTGCTTTGGCTCTTTAAAATCTGCAAGTTCGTTGATGCGGTCCAAAACCCCTTTCTTTATTATGCCTCCGCATATCGGGCAGCGCCATTTATTCTCAACTGCTTCAGGCAGCGCATACTGAGTAAAACACTTAATACAGGCTGACCGGTTGTATTTGCCTTCTTCAGGAAAAAACCCCACATTCAGAGTAGCCCTGTATCCCTGTTCTCTGAGGATAGCTTTTTTCAAGCCGTCAAAGGTAATCTCAGGAACCTCAAACTGCGTGAACTCCCTTGCCAGTTTATTGGTCGAAGGGGAATGGGCATCGGAATTTGAAAGAAAAGTCAGGCGGTGCAGCTCTTCGATTCTATCTGCATAATCGCTGTCCGCACTCAGGCCAAGCTCCAGGAAAGAAATGTAATCTGTCATATCCCCATAGCAGCTTTTCAGGCTGTCGTGGTAGCCGTAAAGTGCAGTCCAGGGAGTAAAGGCATGGCAGGGGCCGATAAGTGCTCCAAGGTCTTTTGCAATTTCTGCAATTTCACTGCCGTCCAGCCTGACACTGGGACGGCCGTCGGCTTCAAGGTTGCCGAAAGGAGCAATGCGTTCTGCCAGTTCTTCAGCCTTTGAAATTGAGGGTAAAATGAGAAGGTGATGTACACGTTTGTTGTCTTCTATCTCGGTAGTAGGGATAAAATAAATGTCTTCGATGCGGATTTCTTCATCCGAAACGGATGCTTTCTTAATTTCTTCGAGCCACTTCGGATGAGTGCAGTCTGCAGTGCCCAGCAGTTCCATCCCTTTTTTTGAAGCCTCCCTGGCAATTGTCGGCAATTCCATCTTTCTGGAAGATGCCATGGAGTACTTTGAATGGAGATGGAGGTCTGTATTGACTTTCATTTCCTTCCCTTTTACCAGAGGCTCTAATTTTAATTCCTGATTTTTCAGTTATATATGCCGTCTCAGCCTATGTAGCGCAGGTCTTCTTCAGTAGGTTTGACTTCCGGGAAGGTCTGCTGCTCTTCTTTCTCCTTTAGCTTTTCCAGGATATTTTCCATTTCCTCTGCTTTTTTCTTAAGGGAGTCCGTATTTACTTCGATCCCGAACATTTTACAGAGTACCTTTAGAAGAGACTGGGCACTCTTAGGATCCATGAGGTATCCGGGTGTCATACCCATAAGACAGGCAGCATCAATGCCCCGCATCCTGCTGAAAGCTACAAGCAGGCCAGAGGCTCCTACGATTCCTCCGCTGGGTTCGGATTCCCTGAATTCTACCCCATACTGCTTGATCTCTTCGATCAATTCCGTATTATTGGCAACTCCGAGGACTGTTTCTTCATAGGTCAGTTTGCCTGTAGGGTAACCTCCGAGCGTATAGATCCTGGGCACTCCAAATTCCTCTGCAATGTCAAGGTAAAGAGAACAGAGTTCGTAATGCCCCTGCGAGGTAGTGCTCTGATGGTCTCCCACAAGGAAAAGCATATCATTCTCGTTTGCTTTTCCGTGGTATATTATGTTGCTTACCGGACGGACAGTACAGTCTTTATTGACCAGGACCTGAGGTGGAAAATGCGGAGAATAAACCTCCATAATTTTTTCAGCCCCAAGTTCGTCTACCAGGTGCTCTGCCACTAGCTTGCCTACGAGTCCTACTCCCGGAAGTCCGACTATCAGTATGGGTTTTTTGAGTTCAAGACCTTCTTTAAGGCGGACAAGTGTACTTTGCTGCATAAAAATTCCTTATCCTTTCTTTGCAAGTCTGCGGTACCTACCGTAAGGGTCATGAGGAGAAAAGCGGGCCGGATGTGCGGAAAAAGTTTCTCCCCCGCAGACCGGACAAATTTCCCTTAAAGTGTACCTGCCGCAATTTTTGCATTTGCGGATCTTTTGTCCCAAAGGGTATCACGCCTTTGCTGATTCGATGTGCCGCTTGAAAATCCCGTGTCCGCCAAGCTTTGAAATAGTATCTACTGCTGTCTGGGCGGATTTTTTAAGGACTGATTCGGCTTTCTTATAATCCGGGGCTATTACTTTTATCCTGTATCTCGGAGCCCCTGTGTAACTTACTTCGAGCCTGATATCTTTACCATCCACTTCACTGATAGAGTTTGCAGCACTGAGCGCTTGCTTTATGACCTCTATGCCGTTTGGAAGGTTGCAGGTCAGGTCAACATATCCTGCGATGTCTACGAAGGGCAGTTTGATATTTTCTCCTGCTATTTTTATTATGCTCTTTAAGTATTTTTTATTGATTTTGAGCCCTTTGAAGACTTTTTCCCCTTCGATAGCAGCTTCTTCAAAGGCGGTATATGCACTTCCGAACTCTTCTACGAGCTTCTCATGCAGAGCTTGCAGGTCACTTTCATCGGTCTTGGTCTCTTCAGCCACGAACTGGAGCCACTTGGCGGCTTTTTGCTCATTTTTCCATTCCTGGATCTTAGCCCGCCGCTGGTGCTCGTTCACGTCTTTCAATGAAAGGTCGATGTGGCCGCGGGAAGGGTCCACGTTAAGAACCTTGCAGACGATCTTCTGCCCTTCCCTTACGTAGTCCCTGACGTACTTGACCCAGCCTGCTTTTATTTCGGAGATATGGATAAAACCTTCCCTTCCTCCGAATTCCTCAAGCTCGACATAGGCTCCGAAATCCGTTACATTCTTTACAGTACAGACAACAAATTCTCCGACTTCGGGCCAGTTATCGTTTCCCATTCGTACCACTTCTCAAATTTTGTCTTTTATTATATCTATTCCACTCCTGTAAAGTGCTTTTACCGATTCGGTTATTCAAGCACTTCCAGAATATGAGTGGTAATTGTCGATTTTCCACCTGTTGGTTCGGCAAGGGTCCTTCCACAGACAACGCAGGTGATTTTACGGCTTGCGCTTCCGAATATAATCTGTTCGTTTTCGCAGTCGTTGCACTTTACGCGCAGGAACCTGCTTTTTGGCCTCTGGGTATAGTCTACCATTTTATCTTACTCCTTGAACTCGAACTTCTTTGCCCTGAAACAGGGTCTCTGGTGGGCTTTTTTGCATACTGTGCAGCGGTATCTGAGCCAGATGCGTTTTGTGGGCTTGTCGCCACCAGGCACCTTGGAGAACTTTCCGCTGTTTCCTATACCTTGCTGTCTTTTCTTCTGCCTTGCAATGTGGGTCATTGATGAAGCTTGACCCTTCTTGACCCTTTCTGCTACGTGTTCGCTGTGGGTCTTGCAGAACGGGCAGTAAGTTCTGAACCGCTTTGGAATTTTCATTCTTTACACCTTTTTAATGATTATTGGTATTGCAGCTCGCCTTCTCCGGCTTTTGCGGAAAGGCGTTATTATTTAATTTTGAATGTATGTATGGCGTTTGATCCTGGGAAGATCTTACTTGGGAAGCCTTTGATTAGATGAACTTGAAATTTTCCAACCTCTTCCTGCTTCGATATCATGATTGGCAGTCTTTTATCGATGACGAGGTCAGAGCATGCTAACAAGGTTAAGCTACACAAATATAGCTACACATATAAATACTAATACTATTGCCTGGTAGGCTTTCCTGCCTTCATGCCTGAACTTAACATTTTCATTTTTAAACTGGCTGCCTTCCTTTTTTCAAGCTAAAATAAGCTGTAAACCTCAGGAAATTAATCTTTTCTGAAAATTAATTTTTTCCGGAATTTTCTTGTCCGGCAATCAGTTTAGCTGCATTTCGCTTTATCAGCCCTGCTGCATTGAGTTGCGGCAAAACAACGACTTCTTCGGCACTGACAGTATAATTCCTGCCGTCTGCACCTGTGAAAGTGGGCAGGTCTTTCAGCATTCGAACAACAACGTATTCTTCACTTATATTATTTTTGTCTGGCTTTTTTCCATTTTCGGCTGAAGTTACTGGAATCTCTGTTCCGGCTTCCGTTTCCCCCCTGACACTGGCAGAAATCTGTTTCCCGTCTCCCAGTTCGGGCCAGACTGCAATCTTTTCGGAATCCGGGTATAGAATAGGATCCAGAAGTTCTATTTTGGCGGCCTCAATTCCCTGCAGTACAAGGTCATAGAGTCTTTTTTCCGCAGGAAGCAACTTTTCGATATCCTTTGAAATAGGTTTGTTTGCATGAGATTGATTGGATGCCCTAGTAATAACCTTTCCTATCCGTTTCATGAAAATGGTCTCAAGATCGGAAAGTGCTCTTTCATGCTCATCGTGGAGCATCTTGGATTCCGGAGAACGGGAATTGTTGAGTTTTCCAATCTCCTCTTCAAGATCCCGGACATATTTCTCAGCTTCCAGGTAAAAATCAGCCGGAATTGTCTTTAGTGTCTGGTTCTTTTCCTTATACAGGACCTGGCTGATTTCTTCGATGTCCATACTCCGCAACACCTCTGCAAATTAGATACACTGCCGCATACTCAGGAACTTCCTGTATGCCTTCTTCTACTCTTAAATCCTTGCCTTTCATCTGTACTGAAAACGGCTTTGAAACCGTCACTTTTACCGGTCTCTCGCCAAAGACAACGGCATCATTAAGTGGATCAAATTTCTCTAATTCAGATAAAGCAAGCTTCTTTACCAGCATCCCGGACCCGCCGTGCAAAGACCCAGGCACCCGGATCAAACGTTTGATGTCTGCAGTCACAGGTTCGTCGACGCTGGCTCCAAATCTGTGCATAAAATCTTCAACTGATTCTCTCATAAAATAGGCAGCAATATCCTTAAAGTTTCTGACGTCAAAGTCCAGCCTTCCTTTCTCCAGAATATCCTTTAAACCATTTTCGCTGTTTGTAAGATTGATCAACTTTTTTACTGTGGTATCCCCAACCTTCTCATGCCTGCGAATTTCAGGGAACATATCCTTTTTGTACTTCTTCCCGCATTCGACTTTCATGTAATCCGTGAGATAGAGTGCAATCCTCTTCCCCCACCCAGAGTCGTATCCTACAAGCGTGCACTTCATAGGCACATTCTTTATTCCTTTAAATGACTTTGACCCTGTCCCGAATTCCCCGTCCATTGCAACTTCCCTGAAAAAATACTTGAAATCAAGGTCCTTGCCGCTGACGTAATTAACGATTTCCCTTCTCTCGGCACTCCCGAGAGTCAGGACTTTCGGGCTCGTAACGTGGAAATGGTATCCTCTGCCCCCGGAAAACACCAGTTCGATTTCCTGTTCCGAAAACCCGAAATCGTCTAAAAGAAAATCCATGAGCTTGAAAGTCTCCTTTTTTACAAGCTCAAGCATATCCGCATAGTTCCTCGGAGCATTCGGCAGGTGGTCTGCATCAAGGTCAAAAATCAGCTCTGCCCCTAACCAGTTCTTTTCATTCATTTTCTTGGCATCAGGATATTCGTAATACGCGGTCGAATTGTAAACATGCGCAGGAGCCATGCCGTAAAGATAATCAAGAGCTTCTCCGGGTGAGCCGAAAGACTTGTGCCTGTGCATCATCTTATCAGGCATATCGTCGTAGAAGATAAAAGCCCATTCTCTGTTAGGCAGATGGTCAGGGAGACCTATTTCGGCATTTTTGTAATAATTCTGAAAGCGGGATTTTAAAAAACGGGCGGTTCGACTGTCCATGGTCTCAGGGTTTTTTGGGTTTTTGAATCTTATTCATAGATTTAGTCAGGGATTTAGTTTAGGGTTTTCCTTAGATAAATTATCTCATATTTTACTTTTGTTTATAAGAGTTTTCAAAGCAATTTAACAGTCAATTTGAGTTTAAATCGGAATCTTTGAAGCTAATTAAAAACCCCTACAGGGTCAAAGAAAAAGTACTGGGCACGGAAGGAAGCTCAGACTCGTAATAGGCACAAATAATTATTTTGATCCTGAACTCTCGAATTTACACTAAAAGGTGACACAAAAGGAAAGTTGTTCTTCTGAATCGTTATGTCGGAAATTTTGATGAAATTGCCGATTTTTAATTAATTGCTGCTTAAACCATATTATTACTATCGGTTATTATTTGAAACGATCTCACAAAAGTACAGGTAATGCTCTTATTGACGCCTGTGAAAAACCATAAGAAATATAGTAACTGACAGATAAATAAGAACCTTTGGGGAGAGATCTTGTGGAAAGCAAAATTAGTATTAAAAACTATATTCATACAGTCAGGAACTACCTTAAAAAAGAAGAGACTGAAAGCTCACCTTTTCTGGCGGATTCTGAAAATCCAGGAAATTATGAAACCTTCACCAGTCCTTCTACAGGTATGCAATTTGTACTGATTCCAGCCGGGGAATTCGAGATGGGTTCACCTTCCGAAGAGAAGGACAGGTCATATTCTGAATCTCCGATCCATAAAGTAACAATTCAAAACTCTTTTTACCTGGGTAAGTCGGCTGTCACGCAAAAACAGTGGAAACAGATAATGGGCAACAATCCTTCCCATTTCAAGGGCGAAGCCCGGCCTGTTGAGATGGTTTCCTGGGAAGACGCTCAGGAGTTTGTCACAAAGCTGAATGAAAAGGAAGAGACTGATAAATACCGCTTACCCTCAGAAGCCGAATGGGAGTATGCCTGTAGGGCTGGCACACAAACAAGGTATTTTTTTGGTGACGATGAGCCAAAACTTAATGAATACGCATGGTACGCTGAAAACTCAGGCGGTAAAACTCACGCAATTGGCCAGAAGAAACCAAATCCCTGGGGACTTTACGATATGCATGGGAATGTCTGGGAATGGGTGCAGGACGAATGGCATGAAGATTACAATGGGGCTCCTTCAGATGGAAGTATCTGGGAAGACGGAGAAGGCTCAGATCGTGTATCTCGTGGGGGCAGTTGGTACTGTAATCCCCAATTCTGCCGTTCGGCTGGCCGTTTCAGGCGCGAACCTGAAAGCCATTTCGGCAATTTGGGCTTTCGCCTCTTGAGGAAATTGTAACCCCCTTCCTTTTTACGGCCAATGCCCATACTATCTTTACTTTATTTGAAAAGTGAAGCTCGAAGCGTGCGAAGCCGCCAATCTTTAGCCGTTCTATATCTTCAATATACTGCTGAAAAGCCGCACCGAGGGTGCGGGACAGGACGGTTAAATACGACATTTCCGGCTTCTTTGGCTTCAATCCCTTTTTCTTCTCCCCTTTTCAAAATTTCTCCAATAACTTTCGCCATTAATAAGTCCTCTTGAGCGAAGCGAAAAGGACCGCGTACTCCCGAGACGCAATTCGGGTGGCGCAACTCGGGTGGCGCAACTCGGGAGGCGCAATTCGGGTGACAGGAAATACTTATACGAAAAGCCTCTCTTATATCCACTTCATGAAACAGGATATGTCAAGTGCCGACGTTGCTGCAGTTGTTGCCGAACTGTCAGCGGGTCCGAAGTCCATTATTGATGCGAAGATCGGGAAGATCTACCAGCCAGCGAGTGAGGAGATCCGCATCAACCTTTACGTTTTTCACCATGGCAGGGACAACCTGGTTATTGAGGCTGGGAAGCGCATACATCTAAGTAAACACTTCAGGGTAAGCCCAACGCTTCCACAGGCTTTTCCGATGCTGCTTAGAAAATACCTGACCGGGGGCAGGATCGTATCTGTAGAGCAGCATGATTTTGACAGGGTCGTGAAAATCGGTATCGAGAGGGCGGGAGTCCGTAATATTCTTATTGTGGAGCTTTTTGCGCGTGGGAACGTGCTTATTGTTGATTCGGAAAACAAGATTATCCTGCCCATGAATCCTGTGACCCTGAAGGACAGGCGGCTTCGGAGCGGAGAGATTTACGAGCTGCCCGAGGCACAGATGAGCCCAATAGAGGCTAAGGTTTCTGACCTTATGGAGGCTTTTTCCAGGTCTACGGCTGATATCGTGCGGACGATTGCCACAAGGTTCAATCTTGGAGGAGTTCTGGCAGAAGAGGTCTGTGCAAGGGCGGGGATTGATAAATCAAAGCCTTCAAAGGAAGCAACTGAAGAGGACGCCTCCAGGCTCTGTAATGCTATGCAGGATCTCTTTTCCCCGCTTTTCAGGGCAGGAGCTAGAGTTAAAGGCAAGAGAGGCGAGGAAGAGGCTTGGGTTGAGGCTGAGGCTGTAGTTGAAACCGAAGCTGGGGTTGAAGTTTGGGTCGAACCAGAAGCTGGAATTGAAACCGGAGCTGGAGTTGAAGCAGAACCTGGAATTGAAGCAAAACCTGGAATTGAAGCAGAACTTGGAATTGAAACGGAATCTGGAATCGAAACCGGGGCTGGGCCCGAAGCGTACATTCCGAAACTAAGGCCTCAACACGTTAAAAAAGAGATCAACGGAAAGCTGGAAACCTTCGATGTGCTGCCTTTTGACCTTATTCGCTATTCAGGGTTTGAAAAAGAATATTTCGACTCCTTTAATACGGCACTTGACGAGTTTTTCGGGAAAAAGGCTCTGGAACACGTCGCAGAGGTAAAAGAGGCTGAAAAAAAGGAGAAGAATCTTAACGTTTACGAACGGCGGCTTCTCCAGCAGGGAGATAGCCTTGCGAAGTTCGAAAAAGAAATAGAGAAAAATAATACAATTGCAGAAATAGTCTATGCCAATTACCAGATTATTGAAGAGCTTTTTTCCGTACTCAACGGCGCAAGGGCAAAGGGTTACTCCTGGGACGAGATCCGCTCTATCCTGAAACAGGCCAAAAAGACCGTGCCAGCTGCGCAAAAAATTACAAATATTGATCAGAAAACCGGGACTGTAACTGTGGAACTTGACGGGAGGAGTGTCAATCTTGATATCAGGAAGACAGTGCCTCAGAACGCCCAGGAATACTATGAAAAGGTTAAAAAGTTCAGCAAAAAGAGGGAAGGCGCTCTCAAAGCTATCGAAGATACCAGGAAGGCTATGGAGAAAAAAACAGCTGCAAAGGCTGGAAAGGCAGGGCGGAAACTTCAGGCGTCCCGGAAAAAGCACTGGTACGACAGGTTCAGGTGGTTTGTATCTTCGGACGGTTTCCTGGTCGTGGGAGGCCGGGATGCCGATACCAACGAGGAAATCTTCAAAAAATACATGGAAAAGAGGGATATAGTCTTCCACACTCAGACACCTGGTGCTCCCCTCACGGTTGTCAAGACAGGCGGAGAAGAGGTTCCAGAATCTACTTTGCAGGAGGTCGCACAGTTTGCAGTTTCTTATTCCAGCCTCTGGAAAGCCGGGCATTTCAGCGGGGACTGCTACTGGGTCAAAGCTGATCAGGTAACTAAAACTCCGGAATCCGGAGAGTATGTAAGGAAAGGGGCTTTTATTATCCGTGGGGAGCGCAATTACTTCAAGGACGTACCTCTTGGCATTGCAGTCGGGCTTGAACTCAAAGGCGAGACCAGGGTTATAGGCGGGCCAGCTTCTGCTGTCCGAAAGCATGGAGACTATATTCTGGAAGTGGTCCCAGGTACTTTTAACCAGAACGACATCTCAAAAAAGATATATAGAATTTATGCCGACGAACTCAATGATTCCCGTTTCGTAAAACAGATCGCATCCCCTGATCTGGTTACTATGATGATCCCGCCCGGAGAATCGGACTTAAAGAGCCAGAAACCGGAAAGGAAGGGACAGAGAACCGGGCCTGAAGGAGAAGAATACAGAACCCCTGAAGCAGAAAGCGAACCTGAAGATATCGGGGAGGAAATTGAAGAGGAATTCGGAGACGAAGCCGGAGAAAAAGCCGGAGATGGAAGTGAAGAGGGAATTGAAATGCGTGGAGTGAAAAATGTATGAGAGTTACAAACCGTTACCTTAGGGGAAGGGAAGGGGAGATTGCGGTAACAGCCGAAACCCTCGATGATCTCTGGCATCTGAAATACATAATTGAAAAAGGGGACCTTGTTTTTGCTGTTACCAAGCGGAAGGCTGATGCAGCAAGTGACAAAATTCGCCCTGAGAAGGTTGAAAAAGTAAAGGTCAGGCTCGGGATCAGGGTTGAAGAAATGGAGTTCCACAAATTTGCAAACAGGCTGAGGATACACGGGATGATCGAGCAAGGAATGGATGTGGGCTCCTATCATACTCTTAATGTCGAGATAGGGACAAATCTTTCCATTATCAAGGAGCATTGGAAGAATGACCAGCTCCAGCGGATTCAGGATGCTGAAGAAGCTTCTAAGCGCCCGAAGGTCGTTATGGTCGCAATAGAAGAAGGAGACGCAGATATCGGCTTTGTGCACCATTATGGAATAGAGATCTACTCCCATATACGGCAGTCTTCAGGAAAACGGGAAACGGGCTTAAGAAACGAGTTTTTCAGGGAAGTTGTTGAACAGCTCAGGCATGCGGTTCCTGAGGATGCATCTATAGTTATTGCAGGGCCCGGATTTACCAAAGACGATTTCTTGAAGTATTTCCATGAAACCGAGTCTTCTCTTGCTTCAAAAGCCCTGACAGAAGATACATCCATGATCGGAATGTCCGGTTTTCAGGAAGTTCTCCGCAGAGGGGCAGTAGACCGAATCATGCAGGAGTCCCGCATAGCCCGCGAATCCGCCCTGATGGAAGACCTTATCCGGGAAATCTCAATGGACGGCAAAGCTGCCTATGGTTTTGCAGATGTTAAAAATGCACTTGGATACGGGGCTGTCGAAACCCTGCTTATTGCTGACGAAACCTTGAGGGAAGGGCGGGAAAAAGGGGAGGATATCGACAAACTTCTCATGGAAGTCGAACAGGCTCAGGGAAAAGTCGTTGTTTTCAGCACTGACTTTGAGCCCGGAGAAAAGCTTCACAAACTGGGTGGAATTGCAGCTCTGCTCCGTTTCAAGGTAAAGGGCTGATCCTATCTGAGCCTCTATCTTCCGGCTCTAAGCTCTTTTGTCCAGTTATCTATCTTTTTTATTATCTGCTTATTTATTTTTACTATTTATTCATTTATTTAATTATTTCATTTATCTTTATTTTTATTTCCAGTACCTTCTGTCCTTGATTTTCCTAAAAAGCTGAGAATATTTTTTATTTTTCATTTTTTATGTTATCTTTAGTATTATTTTTATTTTTTTAGTTCAAATTAGTAAAATTTATTAACTATTTATCTTTATTTGTTGTTACTTTTTGTTTAATTTATAATAATATTTGCTTATGTATTGTTGCTTATTATCATTATGTATGCGATAATAAATGAAAAAGAGTGATAATCCTCTATGAAACCCTATATTCAAAGAACTTTATTGTCCCTGTTTGCTTCGCTTACAGTTTGTTTGATGCTTGCTCCTTCGGGTTTTGCAGCTCCTGCTCCAGTTGTCTCTGGATTTCCTTTCGACACAAATGAAACCTTATCTGACGGTTTTATCTGGAATGCGACCACTTTTGGCGGCTTTAACTATCCTGTAAATAAACACAAAGATTTTGTATCTTCTGAAAACTGGTGGGGAGAACGCCTTCAGTATGTCGAAAAAGACGGACAGAATGAACTCGGCAAAGGCAACCCCGGAAACCATGTAATAGGCGAAGAAGAACTTGTGTATTCTACCCGTCCGTTCTCCTGCAAATATGAACTTGTTTCCGACCTTGAACTGAACGCCAAAACAACTCCTGATAAACTTGGTGGGATGTTCTACTATAAGCTCCCCTGGTTTGGAAAACCATATGTTACCGTTGGAAACGACTCCACCCAACTTGCAAACCTTGTAGTCTCTCAGACTTCCGGAGAGAAAAAAGAATTAAAGACCGGAGAGTCCTGGGATCTCGGGAAAAATTATTCTCTGGTAGTTAATCAGGTCGATATCGAAGGTGAAAAGGTCTGGTTCTCCCTTTATAAAAACGGGGAAGAACTCGAGTCCGGGATTGTGAATGCAAACGGAACTGTTGACGACCAGACATTTGCCGCAACTGCAGACTTTGGGGACGGAAAAGACCAGCTCTACTTTATCACTTATGTAGATTCTGTTTTCGTAAGTGCTACTGATTCCTTTGCAGTCTTCAAGTATACCTGGCTCATCGATAAAGATGACGTGATGCTCATCGAGAAAGGAGACGAATATCAGGGTTTTGAGATAAAGGAGGCTTCAGAAAGTGAAATTGTCCTTAAAAATTCAAAATCTATCACTCTGAATCTTGACAAGGACAAAAAGACTTATTTCACCGATTCCTGGTATTTCCAGACCTCAGATGAGGGAAAGGGCAGTACTTCTCCGGAAGGATATATTATCTACCCCGCAAAAGAGCTTAGCATTCCTGGAAATTACACTTTGAGAGGGCTACCTTTCGACACCGACTGAAACCTCATCTGACAGTTTTAACTGGAATGCGGCCACTTTTGGCGGCTTTAACTATCCTGTAAATAAACACAAGGATTTTGTATCTTCTGAAAACTGGTGGGGAGAACGCCTTCAGTATGTCGAAAAAGACGGACAGAATGAACTCGGCAAAGGCAACCCTGGAAACCATGTAATAGGCGAAGAAGAACTTGTGTATTCTACCCGCCCGTTCTCCTCCAAATATGAACTTGTTTCCGACCTTGAACTGAACGCCAAAACAACTCCTGAGAAACTTGGTGGGATGTTCTACTATAAGCTCCCCTGGTTTGGAAAACCATATGTTATCGTTGGAAACGACTCCACCCAACTTGCAAACCTTGTAATCTCTCAGACTTCCGGAGAGAAAAAAGAATTAAAGACCGGAGAGTCCTGGGATCTCGGGAAAAATTATTCTCTGATAGTTAATCAGGTCGATATCGAAGGTGAAAAGGTCTGGTTCTCCCTTTATAAAAACGGGGAAGAACTCGAGTCCGGGATTGTGAATGCAAACGGAACTGTTGACGACCAGACATTTGCCGCAACTGCAGACTTTGGGGACGGAAAAGATCAGCTCTACTTTATCACTTATGTAGATTCTGTTTTCGTGAGTGCTACTGATTCCTTTGCAGTCTTCAAGTATACCTGGCTCATCGATAAAGATGACGTGATGCTCATCGAGAAAGGAGACGAATATCAGGGTTTTGAGATAAAGGAGGCTTCAGAAAGTGAAATTGTCCTTAAAAATTCAAAATCTATCACTCTGAATCTTGACAAGGACAAAAAGAACTACTTTACCGATTCCTGGTATTTCCAGACTTCAGATGAGGGGAAAGGCAGCACTTCTGCAGAGGGATACGTCATCTATCCAGCAACCGATGTCACTATAGAGGATAAAGCTGCTTCAGGGTCAACAGGAAACATGACTTCTTCAAAAGAGGAAAACGTAACAGAAGAGGCAAACGTAACAGAAGCAGTACTTAATACCAATGATTCTGAAACTGTCTCTAATGAGTCTGCATCCTCTGCTCCTCTTATCCAGAATAATATTGACGATCTCAAAGGCAGTAATAGCTTTCCTGAAGAAGAAACCAGCGTAGAAGCTTCCTTAAAAACTCCTGGTTTCAAGACACTTGCAAGAACTCCTGGTTTCGAAACGCTTGCAGGGGTTTTCGGGATATCTCTTTGTCAGGCTCTTCTAAAAAGGAGAAATTAACCTCGGCTAAAAAGGGAGACTAAAAGAGAGTGATCTCCTCAAGTCTCTTTTTCTCTTCCTTTTTTTGAAATTCGGTTTACTGTAATTCTTTAACCTGGAGTTTTTGAAACTCTGTTTGCTGTATATTTTTTAGCTTGGAGTTGCTTTTTTCAACATTATTTTTTTAAATCAGGAGGAGGGCAATAAACCCACTCAAAAATATACCGTCAAACGTTCCTGCCCCTCCTATGCTTGCAACTGGAGCCCCCAGGTTCCTGATTTTTCCCAGGTTAAGCAGGTCAGCTCCTATTAGTGTTCCGAGTACTCCTCCGGCATAGGCAGTGACAACACGGCACTGGTCAATCGGGCAGTCAGGAATCTGAAATACCGACGTCAGTAAAATCGCAGCAAGGGCAGCTGTGAGGGGTGGGACTAGCGCCGGAGTTGCGATACCTATCCCGCGAATCGGCCTTGCTACGGAATGGGTTATGAGTGTAACTATTAAGACCCCTGCCCCTGCAAGCAGGAGAGAAGATGGGAATTTTGTAAGGAGATAGGCTGAAATCAGGACCGGGATGATTGCTCCTCCTACATTGACGGCGATTGTTGTTTCATTTCTTGTTATACGCCGGATTGGTACTCTGTAAGAAACCCCAAAGACACGGACATAACTGATCTCTAACTACCGGAATCTCGGACCTGAGGGTTGCCAGAGGGATATTGATGCCGCTTCCGACAAGGGACAGTACCAGGATAAGGAGTGCATCCCCCATGGAGAAGCCAATTTTCATAAAGGCGGAGATAATAACTCCAAAAAACAGAAAACCAAATCCGAAGATTATAATAAGAATTAAAAGAAGAAGAAATGTGAGACTAAAAGGTATGTAAAAAAGCTGCCTTGTCATGAACCCACCCGACTTTCTCCATTTCCCTGCATATCGAGAATATATTTTCTTTATTTATGAGTCTACGTGCTGCTCTTAAGTCTATGTGCTGCCCTGATCTTCTGATCTTTATACTTCATCGAAAGTATCTGCTCTTCAATAGTCTGCGATTCGGACATTTCTGGCGTGCGACTAAAAATTTGAGAATCAGGATTAGATGCATCTTATTGCAGATCTCATACATTCCATGAAGACTGTTTCTTTCGCATCTTTGTATATCCTGAGAACTCCACCCGACTCTGATATAGTAACTGCGATTGCAACCGTATCTCTACTGATTGCGGCTGCTGAAACATGCCTGCCCCCCAGTCCTTTGTCTATATCTATATTTTTCCCATCAACATCAAGGTAGCGCCCTGCTGCATGGATAATGCCTGATTCATCCACCACAAAAACTCCATCAAGCTGGGCAAATTCTTTTATGGACTCCCAGTTTCTCTTGTCAAGGACATTCCGGTAAATTTCTTCGTGACCTGCATAAGGATTAAGGATTATCTGGTGAGAGCGCTTCAGGACTTCTTCGGAATCGCCAATGATAAAGGCAGCTCCTATTTTCTTTCCTTCCCTGCCTGTCAGGGCAATGTCAAAAGAAATTTTCATAATTGCACTCATTACTTCCGGTTTTATCCTCTCCTGACATTCCTTTATGGCTTTTATAATGGGGTTTTCGTCGAGGTTATGTACGATAATCGAACTGGAGCCACGGGTTTCGATCACGCCTACAATAATCCCGTTTTTCTGTCCTCCAAGCACGTACTCTATGGCCGCAGCCTGCTGAAGGTGATCAGCATTGCCTGAGGCTTCCCGACTTATCTGGTCGCTGAGTTCCTTTAGAGGGTTTTTTCCATCTTTTCCTGTGGAGACCAGATGGTCTATTATGCTTTTCGGGCGCATGGAAATATAGTAGACCGGAATTCCCCCAGTTTCGATCCCTTCAAAATTCAGCTCCCCGGAAACCATAAGTGCGGCAGCATCAAGTTCCATGGAAATCCGGGCTGCCGTTTCTGCAATTATACGTGCTCTATCCATATGATCCACCGCTTTCTATTTTTGCAGCAACCTATTTGCGGTTCTACTTTTTGTTTTTAAAGTTAATATTACTTATTTGAACTAACATTATTTTCTTATATTAGCAATGTTATTTTTTAACCTAGCGTTTCTTTCTAGAATTAACATTTTTCTTCAGGTTAACATTAAGGGCTACTTTATAAATACTTAAGCTTGTTTACCCCTCTGTACTTTTATCTCCTATATATTATAATTGCCCCGTACTCTCTTCGATCTTTCCTTTTTCCCTTCCTGCTTTTTTGCACTTTTTCCTCCCATTTCTTTTTTTCTAAAGCATATTCAGGAAGGTTTACAATTCCTCCGTAAACAGTATCCGAATTCAATTTTTCTAAGGAAAAGTTCACAGGAAGATTTTTCTGGTTCTTTTTTCAATTAAGATTGGTGAAAGCTTTGATCAGGACATTTATAGCAGTGGAATTAGATCCCGGTTTTACGGAGAAAATCCGGGAACTTCAGGACAGGTTCTCTTATTTTGATCTGAAGTTCGTTGACCCTGAACTCGTTCACATAACTTTGAAGTTTCTGGGGGATGTGGCCGAATCAGAGGTCCCCTCGCTCTCCGCAGCTCTCGATTCCATTACATGCAAGCCTTTCGAAGCGAGAGTAGGAGGACTTGGAGTTTTTCCCAAGCCTTCAAATCCTAAAGTCCTCTGGCTGGGTGCGACCGGAAATTTCAGGGCGTTACATGACGATGTGGAGAATTTACTTAAGCCTTTCAAGTTTGAAAAAGACAACAGGGAATTTACAGCACACGCTACTCTTGCCAGGGTAAAATTCCTCAACAAGGACAAGAAAAACGCTTTCATAAATACCGTGAGAGAGTTCAAAGACGTAGAATTCGGGAGTATGTGGGTAAATAGAGTATTTTTAAAGAAAAGCACGCTGACTACGAAAGGGCCTATTTATGAAACCCTGCATACGGTTTACATGGATTAAGCTTTTTTATGCTACCATTCGTGCATCATAATTTGTGTTTTCCCGGCATCACATTAGTAACATCTATGTTCCGGCATGAAGGAGTAAATTTTGTCCACCAGGCATTTTCAGTTTCTTTGTTTTTGTATCGGTCTGCGTTTTCAAATTAATTATCCATGCTTCCAGACTTTTATTCCTCCATAACCGGTTCATACAGTTTTCTCCTATCCGAGGACAAGGATTTGAGAAACTCTTTTGATTCTTCCATAGATAGAGCCCTGCGGATTGTATCTGGCTCCTGTATGATCACACCGCTTTCTTTGAGTATCCTGTACCATGCTTTACGGACTTCTTTGTCAGGTCTGCAGACAGAGAGCTTCCTTCAAGGGTTTCGATTGTTGCGATACCTGCTTTGAAGGCTCCAGAAGTCAGATGCATCTCTTTGAGATCATCGGTTAATTCATTTATTTTTCGATTCCTCAAGAAAATTAATAGGTATATTGGGCTTCAAACTAATTTTGTAGAAATTGCTATAAATTTGATCGGCATCCAGACTTGCTGACTCGCTGAAAACGTAGTCTGATAGCTTTTCATGTATCAATTTCCATACGATTTTTCTGATCTAGTGCATCGATTCCAAATTACGTCAAAATCTAAATGTTTGAATTCAGATCAAAGAAGGATTAGCTTACATAAACTCCTTAGCTAATCTCAAACGAGTATATTAACCACTGAAAGCACTGAAAACACGGAAAAAGGAAACACGGGCACAATTTTTCCGGGCTGTAGTGTTTTCCGTGGTTATGGAATGTGGAGCGAGTTTTTCCGTACCCATCCGCTAGTGGTAATCACAGAACCTCGAGTGACTTTAATGTAAATATTTGAATTCAAAACTACAATTATCTACTAAATTATGCGTCTATTTTGGAATCGAGGCACTAGTGGGTATATATTTGACTCTTTCCACGTTTGCCAGACTGCAAAAGGAGACAAAGACGGTAAATGGACTACATTTGTGGTTGCAATAGTTTTTGGATGCTGATTTGGGTTGTTAAAAACGTGTATTGCCAGTCCATGCAAAAATGAAGATTGGTTGCAGTCAACGAATGCGGAAAATAATGATAAATTCTTGCAATCTCAGAAAATATTAAAAAGTTTCAAAAATGACCCGAAGTTTGTTAAGGGTTATTGAGCCTTATTTAGGAAATTAAGTGTGACTTCAGCTATTTCCCAATAAAAAATACATTGTAACGGAATTATTTGCTATTCAAAGGGATCAAAAATTTTAATTTTAGATTTCAAAGATCTTTAATCCTTATTTTGGATATTTAATTTAGTATAATAAATAACAAAACTGGATGCCATAATTACAAATAAATATAATTTGTCAATATATAAAGCTTTTATTCAACTTTATTATTACTTTTAATAATGGATAACATTTATTTTTCGATATCTAGACATATTAGAGCCAATTTTGATCTAAAAAGTTTCATATATAGGCCTATTAGCAAAAATAAACAATTTAAATCCTTTATTTTTACTCTTATTTTGAAGAAACTGATTATTATATCTTTATATATATTTATATACATTTTTCATATTTTGATTATTAAAACAATATTAATATTAATTTCGGCCTTACATAGCTATTTATTCCCAAACTCTATGGTATTATTTGAAAAACGGTTTTTTAAAGACAAGCTAGATCACTAATAACGAGCGGGTATTTACAAAATATGTCTAAATAAGGAAGTGGATTGAGAGTGAAACAGCTTTAAAATTGTATTAAATATGGAAAATAGTGGGGAATGAGGACAAATGGGAAAACAAGTATTTGACATCCTGAAAAAGACAGGTTATCTTTTCATGGTAACCTTAATAGTATTGACAACTGCAGCAGCAGAGGACAACACAGGAGACGATAGCAATTCAGTTAACACATGTGCCGATCAAGAGGACATGTTAAACAATATTGCATTTAACGATGAGTTGAGCTCAGGAAACACACTTAGCAATGTTTCACTTGACAATGTCGAATTTAATAATGTCACATTTGTCAATGTCACATTTATCAATGTCTCAATTAACAGTCTCACAATTAACAATCTCACAGTTTACAATGGACAGGACGCAGGAAGCACCGTAAATAAAGCAAGTACCGCAGTTCGCCATCATAAGAGTTCAAGTAACACAGTTGACGATGAGCTGGACACAGAGTACCCCGCTAACAATGAATCAAGTGCAGAGGGAACCGCTACCAATGAATCGTGTGCAGAAGACGCTGCTACAACGGAAACTGCTAAGGCTAAAGCAGGGAGTACCGCAAATACTACAGCAGGGAGTACCACCGTAAATAGTGGAGATAAAGCAGGGAGTACTGTAAACAGTGGAGCTGGTGCAGGGAGTAGAACATACTCTGGAACTAATGCAGGAAGCACCACAAATAATGGACCGTATGCAGGAGCAACCATTAATAATGGGAAGTACGCAGGAAGCTCATTTAACCTAGGAGAGGGAGCAGGCTCCAGAAATTATAATGGATTAGGAGCAGGAAGCATCACAAATAATGGGGTGGATGCAGGACACAACTCAAAATTATGGAGATACTGCAGGATCATATATAAATTATGGGGACGGAACAGGATCCAGAAATTATGCAGGTGATCAGTCAGGAGCAACCATCAGTACTGCGCCCGGTGCAGGCGACTATACATACGCCTACTTAAACTATGGTGATGATTCAGGCGACAGAAATTATGTGGGACCTGAATCAGGAGCAACCATAAATCTTGGTGATGGTGCAGGAGTCGCCATAAATACTGGTGGGGTAGCAGGCGGCAACCTTAATGACGGCTTGGATTCAGGCGACAGAACTTATGTTGGTGATAATGCAGGAAGCACCTATAATATTGGTCATGATGCGGGACAAACCATAAATGATGATGATAATGCAGGAAGCACCTATAATAATGGTGATGATGCAGGCTCCAGAAATTATATCGGTGATTTCTCTGGAAACACCATAAATAATGGAGAGAATGCAGGACAAACCCAAAATACTGGTGATGGTGCAGGAGCCACCAATGGAGATGTGATTAGAAATAGTGGGGATTATTCACAGAACACCTTAACCAATACCACCGTGAATATAGATTGAGACGATGCAGAGAGCACCGTATAAATAACGAGCAGAACTAAATACAAAATGTAAGTATTCAGTCTGGGCAAAACGAGATCAATAGCCGTCGAAATTAAGATCAATTAGCAAATTTCAGTGAGCTGATTTTCTTAAATTACGGGCTATTGATCATTTTTTTTCTTTATGATTTTTGATTGCTTTCTCTTTTTTCTCTGGCATGCTCTACCCCAAGCTAACAACACGAACCTGTTAGCTCTCTTCTCTGCAAATTTTCAAGAAACATCCAATCAACGTTTGTCATAAAATGCTATTGTTTGGCAAGAAGTCGCAGCATCCAGATTTCATGGGGGTAACCAAATCTTTTGGTTTCATGCATGCAAGTGAGACTGAAAAAGCTCGTGATTCAGCGATAATACCTTGATGTTTTACACTTCTGAATTTATCTACTAAGCCTTCTTTAACTCCAAAATCTAAAGTTCTTTTTATCCATTTTCTCACAGTTTTGCAGTCTACTTTCAATTCTCTGCAGATTTAGGTATTGTTTTTCCCTGGCAGCTTAAAAGTATTATTCTGGATCTTTCAACAATGCTTGTGGCTTGATTTCTAGAACGACTTAACCTGGTCAGATAATCTAACTCTTTTTTGAACAATAATTTGGAACTACAACTGATACGAGGCACAAGTTAATTTTATAAAAAAACCAATCTATTTATGGATTTAGATTAGAATCGAAGCACTAGATGTAAGAGATCAGAAGGCTGTAAAAACAGTAGCAATAAGGGTAAAAAGAGTAAAGTAAACCTTCTTGAGTGAGCGAAGTAAGTGGAACTACGATCATTGTTACTCGCCGGCTTTTAAATCATAATATCTATAATTTTTAAGCTATGTTATTCTTTTATGCTTTGCTTTCTATTTACGTCCAGATAAAGGTTGTAATTCCTCTGAACCCCTGTTCTTCGAAATGAGGTCGATATGCAGAAAAAATCGCAAACATTCGAAAGTTTAAATATTATCTTCTCTAATTATGGTGCAAGCATTAATGGAGGACTATACGATTAAAGAAGAGATCTGGATCGAAAAATACAGGCCTGTCCGGCTGGATCAGGTAGCAGGGCAGGATGAAACCATCGAACGCCTGAAGTCCTACGTTGCAACGAAAAATCTCCCCCATCTCCTCTTCTCCGGACCACCCGGTGTCGGAAAAACGGCATCTGCAGTTTCGATTGCAAGGGAAATTTTCGGGGAAGATCTCTGGCGTGAGAATTTTACCGAACTCAACGCATCGGATGAGAGAGGTATCGATATTGTCCGGACTAAAATTAAAAACTTCGCAAAAACTGCCCCTATGGGAGGAGCCGGATTCAAGATTATTTTCCTGGATGAAGCCGACGCACTGACCTCGGATGCCCAATCCGCACTAAGACGGACTATGGAACGCTTCAGCAGCAACTGCCGTTTTATCCTGTCCTGCAATTACTCTTCCAAGATTATCGAGCCTATCCAGTCCCGCTGTGCTGTCTACAGGTTCAGGCGCCTTTCCGATGAGGCAATCAAAAAACGCCTTGAATACATAGCTAAAGATCAGGGTTTAACTATCACTGAGGACGGATATGAAGCTCTTATTTACGTGGCCCAGGGAGATATGAGGAAAGCTGTGAATTCTCTTCAGGCTGCTGCCTTCATAGATCCGGAAAAACCCATCTCAAGGGAAACTATTTATAGGACTACTGCAACTGCAAATCCTGATGACATCATAAACCTGGTCGAAACTGCCCTGCTTGGAAACTTCCGGGTTGCCAGAAAGGAACTTAACAGGTTGCTCTATGAAGAAGGGCTCTCAGGCGAAGATATAGTAGGGCAGATTTACAGGGCGGTATCCGAAATGGACAACCGGATGGTTCTGGACCTCGGGCTTTCTGAAAGGCGCATCGTCGAACTTGTAGATATTATCGGGGAGGTCGATTTCAGGCTCACTGAAGGAGCAAGCGAAAAGATTCAGCTCGAAGCCCTGCTCGCACATTTTGCACTTTCTAACGCAGATTAAGTTCGAGCGAATCTTAAGGTTCAAAATAATCCGGAATGACTCTACGCTCCAGGTCTCTGAATAAAGGCTAAAAAGGGCTTGAAAACGAGCTTGAATCTGGCCTTTTCTTAAAACAAGAATCTCTTAAAACAAGAATATACGGAATTAATAAATCCTGATCACCATGTCTATTGAAACAGCATTAGTAGAAATGTTGGGCTCTGTTCCCCACTGGTTTGCAGTCCTTATTCTGGGAGCCATTCCAGTCTCCGAGTTGAGAGGGGCAATCCCCGTTGCCATGGGCGTTTATGGAATGGGGCCTTTAGAGGCATTTTTCTTCTCAGTGATTGGAAATCTTCTTCCTGTAATTCCCCTTCTACTCTTCCTTGAACCGGTCTCGGCTTATCTCAGACGCTACCGACTCTTTGATACCTTCTTCAACTGGCTCTTTTCCAGAACCCGCAGAAACAATACCGAAAGCTTTGAAAAATATGGACTTCTTGCTCTGGCGATCTTCGTAGCCATACCCCTGCCGGCTACAGGAGCATGGTCAGGTTGCGCAGCAGCATTTGTGTTCGGGGTGAGGTTCAAGCAAGCGCTTCCTGCGATTGCTGCAGGAGTGATGATAGCAGGAATTTTAGTAACCGCCCTTACTGTAACAGGTATAGGCCTCGTGGATTTGATTTTCGGAGTTTAACTTTCCTGTAAGATCCTTCGAAATCTTCATATATTTTAAAAATATCAAATATATCATTGATAGAATAAATATAAATTCATTATTATACTTTCAGTCAACTCCCGCTTTTACAGCTTCTTGCGGTTTACTCCCGTTGTCTGGCAGTTCTCTGGAATTTTCGAGGTGACTTTTAATGGTAAAGGCAGATAAGAAAAACAAAAAAATAGTCCAGTCCAAAAAGTGTATCGGATGCGGAATCTGTTATTCCGTTTGCCCTGTGAATGCAAAACTGATGAAGAGTGACGATTTTGATCCTGATACCGCTGAACTGGCAATTCGGATCATAGACGGGGCGGCAATTATCAGTGAGGAAGCCTGCGTCCGCTGTGGGGCCTGCTCAAAGATTTGCCCTGTGGAATCCCTCACCGTAATGGAGCTGGAATCCGCAACCGCATAACCAAATATTAAAGTAAAAATAGGAAAATGCTGAGAAACAGCATTTTTATTTTTTGTTCTATCTCTTGAAGCAGATATCACTGGCAAACAACTTTTCAGGGGTATCCGGTCTTAAGTTACAGCATCTCTTTTGCTAATTTTATATCTTCAGCTTTTACAGTTTTTCTGCCTGCATGCTCTGCAAGTTTTATTGCTTCTCTTGATATTTCAAGTCCATATTCTTCCAGAATTTCGGTAAGGGCCATTCCTGCGCTTTCACTTACTCTATGAGCACCTGCGGTTCTTATTAAACGCTCAATTGGTGCGAATGGTATTACTTTTGCCATATTATCCTCCAATCTACTTTTTTTGTTAATATATATTCCTTCTAATCCCTGATTTTGTAATTGGATTCTATATATACCTTTGCTTGTATTGGGGTCTTTTACTTCTTATTCAGCTTCTAATGCCTTTTTGCTCCTTTATTTACTTCCCGAATTGCGCCTCGGGAGTACGCGATCCGTTTCGCTTCGCTCAAGCGGACTAATTTAGGGGGTAGATAAAATTGCTTTTCAACTCGTTCAAGAGGACTAATTTAGAGGCAGGTAAAATTGTATTTCAACTCGCTCAAGTGAACTTATTTTCCCAGGTTGCAGTCTTATAAAATTACAACTATTTTTCTATTTTCTCTGTTTCCCATCTTTTCCGTATTTTTTGTATCTTCCATGTTTTCCGTATCTTCCATGTTTTTCGGTGGTTATACAGCTTTTAGTGAGTTTTTGGCGGGTTCTTGCTTTTCACGGTTACGGAACCTGGGGTGAGTTGGGTGTAAATATCTTTTTCGAAATCTTGATATTAGATTATCCGAATCTACAGAAATATGCTTTTACAGGAACTCCTTGGCATCGATGAAGAGGTCTATTTTGTGGAAGAGAGTTATCTCGCCCAGAGAACCATTGAGCGTACACTTCACTATCTAAATGGAATACGAAATTTTGCGGAGAAGCGGCAGATGCGGTTCCTGAGGGTTCGGAATGGGGAGCATACGCTCGGGCTGTTGTTCTTTAATCCGGCAGATGAGGAAGTCCCTGTTGATTTCTGGTCGGTTTTTACCGGGGCCCTTGCGGCATCTCCTTCTAAAAAGGAGTTTGAAACTGTTGCAGATTCGCTTCTCACCTTTAATCCCCCTGAAAAAGATATTGACATTTCTTCCGAAAGCTGGCGAAATGCGGTTAATGAATACTACTCGCTAATGCTTGTAAACCGGAACCTCTGTCCGGGGTGTGCTTCCAGGCCCGAATCTTATGGGAACATATTTTCTGAAAACCGGGTGCAAAGAGTAGCAGAGATCTTTGGTATTCTTCAAAAAAGGGGTTTTTATCCTGAGGGCAGGCTTCTTGAAGTCTGCTGCGGAAACGGGATGTCCACGCTTGCCCTCTACAGGCTTGGGCTGGACCCGCTGGCTGTAGAAATAAACAAATGTGCGGTCTGTCAGGGACTTGAGCAGGGAGTCTTGAACCCTCAAAGGGTTATGGTAATGGATGCAACTGTTCTTTCAAGGTATTTCGAGCCAGGAAGCTTTGATGCCGTGATAGGGTTTATGCTTGGGCTTGTCTATGAATTTAACAAAGAGCTCTGGACAGGTATTATGCGAGAGGCTGTATCGGTTGCAAATGAAGGTGCTCTCCTCCTCTTTACAGTCAGCAGCAAACCCGAGATTGAAATTCTTGCAGGGGCTCTGCTCAGGGCAGGGGTCAAAGGTGAGATTTTGGACAATACGGATTCTGAGGGGACATACGATCAATGGTTCTTTGTAGGAAGAAAGCAAAGCACTTAATTTGTACGTAGCACTTAATTTTCATGTAATGGGTGAACCTCATGGAACTTTTACTCTTTGCCTCAAGCAAATCCGCCTTTTAATTTTCAATGTTTTGAGTATTCTCTCACTTTTATATATCTTAAAACTCATTTCGAATCTCCGGTTTTTCTCTCTGGTCAAGGAGTTCTCTTCTCATAGATTTAAACCATTTTTCAATCAGAAACTGTTTCCTGAAACCCTGCTTCTTTAATGTTAACAGCCGAAAAGTATATACTTGTTAACAATGGTATATTAATGAATTCCTACCAATGCAATATCTGTCGAACATTGCATTTTGGTCTGTAAAATTGATTTTCTCCCGTTTGCGTTCCGGAGATTCGGTTAAATCTGACTGAAACCCCTTTCTCCGGTAAATCTAGGGAAATTGTACCAGAATCGCAATCCGGAGATTTATATACTTTATCCAAACCGAATCAAATCTCAGCCCGGATAGATTCCGGAAACACCAGACGAAACCCCTGGTAAACCGTTGAAAGCGTACTATCTGGACAGTAGAACAAGTTGTTTTGATTCGATATTAGAGGTTCATCCATGAGTGTAAAAATTACCGAAACCGTCCTCCGGGATGCTCACCAGTCTCTCTTGGCAACCAGAATGCGGACAAGAGACATGCTCGAAGTGGTTGAACAATTGGACCAGATCGGGTATTTCTCCCTCGAGATGTGGGGAGGTGCTACCTTTGACAGTTGTATCCGCTACCTGAATGAAGACCCCTGGCAGCGTCTGAGGGACATCAAGAAAAATATGGATAATACCTGTGCCCAGATGCTGCTCAGGGGCCAGAACCTTGTAGGGTACAGGCACTATTCAGATGACGTGGTCGAGAAATTCGTTACTAAATCCTACCAAAACGGAATTGATATTTTCCGGGTCTTCGATGCTGTCAACGACGTACGGAACATGGAAATGTCAATTAAAGTGGCAAACAGGCTTGGTGCTCATGTACAGGGTACGGTTTGCTACACCATAAGCCCGGTGCATACTGTTGAGAAATATATTGAACTTGCAAAACAGCTTGAAGAACTTGAGTGCGATTCCATTTGTATCAAAGATATGGCAGGCCTTCTTTCCCCTAACGATGCCATCCATATAATCAGTGCCATGAAAAAAGAAATTTCCATTCCGATTTCCCTGCACTGCCACTGCACCTCCGGAATGGCCCCTATGAGCTATATGGCAGCCTGTGGGGCAGGAGTGGACATTCTGGATACGGCACTTTCTCCCCTTGCATGGGGAACTTCTCAGCCTCCGACTGAGACCGTTGTAGCTGCCCTAAAAGGCACTCCTTACGATACAGGTCTCGATCTAGGAGCTTTTGAAGAGGTCGTCAAATACTTCAAAGGTCTTAAAGAGAAATACCGGGGCATACTTGACCCTATTTTGGAGCAGATCGATACTAATGTTCTTATCTACCAGATCCCGGGCGGAATGCTCTCAAACCTCGTTTCTCAACTAAAGGAACAGAATGCTCTTGACAAGTACGGCGCTGTACTTAGTGAAATGCCCAGGGTTAGAGAGGAGCTTGGATATCCGCCTCTTGTTACCCCCACAAGCCAGATAGTGGGTACCCAGGCGGTACTTAACGTGCTCATGGGCGAACGTTACAAGGTTATTCCCAAAGAGGTAAAGGATTACGTGCGCGGTCTTTATGGACGGTCTCCTTCTCCCATAAGCCCGGAAATAATAGGCAAGGTAATCGGAGACGAAGAACCTATTCACTGCCGCCCTGCCGATCTCCTTAAGCCTGAATATGAGAAGAGGAAAAAGGAAGCCGAGGAAATGGGCATTGCGAAATCTGAAGAAGACATCCTGACGTATATTCTCTATCCAGCTATCGCCCCCAAGTTCCTGAAAGGAGAAATGGAAGAAGAGACTCTCGCATTAGTTGCTTCTGCCCCTGCAGTTCATCAGGAGTATACAGTCCCAACTCATTTCAAGGTCGAAGTGGACGACGAAATCTTCGAGGTCAGGATTGAACCTCTAGGCGGGGGAATTTTCGTATCCGAACCTTCTCCCAAAAAGCCGAGTGCCGAGTCCGTTAAAGGAGCTGTCAGCATCTCAATGCAGGGTATGGTCCTCTCTCTTAAGGTTAAGGTCGAAGACACTGTGGCAGAAGGAGATACAGTCGCTGTCATCGAAGCCATGAAGATGGAAAACTCTGTCCATGCTCCCCATTCAGGCACTGTAAGAGAGATTTTTGTTTCCGAAGGGGAAACTGTATCTCCTGGTGACATAATAATGTCAATCGAATAAATGTAACGAGGTGGAAGGTATATGTTCAAAAAAGTACTCGTTGCAAATCGTGGTGAGATTGCAATCAGGGTTATGCGTGCCTGCCGGGAACTTGGGATTTCCACTGTGGCTGTCTGTTCGGAAGCCGACAAAAATGCCCTCTTTGCCAAATATGCAGACGAGGCCTACCTTATAGGCCCGGCTCCTTCCAGCCAGAGCTACCTTAATATGGAAGCTATCCTTGCAGTTGCAAAAAGTACAGGGTCCGATGCAATCCATCCCGGTTACGGCTTCCTTTCCGAAAATCCTGTATTTGCAAAACGCTGTGAAGAAGAAGGGATTGTTTTCATAGGCCCTCCGAGCCATGTTATTGCCGAGATGGGAAGCAAGATCAGGGCTAGGAACCTTATGATGAAAGCCGGCGTACCTGTTGTGCCAGGGACGAAGGATGCAGTTGAAGATGTGGACGAAGCTCTGAAAATCGCGGAAGAGATAGGCTATCCGGTTCTGATTAAAGCATCTGCAGGAGGCGGTGGAATCGGGATGAAAGTAGTTCATTCCAGGGACGAACTCGCCGCTGCACTCAGTTCTACCAGGCAAATGGCTGGCTCGGCTTTTGGGGACTCTTCGGTTTTTATTGAAAAATATGTAGAGGAGCCCAGGCATATAGAAATTCAGCTTCTGGCAGATGGGTATGGGAACACAGTTTATCTCTCAGATAGGGAATGCTCCATCCAGAGAAGACATCAAAAGCTTATTGAAGAAGCTCCGTCCCCTATCATGACCCCTGAACTCAGGGCGCAGATGGGAGAAGCCGCAGTCAGAGTGGCGAAGACGATTGGCTACGTAAACGCAGGAACAGTAGAGTTTCTTTATTCAAAAGGTAATTTCTATTTCCTTGAAGTCAATACCCGTTTGCAGGTTGAACACGGGATAACTGAGATGGTCACCGGTATTGATATTGTAAGGGAGCAGCTCAGGATAGCCTGGGGAGAAAAGCTTGAGTTTGAGCAGAAAGATATCGTTATCGATGGGCATTCTATTGAGTGCAGGATCAATGCGGAGGATCCCTTAAATGATTTTGCCCCCTCTCCCGGAAAGATCAGGGGATACCGATCTGCAGGCGGTCCTGGAGTCAGGGTGGACAGTGGAGTACATACAGGTTATACTATTTCTCCGTATTATGACTCAATGATTTCGAAACTCTGCGTCTGGGCAAAGACAAGAGATGTAGCGATCGCCAGGATGGAAAGAGCTCTTTATGAGTATGTGGTTGTGGGAGTAAAGACGAATATACCCTTCCATAAAGCAGTTATGCGCAACCCGGCTTTTCGCAGGGGCGATCTTACAACTGCTTTTATTGAGGATCATAACATTCTGGAATCCGTTGAAGAGGTTGTCAAAGCAGATGCCGAAAAAGGTGCTACTCTGGCTTCGGCTCTTGAAGCAAAAGACAAAAAGGTTGCGGCTATTACGGCTGCCGTGCATGCCTATGTGAGCATGGCACAGAATACACAGCGTTGACAGGTCCACTCCTGACAAACAGGAACGATATATTCTGATCAGTTTGACATGGAACGATTTAAACTAAAAAAATATATACGGTGGAACGTATACATTTGTATGGGGTGCATGGATGGGAGATAAAAGGTCTCGAATTATCAAAGCTCTTAAAGATGCAGATAGAAGCCCTGTTTCAGGAGAAGAATTGGGGCTCAAGCTAGGGATCTCCAGGACAATGGTCTGGAAGTATATCAAGTCCCTTCAGGCTGATGGTTACGAGATAGAATCATCTCCGAAAAGGGGTTATGTCCTGAAATCCGTACCTCAACTCCTGTACCCAGAAGAAATCCAGATGGGGCTCAAAACAACTCTTTTGGGGCAGAAGATTCATTATTTCGAGGAAGTAAATTCTACAAACAGCATTGCAAAAGAAATTGCAGCTTCCGAAGAAGAAGGAACGCTTGTGATCGCTGAAATCCAGAAGGGAGGCAGAGGCCGCATGGGGAGGGAATGGGTTTCCCCTCATGGCGGGATCTGGATGTCTGTGATCCTGAAACCCGGAATTCCTCTCAGGCATGCATCGAGACTTACTCTGGTTACCGGGCTTGCGGTTGCAAACGTAATCCGCAATATGGGCCTTGATGCCCGCATTAAATGGCCAAACGATGTAAGGATCAATGGAAAGAAAGTCTGCGGAATTCTTACTGAGGCAAAAGCTGAAGTGGATAGAGTGGACTATGTTGTGCTGGGGATAGGGATAAATGTAAATATGGACTTAAAAGATATTCCCGAGTCTTTCCGTGCAGGCTCCACGACTCTAAAAGTCGAGCTTGGAAGGCACATAAAAAGGGTTTCGTTCCTTCAGGATTTTCTCCTGGAGCTTGAGCAGCAGTACATAAATTTCAAGACCCAGCCTTTCTCACACATTCTGAACGACTGGCTTGCCCTTTCAGATACCGTTGGGAGAGATGTAAAGGTCACGACACCTTCACGAATTATAGAAGGCAAAGCCGTGGGAGTAACCCCTGATGGGGCTCTCATAATAAGAAAAGCAGACGATACCAGAGAAGAAATTATTGCAGGTAGATGCATTTATGCGCGTCCCAGATAAACATGAAAGAGAGGAGGATAGGGAGATAAACCTTATTCCTGTACTTTCCTTTTTCCTTCTTATCTCTTTATTTTTCTCAGTTGCCTTTTACTCCACGTCACCTGCTTTAGCTGCTGACAATAAAGAAAAGCTCTCCATAGTTCTGATTGATGGAGAAGAGATTTATGTAAGGTCAGGCAATTCTCATACTTTTTTTCAGGACTATCAGCTTTATGTAAAAGGCACGGATACTGGAGGCAAAAGGGTCTGGATCGAACTTAGCAGACAGGGGATTTCCCTTCAGGATGAAATTATAACTGAAGGCTCTCAGTTTGTATATTCGCAGAACTCTACCGAAATTCTTAATCTGACCGTGGATACGGTATATGCAGGAGCAGACGGAGTGCTGGTAAGGTTCTCGCCTGTATACCAGTATCTTAATCCCAGGCTTCCTATGCCTCAGACTCCGTCAGAATCTCTTACCAATTCTTCTGACAATAACTCTTCCGGTTCTCTGGAGCTGGAAACTCAAGTAGAGGGTTTTGATATGCCTCTTTTCCTTCTTGGACTGGGGACAGTGCTTCTCGCTACGTGTTTTTTTGCAGGAAAAGGAAAGAAAAAATAGATTTTCTTTAATGCTGCAGCCGGAAAGGAAATTCAATATAAAGCAACTAAAGGAAATCCAATGTAAAAGAAGTAAGCCGGGGATATTTCCTTTAAAGTCAATTTTTGTCGCCGGCTTCTTATGAGTTTCCTGATTTCCTTACTTATTGGAGAATTTGACGTCCCCTTTTTCGATAAGGAGCTTAAGATCTTCCAGGCTCAAACGAGCATTTTTCTGGAGCTTTTCGCGGGCATCGCTGTGCTTCTGACTTACTTTGTGCTCGTCTTTAGTAAGCTGAAGGTCTTTTAACCTGTCAAGGTATAGAGAGAGTTCCTTCCGGTTGTTAGCAATGCTGGTTTTAAGGGGATCAATTTTTTCTTTTATTGAATTTATATTTGTGATTTTATCCGTAAGCTGGGCATGATACATATTTGCTTCTTTTCGGATTTCATCGGCTGATTTGAAATTTTCGAGCATTTCAAGGTGGCAGGCCTGAGATTCATCTGAGAATACCTGGATTTTTTCATGGAATTCGTCTCCCTCTCTGTGAATTCCCTTGGACTCTTTGTAACTTTCCTGGATTTGTGCGTGCAGTTCATTTGCCTTCTTTGCAGCCTCAAGGCGCTTACTGAAGTCATTCAATTTCTGGAATATTTTTATTTCCACTGAAAGAGGAATTTCCTTATTAAGGAATGCATCAAGTTCGGCTTCATAAGCCTTTGAGAGAGACTCCACGCTTCCGTGGGAAAGTTTGTTGCACTCATCCCTCTGTTCCTTTAGTCCCGCAATTCCCGAAAACAGTTCTTGCGTCTTTGAATTTACGTCACTTCTTTTTCCCTTGTACTCGCCAATTACCCTGTTAATCTCGTCCCGTCTATCTCTCAGTGCCTGTGCTTTTCCAACCTTTTCCTTAACCTGATGGTTCAGAGAGTCTCTCTTTCCTTTCAGTTCGTCGATATCGGTCCTGTTTATCTTCAGTTCCTTAAAAATCGAAGCCAACTGTCTTTCGCTTTTCTCTATCCTGCTCCTGAGCTCGTTTACCTTGCCCTTCAGCTCCCGTTCGTTAAGGTTTGAAAGGTCGGCCGTTGCAATTTCTGCAGTTGAAACGTCGTTGTTCATGTACTACCACCCGCATGTTTTCGAAAGGGTTATACTTTCAATTTTCCCCAGTAATTCAAGGCTTCTTCGTGGCTTTTTATTTTGCTGCTGAGCCATTTGTGCTGGGACTTGCTTTTAGAAATCTCTTCATTCTTGCTGCCGTCATTCTCTTCAAGCTGCTTTTCAGACTGTACTATTTCTTTCAGTTCAATATTCGAATTCCTGGCTTCCTCTACTCTGGCTTCGGTCTGCAGGAGAAGGTTTTCTCCAAGTCCAGCTGCCCGAATAATTTCGCGCAGGTTTTCCATAAATGACTCTTTAATTTTTTGCTCCTCTTCAGGTTCTATCTGGCTTTTGAGTTTCTTAATATCTTCCCTTAGTTTACTGGCATTTATGGGGTCCAGTTTCGGGAAGAGTTCTTTTTCGAGCAGTGCTTCTGCCTGATGGTAAAACAGTTGCCGTTTTTCCTTCAGTATCTCTTTTCTTTCCGCCATCCGGATTCTGGAATTCTTTGAATTCTTTACGTCCTCTTCAACCTGGGTCAGCATTCTGTCCAGTTCTTCAAATTCTTTCCTATCTTCTTCCAGAGCCCGTTTGTGTTTTTCCACAACTGCGGAGACCAGTTCCCCTTCTGTTAGCACTCTGATCCCGGCTTCTTCGATGTTTTCATTCACTGTATCACAATCTGTGTTTGTATTTTATTACATATTTTATTTTAATCACGGTACACAACCAGCCCTGAAAGCTAGGCCAGACTGATCTTTTGCTGTATTTAGCCACTGCATGTATCGATCCTGTAATCTCTAATCAAATCCTGAAGATCTGAGCATGGGGCACATTGTCGATCATTATCACGGAATCCGGATCGATCAATCCGCACTTTATAGCGCATTTGACAGTTTTTTCCCCAAAGAGATTTGCAGTCGTAGCTCTTTCAAGGGCTTTTTGAAGCTCTTCGTCAGAGATATATTCCCCTTCATAAAAGGCCTTGCTAACCTCAACTACGGTGTTGCCGTGCTTAAGGGTTTTTCCGAGCACTTCCTTATCGCAGGCTGCAACAAGAACATGCTCTCCATTTTTGTATATCTTTAGATACATATTCTCCCTTTTGAATAGTATTTACCCTTTTAGTATTTACAGCTTAACCGTCCTCACATAATTGTTATGTAGGGAATTTTCGTGTCTGAGATATGGAAGGCACATCCTTGAGGTCTCAGCTTTACTTCGCCTCAAATTAATTGACAAGCCTGATATGGTTCTGGTCCGGAGAAAGCAGATCTCCTCTCTGCTTCATCTTCTTAATATTCTCTTCGGCATGAGTCCTATCTATTCCATGCTCGTTTTCAGCTTCAGCATAGACCTCTTCCAGAGGGGCTTTGGCTCCAGGATGTCTCTCACTTACCTTTTTAATGATATCCTTCAGGACTTTTATCTTGTTTCTCTGGCTCATGCTTGTGCCGGATGCAAGTATATCTGCATCAAGAGCTCCCGTGTCCGGGTCAATGCCCACATTTTTCAGGCAATTCATCACGATTTTGATAGTTCTTTCTGTGTCCTCAAGCGTGACTATATTGCTCAGGCGAACTCTCGCACTCGCTTCCGAGAGACGGACCAGGGCTTCAAGTTGCCTGGCTGTTACAGGCACAGGCGTATCTTTGCTCTCTCCTGTTTTTCGAAGATCCGTATAAAAATTTATCAGGCGGTTCCGTGCATCACTCTCCATTACGGGAAAAACGTTTTTCCGGGCGTATGCAACGTATTTTCGCATGATTTCTGCCTGTATGACAGGTTCGATCACTTCCATTTCGGCTTCGATAAACTCTTCCGTAATATGTGATCCCGGAAGTTTCTCCCGCTGCTCGAAGAGTTCTCCTGCATAATGAGACTGGAGAATATGGTTTGCGATCCTGCTGTCCAGGGAGTGGTTAGGGGTATCGAGCAAAACAAAGATAAGGTCAAAACGGGAAAGCAGTGCAGGAGGCATGTTTATCTGCTCAGCGAGGCCTTCGTAACGGTCAAAACGCCCGTATTTTGGGTTTGCAGCTCCCAGAAGGGCGCAGCGGGACTTAAGAGTGGCAATAATCCCGGCTTTGGCTATACTTATGGTCTGCTGTTCCATTGCCTCGTGCAGGGCGCTTTTATCCTCAGTCTTCATTTTGTCCATTTCGTCAACCGCAGCGACACCCATATCAGCCATAACAAGGGCGCCACCTTCGATTGTCCACCTCCCGTCGTTCAGGTCATCTTTTACGGCAGCCGCAGTCAAACCGCTTGCAGACGCACTTCTGCCTGAAGTAAATACGCCTCTGGGGGATAGTTTGACCACATAGCGCAGGAGCTGGCTTTTCGCAATCCCAGGATCTCCTACAAGCATAACATGGATATCGCCCCTTATCCTGGAACCATCAGGGAGGTTTTTTACCACGCCTGAAAACAATTGAAGGGCAAGGGCTTCCTTTATGTCCTCATACCCGTAGATTGAAGGCGCAATAGAGCTAACAATTTTGTTGTAGATTACAGGGTCACGGGAAAGTTCAAGGATCTGTTCTTCATCTTCAGCAGTTATCTCAAGTTCGTCATAATCCTTATCCAGGTGTTCGATGGAATTTGCTTCAAGCACAAGGTCATAGAAGGTAGATTTTCCGTCTTTTAAGGTGCGCTGCCTGGATTTCAGGACTCCGTTAATTATAACCCTGTCTCCTGGGGTGACATTTCCTGTCAGGTCGTCTTCAGAATCCACCTCAAGGCTCTGGGGCTGTGAACCTCCTTTCAGGTTTTCGGGAGATTCCTGAATCTGGAGTTTCTGGGCATCGATAAAGGTTGAATCTTCGATCATGACCTTAAACGGCCCTTTCTTCCCACATGTATCATTTTCGCAGCCTGCAAATGGCTCCTCGAATTTGAAGCTGTTTTGCTCCACGACTGTCAGATGCCCGCACCTGAGGCACTGGAAAGCAGCTTTCGTGATCCTTGGTCTGACCTCAGTAGCTTTCCTTATCATACCTTCGATCGCGACAAATCTTGTGAGATGTTTGCTTCTGAGCTCCCTTATAGATATCCTATTCGGGATTTTTATTATCCTTACATGAGCCTGCTCAAGGCTCTTCTCCACCGGAAGGTCTATTTCTTTCAATGCAGCTTCGGCTGCTTGTATAAGTTCTCCAGGATGATCAAGAAACTCTTTTGAGAGCTCTCTGTCAAATTTCTCTATATCCGTAAAATCCACGCCAAGGCTTCGCTTGTCCGGATATTCGTTTGCAAGCTGGAGGATTTCATTCCAGTAATAGTCTTTAAAAAACCTTTTTAGCTTTTCATCCCACTTGCTTTCTGTCTCAGTCATATCATTCTCTAAACTATTTGGCTTTGGGTAAAATTTTCATTCTTCGTTACAATATTTTCTGTTTAAAAATTATTTTAAAAAAAGATAAAAATGTATCATAAATTCTGACGTAAAAACAGATTTATTCTCATATGAACTTTTCCATGCTTTCCGAATCTTCGATTTCCATGCCTTCAGGATCTTTTAATGCATATCCCATTTTTCTCTCGGTTTTCCTTATTATGCCCCTCAGGGTCTGGACCTCTCTCGGAGTCAGTCCAGCTCTTCCGAATATTCTGCGCAGCATCAGAAAAGTTTTATCTTTTTTATGTGGAGGGTAATCTATTTCCTCCAGCAGTTCTTCCAGGTGCCCGTATAAAAGCTGCAGATCAAACCCGTCGGCAAGCGGACTGTTTCCTCCTTCCAGCTCAGAAAGTTCGTAAAGCACCACTGCAACTGCATGGGAAAGATTCATAATCGGGTATATCTCAGAAGTCGGAACCGTAATAAGCATATCAAAGCTTTTGAGTTCTTCGTTCCGGAAGCCGCTGTCTTCACGCCCAAAAAGAATTGCAATTGTCCCGCTGTAATCTTTGAGTCTTCTCTTTGATTTCCCTCGCTGTATACAGAGGAAGCCGGATATGTTCTCCGATCTTCAGGCTCGAAACGCCTGTAGTCCCTATCAGCAGGTTTGCGCCTTTTACGGCTTCCTCAAGAGTTGAGGTAACCCTTGCCCCTTCAAGCACGTCTCTTGCATGGGACGACATTGCTCTTGCCTCTCCCTCAAGTTTGCAGGGGTTTATAAGCACCAGGTCAGTGTATCCGAAGTTCTTCATTACTCTTGCAACAGATCCGACATTTCCCTGGTACATGGGCTCTACGAGCACTATACGAATATCAAGTGACAAATTTCTCAATCCTTTTTAAAACTAGTTCTCAAGGGTAATTGCATCTTCCATACAGACAGTCACACACATTCTGCAGCCCAGGCAGTAAGACGGATCCTTCAAAATGCAAACATTTTTTCCGTTTTTTTCTTCTATTGAGTAAACCCTGGGGCCTTTCGGGCAGGCAGCCTTGCATTTACCACAGCCTGTACATTTCTCCTCATCAATATAAATTTTCATATAAATTATTTTCCATGTGTTGTGAGCCTGTTGTAACCTATATCTCTTCCCTGTTTTAGTCCTTGCTTTTTTGCGATTTCTTCTTCTTTATTTGGATGCAGAACTCTTATCTATTTTCCTAAATATATTAATCTTAAGTTTACCTGACCGGATGGAGAAGTTAAGCTGCAGGGCTCAAAATTTGCATCTGCCTGAAATGCGGCTAAAATTTAGCTCGAAGAGCAGTCCATGTTTAAGTATATATCCGTTATTTTAAAGAAGAAGCTATATCTATTATTTTAAAGAAGAAACGGTGATTTCATGAGTCTTGAAAAGATTTTAAAAGATACTTTTAAAGGAGAGACCACTGAAGTTGGATGGTATCTCGCAATGTCGAAGATTGCTGAGCAGGAAGGGCTTGCGGATATTGCAGTCTACCTCCGCCAGATCGCCATGGACGAGGCATGGCATGCTACAGAAGTGGCTGAGATTCTGGGACTTGTCAAGGGGACAACCCTTGAAAACCTTGAAATGATGCTTGAAGGGGAGAGCAAAGCCGAGGTTGAGAAAGCCGAAGCTGCAAAGATAGCCCGGGAGGAAGGCAATACAAGGGCTGCCCTTTTCTTTGAGAGGGCGTCTCTTGACGAAGCCAGGCACAAAGCGGGGCTTAATGGATTTCTGGGAAGGCTGAAAAAGCAGCAATAAAAAAAGAAAGCGGATCTTTGATCCTTTTTCCATGTTTAAAATTTTTACAGTTGGCTGCTTTAACCGCTAATTACTCTGCTGGCTGCAATCTGGTTAATGTGTTCTAGATATACAGTCCTGCAGCAGGCTATTATATTAGACATGTAATTTTATATCGTTTTGAGTGAATATACTCTGGATCTGAAATCCTTTTCCGGATCCGAGAGATATATTCTTTTAATCCGGAAAAGTGCCGGAATATCGGGGTTCTTCGCCTTCTGCACGGGGGTCTGATTTCAGGGGGCTGAAGCAGAACTCATTATAGTCTGCCAATTAATCCGTGAGTTTATCTTCTCTATGGATTTAGCCTTTGCTTCCGATTTCCGATACCGGTTCTAGGTTCAATAATGATATTAAAACTCAAAACAAATAACAACTAAATCCTGAAACAAACATAAAATCAATTAAATCCAGAAACATGAAATGAATTAAATCTTGAAATCAACATAAAATCAATCAGGTTATGAGGAGTGGATAAATATGGTAAGCCGTGAGTACGTGAAAGGTGATCTTCCTGAGAAGGCTGCAATACTGCAAAGAGACGGGGAAACTTATGCAATTGCCCCCCATATTCCAGGAGGAATCATATACCCAAAGACGCTTAGAAAGATAGCTGATATCGCAGAGAAATATGGAGCTGCGGCCCTGAAACTCACCTCCGCCCAGAGGATAGCGATTGTAGGGTTAAAAGAGGAAGACCTTGATGCTGCATGGGCAGAACTGGATCTGAAACCAGGCGCTGCAATAGGGCTCTGTGTCCGCAGTGTCAAAATCTGTCCCGGAACTACTTTCTGCAAGAGAGGTAAACAGGATGCGGTCGGGCTCGGATTGAAACTTGACGAAAAGTACCATGGAATGCAGCTACCTTCCAAGTTCAAAATGGCTGTTTCCGGCTGCCAGAATTCATGTTCCGAACCTATAATAAAGGATATAGGACTCATGGGCACTGCAAAAGGTTATACTTTGTCTGTCGGGGGCAGTGCAGGCCCGCGTCCGAGGCTCGGAAATGTTGTGGCAAAGGACCTTTCCGAAGAACAGGCCCTGGACCTTGTTGAAAGGATAATTAATTTTTATAAGGGATATGGGAAGCCAAGGAGAATCGGAGAAGTACTGGATGAGATCGGGATTGATAAGTTCAAAGCAGAAGTGGGGTTGTAAAAGGTTTCTGGGACTGTAAAACGCTCTTCTCAGGGTAAAATAGCTCAATTTATCCTGTTTATTTTTTGCAGATTGATTTTTTCTTTTCCTGCAACTTTACTTTTCACTTTTCTGCAGCTGAATTCCTTATTTTTCTGTCCGGGATAATTCTATAAGCAAAATTTATACTTTTTATATTATAATTTCAACATTATTTTACTGGGTTTCCTTTTTTCTTCTTCTGTTCGATTACTTCCATGCTTCTCATTTTTGCGGCTCTAGCGGGCTTTTCAATGTATTGATTAATAAAGATAATGTTTAAATATAATAGATACAAAGACTAACAGACTATTCAAACCTTATGCAGACAGTCGCTACGGTTATCATTCTGTCTTTACTATCATTGATGTCCTGTAATATGACAATTGTAAAAGCAGTATTAATTCCCAGTTTTTGATCCATACATAGGAGGAATAAATATCAGTAGTGAAATGGCATACTTCTCTGGGCTCACGGATGCACTGAGAATTACGTTCGTCCAGATAATGATAATTAGCACAATAGCCATTGTGATTTTCTTATATGGTATGATGATTAACCTCCAGAAATGGGGGGCAGGAGTCACAGGTTACGGCCTTGAGCCTCAGGAAGGAAAAAAAGGAAGTGCGATCACGTTCTTAAAAACCTGGTGGAAACAGGTAACAGAAGAATCTCATCACGGACATGGAAAGCCTATTCTGGAGGTTCTCGTTCTTGACATTCTGTTCCAGAGAAGAATTCTCAAAAGAAGCGCTCTTCGCTGGTTCATGCACATCACTATTTTCGCAGGCTGGATGACCCTGTTTGCCCTTTCAGGGATGATGTTTGCAGTCGAAATGACCGAAAAGATCGGAATTGAACTCCCGTTCACTCCCGCCGAGTTTAGGGAGATGCTCTCTCTCCCGAACTATATCTTCGGGTATATCCTGCTTATCGGAGTCATTATCGCAATAGTGAGAAGACTATTTGTTTCGGAAGTCAGGGAAGCTTCCATTATGTATGATTGGGTTCTGATCGGAGTAGTTTTCTTAGTTACTATTTCCGGTTTTCTTGCCGATGGGATCCGAACAGGATTTATCTGGAGCTTTGGGCTTGACCCATCACTAGCACCGCCGGCAGCTCTCTTCCATTCCGTAATTTCCCTGCTCTTCTGTATCGCATATATACCATACAGTAAATATATTCACATAATCGCCACACCCCTTGCAATCCTTGCGAATAAAGGAGGCGAATAAAAATATGGCAAAACGTACCCCTTCAATCGATACGAAGAATCTTACCGCAGTCCAGCTTATGGAGCTCGACTCCTGCACTCGCTGCGGTGAATGTGTGAAATGGTGTCCAACTTATGCAGCTTCCGGCCAGAAACCAGGTTTAGCCCCAAGGGACAAGATCCTGCGCTGGAAGCAGTACATGAACAAGTCCTATGGACTTAAAGCAAAACTCTTTGGTCCGCAGGAAATCCCTCAGTCAGAACTCGAGGAATTCAAAGACGATGTGCACGGCTGTACAACCTGCGGTATATGCGGAACTGTTTGTGAATCAGGCATTAATACTGTGGAACTCTGGGAAGCCATGAGGGCAAACCTTGTAAAGAAGGGTATAGGTCCTTATGGGAAGCAGAATATGTTCCCAAAACTTATTGGACAGTACCATAATCCTTACATGAAGGACCAGAAAGACAGACTTGCCTGGGTTCCCAAAGACGTGAAAATTGCAGACAAAGCAGACATTGTATATTTCACGGGTTGTACTGCAGGGTATAATCAGCTCTCTTTAGCCTTTGCGACCTCACGTGTGCTCAACAAGCTGGGCATTCCGTTTGCCATGCTCGGGGAAGAGGAATGGTGCTGCGGCTCAGCCCTTATCAGGACAGGCCAGGCGCATATCAATGATGTGCCCCGTGAAATTGCAAAACATAACGTCGAGGCAATCAAGAAAAAAGGTGCCAAAAAAGTTGTCTTTGCATGTGCAGGCTGCTTCCGTGCTGCAAAGGTCGACTGGCCCAGGCTTCTCGGCAAAGAACTGCCTTTTGAGGTTATTCACATCACAGAGTTCCTCGCAGGCCTGATAAAGCAAGACAAAATTAAATGGGCAAAGCCTATTAACAAGACAATTACTTACCACGACCCCTGCCACCTTGGTCGCCACGTAGGCGTCTACGATGCTCCCAGGTATGTGCTATCCCATATTCCTGGTGTCAAGTTTGTCGAAATGGACAGGGTAAAAGAATTCCAGCGCTGCTGTGGAGCCGGCGGTGGTGTAAAGGCAGGTATCCCTGACCTTGCTTTAGGAGTCGCAGAATCCAGAGTTAAGGATGCCCTTGCAACTGATTCAGATATACTGTCCAGCGCTTGCCCATTCTGTAAGAGAAACCTGTCGGATGGCCGAGACTCACTCAAAGTTGACCTCGTTGTCGAGGATGTCATTGAGCTGGTTGCAGAGGCTCTGGGTCTGAGCACGGAAGTGCCCAAAGCAGCATGAAGGCTGGTATTTTCCAGCTTTCTTTATTTCTCTTTTTTCTATTATTTGTTATTTTATAGTAAGACTTAAATACCGATAATTTCTTCACATTTATATATGTACATCCCTTACGAATTTCTAGGAAAAATATTTATATGCCTGGTCCTTTTTGCTCTTGCGGGTACCGGGATCGCCCTGCTCATAGGGGCATATTCATTTAAAAATCACAGGATTATTTTTCCGGGGTTCGTGCTGTTCACGCTCTATCTTTTTTATTCTCCTTCTAAATTATTGTGCAGATTTTTTAGAATCCGGGAAACTCTTGTTGATGATATCCTTATTGATGTCCGAAATGCCGTTAATGTATGATCGATTTCTTGCACGTTAAAGGCAAGAAGATTGTGCTCCTTCCTCAGTGCCTGCGACATCCGAACTGCAAGGCCAGGTGCGATCCGGTTCATGGGTATGAATGCAAACGCTGCGGGATATGTGATATTTCAAAAATCTCCGAGGCTGCTGACAGGTGCAATTTCAAGGTTTTTATAGTGCCTGGGAGAAGTTTTGTCAAAAAGATCTTTAAGGAATACAGGCCTGAAGCCTGCCTGGGGGTCGCCTGCTACAACGAGCTTGCTGAAGATATGCAGGATGTATCCTTTGTCCCCGTACAGGGGGTTCTTCTCCTTCGGGACGGTTGTTTCAATACTGAAGCTAACGTGGAAGAAATAATTCAAAAAATGGAGATGTGCAATGTATAATCTTATAGGAAAAGCCCTGTTCTTTACCACGCTTTTTTCGGTTTTGATCTCGATAACTGCTCTTTTGGTGAGTCGAATCAGTCTGAAAAGAAACGTATGGCTTGCAGGCTTTTTTTCAAATGTCCTCGATTTTTTCTATCTGCCAATAAAATATTTTTTCTGTAAGTTTTCAGATCCTCGAATATTGGATAAATGGATAGTATCTTTAAAAAACATAGCTCACGCATCAGATTTCTCAAAAACCAAAAATCGTGTAATTGTTGTTCCGCATTGTGTGCGTGCACTCGATTGTCCTGCTTCGTCAACAATTTTAGGGATTCAATGTCGAGACTGCGGGAAATGTATTGTGACTCAATTGAGAAAAGATGCCAAAAATTATGGATACGACTTATATATTTTCACCGGTTCTTCGGCCCTCGTCAATATCCTTAAACATAAGCCTGCAGATGGTCTACTTGGAATAGCATGTGATTACGAGATAAACAAAGGAATGTGCGCTTTAAATGGAAAAAAAATTGTGACCTATGGAGTTCCTCTGTTGAACGATGGTTGTTATAATACGAAAGTGGATTATAAGAAAGTAATTGAAACGATCGAACATTTCGACAAGAATAAGGTTTAATTTAAATATTTTGTGCAAAAGAATAGTCTCACATATATTGTTTTCGGTTAGCTTAAGAAGAAAAATGATCTAAGTAGTTTTTGTCTGTGTTGTATTAACTTAGGATTCTGTATAATTTAAAAATGTTTATATTTAATAGTTAAAAAGACTAAGCATGATTAAATTATCTTGTTGTCTTTCATTTTCTAATAATAAATTTAGAGTACTAAAGGAATCTATTATTAATTTCAAGAATTTTTACCTACAATTCATAATTAGTTTATATACAGATTTTCCCACTATCGCTACTCTCAAGAGTTTTTTCTTGCAATTTATAATTAGTTTATATGCAGATTTCCCCACGTTCACTACTCTCAAAAACTTTTTCTTTCAATTCACTAGTAGTTTATTTAATGATTCCTCCAAATTGATACTGGATTGCCTTATTAAAGTTTTCGGAGTATCTCTTACTGCTCTCAAGAATTTTTTGTTACATCTTATTATTTTTCTATATATATCTCTGTCCATGATAATACTGTTTATAATGATAATACTGTATTTCTCTCAAAATCATCTCTATTCTGTTTCTTTATCTCACTTTTTGAACATAGGAATTTCTGCATTGGTATTTTTAAATTGGACTATTTGCGTATATTCAAGAAAGTTAGATGAAATATGGGTATATGCTGAAGCCATGTGTATTCCTGCTCTTCTTGTAACTCTTTTTTTTGTAAGCGATTCAATATACTATTTCTTAACATCTTTAAATGATAACTTTTCTGCAGTTTTGGTTTTAGTGAATGTAACTTGCTTCATCATCCTTTTAAGAAAATATTCCACAGTATATGATCATGCGGTGTCTCACGGTTTCTTGTGGAGTCCAGTGTTTTCATACCTAATTTGCCTTTTTACTGCAATATTTTTTTCTTATATAATTCTTCAGATTAATCCCTTTAAAATTGATGTTACGAAGATTGGAGATCCGATAGGCATAATTGTTGGAGGTGAAGCAACCATTATTGCTTTAGTTTTTAGTATAAGTTTAGTTGTTATGCAACAAGCTGCTTCTTCATACCCTCCATATTTAACTGGATTATATAGAGAATTTAAAACAAATCCATCTTTTAAATTCACGGTATTTATTTATCTTACATTAATGAGTCTTGGTGTTTGCTTATTAATTCCGATAACCGAATATCAAACTACTTGGGGTAATACTGTTCATAAATGCCTAATACCTGTTTTTTTCCCCTTAAGTCTTTTTGCTTTATTTTCAACATATCTATTTGTGTCCGATACCTTCAAGTTTTTAGTACCAAAAAATATGATCAAAATTCTCAAAGCAAGTGAAAAAAGTGGTATATATTCAATTGAAGGAAAAAATTGCATACACGTTCTCGGTATTTTACTAAATTCCTTCAAGAAATATGATCATAGTACTGTGATGGAAGGTCTTTATTATCTTGAAGATTGTAAAAAAAAATTATTTGAGCTTCGAAAGGATATCGTTGTACCGCGAGAATATGAAATATATTTAAAATTAGAAAAGTCTCTTCGGCTTCTTGCGAGTTATTTTTTTGAATTAGGAGTACTTTCTTTGGAGGTTGGGTATAAAGATTGCACAGTAAAAATTATAAAAGATCTTTATGATCTAAGGACAGTTGCAGATAGACACGAGATGGAAAGTATAGTCTCTATAACGACGGAATCAATAGAAGAACTCGCAAAAAAAGTAGTTGATTCCTTAATTTCTGAACTAAATGGTGACAATTCTGAAATTTATGAATGTGCAGTTTTTGCATTAGGAGAAGTTAGAGACAGACGTGCTGTATCACCAATAAAAATAGTGTTTAAAAATGGGAATGAGGTTGTAAAGTATACTGCTATATCAGCCCTTGGAAAAATCAAGTCAGAAGAAGCCATTACGTTTCTCCTTAAGGAAGTGAAGAATGGAAATTTTCATATAATAAATAAGATTTTTTCTACTTTTTGTGAAAACGAATTGCTATCTATAGAATTACTGACTAAAACGTCGAATGATCATAGTAAGTATTTAAGGGGATTTGCAGCTCTTGGGTTGGGTGTGATCTGTGATGATATTTGGGCTATTTCTCATCTATTTCGTGAAGATGCTCCTTACGATGATGATCCTTATATACTGGGTAAGGCGGCTCATGCAATTGGAAAAATCAATGATAGATATGCTCTCAATCAAGATGCTATTTACATTCTGGTCAAACTAATGCATGATCCTTCTCCTTATGTTAAATATAATGCAGTGCATTCTCTAGGCAAGATACGGATTAAAGACCCTCAAATTATTTCTGAAATTGAAGGATTGTTGAATTACCAAGATGATCTTTATGTAAGGGACAGCGCAGTATATGCTCTCAAAGAGATTAATAATCCAAGTTTCGTTGAATCACTAAATAATGCACTAAAAACTGAAAATAAAGATTACATTCGTTTCAATATAATCCTCGCTTTAGGAAGCATTAAGGGTTTTCATAAGATCGGACCAGTTTTACAGGCCTATTTTCCTCAAATGTCTTTACCCTTATACAACTTAGCATGCATTAAACTAAGGTATAAACAACAATCTCCAACTTTACCATTATATGTTGCGGCCTTTTGCACAAAATCTAAATTTAATGGAAATAATTTATTAACTAAAGAATTTTATGATCTATGACTGACTTTTAAATGTATTTTTTGAATTTTCATATACTATGGAGGAATTTATATGGATGAGAAATATCAATTTTATGATCAAGAAGTTCAAAATTCTGATTTAATCACAGAAATAAAACATAATAATCAAATGAACTTTTGGCTTACAGAGTATCAATGTATCATCTCTCAATTTACAAAGTACGTCGGGTTATATTTTTTAGTCTTTGTGGTTTATTTGGGAATTCAAGGTTTTTTACTTATTGGGTTCTTTGATTTTTTGAGGGATATTCGGATGATGGTATTAATATTTTCAATATTATGTTGTCTCCTGTTTTTTGCTTGCACATCTGTGGCATGGGCTATTGTAGGTAATTTGTCAAAAAGGAAGATAAAAGCTTTAAGCAAATTGGGGATTGATGAGAATGAAGTAACGGATGAGTTCTCTCTCGGAAAGTCAACTACATATGTTTATGTTGCTTTCAATAGTATGCTCTTCATCATTTTATGTATATTGTTGATTGTTTTTTGAGGTTCTTGTGTTCAACTAACATTGATTCTCTGCGCCTTATTTTTTATTTCAAACTTATCACAACATGATTATTCTCTTACTCTTACTGAATTTAACTGATTTAAAAGTTGAAGGAATAGATGTTTTCATGTATGACGTAATCGTCATAGGTGGTGGCCTTTCCGGTACCTCGGCCGGTAGAAAGACAGGAAAGCTTGGCCTGAATACACTGCTACTTGAGAAAGAAGAATTTCCCAGATACAAACCCTCTGGAGGAGGGATTTCGGAACATGCGATTTCTTATCTTGATTTTGAACTCCCTCCGGATATTATTGAATGGGAAGTCACAAGGGCAAAGGTTATTTTCAAGAATCAGCTGGTCAAAGCACACAAGATCACCGACTGTCTGTTCTCGTCTCTAGAAACGAATTTGATAATCTCCTTCTTGAAAAAGCAAAAGAGACAGGGATTGAAGTCCATACCGGAGAAAAGGCTCTTTGCTGCAGGGAACTTCCCGACTGTATTGAAGTGGACACCATGCAGGGGACAACAAAGCAAAATTTGCAATCATTGCAGAAGGCGTCCAGGGGTTTGTCAAAACCTGTGTACGGCCTGCGGATAGTAGAGATGAGTATGGAATCTGTATGGTCACTGAAATCCCTGCTGAAGAAAAAGAAATTGCGGAGCGTCTGGGAAAAACTGTGGAAAATGCATTTTGGGGTTGCTGGCGGTGGATAAGGCTGGATTTTTCCCCACAAAACCTATATTCCGTTGGAATGTCCCTCCTGAATTTCAAACTCAGATAAGGAAAGTGATCAGAACCTTTTGTCAGTTATTCTCTTCTTTCCTCTATCTTTTTATCGCTCCAGCCTTAATTTACTTTAGGGGCAGTTATTCCTGGGATGTCAGTGTGTATCTGCCTTCAGTTCATAAGCAGGTGTTTTAGCATGTATGATCTGATTATAGTAGGGGGAGGGCCTTCAGGGGCATCGGCTGGAAGGGAAGCCGGAAAAAAGGGACTTTCAACCCTTCTGCTCGAAAAAGAAGATTTCCCACGGTACAAGCCCTGCGGGGGAGCTCTTTCTTCTTATGGCTTATCTTGCCTGGATTTCAAGCTCCCTGAGTCCGTAATCGAGAGAAATATCTCAAAGGTGAGGGTTCATTTCAGAGACCGTTTTGTAGAGGGAATGAAAGAAAGTAACTTAGCTTTACTGATTTCCAGAAAAGTCTTTGATAACTATCTGCTTGAAAAAGCAAGGGAAACCGGAATTGAGGTCCATACCGGGGAAAAGGTACTGGACTGTTTTGAAAAAGAAGACTGTGTTGAGGTCAGGACCACGGATAATACCTATCTGGGAAGGTTTGTTCTTATTGCGGAAGGTTCAGGTGGAGTTCTTAAATACAAAGTAAGGCCGAGAGATAACAGAACAGAATACTGTCTCGGTCTTGTGTCGGAAATATCTGACGAGGATGAGACGATAAGGAGCCGGCTTCCAGGCACTATAGATATTCACTTCGGGATTGCGCAGGGGGGATACGGCTGGATTTTTCCTCATGCAGGGTACTATTCTGCAGGGGTTGTGGGGACAGCTCAGTATCTTGAACATCCGAAAAGAGTAATGCTGGATTTTCTGCAGGAAAACGGCTTTTCAGGTAGCTTTCCTGTTCATTCCCACATTATCCCTGTAGGCGGGGTAAAAAGAAAAACAGTAAATTCAAGGCTTCTTCTGAGCGGGGATGCTGCCGGATTTGTAGACGCTTTTTTAGGAGAAGGTATGGCATATGCCATTCGGTCAGGACAACTTGCTGCGGAGACAGTTGCCGACCTTGTGATGTACGACCTGAAATTAAATAGACTCAAAGTGTACGAGTCAGCCTGCAGGCAGGAATTCGGGAATTACCTTGCCAGCTCTCTTAAACTGGAAAAAATAATGCACCGTTTCCCTGAAACCTCTTTTAAACTGGCTGTTACCAACAGGGAAATTCTCGATAAATACCTAGATGAAGTGGTAACTAATAGAAATTATAAGGACTATATCCGCTGGTTATTGCTGAATTTCTGTCTGGCTGAACCTGTCTCCATGATAAAGTCCCTGACACTGGAAGGGGCCGATAAGAATTGAAATAAAGAGAAAATGTGTAAAATGTGAAATATAAATGGAAAAAGAGACTTAAAAGGAGACTTAAAAGGAGACTTAAAAAGAAACTTAAAAAGGGACTTAAAAAGGGACTTAACAGGGGACTTAAAAAGAGAATTAACAGGGGACTTAAAAAGAGAATTAAAAGGAATAAGATAAGTTTATGCGAGTGAGGCACGTAAGCTCCCTTCTGTTCCTGCAAAAGCTTCCTGCCACTCACCAGTGGAGGAAACGGTCCCTGAGGACTCTTGCAGTGACGGCATTCGGCTATGCGTTTCCAAAAACAACCGGGAGATTCCGGACTGCTCTTTCTTCCCGATTTCCAACTTGCACCCACGAGGATTCGCCGTTTCATCCATTCTCCCTGAGACCTCAGCGTCTGCATCATCGCATTTTCAGGGGATGGTTATCGTTTCTGTGCCAGGGCCCGGGCTCTCGCCCGACATCCTTTACAGATGTTCGTGTATCCGGAGCGGTGGGGAGACTTTCCTCAGACCAAAAGGCCCGTCAGCCGTCCAGCCTCTCTCGCATGCTACTTATTAATTGACCTTATATATTTTCCAGTTATTTATATTTTTTTGGCAACCAGTATCTGCACAGGTTTGAAAAAAGGATTTCCCTGCGATTATATGTTATAGTTTCATTTTCTTCTCAGGCGCGGTTGCAGGTATACCGCTTCCTTATAGTTTATATAAATTTTGTGTGTTTGGGGTACGTCCAAATATTAATATATGTGCATTATAATTCGTAAGTTATAGATGGGCTTTTTCCATCATCAAGGCTTGTTCGAAAAAAAGATTATCGGTACTTTAATATCCGACAATAACTATAATTTGTGTCAGTTTGCAGGCTTATTTTCAAGAGGTAAAACATGAGTGATTGTCTGTTCGATTTGCATATTGGATATGTCCGTTTTAAAAACCCTATTGCGCTGGCGCCCATGGCAGGAATTGTCGATAGCGCTTTTGCCAACCAGTATGCAAGCAATGCCGGGCTGGTAGTTCTTGGAGCCTTTAATCTGGATGAGGCTTCAATCGCTGTTGCATCAGACCTCGTAGCCCGGGGTAGAAAAGAGTTCATTTCCAATGAACCCATGGAGCTTATAAAAAAGGAAATCCGGGCAGTAACGTCCGGAAGTGCCGTTGCGGTAAATGTCAGGAGTACTACACTTGAACCCCTTATTGAAGCTGCAAAAATTGCTAAAGAAGAAGGAGCAATCCTTGAGTTAAACGCTCACTGCAGGCAGCCTGAAATGCTTGAAGCCGGGATAGGAGAAGCGCTTCTTCATGACCTTCCGCGGCTTTCTGCCTGGATCCGGGCGATAAAGGAAACAGGAGTCGTGCTTTCGGTAAAAGTGAGGGCAAACGTCGTCAATGATGTCGAACTTGCCAGGCTTATAGATAAGTCGGGTGCGGACATCATACATGTTGATGCTGTAATGGAAGGCTTTGGGACTGACCTTGATGCAATTCTTTATTACAGGGATGCTACAAGGCTATTCCTGATCGGCAACAACTCGGTCAAGGATTTTGAGGCAGCAAAAGACATGTTTTCCCGGGGCGCCGATATGGTATCTGTCGCAAGGGGAGTCACTGAGAACCCGGAGCTTGTACGGGAACTGGTGGAAAGCGTTAATTCTTACCAGCAATCCATAGGCTGGTATAATGCCCCAAAGCACGTTTGCAGTGAAGGGGACTTCAGGGCTCTTGCTTTCTGTTGCATGCCTGTGAAATCATGTCCTGTACACGAAAAGTTCCGAAAGCTCGGATACACGGCAGAAGAGTTCGCCAGGACAAAGTTTGACTTTGCGAAAGGCACAATGCTGGAATACGGAGAGGACACATGCTTCGGAAGCCTTGTCTGGTGCTGTAAAATCACCAAACCCTGCTGGATCAGGGATGGGGTTTTACATACAATCGGCCTCTCGGATGTAGAGTACATGAAACTTAAGGAGCAACTGGCAAAATACGTACTGGACCATGCCAGGATTCCGGTAAATGAGTCCCATTAATACTGGTTTTTCCTGCCCTGTACCTGAATGGGCAGAAAACCAACAGATTCCGAGCCTTATTGCCCGCTGTGCCCAGCTTGCTATGCTGCTTGAGGTCTCTGCCTCTCCAAAGCCAGGGAACGTAGATAGGGAACATAACTATCCTGAGACCTGTTTTGAGCATTTCGTGGCTTCCTCGGTAAGCGTTTATCCTGTCCTCGAGCTGGCTGCAAGAAGCATGAACGGGATAGGTGCGCTTATCCGAAGGGCGGTTTGCGAGAGCTCTGCCTGGCAGAAAGGAGGAAATACCCATTTCGGCGCTTTTCTATTACTTATTCCTCTTTCAATGGCTGCGGGGAACTCTTCAGTTCATGCGGAAAAGCCCCTTCTAAGCTCTTACCGGACGAATTTGAAGCCCTTGCTGCGCGTGCCCATGCTTTTGTCAGGGCAACGGACTGTGAGGACGCTGTCGAGTTCTACAGGGCTTTCGGAGTGGCATGTGTCAGGGTTAACAGTGTGGATGAATTCAGTCTTGGAAACCCTGAATCAACAGCCGAACTCAGGGAACAGGGAGTTACGCTTTACGAGCTCATGGATATTGCAAGGGGATATGACCTGATTGCAAGTGAGTGGACCTCGGGTTTCGAACGCTGCCTCGAGGGGGCAAAAAGTATAACTGAGTTCATGCAGGCCCAAAATTCGGAAACTGGAGACTCGGTTTTGAACTGTTCAGGCACAGGTATCAACGAGGCTATAGTATATACTTTCCTGAAATTGCTTTCCAGGCACAGGGACACTTTCATCCAGACCAAATTCGACAAAGAGACTGCAGATTACGTCTCTTTCAGGGCAGGCGAGATTCTCTCTGTATGGGAGGAATCTTCAGGCCGTACGACCAGAGATTTTGCATCTTTGCTTCCTTTTGTACAGGAGTTTGACTCCGAACTCCTTCAAAAGAAAATCAATCCTGGCTCAACAGCGGATATCATTATTGCAGGGCTTTTCATTGCCCTTCTGGGGGGACTGCGCTTTTGACCGAATTTCTCTCTGAATGCAGAAAAAACGGAAATGAATTTTCCACTGTCGATCTTTCTTCCTTTGGGATCCGGGAAGGCATTTCCGAAACAATAGTTAGCACAGGCATCGAGTCTCCTAATGCTGCCCCTATAGGGATAATCGTAAAAGGCGGAAAACCTTTTGTCAGGCTTTTTAAAGGCACCCATACCTGGGAAAATGTCTTTAAAGAAAAGCATCTGGCTGCAAATATAGTTTACGACCCCCTGCTCTTTGTGCGTTCAACTTTTTTCGACCTTGAACCCTCAGAATTTTACTCTGTGCCTGTGTGCGGGTTCCGTTTTCCGATCCTGGAAAAAGCTTCAGCGTGGGTAGTTTTTGAATGCATCAATATCAAGAATACTGATCAGGCTCTTGTAGCTGATCTTATTCCCATAGAGGCAGGTTTCAATGAGGCTAACAGAAAAGACCTGCCTGCGCCCAACCGGGGTTTCAATGCAGTGCTCGAAGCGACTGTCCACGCGACACGCTATCAGCTTTCAGGAGACGAAAAATACCTTGAATTTATCCGGCATTATGAAACTCTGGCTTCCAAGTGCGGGGGCGAAAATGAAAAAAAAGCTATGAAGTTGCTTTATGAAGTGCTTGGGCTCTAAATCCCGTTTTGACTTTTTGACTGTTATCCACTCTGCAACTGCGGTTGTAATTTCTCCCTTTCATTATCCTGAACCTTTTTTTAGAAAATTATATCATCCACCTCTGTCATGACTTCTTTTCATGAGTTTTAAGAGAATTGCGTGGGGTATTACAGGCGCCGGACATTTCCTGGACCGCAGCTACCAGGTCTTCAAGGAAATTAAGCTCAAAGACCCCGAAATTTCCGTAAATACGTATATTTCCAGGGCTGCAGAGGAGGTACTGCGCATGTACGGGCTTGAGCAGAAGCTTGTAAAAATCTCCGGCGGAGACTACCTTGAAGAGATCTTTCGGGAAAGTGAGCAGGGTTTGAGTTCTCCAAAGGTGGGGCGCTTCCTTCTTGACAGATATGATGCCCTCTTCGTTACGCCTGCAACCTCTAACACGGTTTCGAAAATTGCTTACGGGATTGCAGATTCCCTTGTAACTAATGCCGTTGCCCAAGCTGTAAAAGGAAGAGTTCCTGTTTACATCGTGCCCGTGGATATTGAAGGTTCAATCGTGTCCGAAATGCCCTATAATATTGACCGGAAACAGTGTAAGCACTGCGAGGACTGCCTTCCAAGAGAAAATTGTCCTCATGGGGCAATAACTGAGAAAAAAGGCTTCACAGACCAGATAGATCTTCTAAAATGCAAGGGCTGTGGGATCTGTAAGGAACTCTGCCCTTATAAAGCTATTAAAGGCGGGCCTGTAGAGGTCCTGGTCCGGGATGTGGATATGCGCAATGTTGAGATTGTGAAACAATTGCAGGGAATAACTGTGCTTGAAAGCCCTGAAAAAATTCTGGATTTCTTTTAATTTCCTTAATCTGGACTATCATTTTTTCCTTTTCCTTTTTTGCTATTTCCACGTTGATACTCTATTTCCTTTTAAGCATCTTTTTTATGCCTTATCTTTGTTTTCTATTTCGATTTGTTTTTCAATTTCCTTTGCTAAATTCTCTTCCGAATAAAGGTAGACTGAAGCCGGAAGCCCTGTGTTTGAAATCATATAGAGCAGGTTCATAGTCGTCCGGTTAAGTTTTGGGGAACAGCTTAAAAGAGCACTCCTTGAAATCCTGACCATTGCATCCAGGGATTTTATCCCGGTAAGGTAGCTTTTTATATCCCTGTTTTTCTGGCTCTTTTCAAATATGAGGTCTATCCAGGTGTTCATTTCTTTTATAAGGAACTCCCTTGTAAGGTATTCAGGAACGATGTAACTTTTCCCTTTCTCGATATTTCTGAAAAATTCTCTAAAATTATCTCCTTTTGCAAGGGTGTACACCTTTCCGAGTCTTCCAGTATGAGTGTCTGTTGTTGCAGCTATCCCTTTGCCGAATTTTTCAGCAAGGGCAATAGTAAGTTCGTTTTTCTGTTTGAGCTCGTTCATGTTGTACTCCAGTACCGGGAAAAGTTTTGCCAGCCTGGGTACTGCAGAAGGATTCGGTTCCTTGTGGAATTCGAACCAGAATGGATGATTATACATGAAAGGCAGCCTGTGTCGTTTAAGGTATCTGATAAAGTTTTTCAGGTCATGTTCTATTTCCACAATCTCTCTGAGTTCCAAAAACTCCTCTTTATCAAGCTCGAAAACGTTAACATGCAGAGCGTGTCCTGCAAATTCCATATCGCGAATACTTATCTCAACGCCAGGGACAAGCTTTTCGCGGTCCCACCCGAGAATCTCGTAGGCATCCACGGTGTTGTGATCGGTAAATGTAACAAAATCCATGCCGATGTCCAGAGATTTTTCATAGAGGCTCTCAGGATGCAGATCTCTTACAGGAAGTACATCAAAGGAACAGGTTGTATGCACGTGCAGGTCTGCCTTTTTCCAGCCTTCTTCCATAAGTTCAGCTGCTCTTTCTGGAGTTATTAACTTCTCCTCGTAATTCCTCAGCCTTCTCCCCATAGGCGTAAGATCCGGTAATTTCATTTTATTTTGATTATTTTTATTAAGTTTTAAATCTCTCCCCATATAGTATATCCTTTTTTTAGATTAAGGTTTTCCGGAAGAATTCTTTATCAGGATTTAGAGTGGTTTGATTCCGGAATAAAAAGTTCTCAAAGAGTTTCTCAAAGAATTTCTCAAAGAATTTCTCAAAGAGTTTTCTTAAAGAATTTCTTACTGCCTTTAAAGAGTTTCTTACTGCCTTTATACTTTGTGCGCTTTTTTCTTTACCCTTACCACCACATTTATAAATATACTGAAATATTCCGGTATTTTCACAAAAATAATAGTGGTTAACTATGGGTTTATTTAGAAAGCTAAGAAAGATCATCAGCGTAATTCTTGAAAACGAATCCGAGCAAAAAGGAGACGATTTCGAAAGGTATGTTGTGGACCTTTTCGATGAAAAACACTTTTCCCTCGTGCAGTGGACGACAGATATGGCAAGAAAGCACACTCGATTCGTGGAATCGGATTGCGGCCCGGACCTCGTCTTTCGTCACAGGCGCACAAATGAAATCTTCTGTGTAGAATGCAAGTTCAGGTCAAAGCTCTTCAAAGGCAAACTCCAGTGGTCAGCACCCAGGCAATTACAGCGTTACAGGGTCTTTGCCAGAGACAATGACATTCCTTTTTACGTTGTAGTAGGGCTCGGCGGTAAAGCCAGAAAGCCGAAAAAAATGTTCTGCATCCCGCTTGAAGAAACAAAATCTCCTGCACTTTCTCCTGAGCTTTTTGAGACGTTTGAGCGGAGCCCGAAACAGAAATTCTTCTGGAAAAATGGAGTGTTGAAATAATTTATCTTATTAAGTTTTTATTTTTTATTAGTTTTCTAATTTTTTTCTGTCAAATATATGAAGTGTAGAAACTTGCTAAAATGCTTTAAACTAATAAAACATAATATATTTTTATATGCTGTAGGAGGTTACTATGGGAGTTCTTACTAAAATTAAGAAAGTCGTTGATGTATTGACAGAAGATGAGTCTGTAGAAAAAGGAAATGATTTTGAAAAATATGTTGTAAACCTTTTTGATGACAGGTATTTCTCTATTGTCCAGTGGAGCACGGATATTACACGAAAACACGACAGATCTGTAGAAGCTGATGCAGGTCCGGATCTTATTATGCGCTATATTCCAAGAGACGAAATTTTTTGTGTTGAGTGTAAATTCAGGTCAGGTCTATTTGAAGGTAAACTCCAGTGGTCTACTCCTCAGCAGTTAAAGCGTTATCAGGACTTTGCCAGAGAAAAGAGGCTTCCTTTCTTTATTGTCATTGGGTCTGGTCGGAAACCACACTGTCCGGAGAGGATGTTCTGCATATCCCTTGCGGAAGCAAAGTACCCTGCGCTTTTTCCAAGCGTATTTGAAAAATTCGAAAGAAACGCTGGCAAGCCCTTTTTCTGGAAAAATGGAGTGTTGAAATAACTTGTACAGGATTTACGCGGTCTATTGATAAAATCAAGTACATCTAGCTTCGTCATAATTCTTGAGATTATACTGTATAGTATTTTCTGCCTTTGTTTTCAATTCAACTACGTAAGTCCTGTAATGTAACTCCTATAATAATTACTGCTAAATTCTGAACCAATTCTTCTTACGAGTTTATTTGAATCGGCAGCCAGATTTTCTCCCGAAATTGGATATTTACAGTCTAATTTCTAATTTAAGATATTTCTCCCTCTTCAGATTTTATTTCTCTTTATATTATAATACTGGGAATTTCAATATTAATTATGACTCTTTTTGGGGGAGGTCATGAAAATCAAATCCGTTAATCCTTACACTGAAGAAGTAAACTGGACATTTGACTCGTTTTCCTTCGGGGAATGTGGATCCCTGATTGAAAAGTCCAGGGCTGCTTTTTCAGTATGGGGTTCATTACCTGCAGGAAAAAGGGCAAAATATTTTAAGAAGGTTGCCGAGATTCTTCGGCAGAATACCGCTGTTTATGCCGAAATTATTACGAAGGAGATGGGAAAACCTGTCAGGCAGTCGAGAGCTGAGATTCAGAAATGCGCCCGGCTCTGTGATTATTACGCAGAAAATGCAGCCGGATTATTGAAGGATGAAATTGTGGATATCGGGTCTGAGAAAAGTTATGTGATTTTTGAGCCTCTGGGGGTGATTTTCGGGATAATGCCCTGGAATTTTCCATTCTGGCAGGTTTTCAGGTTTGCAGTGCCTGCAATGTGCGCGGGAAATGTATGTGTGCTCAAACACGCCTCAAACGTGCCAAGGTCAGCTCTGGAAATTGAGAAGGTCTTTATTGAAGCCGGGTTTCCGAAAAACATTTTCAGTACTCTCTTAATTGACTCGAAGACTGCAATGGAAATTCTTGAAGAGGAAATGGTAGATGGGGTTTCGCTTACTGGCAGTATAAATGCAGGTCTGGAAGTTGGGAAACTTGCCGGGAAAGCTGTCAAGCCTTTTGTGCTGGAACTGGGAGGGTCGGACCCTTTCATAGTGCTTGAGGATGCCGACATCGAGAGGGCTGCGCAGGCAGCTGTAAAGTCCCGCTTTTTAAATGCCGGACAGAGCTGTGTTGCTGCCAAGCGACTTATTGTCGTAGAAGATGTTGTTGTGGATTTTATCAAGGCATTTGAACTTCGGGTGCAGGAACTTAAAATCGGGGATCCAATGGATGAGGAAACCGATATTGGGCCTCTTGCAAAGAAGGAATTTGTTGATAAGCTTGAAAGGGTCCTGAAAGATGCAAGAAAGAAAGGAGCGGAGCTTCAAACTTACGGAGAAAAGCATGAAAAAGGCTTTTTCTTCAATCCTACTATTATCCTTGCAGCCAGTACCGATATGGAAGTATGCAGGACTGAAGTTTTCGGGCCTATTGCGCCGGTGATCACGGCAAAGGACGAGGATGAGTCCGTGGAAATTGCAAACTCCACAGATTATGGGCTCGGAGCCAAGATATGGTCTGGAGACCTGGATAGGGCCGAAAGACTGGCAAAAAGAATAAAATCCGGGTCCGTATCTATTAACGGAATGGTCAAATCCGATCCGAGGCTGCCTTTTGGAGGGATAAAAAAATCAGGGATCGGAAGAGAGCTTTCCCATTACGGGCTTGAAGAATTTGTGAATATAAAGACTGTCGTCGTTAATAGATAAAGAGGAGTTTTAAGGTCTATATTGTTAATATTATAAATTATCATCTCGCTGGTAGCTGCCCTCTTGAAAAGAGCGCTACCCTCGCTGACGAAAGCTTTGCGGAACCGTTTTGACTTTATTTTATACTGGTTCGTATGGTAATATATTCAATGTTTAAGGGGGAAATATGTTGTCTGAATTAACTAAGCAGGATGTAATGTCTAGATTAACTAAGTTAGAACAAAAAATGAACGACCTGGATAGAAGTGCAGATGCTCTGATAGACGAATTAGATAGCCTGGAAGCTGTGGCTAGGGAATTAAAGATGACAGATTCCGTCGATAAATTCAATGAATACATCGAAGAGGTAGGACAAATTAAAGAAGATTTAAGCTGTAAATTATCGGATGAGATCGAAAATGAGCAGATGAGGGAACTGGTAGAGGCAAGGATGAAAACCGTACCAGAGGATATTGAAAATCTAAAAAATGAATATAATTACGCTCGCGGTAAACTGGCAGAAATAAGAGACGAAATAAGTAAAAGTAGACAGAGTAAGCCGGATTAATACCAATGCCGAAATATCAAGGCTACAGATAACGATTTTTCAAAAACATTACATAGTAAGGTATATAGAACGACTATAAACAAAAACACATAGGTACGTTTAACTGATCCTGCTTTTATTTGTTGAGTAACCAAAATTAGGAAATTTTCTGTATTTTCATTTATTTTAGGTCTTATGTTTTTGTGTAAAAATTAAATTTTGGTTTCAAAGATAGTGTTACTTTTGATAAAATATTTGCATAAAATTGATGTACCAAATATAAAGGAATTTTGCAGAATTTTTCTCAAGAATTGTTGGGATTTTTCCCGATAAAAATTCCATACTAAATTTTAGTTCTTGAACAATTTTTCTTCTGGCTTTAAAAAGTTGAATCTAAAAAATTCCCTTTTTCAAGGGAATTTCTTAAAATTAATTTTTCAGATTTGGTGTTTAATCTAGAGTTCCCTTATTCTTCTCCTTCCTTCTGTTTAAAATTATGGACCGAGGCTTCTGCTAAGTCAGGTCCTCCCCGGAAATCATATTTTGTATTACCTTTAACGAAACCGCGGATGAGTCCCGTCTTTGGAGAATACTCGATAAATGAATTGTCTCCCTGGGCAATGCCGATGATTGTGATGTTGTCGGAAGCGGAGGTCAGAGTATACCGGCCTGTATTCTCGTCAGAGACCGACAGCAACCGGAACTGTTCCGAGATATCTTCGGTAATTCCGTCACTATTCAGAACGGTGACGTATTCCTGGGTCACGTTGTACGACATGCTAGTTCCCGCCCACTCAGCCCCGTCCTCTGTCAGGGGTGAGGATGCGACTCTGCCATCAGCATAGAGAACATAGGGAATGGTTATATTATGCGTGTTTACGTTGACATTGCCTAAGATGAGGTTGCCTTTCACACAGAGCATAACAATCTCGGCTGTACCATCTTCGGCAACCGTGTCGATGTATCCGGCAAACGGTGTGAATGTTGTTTTCCCATGTGCGGTGATTTTACCGGAAAACACGTTTCCTTCCTGGCTGTTTATCTGGTAAACACTGTTCTGGGCAGTTGTCCACGTCCCGGTGAGATTAGGAATCGCCGTTCTATCATCGGGAACTGTCGTTCCGTTACGAACTGCGAGAGCCGTCTGGACCGTGACAACCCCACCTGAACTGGTGATCATCCTCGTTGAGAAAACGTCATCTGACTCGATGATACCGCTTCGGAACAATTTGGTATTCCCGTCATTTCCATAGCTGAAGAAATGCCTACCGTCTTTTTCGTCAATGGCAAAGAACAAAGGAGAGCCGGAGATATCCTCCACGATCGTAAACAGCCGGTCATACTGAGTGACGGTGTAAACTTTTCCTGAGTTGTCTGCGGCAAATCCGCCGAACGCAGAGTCGTAGGTGATACCTGATACGGTTGTAAAAACGCCGTTGATATTATATGGTACTTGCTTTAACCCGGTATCTGTCGCCGGGGGTTCAGGACTGACATAACTCGCGGTGGCTGTTCCTACAATTAGAAAAAGAATTGCTAGGGAAAGACACAGTGCAATTGTTGTTCTGTAAAATGTTTTCATTTCTCAATTCTCCTAATTTCCCATTACATTTTACAGGAATTCGATGATTTTAAATGTAGGTATGTTGGGTTGTATCTCGTTAAAATGCAGTAATTTTCCTCCAAAACGACTGTGCATTTTGGACAGTGTGCCAATTTTTCTATAAAATCATAAATCTCAAGAAGTTGGTAGTTTGAAAATTCAATGTTGAGATAAAGGAATCATACTCAGTACACAAAAAATTAACTTTGAATTTACAGAAAATTTGCGACACTACCATTTCAGCTGGCAGTGTGTCAATATTTCTGTAAATTCAAAATTCAGGGTGGGGAGGAAGTTACCGAGTAAACAAATATCCCGGTAGTTCTCCCTACCGAAAAGGTAGATAGCTCCATATTCTCTTATTTCACCAAAGCAATGCGATTCATAGGTCCTGGAGTCACCGGAGAGAAAGCTGTGAAGTAATTGACGAGGGCATCTCTACACAGAGGACCTTCTGTCCTATTGACCCCTTCCTTCAGGACAAAGAGATTATAGCTTCCATCAGCCATGCGGTTGTTAACTGTTACGCGGTAAAGGTTGCTCGGATTGATAGAAGTGCCGTTTATCGTTATGCTGGAGATCTCGATCATATTGCCCACGGGGGCGCTTTCGTTCCAGGCATAGCTAAAGCCTTTTGAGACCTGCAGTATGCGCGGAGATGGGTTGTCGATCTGTTGCTCCAGCAAAGTGTCGATCTGAGTGCCGTTCAAGGTCATTGTGACCAGGCTGATTTCAGAGGGCTGGACGCTGAAGACCTCGCCATAGGTGACCTGACCGGGCAGTTCACTGCCGCTCTGTTGATTATATATCAGATCAGCGCGAACGCCTCCCGGGTTCGCGAAAGCTACAACAGCACCGCCATTGCTTGGGTCAGAGGTAGCATAGAGCTGAGCATCGGCTATGACATCGCCCAGAGCAGATTCACCTGAATCACTCATTACCGCTGTAATATCGCTCGTAATGTTACCGATCACCTGGTTGGCAAGGGATGCAACAAGAGATTCGTATTCATTGATCAGTTCAGTTACTTCAGAGTCTTTAGGGACATCTCTGGATACTATAATATTTCTGGATCTTGCTTCGATTACATCATGAGTTTTGTTGCTTATTACCAGATCGATATCCGTGAGCACAGTACTTGCTGAACCAGCTTCTGTCACTATGCGGCCGTCAATATTGGCATTGTAGGTCTGATGGGTGTGGCCGGTGATGAAGACGTCTACTTCATCGTTTGTGGCGTTGACAACATCTAGAATGGGGCCACTCATATTCAAGCTCTCGTTATATAGTCCCTCTTGGTAGCCACTGTCATGTATGATCACCACTATGGTTTTTACGCCCATATGCTTCAGCTTTTTGGTATATTTGTTAATGGTTTCAGCTTCATCCAGGAACTTGAGTCCCTTCACTTTAGAAGGAGTCAGTATAGACGGCGTATCTTTCAGGGCCACTCCAATGAATCCTATGGGTACCCCCTGGACGCAGGTGATTTTGTAGGCAGGGAATACTGTGGCATTAGTGGTCTCATTGACGATGTTCGCAGCCAGATACTGGAAATGTGCTCCTTCAAAAGAGGAGTTCCCCAGGCAGCCATCCGTCGGATGGCAGCCACCGTTTTGAATGCGCATGAGCTCGTTTAATCCATTATCCAGCTCGTGATTGCCCACGGCCGAAAAGTTGAGTCCTATCATGTTGAGGGCCTTTATTGTTGGTTCATCGTGGAATCGGGATGAAATAATCGGACTAGCACCTATAGAGTCTCCGGCCGAGATCACGAATGTGTTAGGGTTCTCAGATCTGAGTTCTTTTATATGGGTTGCCAGGTACTCCATGCCCCCTGCATCGACACTTATGGGAGCACCTGTCTCATTATAGCCTATAACCATCTCGCTGATGGGGGGCTCAAGTTGGCCATGGAGATCATTAATGGCCAGGATCTGGACTTCTATCGTATTGTTTTTAGGCTCTGAGACCCCCAGGCTGCCCAGTGAAGCCAGAGAGACAAATATCACTAGGAATATTTGAAGGGCGAAGTACCTATTGGCTTTATTTATTGCAGAATTGCGGTTTTTTGACAATATACCATCCCTCTTTAAGCGCTCGATAAGAGCATCTAAAAGCTCGCAAACCATTCCTTTAAGAAAGAATGGAATTAAACATTCAGAGCTCAACATAATTGATTTTTCAATTTTTATTCCATGTCTAATGTAGTGCCTTATACTCTTAATGAGCTCATCCAAAAACCAATTTTATTCTCAAATCATTAAAGGTTCAGAACTTTTTTTCATGATTGGGAACTCGATTGATTATTCAGAATTTAGAATTCAGAGACGCATTTTTGAGTTTTTGGATCAGCTCTTAATTTGATCCAAATTTAAGCTATTTTTTTTCGATCTACTTTCCATCGGCAGATGCACTGAGTAAATATTATTCTAGTGTATGTTTCCAAACAATCATATATAATTATTTCTGGAAGAGTCCAATGTCGATAAATTCTACCCTTTATTACTTTGTTATATGCCAATGAACGCGCTTAAAATAAATTCTATTTTATAAAAATCGTTTATATATAACACATTAACCCATGAAAACCTCTCAAAATGCAGTAATTTTCCCCTAAAAATACTGCATTTCTCTGGTCTGCTCTCTGACAGCTTCTGACCTGTTGCTCTCTAACAGTTTCGGACCTGTTTTTCCGCACGAATTAACTGCATTCACAGAGGTAATAGTTTATCAGACGGGATTTTCTGGCCCAACTCCCCGTGATTTCATTCACTCCTGTGTGCCAAAGACCATATACCCGCCTGCCCTATCCGATTTATCATTTTCCCCTTCTGCCTTTCTCCTTTGCATATTATTGGAGAAGGTCTTCAATTCTTCAATTGCCTTCCTTAACACACTATTTATGACATATATAAATAAAAGTTTTAAAACCTTTATTTTAGTAATTGACCACTTTTTATCTCATTATTTTCTTAATTAAACCCTTCGAAAACCATTATTCTCTTAATTAAACCTTTTAAAACCGTTATTTTAATAATTATGTCACTTTTATAAATTTTTATTTATAAGTATGTTTATATTTTAACTGGTTCATGTTAGGATTGTCAAGCTGCGAATGGTCAGCGAGATAATTAAGAAAATAAAGTAAGGTTATCCGAATAGCAAATGTCTTGGGGTAAATAAAATGCTGAAAATGAAAAAAATACTTGGAATTTTGCTGGCAGTCTGTTTTGTAATGTCAGTGACAGTTGCAGTCAGTAAGCGCAGCTCCGGATAATACGAGATATAGAAATGACGACGGAAGAAGATTGGCGACAGAAACAATTGGGACCGCCAAAAAGGTGACTGGGACCGCCAAAGAGGTGACTGGGACCGTCAAAAAGGTAACTGGGACCGCCAAAGAGGTAACTGGGACCGCCAAAAGAATGAGTGGAAACACAAGAAACACGGCAAAGATTACGATCACTGGTACAGAATGTATTCGCAATGGTTGTTCAAAGGTAACGGCTGGTACTCTAAATATAACGGCTGGTACAAGGTATCACAAATTTACAACAATTACATAACCACTCCGCTGAAGCAGAGGGGAAGAAAATAATCCTAAATGGCTGATGTTTAAGTCTACACCCCTGGCTACTGGTACTGGAAATAAAAACGTATAACCATAGCTGAAAGTTGAATATAACTAAAAAAAGCATAAATCCCATTTGTACAAAAGATATACTTCTGTTAAATTAGGGATCTAACTGGCTGGTGTTTAAGGTTTTACATTAGCCAGTTGTGCTGTTTTCTTTTTTCAATATTTGAGCATCAGAGAAGTAATTTTGAGTTTTGGGATAGGCTCGGAAGTGAAGTGGGGACACTGAAGTTTAAAAGGGGGATGGATATGTTTGATATCAAGTGTAAATACGCTTTAAGATGTTCTGCATATCAAGACAATTCATATACATGTACAAAAGCTTGTGACAAGCGCTACTGCGGGATCTATAGACAGCTTAGAAATGAGGCTTGTACTGTCAGTGACAGATGCAGCAACAAGTACAGCTTCTAATTATACTGATAAGAACAGGTTTGATTACGACAACCATGATGGTAAGAAAAAGCATGAAAACTATTAGTGTGGGTTTCTTTTTCAAATTCTGAAATATGTAAGCAACAATATTTAAAATCTCGCTTCAAAAGCCTTTTGCAGGGGGTCGTCTGCCATTCCTTTCGCTTACACAATTCTAAATTTAAGAATATACGACCAACACTGGAAAAAATCTGCAATATTAAACTCAATAAAAGAATAAAACAAGTTTTTATATTCCCCCTCCAAAAGCAAAATCTAGTATCCAATGATTAACCAGTCATCTGCATTCGATTAAATAAATTGGGAGTATAAATATTATGGCAAATAAAATATTTGATAGAATCACAAAGACAATGGCTATTTTACTGGTACTTTGTTTTGTATTATCAGTGACAGTTGCTTCAGTAAACGCAGCGGCTTTTGAGGATAAATATGGACAAGGTTACAAAGATGGCTACAGCAAAGGCTCTAACGATGGCAAAAAGGACTGCATTCAATACGGTAGTAAAGAGATTCTCAAGAAGATACCCGATCTCTCCAGCAATGACAAGAGCTACAGCAAAGGCTTCATACTAGGCTACACGACCGGCTACAACGAAAAAAGATATTCATGCTTACAAAAGATACTCATGCTTAAAAAATAAGTAATAAAGAGCCTTGAAAATTAAGGTTATGTTCGTAAGTTATTGAAAAACGTAAACAAAAGACTATTTCTACATTTTCCCAAAAACGGAGAAATAGCTACATTTTAGCATGAAAGTATGGAACAAAACTGGTTTTTCATGCGCCTTTTTCATTTTCTACTCCTAATCACATTTAAGCCTCTTCTATGATAATTCACTGATTAGTTTAGCGATGGTTTGAAAAACATAGTTAGGACAAATTAATGCTTACGATAAGAATAAAGTCAATAGTCAAAAAAGGGTAAGGTGAAAAGTAATTTCATTTCTTTGTGCTGTTATTCGAAGAATATCATGTGCGTTTAGAGGGTTATCTTAGTATGCAGTCTTTCCAGAAAGAGATATTTTTTAGGGATTCGCAGTTTTAATTCTTATTTCTAAAAGCTTTGTAATTTCTTAGTAAAAACTGTAATTCTTCCGGCAAGTGTTCCCAGGTTCTTTCATATTTCCTTACTTGTAAGGATTTTTTAAGTAAGTAAAGTGTAAATCAACAGCAGCAAAAAACAATATCAAAAGGCTTATTTTTAGGCTTGCTGTGTTATTATTATGATAAAAATCTGTTTAATCGGGCTTCTATCGGTCACAAGAGCCGTATTCCTATCGTCTACGGAACAATCAACTTAACAAACGCATAGGCTTACTTTGTTAAATTAAAGATTTACTTTGTTAAATTAATAACTATGCCCAGGTTTACATTCTCGACCAGGGGAAATTAAAGACAATACAAATACAAGTAAGAATTGAAGACCTGAGAAAACAGATCGACTTAATGAGCGACCAATTAGGCCGGAAGGATGACCAGATAAGCCAGCTAAACGGCGTAACATAAAAGGTTACTGTCAAGTCTTCAGTTGATAATATATTCTTCCTAGAATAATAGGACAACCATAGGACAGCCACTTAAAATAAATGCAATCAGTAGGGGTTCTATTTATGGAGAAAAGTAGCTAAGGAATAACAAATATATAATTTCAAGTATTTTTGTTACCTTATACTAATGCTGATTGAAAACTATTACAACTGATTAGGAATCTAATTTGATGCTGCGCACAAAATATTCTGAAGAAATTGAAAAACAAATGAAAGCATTTTATGATACTTTGAACGAGAAAGATCGAAGAAGATATGCAGCCATAGAAGCGATGAAATTAGGGCACGGGGGACAAAACTATATAAGCAATGTTCTGGGCTGCCATTTTCAAACTGTCATGGCTGGAATTAATGAAATCACTAACGGTATAAAAACACCAGATGATAGGATTCGAAAGCCTGGTGGAGGTAAAAAGAAAATCATCGATACGGTTGAAAATATCGATGAAGTTTTCTTTGAGATTTTAAAAGACAATATGGCTGGAAGTCCTATGGATAAAGAAATAAAATGGACAAACTTGAGTCTCAAGGAAATTTCAAAGGCTTTTGAATCAAAAGGCATGAATATAAGTCCCCATGTAGTAAAGCAGCTCTTAAAGAAACATGGTTTTGTAGAGAGGAAAATGCAAAAAGCTGCCACTATGAAAGATTGTAAAGATAGAAATGAGCAGTTTGAGAAGATTCTTGAGTTGAAAGAAGAGTACTCAAAAAGTGAGAATCCGATTATCAGTATGGATGTAAAAAAAAGAAGTCATAGGTAATTTCTACCGTGATGGTAAAGTCTATTGTACTCAGACAGTAAAGGTCTATGACCACGACTTCAATACATTCTCAGATGGCGTTGTAATTCCACATGGCATATACGACCTGAAACGTAACGAAGGATATATCACTTTAGGAACAAGTAAAGATACAAGCGAGTTTTGTTGTGACTGCATTAAAGACTGGTGGGAAAATTACGGTAAGGAAAACTATCCTAAGGCAAATAGCATTTTAACCTTAGCCGACGGCGGTGGAAGTAACTCAAGTAGGCATTATATTTTTAAGGAAGATCTACAAAGGCTAGTTGATGAAATTGGGATTGAAATTAGAATAGCTCACTATCCACCATATACTTCGAAATACAATCCAATAGAGCATAGGTTATTCTGTCATATTACAAGTGCATGCAAGGGTGCTGTTTTCAGCAGTATTGATGTGGTTAAAAGCCTTGTTGATAAGACTTATACATCCACAGGGCTGAAAGTATTTTCAACTATCAAGGACAAAGTTTATGCCAAGGCAAGAAAAGTAAGTGAAACATTCAAGGAAAACATGAAAATCGTATTTGATGATTATTTGGGGAAATGGAATTATACAGCAATTCCAATAGTAAAAACTTGAAGTTATTTTTTAACTATTCCTTAGTTAGCATTTTCGAATGCTGCAAGCCAATACTGGACATATTCTTTTATAATTTAAGTGATAAGGATAATTCAATATGGCGCCAATGGATATGGTAACATTTTTCCTGGAGATCGCTGTGATGCTTTTCGTAGCACTTTTATGCGGTCATATAATGAGTAGTCTTCATTTTCCTGCGATCCTGGGCGAACTTTTTGGCGGCATTATTCTCGGTCCAACGGTCTTTGGACAGCTTAGTCCAAGTACTTATCAATGGTTGTTTCCAGCATCTGGTGGCATTTTCCAGGGCAGAGATGCACTAATCCAGATTTGCATTCTTTTCTTTTTATTCATTGCAGGTCTGGAAATGAATCTGAAACTCGTTAGGAACAACGGTATTCACATAGCATGGGCCAGCTTAATGGGCATCTTGTTACCGTTTATACTTGGCTTCGGTATGGTCATCATGTTCCCGGATATATGGGGGGAGTATTTCCAGGGCAAAACATTTTTTTTCGCGATGTTCATGGGAACGGCGCTGTCAATATCTGCTCTTCCGGTCATCGCTAGAACTCTCATTGACCTGGACTTGCTGAATACGGATACGGGAATGATAATTATCGGGACAGCAACCATCAATGATCTTGTAGGGTGGTCTTTATTCGCTTTTATTTTGAGCAATTTCGCGCCTAATAGCATCATTAATATTTCGCCTTACATGACTTTCATCCTGGTGCTTTTGCTTTTTGTTTTCATGCTCACGATAGGTCGGACTCTGGCTCAGATAGCTCTTACATGGCTCAAGTCACATATGCTCTGGCCGGGAGCCTTCATCGGAATAACGACAATCCTTATATTATTGACTTCAGCTTGTGCTGAAGCTATCGGAATACATGCCGTTTTTGGCGCTTTTTTGGTGGGCCTGGCATTTTCCCAGAACTTTGAGAAGCGCGATGAGGCACATGAGATAGTCTATCAGTTCGTAATGTATTTTTTTGCCCCTCTCTACTTTGTTTCAATTGGTCTACAGGCGAATTTCGTGGCATCATTTGACCTGTTCCTTGTGCTGGTAGTCCTTTTAGTTGCATGTGTAGGTAAGGTACTCGGTGTGATGCTTGGTCTGCGTGTAAGCAAGATGCCATGGAGGCAGTCTGCAGTCATAGGTTTTGCTTTGAACGCAAGGGGCGCAATGGAGATGATATTGGCTACTGTTGCCAGAGATGCAGGACTTATCGATGACCGCTTGTTTGTGGCTTTGGTTATCATGGCACTTGTTACGTCCATTCTAAGCGGTCCGATAATGAGTAGGTTAAACGTTTCCAATCTTTCTATGGCCTGAAACACCGTAAAATCTCTAGATAAAAGATAAATCTGTTCAATTCCGGTTATATTTGCTTTGATTTTTAACTATCAAGGACCTCAAAGATCAGAATGAGAGCAACCTTTTATGGTAAACAGCATTTCTACTGTTTTCTTTTTTACATGCTGTTTATATATGCAGTATTTTCAAGTTTTCTGGATTATTTAACAGTTTAATTTTATTCGGTCTTTTTGTACTGATGCCTTTTCTAAACTCAATTGTTCTAGTAACTATAAAAATTAACGAGATTTCGCCGATAACCATATGATTAAGAGCCTATCCGAAAAGTCAGTAATGCATGTTGAAAACTCACAATAGGTCTATAATATCAGAGTATCCGTTCCGGTTTTGCATATTGCATATTATAAAAATTACAGTAGATAACCACTTTTCGGATAGGCTCTAAATAGCTGGGCGATTTTCTGTTTTCATGAAATTCTCGAACTTCATGCAAGTTTAGGCCAAGATTTGCCTTTTGCTTAGTATGACATTTGCATAGTGTAACCACGCATACCTCTCTAGCGAAAGGTAATTCAAAGCTGAGAGCAACTTACCAATTAAAAGAACAACTTAATATAAATATAATGTCGTTAGAAATGACGATTCTCAATACTAAACTCAATTGTTCTATAGCAAGTAAGAATTGAAGACCTGAGAAAACAGATGGACTTAATGAGCGACCAACTGCACACAAAGGAAGAGCAGATAAGCCAGCTTAACGAAGTTACACAAAAGCAAGCTGTAAACATCCAGAGCTTAATCCAGGAAAATAGTAAATAAATATGAAGCTCCTTCTGGAGAATACAGAAAATAATAAACCATGGTAGAAATTTTGGTAACTAAAATTTATGAGTATAATTTTCAATTCTATTCAATTTAGAAACTTTTTATTATTTTCTAGTTTTGTTATTTCCATCACTAAAAACTAAAATTTGAGGATCCCATAAGATATTAAAACGTCTCATTAGAACGAGTAACGTATAATAAAGGAAACCTAAAGCAGAACGACTTGTGATATACATTGTTGCTAAAATGATTAAAACTACTAATAGAATTAAAATAGTACCGGGTGATGCTATAGGCACGAATGAAACAATATAACTGATTACCTGAGGAAAACTTAACAAAGGAATTAGCAAACTAGTAAAGAATATATTCCAAGCTATATTTTGATTAAAACGAGTAACTTGAGATTCTTTATTTGGGTAATCGATGTCATTGTTTATTAGTAGATAACAGATCACTAAAGCTACAATTGATATACCAAAATATAGAGCCAATACATTTGAAAAAGCCTCTTTATTATCATCGTTGAAAATAGCTGGATCTGGGCTTATAAAATAAGTTATAGATGTAGCTATCAATATATTGAGAGTTAAATTCAACACAATATTATTGTTTGTGTTACCAATGCTCATTACTATTTATAATGAAGTAACAGGTATAAATTCTTTTATTTGTTTTATGTCTAATATATTATCTCAGGTCAGATCCAGCGCACTTTCCGCAGTAAAATTTCTGGATTTTATATTTTTAAAATCATACATGTACTTTTTATAAAATCTCTTCCAATTTTACCTTGATGACTCTCTCTCCCAGCTCTGAATCTACCACTCATCTTGGTCATTATGGTCTTATCGCAGGTGTATTTGACGAACTTGAAATTTCAGATTTGATTGACACTCTTCTCCCCAAGAAAAGTGGCCACAACATTTCTCATTCTACTGTTCTTAAAGCAATGTGCATTAACGGTTTAGGGTTTACTGAACGTCGTCTTTACCTATTTCCTGCGTTTTTTGAAAACTTACCCACTGAAAGGTTACTGGGAGAAGGTGTTCTCCCAGAACACCTTAATGATGATGTTTTTGGTAGAACTTTGGATAAAATCCAAGAATACGGAGCAACCGAACTTTTCAACCGTATAATTTTACGAGCTATGAAACACGTTCCTATTAACCCCCGTTTTTGTCATACAGATACTACAAATTTCAGTGTTTATGGTGACTATGAACATGATAATGGCAAAACTATCAACATTACTTATGGTCATCCTAAAGACAAGAGAGTCGACTTACTTCGTTTTTCTATTTCTATGGTTACTGATCAGAAAGGAATTCCCCTTTTTGTCAGAGCATTGAACGGTAACAGTTCCGATAAGAAAGTTCTCATCAGAACTATAAAGGAACTAACACAGAATCTGAATCTTGATGAGAGAGTCTACCATGTTGCGGACAGCGCATTTTATACTGAAGATAATGTCAAAGAGATAGGAACTAACGCTTTTTTCATATCTAGAGTACCTGCAACCATCAATGAAGCAAAGGGACTCTTGATGGCAGACTTAATCCTAGAAACATGCTCTGATGAACGTTATTCTTGTTATGCTGTAAAATCCTGTTATGGTGGAGTAGAACAGTTATGGATTGTATTCTGCTCAGAGGAAATGAAAAAGAAGGAAGAGAAGACGTTTGATGAGAAGATTCTGAAGGAGCTAGAAGTAGCAGAAAAATTCCTTAAAAAGCTTTCTAATCGTGAATTTGCCTGTGAAGCCGACGCAAGAATAGCTGCTGAACAATGGTTGAAAGAGAATGAATCGTATGAGTTCACGAAGCTTGAAATCACAACTAAGTCTCGCAGGCTTGAAAACAAGAAAGGAAGACCAAGGAAAGATGAAGAGGTACAGACTTTCTATCTTATAGAAGCAGAGATAAAACATGATCAGGAGAAAGTACAGGAAAGAAGAGCAAAGTTAGGAAGGTTCATTCTTACAACCAATGATCTGGAGTTGACTCCAGATCAACTCCTAAAATACTATAAGGAACAGGGGACAGTTGAAAGGGGGTTCAGGTTTCTTAAAGATAAGAGTTTCAGAGTGTCTGAAGTATATCTGAAAAAACAGTCTAGAATAGAAGCGCTTGCAATGGTAATGGTTCTATGCTTATTGTTGTATTCAATAGCTGAGTGGAAACTGAGAACAAGATTGGAAGACGCAAAAGAAGCTATTAGAAACCAGGTAAAGAAGAAAACACAGACTCCAACAATGAAATGGGTATTCTTCCTGTTCAGGAGAATAACAGAATTAATGATCGAAATTGATGGAAAGAGGATAAAGAAGGTATTAAATCTGGATGAGGAAACAATTAAAGTGCTGAAACTGATGGGAGAAAAATACGAAAAATATTATGTGTAAAAAAATAGTGCGGAAAGTAGGATCCAGGCACTTTATGATCAGTTGCATACAAAGGATGACCAGATAAGCCAGCTAAACGAAGTTACACAAAAACAAGCCGTACATATTCAGAGCTTAATTCAGGAAAATAGTAAATTAAATATGAAGCTCTTACCCGAGATTACCGAGAATAAACCGTGGTGGAAGGTCTGGTGATCAAATCATTTCATAATTCCTTTCACAATTCTTGGAAGAACGTGATAAAAAAATATCGCGAGTAATACGAGAAACAACGCAAAGGCATTGGTTAGATCGTTTTCATTTAACCATTGGATAAACGCCGCCACGTGTTCATTAAACCAACTTGCGTTGTTTGTAGTAATGTTTACAAAGTCGTTAGTTGTCACAATTCATTATATAATATACTGTTATAAATAATTTACATATATTGCATATAGAAAAAGTTCTACCAATAGAAACCAACTTACTACTTTTTCTAAGTTTTATTTACCTATGCTTTTCTAAACTCATTCCATACCATATAGGAATATAAAGTATATGACCGATTACCTCCTGATTAAATACATTTTTATCATAATAAAAACATAGCAAGCCTTAAAATACGCTTTTTGATATTGTTTTTTGCTGCGATTGATTTACACTTTACTTACTTAAAAAATCCTTACAAGTAAGGATAAATGAAAGAATCTGGAAACACTTGCCGGAAGAATAACAGTTTTTATTAAGAAATTACAAATCTTTTTAGAAATGAGAATTAAAGCTCCGAATCCCGAAAAAGTATTTCTTTCTGGAAGGACTGCACACTAAGATAACCCTCTAAATTGCAGTTAGCTTGTGATTTCCATTTTCTGGCTTCTTTCTCTGTCATTTGAGAGGATTTTCTGAAAAAAAACAGTTTTACATTTCCTGATTTCCAGCACTTGTTTTCCAGTAAAATATCTGCATTTTCTCTCTCTTCCACTCAACAAATATATATCACTGCTTAAAGTATCTTTTATCCATGACTCTTGAGCCCGTGCATATGCATAAGATCTCGGAGCTTGCAAAGAGGATTGACCGGTCATTTGAGCTTGAGGAACTGGATACTGCGGTGGATGTTTATTCGCTGCTTGAGGAGTTGAAGCTCGATGGGAGGGTTATCCTGAAGGCCATTGACAGGCTCTTTCGAGGGATTGTAAGGACTGAGCTTATGGCACAGGGCGAAGACCCGTATCCGGTTACTTATGCCTGTGACAGCGGGAGTACTAATCCCAAGACTTATGACAGCGGGCTTTTTGTGGACTTCTGCCACTGTGGGATGGCTGCAACACCTACAGACCTCGATATTCAGAGATACAGGACAATCGTGTGTGCTGCTTATTCTTCTTCCCAGAGGGTAGCCATGCAGGCAACATCAGGCTGGGAAACCTTTGATGAAGGGCTGGGAAGGGCAAAGCTGGTTACAATTGCCCCTGACGAGCTGAAAAGAAAGGCTCCTGACATGGTGCACAGCTTTGCCATGTACCTGGCAGAATCCGAACATATTCTTTTTATGAGAGACAGGATGGAGCCGGAGAGCTTTTTCATAATGGACGGGCCGATTTATCCAAAACAGCTCATGTACTGGATGGTGCTGGATGACGAGGAAGTAAAAATCCGGCAGAACAATGATGCCCGAAAAATTCTCCAGAATTATATTGATATTATGGACCATTTCCTGGAAAAGCGGAAGCCTATTATAGGGTTTGTAAAAAACCCTACTGACGTCCAGATTATGGACAGCGTCCGGAAGAAAAAGGAAGCTTTTGACCTGCCCTGGATGCTTGATGCCCAGTTTTTCCGGAATCTTCTCTCTCCCGAAAAAGTTGATAATATCTCAGGGCACGGTGGAAGAAACTCAAAAAATAACTTGAGGAACGGCAAGCATGAAAGTTCCAGGAATGCTTACGTTACCTACACTAACTGGTTCTTGCAGCCCAACAGGTTTTATGAGAAGCTGCTTAATGGGACTTCACCTCTTGCAGCCGCAGATACGTTCCAGCAGAAACTCAGGCACAGTTTTTCACCTGAGGATTATGCACTTTGTTTTTTCATGCTTTATGTGCCCTCTAAGGACGTGGTCTTTAAGGTCGAAGCCCCTTACGGGCTTGTCAAGGAGGATTTCCTCCGCATGCAAATTACCAAAAAAGTGCTCTTTGACCTTTCTCTGTATGGTTTTCCCCTTACCCTAACAAAGGCAGACCACCTTGCAAAAATCAGGAAAGTGGAGAGGCAAGAGATCGATAAATTCTTCGAAAACATGAATCCAGATATCACTTATAATGACACTCGGTGGGGTAACATCATTGAAATATGAAGATGCCGATATTCTGGCTTTTGTCTCCGACAAAGCGAAAAAGGATCTGGCTCCTCAAATGAATTCAGGAGCAGAAGAAAATGCAGGCTTAAAATATAGCCCTGAAGAGGAAAATCCTGAAAATAAGATTAGGGATGATGCCGTTAATTCCCTTGAGGGCGCTTCTGATCTGGCTGCAATGCTCACACCCGGCACACCTGAAAAATTGCAAGCCTCTCCATCCGAAGCTCTGAGGAAAGAATATCCGGAAAACGTATCCGAAATTATTTCAAAAATCGAATCAGACACTCTTTCAAGCTCTTCTGAAGCCATTTTCAAAACTGAATTATTATCTTTTCCTGAAGCCTCTCTTGAATCTCCGGTTTTCAGAGATTCTAAAAAAGAAAATCTTCCCTTTGAAGCCTTTGCCGGTTATGATGATGGAGTCCTGAAAATTTCCGCATCTTCAGAAGCTTTCGGGATTGTCACCGCAGGTGTAGACCCCCTCGAAATAACTCCTTCAGGGGCTGTAATCACCGGCTATATCACATCAGCCAGACGGAGTGAGATCAGGCTCGGGACGTATGTGGTCGTGCCTTATGAGAGTGGAGAAAAGCTCTTTGCCAGGGTAGGAAAACTCCAGTACAGGCAGGAGTTTGTGGTAGATGACGCGACTGAGATTCACTCGAGGCGTATGCTCAGTGCCCGTGCAAGCCCTGTAAATGAAGATGACTACAAGTTCCTTGCCTGTCTTGATCCGCTCTGTATCCTGTACCTGAAGCCAGAAGGCACACTCACACGGCGGATGGCAGACAGAATTCCCCGCCCTAACACTCCCATCCTGCCTGTTACTGACAGGCTTGAGGTCCAGACAGGACTTAATATTCCTGAAGAGGGTGTTTTTCTCGGGCACCTCAGTGTTGGTGGAGAACTTTTAAAGACCCATTCTGAGCCCGAAACGGTTGCGTATTACCTCAGAAATGACTATTCAATGGGCGATCCGCTCATTTTCAGGCACATGCTGATTTGCGGGAGCACAGGGACAGGAAAGACCTTCCTCTCAAAAAATATCCTCCGCCAGTTCATGACAGAAAACAACAGGTACAGGCTGCGGAGTTCTCCTGATAAGGCGCGGAAAAATCCCTGTCTGGTAATTATGGATCCCCAGGATGAATACTCCCAACTTTTCGAGGACAACGAAACCCTGAATGAGGATGATAAATTCGGGTTCGAGTCCGAAAATGTGACTTACGGCAGGGTCCAGTCTACAAAAGCTTTTGTAGCGAAAGTCAATGGGCAGAAATATCCAGGGGACAAATCAAGAGCCGAACAGATTGAGTTTACTGTTCCTTTCTCCCTTGTAGAACACAATTCCTGGCTTATTGCAGCAGCCGGAATGTCCGAACTCCAGTACATAGGGCTTGAAGTGCTTCTTGGAGATTTCTTCAAGTCAAGCGTGCCCCATACTTACCTGAATTTCATCAGCCACATTGATAATGAGGGTACCCGTTCCTATTACGTTGACAGTGGGAAGCTGCACGAGTCCTCGTATGATGGGATTGTGAGGAGAGTGAAGAGCCCCTTTTTCTCGAAGGTCTTTGACCAGGATGCGACCTCAATTACCGATATCCTGGATAAAATCTTCAAGCCTGGGCAGATTTCGGTTTTCCCTACGGAATACATAAGCGCTCCGAGAATCCGGGACCTTATAGTGCTTACGATCATGAGCCTGATCGTGGACAATAAGCTCAGCACATCAGGCACTGACGCTATTAAAGAAACTCCGATCATCCTGGCTCTGGACGAAGCTCACCGCTACCTCTCAAAGGCAAATGGAGAACACTCTCGCCTCATAATTTCCCGTTTTGCAGATGCAGCCCGCCAGGGCAGAAAAGAAGGACTGGGCCTCTTTTTAATCACCCAGGACCCTCAGGATATCGATGATACCGTTTTCAAGCAGATAAACACAAAACTGATCCTTAACCTCAACAATGACGCAGCTATTACGTCTCTGAAAGTTCCGAAAGAATACGAGCGGAGAATTCCCTATCTTAAGAAAGGACAGATGATAATTCATTCCCCGGATAACAGTGATATCGTGGAAATCGTCGGGCTTTCAAATTGTGTAGTCAGGCACCGGTGATTTCTTCCAAGCATAAATTTAGGCCTGCTTCTGGAAAAAAGTTTTTGGCTTTTCAGAAGCGGACATCAACGGACAAGCCAGAAAGCCGGAATCCGGAAAAAGTCCTTATTTTTTTCTTTTAGTTCTTCCGCCCCGGCATCTCTTTGTTTTTCAACAAGATATTCACTTACTTTTTCACTATGATATAATTAGACATGCTTTTAGTGTTACTGCCCTTAGCATTTTTTGCCTTCAGGGTAACAGTATATTTTCCTACTTTACTGTATGTGTGTACGGGATTCCTTGCTGTTGAATATGTTTTTATTTGGATTCGGTTAAGGTTCTAAACATCAAAAAGTGTTATTTTTTATGCTATATGTCTAGGAATTTTGTTGGAAAATCGTTATAAGTGGTATTCGAAGTTGTGCATAAAATTCGTTAACCGCTGCCAAAAGAAATTTAATTTATATGTCAAAATGATATATAACTATTATTAACTATTACTATCAGTCATAAATAAACGGGAAAACGAGATGAATGGAAGAGATTACGATAACCTAACATCAAATAAAAACAAGTTAAGGATATGAAAATGTGTAATCTCGAACGCAACAATCCTTTAGAGATAAACTCTGATATAAAAGTGTGTAGAAATAAAAGTGTGCAGAAATAAATGCGTGTAGAAATAAAAAAATATTTATGGGATAGCGCGGATTTGAACCGCGGTCCAAGCGTCCCAAACGCTCGAGGATGGACCAAGCTACCCTACTATCCCAAGGGGCACCTCCTCTCAAATGAGATTATCCTTTATATAGCTTTCGTTAGAACATGGGGCTGTCATGCTTTCTCTGAAAATTCTTCTCGGAAAATCAAATTTTCTTACTTTGCCATCTTCCCTGATTTTGAAATCTTTCCTAAAGTTGTTTTCTTCACTCCCAGCGGTGATAAATCTCGTTTTCTATCCCTAGCAGGTCAAGGGCTCTTCCCACCATCGTATCTATGAGGTCTTCGAGGGTTTTGGGCCGCGAATAGAAGCCCGGACAGGCTGGAAGGATGCTTGCTCCTGCTTTTTTAGCCCGAAGCATGTTTTCTATATGTATAAGATTAAGCGGGGTTTCCCGGGTCATTAAGATAAGTTTTCTCTCCTCTTTCAGGCAGACGTCTGCAGCTCTTGTAATGAGGGTATCGGATACCCCGTTTGCCACAGCCGCGAGGGTTTTCATGCTGCAAGGAGCGATAACCATTCCCGATGTCCTGTAAGAGCCACTCGCTATTGGTGCTGAAAAGTCTTTCTGAGAATAACTCCAGGTTGCAAGTTTTTCCACTGCTTCGGGTGTATAATCAGTCTCGATCCTTATTATCTGATTTGCAGCTTCAGTCAAAATCAGATGGGTTTTAATCCCTTTTTCCGCCAGTACTTCAAGCAGGCGGATTCCGTACTGGACCCCTGAGGCTCCGCTGATTCCTACCGTTATCTCCATTATTCACTTCTCCCTGCCAGTCCGTCTCTTTTTTCATAAAAGGCGACAAAGCTTTCTATCATTTCCCCTGCAGTTGAGACTATATCCCTTATCTCCTCAGGGGTGATATCATCCTGATGTATGCCGGCAACAAATACCGATGTCTTCTTCGTGGCTCTGCTCACCTGTTTTGCCCCATTCAGGGCGAGCTGCTCTTCCCGGTGTCCGGGCATTGTTATTACCGACGAGCTCGCCCTCTGGCTATTTTCGTCAAAAAGCCCTATGGCGACAGCTCCCACATGTTCCCTTCCGCCTGTAAGGGTCAGCAGGTAGTCTTCTCCGATTTTCTTTGCCTCAAGTGAGATTTCGATCCTGCCGACTTCCCGTTTAATCTGAAACAAAATTCTTACCTCAGCGCTTCAAGCTTTTCCGGATTTCGACTTCAAGCTTTATTATGCCTTTCATAAATCGGGTGCCAGGCATATTAAGTTCAGGCTCTTAAAGTTTCAAACTCTGAGCGAAAATCCCCATTTTTCTATCTCAGAGATCACTTAGTTTAAACTGTTTTATGGCTTTTTTAACATCAAAATAATCTCTAGCAGCCTTTCCCACGGCATCGCAGTGTTCTTTCAGGCTATATACACCCATTCTCCAGTTGTCCATATCGGCTTCCTGCAGGATGGATACGAAGTGGGACGCCTCGTTAAGAGGGATTATTTTGTGGTCAGTCTTTATCATAGCCCTCATTTCCAGCATTTCAGGTGTCTTTGGAATGTCCACAAGCACGTACCTGGGATCAACGCCTGCAAGTTCTGCAATTTCGTTTTCTGCTCTCCGGATTCTGTCACGATGTCTGAGTACGGCTTTTCCGGTATCTTCCAGCCCCACATACAGTGCCCGCTTATACAGCTTACGGGTATCCAGCCGCTGGGAAAGTTCCCCTGCGTATCCTGTTGCGTTCCGCATTGCTGCCACGAGGTCTATGTCGTCCATTTGCCTGAGCCTGAAAGGGTCAAGCTCCTTGTTTTCGATCATGTATTCCACTGCTCTGGAACACATGGCTTCCGAGATCCTGGTTACATGATGGTAATAAACAGATGTGTTCATCCAGAAACGTGAGACCAGAAGCGATTCGGCAGCTTTCAATCCTCCGTAGTCTACAACGAGCCTGTCTTCGTGAAAATTCATATGATTTATCAGGCGGTTATAATCTACAACTCCGAATGCAACACCTGTGTAATGGGCATCCCGGACAAGATAATCCATTCTGTCTACATCAATCTCGCTGCTAAGGATCTGCCCTATAGAGGTTTCTCCTTTCACGTGTTTCGCAAGGTTTCCCGGAGAAATTCCATGTTTGCTCAGCACTTCTTTTATTTCGCCCTTTCCCAGTATTTCCTTTACATCGTCGTGCCTGCGCCGCGTGTACCTGTCAATTATATTCTCGGTAACATGGGAAAAAGGCCCGTGCCCCACGTCGTGCAGAAGGGATGCGGCTCTTATCTCCGTTTTTTTATCCTCTTCAATCGAATCGAGATTTCTGGTTAGCGTGGAGGTAAGGTGCATTGTCCCAAGGGAATGTTCAAACCGGGTGTGATTCGCTCCCGGATAAACAAGATTTGAAAAGCCAAGCTGTCTGATCCTTCTGAGACGTTGCATCTGGGGAATGGCAAGGAGTTCCTGAACCAAATCATCCAGTTCGATGTAACCGTGTACGGGGTCAAGGACAACTTTCATTATTCTTTAGACAGATTTCATTATATATTGCTGTTACTATTACTTTGATACCGTAAATTTTACATAAAACCCGCTACCCGAAAGTTGGAAAGAAAACCGGAAAAGGTATTATCATGATTATATTTTCAGGCGGCACCGGAACTCCAAAGCTCCTTGACGGACTCAAGGAAATCCTCCCTCCGGAGGAATTGACCGTTGTTGTAAACACTGCCGAAGACCTCTGGGTTTCGGGAAATCTGATTTGTCCCGATCTGGATACGGTGCTTTATCTGTTCTCAGACCAGATCGACAGGAAAAAATGGTGGGGAATAAAAAACGACACCTTTCTGACTTATGAGCGTATGCAGGAACTGGGCGTCAGGGAAAGCATGAAACTCGGGGACAGGGACAGGGTAACCCACATTATTCGCTCGAATTTTATCCGGAGTGGAATCTCCCTTACAGACGCAACTTTAGAGCTTGCGTCCATTTTCGGAATTAATGCAAAGATTTTGCCCATGTCTGACGATCCTGTTTCCACTTATATAGAAACTCCTGAAGCAACTATGCATTTTCAGGATTTCTGGATCGGGAAACACGGAGAACCCGAAGTGCTGGGAGTTGACATAAGGGAAGTTTCCGAAGCTTCAATTTCTCCAAAGGTGCTCGAAGCTCTGGAAAATGACGACAACGTCCTTATAGGGCCAAGTAACCCGATTACGAGTATAGGTCCTATTATTTCCCTGCCAGGCATGAAGGATCTGCTGCAAAAGAAAAAGGTCGTGGCAGTCAGCCCCATCATCGGCAACGCCCCTGTCAGCGGGCCTGCCGGGAAACTGATGCAGGCGTCGGGGCTTGAGGTCTCTTCAATGGGAGTTGCGGAATATTATCAGGATTTCCTGGATGTCTTTGTTTTCGATGAAAGGGATGCAGCAGATGAATTCGCATTTGAAAGGCTTGGATGCCGTGCTTCCCGTGCCGACACCCTCATGACCTCAACTGAAAAAAGCAAGGAACTGGCAGAATTAGTAGTAGGGCTGTTTGACACTATTGTCTGTCCTTAATTTTATATTTTAATATTTTTTATTAACTCTCTATTTACTCTTTTTAGTTCTTTATTAGTTTTTTATTAACCTTTTATTCATTCCCTTATTTTTATTCTTTTTAGACTTCTTTTCATCACTCTTCTTTGCTCACTTCTCTGCGCATATTTTTATTTCTCTTTATATATTTCTCTGCATATTCTCAATGTTAACAAAATCCGAAAGTTTTATGTAACACTTTTATTGTTTTTTTTAATACAAAAAAACACAAAATATAAATTTTGTCTTATCTATTAAGCTTTATTTTCTGATAAATAGTATTTTTACTGTCAGACTATAAAGAAATTCAGTTTAATGAGTAGTAGAGGAAAAAGCATGATCGGAACAGGCGTGATCAATATAAAGAGAATAAAAGCAAAATTCATTCATTTTATTTTCCTGACAGCACTCGTTCTTTTCCTTGGTTCTATTCCGGGGATGGCAGCTGAAGTTAATAACTCGGAGTTAATGGCTCAGGTCTTTGCTGTAGCCGAAGCAGATCTTGGAGACATTGGGCCTGAAAACACACTTATTATTACGGATATCGGTTCTCCTGCAGAATCTTATTTTTTCCTTGACGGTTTCTATTCGGAGTTTTATGAAAGAGATCTCCTGTATACAAAGAATCTTCTTGTAGTCCAAAATGCAAGGAACAGCCCTCTCTGGTTTGCGTTCTTCAATAAATGTAGCGGAAACTGCACTTTTATCGAGGTTTCTTATGAAAACGAAAGTAAGATTAGCTACGAGGTAACGGAAAATATAGACTTTGATACGCTTTCGAAAAGTCCGAAATCGAAAGCTACCTGGAATGAAAAGGTAAATTCAACGGTATTTGACGGGCGCGAGTTTTCTATTCTTACGATCTCGAATGCCTGGGCTACCGGGAATCTTGATTATGAACTTATGCAGTGCCTGGAACTGCACAATCACTTCTGTCCAGGGATTTCCAGTGGTTATGTGCTTGCAAACTGGATGGAAGAAAATTATCCACTCGAGGAAGGAGTAAGTTATACTGTTTTCTCCTGCCCTAACTGGTGCAAAGAAGACGTTTTCGTAAAGCGCTGGGATGCAACTCCGGGAAAAGGAGGAATCTGGGTGTCCGCATTAACGGATGAGGAAATAGAAACGATTGGAGGCTCTCCTGCTGGAATCTTCGTGGTCACGGATAAGAATGCCGGAACTATGAAGGCTGTAGTTCTAGGGTTTGACTTTGATATTGTCCGTGCAGAATGTGGAGCAAAAGCAGATGATCCCGCATGGGTCTCTAAATATTTGATGGATCTCTGGCTTATGGACAAGGAAAACTGGGATACAGAGGGACTTGTTTCGGTAATTTCAGTTATCGACATTGATGAAGCTACCCTGAATGAAATGAAGCAGGCAGATGCAAACCCCTATGTAGTTCTCGGGCTTCTTGATCCGGCAGAGAATTCAAGTACCTTGAAAAACGGGATTCCCGTAATAGGCAACTGGACTAATGAGTCCAAGCCCATACAGAAAGTGTGATGTGCTACAGCCGGAGACTTCCGGTAATCCTTTAATTTTTCCTTTTTCTCTTCCTTTTTTATTTTTTGTAGTCTCTCTTCCTTTTTTACTTTCCGGCATTCCTTAACCATGTTCTTAAACTTATTAATCCTGACATAATTACTTCTGTAAGTCCTTGTCTTGCATGGAGCATACAGGGATTGGAAAACCAAAAGTATATAATCTTTTGACATTTTCCTGAAGTCAGTTTACTCTCTTCCCGGCATATTAAGATCCTCGGCCCTTTGACCAGGGGTTGCATGCATCTGGATTACAGGATAATGTTATAAAATTCTTCATTACCTGAGCAGGATTCCTTATTAATATAACAGGATTCTTTATTAATACAACATAATTCTTTACTTACAGGAACATCGCAACAGCCAAAAAAGAGTTAATACCATGCTTGAAAGACTGAAAACCTCACTCATTAATTCTCCTGTGATCAAGCGAGGAGAATACAATTACTTTATCCATCCTATCTCTGATGGTGTACCATCCATAGACCCCCATATGGTTGAAGAGATCGCTGAATATATTCTCCAGATTACCGATATTAAAAAAGTTGACACTATTCTCACGGTAGAGGCTATGGGTATTCCTGTAGCAAATGCTCTTTCCCTGAAAACAGGAATTCCATTGACTATTGTTCGGAAGCGCCCTTATTTCCTTGAAGGAGAAGTGGAACTTTCTCAGAGCACAGGATATTCTAAAGGTGTGCTCTACATAAATGGGCTCAAAAGAGGAGACAGAGTAATTATCGTGGATGACGTCATCAGTACTGGCGGAACGCTGATAGCACTCGTAAAAGCACTGAAAACTATGGGTGTAGAGGTTCTGGATGTAATTTCCGTTATTGGGCGTGGGATCGGCTATTTACAATTAAAGGAACTCGGGGTTGAGCCCAAAATTCTCGTTACAATTGATGTAAGCGAGAAAGGTGTGGAGATTAAGAATGTCTTTGGGGATCAGTGAAGCGTTTGACTTAAGGCCTGACTATATTATCAGTGTAATAAGGAAACTGGGTGCAAAAACCGTAGGTTTCCAGTTTCCTGAAGGGCTCAAAAGAAAAGGTCCGGAACTCGCAAAAAGGGTTGAAGAAGCTACAGGAGCTGAGATCCTCATATCGGGAGACCCCTGCTTTGGGGCTTGTGACCTTGACAGGACCTTACTGGAACATGTAGACATTCTTTTCCATTTCGGGCATGCGGAACTTGAGGATACGAAACTTTCCGAAAAGGTCTACTTCATAGAAACGCGCTCAGCAGTTGATGTTAAGCCTGTTGTTGAAAAAGCCGTGCCTGAACTTAAAGGGCAGATTATAGGGCTGATCACTACTGTCCAGCATGTCCACAAACTCCCTGAAGCCTGCACTGTTCTCGAAACCAGTGGAAAAGCCTGCGTTATTGGGCGCGGGGATTCCAGGATCGCGTATCCCGGGCAGGTACTGGGCTGTAATTTTTCAGCTGCAAGGGACGAAGTATGTGACGAGTACCTGTATATCGGAAGCGGGGATTTCCATCCTTTAGGTGTGGCTCTTTCCACAAAAAAGCGTGTTCTTGCAGCCGATCCTTTTTCAGGAGAAGTCCGGGAGGTCGATCCTTCAAGAGTTCTTCGCCAGAGGAGTGCGGTAATTGCAAAGTCCCTGGATGCGAAGGTTTTCGGGATAATAGTCTCAAGCAAAAACGGGCAGGAAAGAATGGAACTGGCTTCGTCTTTAAAAGAGCGTGCGAAAAAGCATGGAAAAGAGGCATATCTGATCCTGATTGATCTTGTAACTCCTGACCAGCTTCTCCAGTTCAAGGCAGACGCTTTCGTAAATACTGCCTGCCCGAGGCTTGCTGTAGATGAGGTAGGGCGTTTTCCCTCCCCTATGCTTACGCCTCAGGAGTTTGAGATCGTACTTGGAGAACGGGAATGGGAAAAGCTTGTGCTTGATGAAATTACCGAAGAGCCTGTATAATCTTTTACTTTCGGATTATAGCCTGTGAAGAACCCGCAGAATGTAAAAGAATTAAAAGAAGATAAAAGAAGGATTTATTAAAGATTTCATTAAAGGTTTCCAGCAACTTCTAAAAAATATAAAAACTCTAAAATATGTATATAAAATATGCATGTATAGAGATAAAGTCGATGAAATGAAACAAAGAAAACTTGAAATGCTGCTTGAAGAAGTGGAAGACTTTACCGATCCTGAACTTGAGCTGGAGCAGTACCAGACTCCTTCTCCTCTGGCTGCAGAAATTCTTCACTTTGCTTATATGCAGGGGGACCTTGACGATTCGGTCCAGGACCTGGGCTGCGGTACCGGAATCCTTGCAATCGGGGCAAAGCTTCTGGGAGCCAGGAAGGTTGTGGGGTATGATACGGACCCTAAAGCACTTGAAATTGCAAAAATAAATGCCAGAAAACTTGGAGTAGAAGTCGAGTTCGTATTCTCGGATATTGCCGACGTTACAGGGCACGTAAAAACCACGCTTATGAACCCTCCTTTCGGGGCAAGAGTGAAGGGCAGGGACAGGCCTTTCCTTTCGTCAGCATTAAGAACAAGTGAGGTGATATATTCAATTCACAACCGCGGAAGCTTTGCTTTTATCCAAAAGTTCATTAAGCCTGCGGTCATTACACATTCTTACGTTGCGAAATTTCCTATAAAACGAACCTTCGACTTTCATAAAAAAGAAAGAGAAGTCATTGAGGTAGAGATTTACAGAATTGCAGTCTCTAAATAAATTCCAATTTCAGTACCGTTTACGGCATCATATTTTATAGCGCCAGTGTCAGGGCCTCATTTCTAAAAGGCAAATGATAAACACTGCTTATAATAAGTATGCCTGTGTATATCTCGAACTATACGGTGCGTCTACAGGGACAAATTTGGCAGATAATATGAATTTGATAATCTATTCCCCTCCTGAGATTGATTATCTGTCGATTGGAAGCTGCCAGCATTCTCTAATATTTTGATGGTTACTGCGATTACGATTTATATTGATTACTAACGATAATTCGAATGAGGGATCATGATTAGAATCCGAAAGACTAAAACTACGAGAAAAAAATTAACTGGTCCGAGCGAAGGAAAGCCACTTGTCGAAAAGGCGGCTCAAATCGCTTCAGAAAACAGGGAACAGTCCAAAGCTCAGTCGAGAGACCAGTTTAAAAGTCAGCCCAGGGATCAGTCCAGAGACCAGTTTAAAGGTCAGCCCAGGGAACAATCAAGAGACCAGTTTAAAAGCCAGCCAAGGGGTCAGTTCAAGAGCCAGCCAAGAGACCAGTTCAAGAGCCAGCCCAGGGAACAATCAAGAGACCAATTTAAAGGTCAGTCCAGGGACCAGTCTAAGGACCAGTTCAGGGGAGACCAGGGTAAAAAAAGAAGGTTCCCTTACCCGAAAAAAGCTCCACAGAGAGAGGGCGTATACGCCTGGCTCCAGGGTTCCCCACGAAGTAGAGACACCGGAAGAAAATCTTGAAAAAGGAGGCTTTGTTCTTCCCTGGAGAACTCGTCGGAACCACAGAAGAGTTCAAGCCGGGAACAGGAACAACCGTGTCTGCAGGAGACATTTACTCTACAGCTACCGGGAACGTAATTATTGATAAGAAAGCCAGAATAGTCTCTGTCAAGCCAAATACGCTTACTCCGAATATCCTTAAAGTAGGAGATATCGTGTATGGAAGGGTAACTGATGTGCGTGAATCCGGAGCAATGGTGGAAATTGCAGGAATTGAAGGCAAAGAAGACAGGGAAATTGTCAATACCCGGCTTGGGGATATCCATGTGTCAAATGTGAGGGACTCTTACGTTAAGAGACTTGCAGACGAGTTCAGGCCTTCTGACATAATCAGGGCCAGAGTCATCGACGCTGAGAGAACGCGCCTGACGACAGCCGAAGATTCCCTCGGAGTTGTAAAAGCTTACTGCTCAAATTGCAGAGGGGAACTGGTGCTGGAAGGGAAAAAGCTTAAATGTCCGGTCTGCAATATGACTGAAACCCGCAAGATCTCAACCGAGTACGGGAAAGGGATACAATAAATTTCTTTCTCCTATTGGTATGAGTTTCTGCACAATCGATTATATTACTCACCATTTACAGGTGATCACCAATGGAACTGAACATTCTTTCCAAAACAGATAACGAGCTTGAAGTTGAGCTCAAAGGCGAGACGCATACCCTTCTCAATATGCTTAAGGACCTCCTTATTAGAGATGAAAGGGTTGAGATTGCTTTTTATGATATGAAACACGTGAGTATTAGTGACCCGATCCTTTACATTAAAACCTATGGTGCAAATCCTATTCAGGTCTTAAAGGATAATGCTTCGATAATTATTGCTCAGTGCGACGAATTTACTGATGTCTTTAGCAAGGCAGTAAACGCCTGAAATACCTTGAAGTGGCTGCATAACGTCTTCTTAAAGGCGTTCTGCTCTCTTTTTCCGGCCAGTCCGGAACGATTTCCAGTTGAGGGTTTCTGGTAGTTTTTCCAGTGAGCTTATGCTGTTTTCCAATCTCAGGGATTTCTGGAATACTTTTTTATCAAGTGACGTCAATACTTGTGGGAAGCCCCCTGAGTCTTTAGCTCAGGGGTAGTTCACGAATTCTATGCGTATCCTGGGTAGATAAGGAATCTTAAATGGGTAATCTGGCTAGAAGTATTATATCGGACAGAATATACCGGCTCCAGTTAGCCTGAGAAACTATAAACTGGCATTTGTAACTTAATAATCACAAATTAAACCTACAGTTAAAATTGAGGTATGAAAGAAAATGAAACTTGACGACTCATCCCTTCAGAAGTTCGGCTTTATAAAGAGAGAAACCCTGGGCAGCATAAATATCGACCCTCTTCAGACAGGCGGGCTTTTGACAGATGCTGCAAAACAGGCTCTCGTAGAATGGGGAGACGGGTATTCAGTATGTGATTTCTGCGGAGGAGTTCTCGACCAGATAAAAAAGCCTCCAATTCATGACTTCGTACACCAGGCTCTTCCTGAATTCCTTGGCTGTGATGAGGCAAGGGTTACAAACGGGGCACGCGAATCCAAGTTTGCTATCATGCATTCTATTGGAAAGCCAGGAGACTGGATTGTTCTTGACGGGCTTGCCCATTACTCTTCTTATGTTGCAGCCGAAAGAGCAGGCCTGAATATCAAAACCGTGCCTCATTCAGGCAGCCCCGATTATCACCTTGATCCTGAAGGATATGGCAAGGCAATCGAAGAGGTTACAAAGGAAAGTGGAAAACCGCCTGTACTTGCACTTGTAACATATCCGGACGGAAGCTATGGGAACCTGCCTGATGCTGGAAAGATAGCGTCTGTCTGCCATGAATACGATGTTCCCCTTCTCCTGAATGGAGCATACGCAGTCGGAAGAATGCCGGTGTCTGCAAAAGAAATCGGTGCCGACTTTATTGTGGGCAGCGGGCACAAGTCAATGGCTGCATCAGGACCTGTCGGAGTGCTCGGGGTAAGTGAAGAATATGCCCCTGTCGTATTCAGAAAATCCGTACACAGCAAGGTAAAAGAAGTCGAGCTTCTCGGGTGCACTGCGAGAGGTGCTACGGTTATGACCCTTATTGCCTCTTTCCCTGATGTGGTAAAACGTGTCCGGAACTGGGACCAGGAGGTTGAAAACGCCCGCTGGTTCTCTACAAGGCTTGAAGAGATGGGCTTTATCCAGCGCGGGCAGAAACCCCATTCCCATGACCTTATGTTCTTTGAAGCCCCGCGTTTCTATGAGATATCGGAGAAGGTCAAGAACGGCAGGTACTTCCTCTACAGGGAACTCAAAGAACGCAATATTCACGGCATAAAGTCCGGGCTTACCAAATATTTCAAACTCAGCACCTTCGGGCTCGGAAAGGAAAAACTCGGCACTGTCGCGGATGCCTTTGAAGATATCCTGAAAAAGTACGAGGATATTTAAGTTAGTTTAAGCCGGATCGTGTTTAATGTCGGGAGAATCGCGACCTTCGGTTCCGAATCTCCCTCATTCCTATCTTTTTTGAAGCAGATAGATTCAGAGATTTCAGAGCAAAAAACGTGTATCTTTGGAATCTATCTGCTAACTCTGTCATTTGGATTCTATCTGCTAACTCTGTCATTTGGATTCTATCTGCTAACTCTGTCATTTGGATCCTATTTGCTAAATATGTGTGCCTTTACTTTTTTAATTCCACATTTTCCACGTACCCTTCTCCCCTGGGAGTCAGGACATAATATGTAATCCCTTCGCTTTCCTCCTTTTCAATACAGAGAGTACTTTCTAGCATATTGAGGTTGTAACTTGCCTGGGAGTCCGTGAGCTTGAATTCGGCTTTAATCTCTTCCAGGGATTTTTTCTCTACCAGGGCTTTAAGGATGCTTCTCCGGACAGGGTTCTGCAGGGCGTTAAGGCAGGTCTTGTGGTCTTCGGTCATATCCTCTTTCATCCTGCCTTCCTTTTTCATCTTTGCAACCCATTCTTCTTTTCTTTTTGCGGCTTCCTCGGGGGTCATGGTTAATCATTATTATATTGACCTGAATATCTAAGTAAGTTTGTGAAAAGCGAAAATTGTGAGAATTGCAAAACAGCCCTTCCGGGCTCAGTATATAAATAATCCCACTTCCAATATTTTGCCATGAAACAGAACCCAGAGCTTGAATCCCTAGAACTGCTTGCAAAAATAATCCTCACTGCCGCGCGGACAGCCCCAAAAGGAAAAGGCATTGACGATATCGTAACCTGCCTCCTTTCTCAGGAAGAAAAAGCTGAACTTGTTGATAATATGGAAGAACTAAGCGAAATCAAGGGCCTAAAATTTCTTCTTCGGGATGCCAGAAATGTCAGGGAAGCTGATGCAATTATCCTTATAGGGCTGAAGGCTTCAGGCGTGAGCAATCTTGACTGTGGAGCCTGCGGGTTTGGAACCTGCAAAGAAATGCTTGAACACGGAAAAGTGCAGAAAGAGTTTCTCGGCCCCCAGTGCATGATCAAGTACCTTGACCTTGGAATTGCGGTTGGCTCGGCAGCAGCAAAAGCAAAGGATCTCTGTGTCGACAACCGCATCCTTTATTCTGCAGGCGCTGCAGCCTGTTACTTCAAAATAATAGATGCAGATGTAGCTATGGGGCTTCCACTTAGCGTTACGGGAAAGAATATCTTTTTTGACCGGGAGTCTGCAAGAAAAGTTGAAAAATAAAAACCTAAAATTACATTTTTTCCTGGTTCGAAAGATTCTACAATTAATAAATGTTTTTTCACAGAACTATACTTTATAGGAACAATATTTAGAAAAGAGATGTCATAAGCTATCTTTTTTAGTAAGTGAGTTTTTGATCTGAAATCAATCCAGAGAACTAATTTTGTGATAGTATAACACTACTTATAATATTAGAGGTACTACCTTAAACTCTCTTACAGATATAACGTAGTTTTCATAGGAATAGTATCCTCTATCAGCATAGATAATGTCTCCTGCTTTTATTATTCTCCTTCTTTTGAGTTCTTTGAGTATTTCTGGATAAATTTTAGGTTCTGATACATTTGCTTCATTAATCAGAAACGCTAGAGGTTTCAACGTTTGAGATTCAAGTGCAAGAGTCAGTTTCATGCCAATGAAGAAACCTCTGTGTGTTGAGTGTCCCCACTTGTATTCTTTATTTTCCAGGCTTTCTTTGGTAATCTTTTTAGCATGCCAGTTCAGGTTGAGATTTATGTCTGTACTATCAATAATAATGCCTTTTGACCCACTTTTTCTCATAGGGCATAAATCATTCAATAATTCAAAAACAAAAGCAGTAAACTGTTCTGGTTCATACTTGCTAAGAATACCATAAATTTCCTTTTGAGTGGGTATGGAACTGATTTTTAAAAAGGTTCTCAAGCTTTCTCTTTCTTCTAATTCTCTGATAGCATAGGAGATTTCGCAGGAAAAAAACAGGCTCAGAAGGACAATTTTAATCGCAGGCACTGATTTTTGGAGGGGCAGGATGCCCCTCTTTGTAAGGATTTGTCTGCAAGATCTCAAATCAAAAACGTTTAATATTTCGGACAACAATTTCCATTTGAAATCTTCGTTTAGTGGAATAAGCGGAGCTTTCATAATATATCGCCAGAGGAGGATGGTACGTCCTCCTCAATAAAATTTACGGTTTATTTTTACTTTAATTTTAATTTTGGTAAAAAATATGATGTACTTTTTTTGGGGAAACTACCAGTATCCTTAATTAATGGAATAAAAGAGAAATAGTCTTCAGTTTGATGGTGAATTTAAGAGGACCCTATACTTATAAGTTAGCGCCTAATGAGCAAATTTCTCCAACATGTGGGTAATACGCCGTAAAAATTCATCGAAGATTGGATTATTTCCATTAGGATTGAAAAGGCTTTCATAGACGAGCTTTGATAGTTTTATGCTGTTTACATCCACTATAATATGCATAAAGTACCCAAGTACGAAAATCATTACTAATGAAGGCAGAAAGGTCAGAATGAAAGCTAAACAGTAAGGCATATGAGGAGCTAATTGTATGAAAATCCAGCTTGAAAAGCTTGTAATGACGATCCGGTGCACCACATATAGGCTAAAAGACAATTCTCCCACAAAAATCAGGACACGATGAGACAAAGCTTCCTGTAGCCTCCTCAAATTAAGCAGCCCCAATAACAATAGTGAAGCCCCTAAAGAATAGTAGATGACTGCATTGTTCGAGAATTTCTCTAACGTCATCATTTGATAAACCGGGTTGCTAGGAGTATTGGGGACGTAGCTTCCTAAAAACAAGCCCACAAAGAGGATAATCGTAGCTACAGCGTTATTCTCTATTTTGAACAAGTCCTTCTTATCACTATTGTACATATCTGCAAGGATTAGTCCGAGAATAAAGCCCATGTAATACGTACCGAAAGTAATAACCAAGGCCAAGAAGTAGAAGAGATACCGATTTCTGAGTTTGCCTAAGAACAATGCAAGAGTGAAAACGAGGAAGCTACCTAAAAATTCCATATTCATCGTCCACAGTACAGCATTGTAAGCGTTCGTAATGTTTCCGACCATGTATGTGCTGTAGAGGGCCTGCCATAATGCTTCTTTGAGGTTAGGCGTAAAATTATAGAAGCCATCAAGCCACAAAGACCTGGTCAGAGATGCAGCTTGATGGTTATACATTTTCCCAAAAAATAGCAGCGTATAAGCAAGGAGGATGGATGCGAGTATTGGACCTAACAGTCTAAAATATCTGCGAACCGCACTGCTGACAATTACCATGTTGTCTTTGCTTTGAAAATATTTGTGTGTTAACACATAACCGCTGAGCACGAAAAACATGCATACTGCAAAGTTACCATTGTAAATGACGTTTAGGGGTGTTTGTCTTACAAGGGCTTCCAACAGAGTTGTATGGATATCTATAGTACTCATGGTGAGGAGAGCTGGGTAGAAATCTGCGGCAAAATGGAATATAATAACGATGAGTGCTGCTATGCCTCGCAAACTATCAAGATATTCTACCTTTTCTCTCATAGAAAATCTAATCTCCAGGCAATATTATTTAATTTACTTACTCATCATCTAAAAGATGTTGCATTTTCCACACATTTACAATAATACCACCAGGTATAAAGAATCGATGGCATAAGTGGAACGTGTGCGAGAACCATTTGTCACTGTAATCAAAGACGGTATGAAGCATCATATCGGTATTGAGAAACATATATGGTAAAAACTCGATACGTAGTTTAATAAATTGAAATTATCCACAAGCAAACTGAGTGGCATCTTTCATTCATTTTTGTCTCGCACATCTGCGTAGCCAGAATACTTTACAAAGCCGCATAGAAGAATTAATTCAGGTGCCATAGTGAGAGATAGCAATGAAATTTCTCTGCTGTTCACCTGTCTTTGGTTCTTCAGTAAATCTTCTTTTGAAATGTTTTTCCGATTTTCGCTGAAGTATTTTCTCACCTGAAAGCTTTCAGGGCTTCGAAATCCAGGGTTGCAAAGTAGTCCTCAATAGTTTCGGCTCTCCTGATCTGCACAACACTTCCGTCCTTTCTGAGAAGAAGTTCGGCAGAACGAAGTTTTCCATTATAATTGAAACCCATTGCGTGCCCGTGAGCTCCTGTGTCGTGGATTACAAGGATATCTCCGATTTCAATTTCAGGAAGCGGCCTGTCGATTGCAAACTTATCATTGTTTTCGCAGAGGGAGCCGGTTACGTCATACTTGCGGACAGGAGCTTCCTTTTCTTTTCCGAGCACGGTTATGTGGTGGTATGCTCCGTAGATCCCAGGGCGCATCAAGTTGGCCATACAGGAATCCATCCCCACGTAGTCCTTATAGGTATGTTTGAGATGCCTTACCTGAGAAATCAGGTATCCATAGGGGCCTGTGATCACACGGCCGCATTCCAGGTAGACTTTGAGCGGATAAAGCCCGTTAGCCGTGATTATGGCTTCGTAGGCTTCTCTGGTACCTTTTGCCACGGCTTCGAAGGAGACCGGTTCCTGGTCGGGCATGTAGGGAATCCCTATGCCTCCGCCGAGGTTCACAAATTCGAACCTTATATCGAGTTCCTTTGAGATTTCAACTATGAGTTCGAAAAGGATTCTTGCGGTTTCAACAAAGTAATCAGGATTTAATTCGTTTGAGGCAACCATTGTGTGTATTCCGAAACGCTTTATCCCCCTGTCCCTTAGTATGCGGTAGCCTTCAAAAAGCTGGTCTCTCGTAAAGCCGTACTTTGCCTCCTCCGGCTTTCCTATGATGGAATTTCCTCCCTTAAGGGGGCCAGGATTGTACCTGAAGCAAACAATTTCCGGAAGCCCTGCATGTTTCTCAAGGTAGTCGATATGGCTTATGTCATCAAGGTTTATGTAACCCCCAAGCTCCTTTGCCTTTACGAACTCGTCAGAGGGAGTGTCGTTTGAGCTGAACATGATGTCTTCTCCAGTCATTCCCGCTTTTTCAGCAAGAATTAGCTCAGGCAGGGAACTGCAATCCGCACCGAAACCCTCGTCTTTGAGGATTTTGAGAATAAATGGGTTTGGAAGGGCTTTTACGGCAAAAAACTCTTTAAAACCGGGAACTTCCCTGAAAGCCGTTTTCATTCTCCGCGCATTTTCCACTATGGCTTTTTCATCGTAGATATGAAATGGTGTAGGGTACTTTTTCATTATTTCCAGAATATCCTCTTTGGTGAAGGGAAGGTCCTTTGAAACCATATTATTACCTTTTTCCTGATTTTTGTTTCATGGGTTTAGTATCAATTTGAACTTGTACTCCTTTATTAGTTTTTCTCCCCGAATTGCGCCTCGGGATCACAGGAAATCGGAGATTTTCTGGGAGTTGCGATGTAATCGCAACAGCACGAGGCCCTTTTCGCTGCACTCAGAGCGCTAATTCATAGAAGTTCGAGGATTTTTCTCGCTTCGCTCAAGAAGACTAATTTATGGAAAGGTAAAATTGCTTTTCAACTTGCTCAAGAGGGCTTATTTATGGGACAGAAATTTTTCCGGCATGCAGGTGTTTTCCATGGTTGCAGAGCTTGAAGTTAATATTATAAATTTTTACATTCGAAAGTGCAAATGGTCAGGGCTTGAGTTTCTTGAAAAATTCTTTAAGCCTGGAGTATGGATACGTGTTCACAACGTCTTCTTTTTCAAGCCAGCCCCTCCGAGCCTGCCCGAGGCCGTACCGTATGGATGCAAGGTCGGAAATAGCATGGCTGTCCGTAGAGATACAGAACTTCAGGCCGAAATTCTTTGCTCGCAGGATAAGCTCGTCGTTGAGGTCAAGCCTCGACGGCTGGCTGTTGATTTCCATCACTTTTCCGTTTGCAGCCGCAGCTTCAAAGACCTTTTCAAAGTTGACGGCATAAGGCTTCTCTTTTCCCAAGCAGCCTGCCTGATGGATGAGCGAGAATATCAAGATACCTGTTTTTCAGAGCAGAAACGATTCTTTTTGTCATCTTTTTTTCAGGAGCTGAAAAGCCTGAGTGTACAGCTCCCACCACAACATCGAGTTCTTTGAGGATTTCATCCGGATAGTCCAGGCTTCCATCTTTCAGGATCTCAACCTCAGAACCTTTGAGGATTTTTATCTTGAAGCGTTTTGAGAGTTTGTCAATTTCTTCCCATTGGGCCTTTAATCTTTCTATTTTCATGCCGCTGGCAATCCTCTGGGAACGGGAATGGTCGGTGACTGCGATATACTCATAACCAAGAGCTTCCGCTTCCCTTATCATGGTTTCAAGGCTTTCTTTTCCTTCGCTATAGTTTGTATGCATATGGAGATCTCCCCTGAGATCGCCTGCTTCTATCAGCTTCGGGAAGGGCATTTTTTGCGGCGGCTTTAATTTCTCCCCGGCTTTCCCTAAGTTCGGGTGGGATATAGATAAGGCCCAGTTTTTCATAAATTTCCTCCTCGCTTTTGCCTGCAATCTGTTTTTCTGACTCTTTTGAATACAGTCCATATTCGGAGAGCTTGTAACCTTTTTTGATTGCAATATTTCTAAGTTCTATATTATGCTCCTTTGAGCCCGTAAAATATTGAAGCGCTGCTCCGTAACTTTCAGGTGCGACTACCCTCAGGTCAATAGCTGTTCCTTCTCTCAGGATTATACTGCTTTTTGTGCTGCCTTTTAAGACAACCTGTTCAACGTCCGGAAGGGAGACAAAGGCCTCCATTATCTTCAATGCCTCTTCTTTTTCTGCTTCTGCAAGGATATCAATATCCCCGATTGTTTCCTTCAACCTGCGAAGCGAGCCTGTGTAGATTATCTTCGAGAGATCTACTTTACATGTAGCGCTCTTACACTCGGCTTTTAAGGCTGATATGAGTTCGTCTGCAAGTGGAAGCGCCTTTCCGAGAGCTATCCGGGAATGGCTTTTTTCATACTGTTCAATTGCCCTTGCGAGGTTTTCTTCGCTTTTTTCTCCGAAGTCTTCCAGTTTCCTGAGTTTGTGTGCATTGATCGCGTCCTTGAGGTCTGAAATATTCATTATTCCAAGGGCATCGGCAAGTTTTTTCATTCTCTTAGCCCCAAGCCCTCTGATTTCCATCAGTTCCGCAGTGCCTGGAGGGGCTTTCCCTTTAAGCTTTTCAAACTTCTCCACCTTGCCTGTTTCCAGATATTCAGCAATGTGATCGGCAATGGATTCCCCGATACCTGGAATTTCGGTCAGTCCTTCTTTCCCTTTTCTCGCATGGATTTTTTCGATATCTTCCCCAGATTCTCTATCATCTGAGCTGCTTTCCGGTAAGCTCCTGGTTTCCACTCAACCTGCTGGTATTCAAGAATGTCTGCAGCTTCATAAAGTAACTCGGCAATCTCTTGATTTTTCAATGGCTTCCCCCTTCCCTTTTACTCTCTTTTTCGACTCTTTTTTCTCCCTTCTTCCCACGTAAATCTTCAAATTCCTTCCTTCAAATTCCTGATATCTTTAACTGTAGTAACGTCAGAGGGTCCTTTATCGTATCTTATGCGTAAAAAACGGGGAAAGCGCAAAGCAAGCCCGGTCTCCCCTTCCCCTCCTCCGGCGGTATGCCCGGGGCTTTCTGTTATTTCCTTGCCAAGAGCTTCAATAACCACAGCGGGCTCCACGAAAGTATCAGGAAGCATTCTACTTTTTATGAAGACATCTTTTGGGGCGTCAGCTATGATATGCTCTGAAAGCAGGCTGTCGATCTCTTTTGCATCCGCGTCGGTGAAACCTGTCCCTACTTTTGTGAAGGTCTCAAAACGCTGTTTATCTTCATTGAGGACTGCACAGAGGAGAGCCCCAAATGAGCCTTTCCTTTTTCCTCGCCCGTAATATTTTCCTACAATTACAAGGTCAAAGGTCTCCCTCATTCCTTCTGCATATTCTTCTTTCCATTTGAGCCAGAGCCAGCTCCTTTTTCCTGCTTCGTAAACAGAATTGCTGCCATAGCTTTAATTACAATTCCTTCAAGCTTCTTTTCCAGGGTTTCGTTAAAAAAGTCCTCAATTTCTTCAAGATTATCAGTAACAATTCTTCTGGCCAGGCGAATAATCCCCGACTCCTTTACATGTTCTTCAAGGAGAGCTCTTCTTTTCGGGTAGGGCTCTTTCAGGAGGGATTTTCCTTCCAGGTAAAGGATATCAAAAAAAAAGACAGCTACAGGGCATATTTCAGTATATTTTTCAACTTCATACTTCCTGCGCCTTTGCATAAGTTTCTGGAATGGATAAAATTCTTCTGTAGAGTCATTTCCTTTCCTGTCTTCGATGTATGCGACTATTTCCCCGTCAAGCACGATTTTATCCGCAAGAACGCTTTTCCTGGCAGCTTCGACAAGATCAGGATACTGGGCAGTTATATTCTCAAGCCTTCGAGAAAAGGCTTTAATCTCATTCCCGTCTTTATGGATCTGCACCCTCTCTCCATCATATTTTTCTTCGGCTGCTTTTTTTCCGGAAATCCTTTCCTCAAGCTCTTCGAAAGTTTCCACGCGCTGGGCAAGCATTGACCTGACAGGCCTGCCCAGTTTTAAGGAAAAATGCCCGGATAGCCCCGGACCCGTATTCTGCAAGGGATTCTGCAAGCTCTCCAATGTCAGTGCAGACGCTGTAACTCTCCTTGATTTTGCCGGTGTATTTTTTGTCCCCTGTAAAAGCAATAGAAAATGCTTCGAGCAAAAACTGGTCCCCGACTCCCAGCCTGAGCCTCCCGAGAACGATCCTGATTATATATTTCCCTTCTTCAGGGCTGGCCCGTTGCAGGATGTCGGACAGGAGCCCGGTCTTTTCCTCCTGGCTTCCTTTTCCTGAGACTTCTTTTATCTCTCTGAGCCTTCCGAAGACCTCTCCAATTGTCAGGGAATTCCGTTCCCTCTTGTTTAACTCAAATGCCACATCCCCAAGGTCCCCTGTCCTTGAATACCTTTGTTTAACTTCCTCTTCGGAAACTCCGTATGCCCCTGCAATAGCTTTTTAAAGCAAGCTTATCCCCGACTCCAAGTGCCGTGTTCTCAAAAGGCAGGCCCTATGCTCCCGAGAAAAAGATATGCACTGTCCCTTACTTCTTTTCCTTGCCAGCTCCTAAAAAAAATTAGCTATTTTCCTGACTATCTCTTTATGAGATGTTATCTTTTCAAGTTCCTCAAAAAGTTCCGCAAGCTCCATAAACCGAGCCATTGCCCTCTCCCCGAAAAAACGCCTTGAAATTTTCCATTTACTCAATATTATTCCATCCCCCGGTCTTTATCGCTTTGCACCCTCAAATTTCAGAAATAGAATCTTTCCTTTTTCTCCCACTAAAACAGCTCTCCTCGCCATCCTCTCCCCATTACCGAAACCTTTAATATCTAAAAGATGCATGAGAAGAATACACAGCACTTCCTGAAATCCGTGTGCGACTGTGGTTTAGTGGCTATGACCTGAGCTTCCCAAGCTTAGAACCCGGGTTCGAATCCCGGCAGTCGCATTGAAAACTCTTTTAGCTCTTTTTAAAAATATCGCATATTTTGCCTTCGTTCTTGAAAATTTGAAAAAGATATTTTTGCAACAACCCTCTGAAATACTCTTTTCCAGCTAGACTTTCTACTGAGATATTTTTTAC
>CAVZFI010000021.1:0-240202 GCA_963774465.1 uncultured Methanosarcinaceae archaeon | reverse complement strand
AAATGTGAGAAAGAATATCTTAAAACGGCTTTCGGGACGGAAATTAAGAAATTTGTTAGAATAGGTCAATATTGCCCTAATCCTGAATGTGATTATATCATCAAGGATTGGGTAGAATTGGAAGCCATAGAAGGTGATGAGGAATGAAGATCATTAAGAAAACCGGAGATGTTTACGTTTTCCTTGATGAAGTCAAACAAGATCTTACATTTTCATTTACTGATTCAAAAAGCACAGGCGAAACTATAGAACTCAGATACTATTCTGATAACCAGACTCCCTGGGCTGCAGAATACAGTAGTACTAAAAGACTTCAACCGATACATAATATACAAAAGTGGATATGGGGGCATCAAAAGGGCATTAACAACAAAATAAGAGAAATCAATAAGCAGGGTTGCTATTGACTCCAAAAAGACTAGGTAGAACTGGAAGACCAGGAAGAAGAGGTTGAATAGATGGAAATGACAATGATTGAAGCACTTGAAAAATTTGCACATCTTAATGAGGACGGCTTTGAAACTCTTGTAAAGACCAATGCAGGCGAACCTCAAACAATTGAATATGCAATTGAGGATGTCAGAAATTATGCTGAAGATCCTGATGAGATCTTTGATTTGCATGTTACCGAAGAAACGATTCAAGAATTTGGTGAAAACGGGCATATTAAACCAGGAGAGCCACTTTACAGAATTGTAAAAGAGTAATTTTCCGTTCTTTTTTCTTTTTCCTGATTGTGATAGAAAAGTTATCCTGGCAACTGTAGAAGTGACCTAAAAAAGGTATATTTTCGACATCAAGATAATTATCCTTAAAAGAGAATATTTACAGGCCTGATGAGGTCCTCATCTAGTGTGGTCTTGGATGGAGGCCTTAAACGATATTAATTAATATGGAGTTAGCGTTTCATTAATATGATAAACATGGTTCAAGCGATTATAAACATTGATGACCGCACGAACAAGATTTTGAACGCTATCAAGGCTAAATACGGTTTAAAAGACGAAAGTGCAGCTATTGATTTTATAGTAGCTGAATATGAGGAAGAAATGTTAGAGCCAGAGTTAAAACCGGAATATATTGAAAAACTTAAAAAAATAGAAAAACAAAAAACTATCGAAGTAGGCACCGTTGAGAACTTAAGAAAACGATACAGTATTTGATCTTTATGTACAATTTGAGAATCAAAGAAGAGCTCGATAGCAAATTTGAAAAGTTAGCTAAGAAGAATAAAAAGCAACTTGAGATTATTTTAAACAAAGTCGATGAGATTTTAGAGAATCCACATAGGTACAAAAATCTAAGGGCTCCAATGAATCATCTCAAAAGAGTACATATTGATAAACACTTTGTTCTCATTTTTTCCATTGATGAAGAATCAAAGACAGTAACCCTTGAAGATTACGATCATCACGACAATATCTATTAACTCAGTTTTCCCTTTTGTGTTAATAAATTGCTCCTGGCAGCTGCATGCCTGACCTAAAAAAAGTATGTTTTCATCATCAAAAGAATTATCCTAGTTAGGACATTTTAGACAGGCTGACTAGGTTCTAAAAGATACTAGACACAGGTGTTGAGGTAATAATGTGGTAACGGTATTATGTCAGCCTGTGTTATCACATTTGAAAGAAGAGAATATAGGCTTTCCTATTTAGTTATTTTAATAATTTAATAAATGCTATTTTGATAATGAGCTGATCCCAAAACTCAGAGTTACGTCTTAAATCTCAAATTTGGAATAATTCATCTATCTTCCGATTAGGAATATAGTTTTGAAATTCTTATTGGGGGTAGTACCAGCGAAGCTGTCACCACCCGCAAAGTAGATGGAATTATATGGAAACAACAACTCATATCAAGCGATATCGCCCACTTCAAGAGAAAGTCGTTCAGCCATGTTTAGCTTAAACGTTCCATAGGGGTTGATGTGTGCATAAACAAGGGGAATCAAAGCTCTGAGGTCTTCGGGAGTCATTAGGTTAAACCATTTTTGATCCGATAAAATATTTTGAAGCATAAGCGTATTGATGTAAACCAGACAGTTCTGGAGCAAGTGCAATGATAAAACGGATACTTCCTGATCACCAAGGCGGTTAGTTGAAATTTCCCCGCTTTTGCCGTAAAAGATAAATGAATTAGCCGAGTTCCAGTTTTCAACCACGTTAAGACCTTCATGAATCTCCCTGCGTAATTCCTCCGAACTTAGGTAATCACAAAGGAAAATGGTTTTAACGGCCTTGCCTAACTCTCCAAGAGCCTGGTAAGTCGGATGTTTTAAATTATTCCTGGTAAAATCTTTTTAATATAGCTTCCGTTTCTGCTGTTCCCAATCGCAGAGCTGTAGCATATTTAACCATTTGGTCATACTGTTGCCTAATAAGATCCCAGTTAATTGGCCTAGTTAATACCAGTTGCAGATTCAGATAAGCTTCCGACATACCTGATTCTGGCCGATAAAGCTTTTGAGCGTGAATGACTTCAAGCCTTGGCATCAACTGATAACCTAGCCTTCATGTCCACAGACCTCCTGCAGTAACACTCAATGAAACTCCCGAGGAATTCCATATTTCCACTGGACTTCGATAGTTGAATGATGAATGCTCACGTAAATTGTATCTATTTTTCGCAATCACAAGAAAGTTGGTCGTCCTGTTTTATCTGGTTGATGTTTTAAAACACCTGAATGTCAGTAGTTCTTTTAAACTCCACTTTGACTGAGTGATTCCTGCTTCTCTTGCAGGTGTATTTTTACATTTAAAGCCTTTATCATCCTGATATGTCAATCCTCCATGTTCCCTGCAGAAATTAAAATGTGTACAGTATAGCATCATTCTATCTATTAAACACTTTATTTTCTTCGAAAATCCTATCGTCTTTCTTGAAATTCTATTGTTTTCTTGCCTGAATGTCAGGTTTTGTCTTTCGAGTAAACTTGTTGAGATCTCAGTTTCTTCAATGTCTTTTCCAAATATAATCTTCTTTGCAATCTTCTGTAACTTTCCTCCTTTTCTTTTTTTAACTACCTGAGCATGCCTCAAGTCATCAGGAGGAACAAGTTTTGGATTCTTTGGCCGTCCTCTCTTCCCTGTTCTGGGGAACTCTTCTATTTCTCCAAATTGTTTTAGAAGAGCTTTTCCATAAAATTCTAACCCATCAGAGACAAAAAGAGGCTTTGATTCAGAAAGACGTTTAGCCGTTAATTTCACTAATTCGTCCGCAACATGCTGTTTTCTGGGACCTATAGAAAAAGCAACTATTAACCTGCAACTTGGTGCAAAAGCTACCCACATCCACGGGCCATCATCTTCATAATTTTTCATTCTTGGGACGATTTTTTTTGGACAATTACCCATATCTCATCCATTTCAATCTTGGGTACATTCAGGTCTTTCATCAAATTCTTATTTACCTTATCACAGCCTTCTGCTGCACGATCTAACCACCTGCGTACAGTAGCTGGAGTTATCCCCAATACATCAGCAATACCCTCTTCACTCATCCCTTTCATTGCCATTTTCAAAGCTAAATCAATAACAAACTCCTCTTTACGGAGATCACTTGAAATTTAGTAACCCCAAAAACGGTAGTAGAAACGTTGATGCAACTGTGAAACGTATAAGCTTTTTAGGTCACCTTGGTCTCATAGCTGGACTTTTTCGGGAACTTGAAATTGACAAACTTATTGATGAGAAGCTTCCGAAGAAAAGAGACCATAAAGTACCCCATTCGATCTGTATCCTTTCCATGGTAATCAATGGTCTTGGTTTTGTGGGGCAGCGTTTGTACTTGTTTCCTGATTTTTTCAAAAACATTTCAACAGAAAGGCTCTTTGGAGAAGGCGTAACCAAGGGAAGACCTGAATCAATACGCAATCGGAGAAACCCTTGATAGGATTTCTGAGTATGGTCCAACAAAACTCTTTATGGATATCGTTCTTCATGTAATGAATCGTCTACCGATTTCTTGTCACCTATTACACACTGACACTACAAGCGTCAGTGTATACGGCGACTATGAAAGTGAGGAAGAAGGGGCAATAGACATCACTTTTGGAGTACCTAAGAACGGTAGATGGGATCTCAAGCAATTCGTGTTGAGTTTGATTGTGAATCAGCAAGGTATACCCTTCTTCATGAATACTCATTCTGGGAACGCTCCGGACAAAATCACTATCATGGAAGTCATCAAATCTCTTAAATCAAGTTTAACTCATGAGAATAAAGTGTACTATGTTGCTGACAACTCCTTCTACACAGAAGATAATATCAAAAAAATGGGGAAGACATTCTGGATCAGTCGCGTTACTGCAACAATTACTGAAGCAAAGGATTTACTTACTGCAAATTTGAACCTGAAAACTCTAAAAAGCGATGATAGATACTCATTTTATGAAACATTTGTGGATTATGGTGGGGTTAAACAAAAGTGGGTTTTGTTGCTTTCTCATAAGATGAAAGAGAAGAAAGAGAAAACTCTGAAGAACAAGTTTGATAAAGAAATTGAGAAAGCAAGGAAGTCTTTGAAAAAACTGAAGGGACAGGATTTCTTTTGCGAGGAAGATGCTTTAAAGGCTGCTGAGACATGGATTCAAGATTTCCCTTCTGTTGTATTTGATAAAATAGAATTGAAGTCTATTAAAAAACGTGAATCTGGAAAGAGAGGTAGAATTTCAAAAGATGAGATTTTGAAGACTTATTATAAAATTGAAGCTGAAATAAAGACTAATGATGCTTTTGTTTTGAAAGAAATGGAAAAAATGGGTCTTTTCATTCTTGCAAGCAATGACATTAGCCTTTCTCCTGAAGATATTCTGGCGTACTATAAAGGACAGGATAAGGTTGAAAAAGGGTTCAGATTCTTGAAAGGTAACACCTTCAGCATATCGCAAGTTTACCTAAAAAAGAAAACAAGGATAGAAGCACTTGTAATGATAATGGTTCTCTGCCTTATGATTTATTCCATTGCAGAATGGAAGTTAAGAACAAGATTGGAAGAAGAGAATGAAACGGTTCCAGACCAGAAGAGAAAGCCTACAAAAACTCCCACGATGAGATGGATATTTTTCTTGTTTCAGGGAGTTACAGAGCTTAATACTCAGAATGAAGGGGGGATAGTGTCGGAAATAGTGAATATGGAGGACGTTCATTGGAAGATTTTAAGTCTCATGGGGGAAAAATGTAAAAATATATATCTCTAATTACGTTAACCTGCCGAATCTAGGTTAGAGCATGTCTTAAAATTGAACTTGATCCTACAACTGGGATAGGACTCATGTATTTGAACTGAAAAATAGTAGCATTAAATCGCTAGATGTTTAATAGGTAAATCTTATCATAATGTTTCTTGTCTTGATTTTACTTTGGGTGCGTGTCTTATTGGATAAAGTATCATCCATGAGGTCAATGTGTACTTAATTTCTAAAAAATATAATATCTGAATTTGAGTAAAATACTGCTTATTATCCAATTGTAGAAATGGTTTGAATTTTAAGACAGCCTCTAAGATTTGATTTTGCTAGTTATATTCGTTCGATCTGCTTTTGTAGTCAATGAATATGTCCAAATTAATAATAAGGCAATTTACAAAGAAAATAAGTTACTCTAGGCCTGTTACGAAAGAATCTGATACTACGGTTTCGAAGTATTTTTGTAAGATTTGTTTTCAAGTTTGTGCATTGATTATAAGTTAATCAGTTTAGTTTGACCCTTTCAGCTGTAGCAAGATAAACTACACTCTCACAAATATTACAGCAGTGATCAGCAATCCTTTCAATATATCGAATCAGGAAAAGTAGATATGTAGCTTTCGAAATGATGCTGGTGTCTTTTGCCATCATTTCTATCAACTCAACCCAGACTGCGTAAAACATCTTATCGACCTCATCATCCCTAGCTGCTGCCGCTTTTGCTAATTCTACATCTTGGGTCTCAAAAGCTTTAAGGGAATTCTCAAGCATATATGCTGCAATATCAGCCATTTTTTTCGTATCTACAAGAGGTTTTATATGCCCACCTTCAATTTTTCCGGGGATTTTGGCAATGTTGATTGATAGTCCTACAATCCTTTTGAGATCAGCTGAGATCTTTAGAGCTGATACAACAAGACGAAGATCGCTCGCCATGGGCTGCTGAAGCGCTAACAGATCAAAAATGGAAATCTCAATCTCTTCCTCAAGTTTATTAACTTCTTCCTCAAAGGCAAGCGTCCTCTCAGCGAGTTTGACATCGAGATCTATAACTGCGACCATTGAATCTCTAAACACAAGTTCAGTCATTTTTCCAAAAGAAAGTACGGATTTTTTGAGCAGGTCTAACTGCTTTAGATATCTTTCTCTAACCATTTTTCAATCACCCAAACCTGCCAGTAATATAATCCTCGGTACTTCGCTGTTGAGGATTATTAAAAATCTGTCTGGTTTGCCCAAACTCAATCAATTCCCCCATAAGGAAAAATCCGGTATAATCTGATATCCTAGCTGCTTGTTGCATATTATGAGTTACGATTACTATGGTATAGTCTTGTTTGAGATCCATAATAAGCTCTTCAATCTTTGAAGTAGAAATCGGATCAAGAGCACTGCAAGGTTCATCAAAGAGAATAATTTTAGGTTTTACTGCCAGAGTCCTGGCAATACAAAGCCTCTGCTGCTGCCCCCCGCTCAGGGAAAGAGCAGGAGATTTGAGTCGGTCTGAAATTTCATTCCAGAGGGCAGCAGAACGAAGTGCATTCTCGACAACGTCATCTACCTCATTCTTATTTATACCATGAAGGCGCGGCCCGTATGCAATATTGTCATAAATGGACATAGGGAAAGGGTTTGGCTTTTGAAAAACCATACCTACCTGCTTCCGAAGATCAACAACATCTATGTCTGTTCTATAGACATTCTGGCCTTCAATCGAAACTTTACCTTCAACTCTGCAATTTTTAATAAGATCATTCATTCTGTTTAAGCAACGGATAAAAGTGGATTTCCCACAGCCGGAAGGGCCTATTAAAGAAGTTACGCTGTTTTTGGGAATCCTCATGAAGATATTCCTAAGGGCCTGTTTTTCTCCGTACCATAGATTCAGATTTTCTACTTCTATATGGGGCTGAATTATGTTTTGAGGGTTAGATACATTTAGGACAGTTTTAGCCATTTTTGACCTCAATTTCATTTGTGTAAAAAAATGTAAAATTAATACTAAAATAGTTTTTAGAAAAAAATCCTTATTATAAATTAAATTTTTAGTTTTTGCCTATAGTGCCTGCGGATTAAGACTGCTAGTATATTTAGGCTCAGCATGATCATCAACAGAACTAGAGCAGTTCCATACTGAATAGGTCGGGTTTTTTCAATGTTAGTCCCGGCAGTTGCAAGCACGAAAAGATGATATGGAAGAGCCATAAACTGAGAATATACTGAATCCGGCAGTCTTGGCAAGAAATAAGCAGCTCCTGTAAGAAGTATAGGAGCTGTCCCTGCAACCCTTCCTATGCTGAGGATAGAACCAGTAACAATTCCTGGAATGGCTGCTGGCAGTACTACATGCCTGATTGTCTGCCATTTACTGATACCAAGTGCAAGAGAGGATTCCCGATACTCATTTGGAACTGCAAGCAGGGCTTCTTCGCTGGCACGTATAATCACCGGGATGATCAGAAGAGAAAGAGTAAGGGACGCTGAAAGTAAAGAAGGGCCAAAACCAAAGTACTTAACAAATAGTGCCAGTCCGAAAAGTCCGAATACTACAGATGGTGTTCCTGCCAGATTATTGATCGCCATTTCAATAGTCCAGGTGGTTCGACTTTCTCCTGCATATTCGTTAAGGTAAATAGCAGCCATAATCCCAAGGGGAAGAACTATAGCCATTGACCCTATGATAAGGAGCAGAGTACCCACAATTGCTGGATAGATCCCCCCTTGGGTCATCATCCTTCTAGGCATTTCAGTAAGGAATTCAATGCTAATTGCACTGTATCCATTGTAAATAATATAGCCGAGGATAATTAAAACAAACCCAGCGACTATCAATGCTGCAAAACGGAGTAATGTAAAGGCAATTTTTTCACTCATTCTTGCATTCAATCTGATTTTCAGTCCATCTTGAATCTGAAAGGGATTATAATCATTTTCGTTTATTTCTGTACCGAATCCCATTCTTAGTCCACCTTAAAACTGTATCGTTTTTTGATCCAATCTGCAATCAGGTTAATCAAGAGAGTTATAATGAAAAGTACAGATCCAACCGCAAAGAGGGCATGGAAATGGGTACTTCCCTGAGGAACTTCGCCCATTTCAAGTGCGATTGTGGCAGTCATTGTTTTCACAGGGTCAAAAAAGCCACCTGGAAAAGAAGGAATTATTGCAGAATTTCCGGTTACCATCATAAGAGTCATTGTCTCCCCTATAGCCCTACCTATGCCAAGCATTACACCAGCTGAAATTCCGGAAAGGGCTGCAGGAACTATGACCTTATATATAGTCTGCCACTGTGTGGCTCCAAGAGCAAGAGAACCCTGCTTGATAGTGCTTGGAACCGAGCTGATAGCATCTTCTGAAATAGTGATAATCGTTGGAAGTGCCATAATTCCAAGCATAATAGATCCTGTAAAGGCAGTTTGTCCCGTCGGCAGGTTAAAGGTTTTCTGTATAAAAGGAACTAAAACAATAAGTCCAAAGAATCCAAACACAACAGAAGGAATGCCTGCAAGAATCTCAATAAAGGGCTTCATTAAATTCGCAACCTTTGGATTTGCAATCTCAGAGATATATATTGCACAAGCAATTCCCAGAGGCACTGAAAAAACAATTGCACCAGCAGTAACAATAAGTGAGCCAAAAAAAGAGGTAACAGCCCAAACTGTCTGTTCACTGATGTTGGGTACCAGAACTTCCCTGTTAGAAAGTCCAGAAGAGACGTATCTTTAAAGAGAAGTAAACTGTCCTTGAACAAAAAAATGCATATAAGGAAAAGGATTACGATCGTGAGGGCGCTGACTGCGAAAAGCATCGATTCGATCGCTTTTTCCTTATATTTTCTGCTAAACATGTTTTTTTTCCTTTCAATCTCTTTTGATATTTACTTCTTTAGCGGGATGTACCCAATTTCTTTTACAATGTTCTGCCCTTTCTCGCTTAATACAAAGTCGATAAATTCCTTTGTTAGGCCTGAAGGTTCTCCATTGGTATAGAAGTATAGAGCTCTTGAGAGCGGGTATGCACCACTAAGAATGCTTTCAGTAGTTGGAGATACGAAGCCGTTTCCTTTGTCCAGGCTTAATGCTTTTATTTTATTATTGAGGTATGCAAAGCCGATATATCCGATTGCGTTTTGGTTCTGAGAAACCTCAGTGACTATTCCGCCTGTAGCAGGCTGGGTAACTGCATCAGTCCTGTATTCGTCCCCAAGCAAAACATCTTTTTTGAAATCTTGATAAGTTCCGGAACTGCTATCCCTGGTAATCACTACAATCTGCTTGTCCTGACCGCCAACATCCTTCCAGTTACTGATGCTTCCGTTATAGATGCCGCGAAGCTGGCTAAAGGTAAGTTTAGAAACAGGATTTGCAGGATTTACAATCACTGTAATGCCGTCATAGGCAACGGTATGCTCCATAGGATTGATTCCATTCTTTTTTGCGGTTTCGGTTTCGTCAGGAGTTATTTCTCTGGATGCAGTAGCAATATTTACCTGCCCGTCAATGAGAGCTGCAATCCCAACACCGGATCCTCCTCCAGTAACTGTTACACTTGTCTCAGATTTTTCGTTCATAAACTCTTCAGCTTCAGCCTGTGCAATAGGCAGCATTGAATCAGAACCTTTCACAGAAATGCTCTGTGCTCCTGCAACGGCTCCCTTCTCTGGCGTTCCGCCTGAAGAGGCATTCTGAGCTGAAGGGCTTTCATTATTTTTTCCAGCACATCCTATTCCTAGAAACACAAGTCCAATTACAACTAAAATAAGAACTGTGTAAGTTTTTAATTTATTTGTCATCAAAGACACTCCTTTAAATAATAACACTAAGTCAACAATCTACATCCATTCTATTTGTTAATCGTATAGTGCATCATAAAAAAAGAAGGATATATAAAGATTCTCAACATATACTATTGAGAAGTAAATAGATAATAGATACATGTAATTAAATGAGTAAATATATAATCACTATATAAAATATTGATAAAAAGGCGACCAGATTTATAATAAATCAGTTAAGACTTTTAAACTTGTTACGCAATTAAGAATATTTAGTACTTTTTTTGAGATCAGATACATCCTACATTCGGCAGCAAGCACACCCTAACATCTAAATATCCTTAATTGTTATTTTTTGCATGTTAACTTAAAAAACAGTATCATACGGACTATATATTTAACACGATTTGTCATTTATCTCATTTACCCAAAATATATATTAATTATGTTATGGTTAACATTTAGTAATTTTTGATTTAAATTGAATTTCAAAAGTTCTGAAAAAAACGATATCAATAGAAAAATTGAATGGATTTTTATGTCGACCTGCCGAAAGCAGGATACATAATCAATGCTTTTTCTATAAAAACACTTTAAAAATATTCAATTTAGAGATACGATTCCTTTACCGTTGGCGGTGTACCGATTTTTCGGTAAAATCACAAATCTCAAGAAGTTATTGAGTAGAAAATTCCATATCAAAAAATCATTATCCCCACAGTATACAAAAACTTCACTTTGGATTTACAGCAAATTAGCGACACTGTTTAAAGGAAAGATGTTATGGCATTAAGGGAAGGGTTTTGTTGCAAAAAATCTGGTTATTTTACAAAACAAGTGAAAACCTTCAAAATTAGGAAAGTTAATCATTCTAATCACCGGGAAAATGGCACATAAAGGCAAGAATTATAGTATCAAACTGCGGAAAATATCATTTTTGCACAACAATTACAAAGTGGACACATTCGCTGCATTTTTTTGCACAATTGCATTTAAATAGATCCCATTATCAGTAAATAGTGGAACATTGGAGTATAAGTAGAGGAGTCAGTCGTTATAAATACCGTGCCTAGAGGCTGCTGATCCTTCTTCAAACCAACATGCTTGGGGGAGCATAGTTTCGGAGTACTATATCGGGGGATACAGGAACCAAGGTTAAGCACCTCTAGGAATTAAATATATGATTGATATAGGACTTACGCGATTGATATATGAAATTAGCAGCATTAAATCTTCAACTGTATAAAACACGAAACCGGTCACAACGCTGAATGTGTTTGATTTTGTATATCTAGTGCGTAAGTCCTATAGTTTATTTCCAATTAATTGAAGAAAGCCAGCTTATTAAGAACATAAGAATATTGTTGTATCATTATTCAAATACCCACTAATGTGAGCACTTTACTACATATTTAAAATTAACTTAAAAAATATAATCAGTGAGCTTCTCAAAACTATATCCATTTGTGCAACTGAATAAATTCGGAGACTTTTTAATATATTCTGGGGTCATCAAAATTCACCTTTAATTTCACTAGCAGCCGGCTACAATCAGTTGAAAATCAAGAAAATAAAAAAGTTTCCGGATTATAGATCCGACCCAAAGGTGATATGGTGTTAGGAAAAAAACATGGAATTCTGTTCTTGACAATATGTCTTATTTTAATAACTATGCCTAATGCATTAGGCGCAGAGAGAGTAATAACCGTAAATCCGACTTCTGAAACAGATGCCCAGATTGCGATTAATAGCGCGATAGATTCTGTAGCATCAGGTGCAACATCAAGTAACCCTGGGTTTGTTCTCCTTACTGCTGGCACTTATAACATAAGTGCACCCATAGTGTTAAAGTCTAATGTAGTACTAAAAGGTGCAGGTGACAGTACAATAATCTTTGCTAATGGTTCGGTTTGTGACTCCAGTGAAGAACATGGGTATATATCAGGATTAAATGTTTCTAATGTTGAAATATGTGATCTTCAATTCCAAAGTACAGCAACTAGCCCTCGTGATGGTGGTCATGGTGAGTATCGGGACTGTATTGTACTGGAATCAGCTAATAAATGTACAGTACATGATATTTTATTTACTCGTTACCTGTATAATGACGGTGTTCAGGTCTTTGGGAGTACTAATATAACCGTATATAATTGTAGGATTTATTCGGCAGGGCATGATGGAGTAGCTTTTATATCTGATTCTAAAAATTGCCGAATGTCCAACTGCGATGTGCAGGTTCAAACTAATACAGGTATTAGGGTAGACAATAGCGAAAATATTGAAGTGGACCATAATACATTCACTTCAGGGACCCCTGGATCAGGCTGGTCTTGTGTGCAACTGCAGAGTACACTCACTAACGTGAATGTACATCACAACATCATGCACGACTTTCAAGGATCCGATAATAGTGCCGGGATAGGTAGTGTACGTGCGAGGGGATCTATCAATATTCACGATAATGTGATGTGGAATGTTTCTCCATACATGCAAATAGGCTCTCAAGTTAACAATACATTAGGACCAGACGATCAAAATGTCTCTAATTGGGTAGCTAAAGGGTATGGATACGGTTCTATTGATGTAACCTCGACCTTAGTTGATGCATGTTTCACTAGCAGTGCCACATCTGGAAATGTGCCATTGAATGTGCAGTTTACTGACACAAGTACGGGGGCACCTACTTCATGGTTCTGGGACTTTGGAGACGGAGCTAAATCAACTGATCGAAATCCAACGCATACTTACTCTACAGCGGAAACCTATACAGTTACTCTAGTGGTAAGCAACGAGTACGGAGCTGACTCAAAAAATACAATAATTACTGTACTGACAGACAATAGTCCCAGCGGCGGAAGTAGCAGCGGTGGAAGCGGTGCCGGCGGTTCTCCTGAACCTCAAAGTAATGTTGAAGTTAAGGAACTTTCACAGACATTTATAAATAGTGGAAAATCTGTAAAGTTCGATTTCCCAAGGAACGCTACTCCTGTCGTATCTGTTAGCTTCGATTCAAAGAAAACTACTGGAAAGACAACGACCATAGTCGAGATGCTGAAAGGAAAATCCACTCTGGTTTCAGGGTTGCCTTCTGATGAAGTCTACAAGTACTTGAACATCTGGGTTGGAAACGGCGGATTTGGGGATTCAAAGAATATCGAAAATGCAGTCGTATCTTTCAAAGTCGAGAAAGCCTGGATGCAGGACAAAAAAATTGAAAAATCCTCTATTACTCTGAACAGGTACAGTGACAAGAAATGGACTCAACTGCCAGCAATCCTCTCAGGTGAAGACAACAGCTACCTGTATTTTACAGCCAAAACACCGGGATACTCTTCATTTGCAATAACGGGCAAAACTACAGTAACAGGGACTGGAATACAGCCTGCAACTGGGGATAAAACACAGTCAGCTGTGAATGATACGCAGAATAAATCTAATGGAAGTACAGTGGCAAATATCGATCAGACAGCTGAAAAGAAAGACAATACCAGCACTCCTGCAAAAGAAAGCAAGAGCACGCCTGGATTTGAAATCATGTGTGGAATGACTGCCATGCTAGCTGTGTATCTGTATAGAAGAAAATAAAAATAGAAGAAAATAAAACAAAAAATTAATTAGATAGAAAAGAAGGATGAAGGTCTAATGCTTTTGTCTAATTTTTTTCTTTTTTTATTATGGCAAAGTATAAAAATCTCTGGTAAAAGTTTCATATTCAATTTGCTGTTCTCCTGGATCAAGCTCTGAATGTGTACTGCCTGCTTCTGTGTGGCCTCGTTGAGCTGGGTGATCTGTTCATCCTTTTTGCCTAATGTTCATGTCCACAGACCTTCCGCAGTAAATTTGATTTAAATCTTCTGACATAGTCCAGTGGAAATATGGAATTCCTCGGGAGTCTTATTGAGTGTTACTGCAGAAGGTCTGTGGACATGAACACTAAGAGTCAAATTACGCACTTGAAGAGCAAAGCAAAGCACGAGAATGTCCTTCATAAATATTGTAATTCAGATAGTTTGGAGTCTTGTGCTGATAGTTTGAAATCTTGTGCGATTTGTTTCTTAGTTCAACCGTTAATTTATGAAAATGGGTTCCGTTGCAAAAACTGTCTTTTTTAATTCACTCTTTCCTTTTTGTGTTAAGGTTCATGTCCAGAGACCTTCCGCAGTAAATTTGATTTAAATCTTCTGACATAGTCCAGTGGAAATATGGAATTCCTCGGGAGTTTCATTGAGTGTTACTGCAGGAGGTCGGTGGACATGAAGGTTAAGATATAATTCTGGCGACTGATACTCCTTTCATAATTTAAAAAGATAATTTCTTGCATGAATGTGAATGCTATAGAGTGGATAATTTAGAAATTTTGCTATCCTTTTTGTGTTAAAGTTGTTAGCCTGGCAGCTACAGACCTGACACATAAAAAGTATTCTTTCGATAACAAAAGGCTTTTCCTAATAGTGATAATAGCCGTAGAGAATAAAAGGAATTAGAAAAAGATTAAGCTTTTCGAGAACGTGCTTGTGTTCTCAACAACTTATCAATTAATCTTTTATGGTTGTTACCTTTAATGTGTTCCTGTTCTCTCCATGAGTTATTAAGAAGAGTTAGGAACCGGATCGAAGGGCAATAACGACATTCATTGAGGCTGTCTATGTTGCCCATACTTCTTTTTTGAAAATGACTATAAGAGAAACACACTATCACCAATAAAACCAACGGTTCCGTTGCAAAAAATCTTTTCTAATGATACAATAGAATAAAAAGAAAACCAAAGATAGTAATATGCTATCTAATTCCTTTAAATGGAAGCCTTATGAAGGAGAAATTATCTGGTTTTATTGCAAAATTAGTGAAGACTTTCACAATTGAATTAAGAAAAATGATTCGCTTTATAAAGAAGAAAATGGTGCATAATGGTCAGAATTATGGTATCAAACTATAGGGATGATATTTTTGCACCACAAACTGTAATCATGCTTCGGGAGGCAACCCTCTTATATAATTACAAAAAGGATAATTAAACATGATAATAACACCAATTTATTACTGTAGGAATTGCAAAAAGACGTATCCAGGCGACAAACAGGAGATACCAAACGCGCCATTTGACAATTTAGTACGTGCAGCAAGGTTCACACTTGGATCACAGGATCACGTTTTCAGAATAGGAGGCAAGACGATACAACTTTCAGATTTGCATCAATGTAATGCTTATGAAGTCGGGCTTGCGAATTTCATTAAGATTCAGATCGGAAATGAAGAAAAGAACGTAAAATAAGGCTGGCTTTGTCTGGAATCCTGAATAGTTACAAAAATTTATTTTTGTATTTCTCTTTGAATTTTTCCTATACGTTTCTTACTATTTTTCGCTGTTTGATAGTACGGTTATTGATAGGAAAATATAGGGTTGCTCGATAGCCATTTTTCAAAAGCGTTACATAGTCTTTGGAATGAAATTAAACTCAAACACATAGGTAATGTCAGCCGATACTTGCCTATTCAATCGAGTTAACAAAATTAGGTCAAAAATGGGGAAAAATCTGGTTTTTTGGGTACTAACATTTTTAATGCGTTTTCCACTTGAAATTAAGGTAAAACTTGAAGGAGTATATATATCGAGTATCACGAATGTTAGAATTTTTCATATCATGTATGTGTTCTTAGCGAGGCAGGATTTACATGCTGGTATTTCGAAGTTTTGCTGGATTTTTGATAGGTATGCTTCCAATGCAATGTTTTGATAAGGCCTAGTGGGAGCATAGCTGTTATCAAGTGCAAAGTAACCTCAGTTCCGTTACAAAAATAATTTTTCTGCAATTTAAGGCTATAATTCTTGCCTTTAAATGTTATTTTTCTACTTAACGAGAGTACTCAAATTTTCTAATTGTGAATGTTTACACTGATTTTGTAACAAAGTCAGATTTTTTGCACCACAATCACTGCAGCGGCCAAAGTCTTTTCCTGGAAATACAGATTTCTCCGCTCAGTCATTCGGTGCATAAAAACAAAAGCAGCTGCCCTGCAGCTGCTCTTTCCAACTATTTACCCGGTGTACCTCCAGATGAACCCATTATTGTGGATTTGGTAGAGGTTGTTACCATCTGCTACAATGTCAATTGATGCAGGATTGTTGTCCAGCTCCTGCCAGCCAGTGAGAGGTGTGCCTGTGTATTTCCAGATTCGGCCGTTGCTATGCAGTTGGTAGAGGTTTCCACCTGATGCTGCAATCATTTTCGTTGCAGGGTTGTTGTCCAGCTCCTGCCAGCCAGTAAGAGGTGTGCCTGTGTACTTCCAGATTCGGCCGTTGCTATGTAGCTGATATAAGTTGTTACCATCTGCTACAATCTTTTTCGTTGCAGGGTTGTTGTCCAGCTCCTGCCAGCCAGTAAGAGGTGTGCCTGTGTACTTCCAGATTCGACCGTTGCTATGTAGTTGGTAGAGGTTTCCACCTGATGCTGCAATCATTTTCGTTGCAGGGTTATTGTCCAGCTCCTGCCAGCCAGTAAGAGGTGTGCCTGTGTACTTCCAGATTCGGCCGTTGCTATGCAGCTGATATAAGTTGTTACCATCTGCTACAATGTCAATTGATGCAGGGTTGTTGTCAAGTAACTGCCAATTAAGGAATTTACCAGGTGCGCGTGCCTCAAATTTTAGGGTGTAGCGTCCGCCATCTCTTCTAAATACCAAAGTTTTGCTCACAGTTGATCCAGATTTTGCCTGAGCCAATTCTTCGCGTGAGAAGCGCAGTTCTTGTGGGGCACCCACTTTATCATCAAAGTTAGGTGCACCAGTCGGCGTCCCTAGTGCTGAATTAACATCACGAATTAAAGCGGTGACCTTATCCGGTCTTCCAAAACTTAAGCTTCCGTAGACTGATCCACCAACAATCCCTTTAACGATTCCACGCATGGTTTCAGGGTCGCCATCATCGTTTTCCATGAGTCCGACAACGAAAATTGCTTGGTCTTGGTTGTCCAATGGTGCAGGAGTACCGGTCAATTCCCAAAAGGATTGAGATATACCTGGAGCTAGGTGCGTTTCTCCTTGGTCCATATCTTCAAACGGACCGTATCTGAAAACCTCGTAAGCTGGGATCGGCACAGAAAAGCCTGAGACATTCACAGTGGAGGCTAGGGTTCATGTCCACAGACCTCCTGCAGTAACACTCAATAAAACTCCCAAGGAATTCCATATTTCCACTGGACTATGTCAGAAGATTCAAATCAAATTTACTGCGGAAGGTCTCTGGACATGAACGCTAATCAATCTCATCACCGGAAAAATGGTACACAAAGGTAAAAATCATAGTATCAAACTACTGAAACATCATTTTTGCAACAAAGCCATATTACTTTCTTACTTTAACGTAAGCACCATATAAACCAATAAGTGCAGCCACAAGACCACAAAAAGCTGTAATAATAGAAACAATATTATCGGAAATCTTTTTGATAAGAATTTTTTCGGAAGGAGCCTTTTCCGGAACCACTAGTGGGAAAGAAGATGATGTGCTGGGTCTAAATTTATCATTGCCTTTATATCTCGCTACTATTAAATGTGAGCCATTTTGAATCGATGAAATATCCAAAATTGCCTGTCCTGCTAAATTTACATTAACTTCATTTCCTATAGGGGCGGATTCGTCCATAAAAATTACTTTGCCTGAAAGATTTTCTGTACCTTGAGATGATACACTAACTACAGCGATAAGCGTTATTGGTTTCGAGGTTTGAGAGGTTAGACTTTGATTGGGTGAAATAGATAGTGTAGTCTTGGTTTCTAATTTTGATCCCGGAACAGGACCTATAAATTGACCTAAACCAGTGAGACCAGTTCCTTCAAGCACCTTTTTGGGGATGTTAGTTGTAGTGTTAATTACAAAAATACCACCGGAAGTATTTTTACTTCCAGTAGCTGTTACATATACAAAATTTCCATCGTGAGTTACTGCAACTCCGTAAAGATTTACACCTTGAACATCTATAGTTGTGACTTTATAAGTGGTTGTGTTAATTACAGAAACGGTGCCTTTGTAAGAGTTATGGTTTGCCACATATACCTTTTTTCCATCCGGAGTGACTGCAACTCCAGTTGGATGGCTGCCTACAGGCACGGTGGCTGTAACATTGTTTATTGCTGTGTTAATTACAGAGACACTGTTGCTAGCTTCGTTAGTCACATATACCCGTTTTCCATGAGGGTCGACTGCAACTTCATAAGGTTCACTTCCTACAGGCACGGTGGCTGTAACATTGTTTGTAGCTGTGTTAATTACAGAGACACTGTTGCTGCCTTGGTTCGCCACATATACCCATTTTCCATCCAGAGTGATTGCAACTCCTAAAGGTTTGATGCCTACAGGTATCGGGGTAGTTTTAAGGGCTGTTTGATTGATTGCATAAACTTTTTCAGTCAAATAGCTTGCAATATATAATGTTTCATCTGGAGTGATTGCAACTCCTAAAGGTTTGTATCCGTAGCCTTCGCCCACAAGCTTGGGCATAACCTCATAGGTATCCGTGTAGATTATAGAGAATCTTCTTCCAGGAGCTTCATCGTCACCGGTGTTAGTCACATATACCTTTGATCCATCTTGATTAATTGCAATTCCATTTGGAATGTTTCCCACAGTCAACGTAGCGATAACACTGTTAGTTGTGATGTTAATTACAGAAACGGCGTTTGTTTCCTTATTTGGTACATATGCATATTCAGCGGATAAGTCACTTTGTGAAGCTGATATCGACTCGGTAAATGAAAAGTTAATTAAAAAAAATAGAAGAAATGTTGAAGCTAAGACTCGAGAATATGCTTTATCTCCTTTTTTCATTTACCTTCCCCATATGTAATTACATTTTTCAATTCAATATGTAATTATAAAATCAAAATTGATTTCTTATTGTATAATAACAAACATGTCTAAATGTTTAGACTCAATTAATTCGCTTTTATGTAAATATTAGAATTTATTTAGTTTTTATTAAATTAATATCAATTTTAGCTAAATAAACACATAGGAAGTAAATATCCGAATTTAATTATTAATTATCAATCATTTTAAATTATGATCACATGCAAGAACAAAAGAATTGCAGGACTATAAAGAAACATTAAAGAAAGGGTAATGTTCATGTCCAGAGACCTTCCGCAGTAAATTTGATTTGAATCTTCTGACATAGTCCAGTGGAAATATGGAATTCCTTGGGAGTTTTATTGAGTGTTACTGCAGGAGGTCTGTGGACATGAACATTAGCTTTCCTAATTTTGAAACGTTTACAATGGTTTTGTAACAAAGCCAGATTTTTTGCACCACAACCATTTTCTTAAAACTCTTGCCTTATCTTTTCTTTCTATTAGTTCTACTATTACTGTTTATTGGGGGGTTGGAATGAATCATAAACCATTTAGTTTTAAGTCTAATGGTAGTTCATAATGACGGAGTTACTAAATATTAATTCATATTCTTTTATATATTTTCTAGATCTGTTATATAGTGAGTTAAAATTTAATTAAAAGGGATGGTATGTTATTTATGTACTTGTATAAAGGAAAAATTGAAGGCGTTTCCGCTAAAAGTGAACGTTTTGTGAAAAAATTTGAGATTGAAGCGAAAAATTATACTGATGCCATGGAAAAACTTAGTAGTATTGCCATAGACTCTCATGGAGTATTATCTGAATTTAGTCTAGGACAAAAAGGTGCAACAGTTACCAATAGGGAAATTACATTGATTGAATATTTGAATTCCTGTAATCAGTACATATAAACCAAGAGAGTGAGCAAAAACAGTTCAATTTTAATTTTATAAGTTTTGAAATCTACCCTATGTGTGAGTAAACTCGGATATTGGGTATTTTTGTATATCCCCTCGAAAAGATATATTAAGACTTGATAAATATACAATTCTGTTTTATCTCAAAATAATTTCGCTTTGTAAATTTATTAATCCATATTTATATCATTTTCATTTTTACAACCTCTGCATTTCCATAAAAATTTAAGTTTTCAAGATACTTCGATATACGAACCTTTTGGCATAGAACGTTCGTATTTTAGTAGAATAACTTCTCCTTCGTAATGTTTTCACTAAAGGTATTAGATAGCATATTACCATTCTTCTTAGAACTTGGCAAGTAAAAAATTAGATAGATTTTGCTTCCGTTTCATCCAAGATTTTCGCAATTAAAGGTTTCAAGGAAGGAGCGTCATCTATTGCTGTATCCCACACAACTTCAAGATCAACACCAAAATGGGGTAGAGCTACGTAAGCTGTCACCAGCCGCAAAGTAGCGAGCATGGAGAGTATAAAGGGGTTCAGCCAACATCTTAACGAAAATATAGCTTTAATACATGGTACGAACGCTACCGCTACTCATCTTTAAAGCCTATTGATCACTTTGTAATGGAATCTAATCAGAAATAATTATCATGCGATCATACAGGTCTCTTTAATACATTTGCTAAAGCAATATTTTTCGAAAAATCTTGATACTATGTAGACATGCATTGTTCCTAGAGGTCAAACTGAATGGAATTCTTTCTAGAAGAAAAGATGGAACTTACGAATTGATCAGATTATGCCCATAGTATCTACTACTTTGGGGCTGGTGACAGCTTACGTAGCGCTACCCCTATTTGTCTGGATCATCACAGCTGTAGGACTTTTAAGGTCAACTAGGACTGACTAATAAGGAAATATAGCTACCTTTTATCTTAAAATGTAGCTATCCTAGAAAATTGTCATACATTCAGAATCTCACATTAATGACCCTTAAAACTCCATCCTCTGAATACACCATACCTACAAGAGCCAGGCATGCCAGGCGTGTCACCAGTCCCAAGTGAATAATAGTTTAAATCAACCTCATAAACAAAAATCGTCCGCCTCTCCCTCTTTGATAAACGTCTCTCGTATCCATGTGAGTTTTTCATAGACATAAAGATCTTTCGCGGAGTACTATTACAGTCCTCAGTTTCGCTATCGTGAACGATATACCCAATCTTGACAAAATGCCTTTTACTCGCAGTATGTCTTCTTTTTCGCGTGCGGTATGATCCAAATAGCCAGCTTAAAAAACTCATTTGATCAATCCCCATGCTGTCAAATTCTTTTTAATATCCTGCAGGCAGTGTATTAGTTTTCTTAATTCCCCTTTTCGTTTGATGAGCGAAAAATAATCTTGATATACATCTTGGAGAGTTTGAGCAAAAATACCCAAATTAGTTTGATCTGGCCTGTCACACTTCTCTATTTTTTATAATCATCGGACTTTTTTGCATATTTGCCATACATATTCTAAAGTATAAGTTTCATACAAAAACTTCAAGGTATTGCCAAATTCATCTATACCTAATTCTAACATACAGTTCCCTTCATGATCAGTAGCAATCACTCTATTATTATTGATGACTACTTTACTTGACAAACGTGCATCTATTTTTTCAATATCATAGTATGTGTTACCTTTATACAGTCTTCTGTAATTCTCGAGTGGTTCTCTAAGCGAATGGTCTTTCCATTTACTTGCTATTCCCTCTATTTTAGTAAAAGCATCTGCTAATTCAAAAACAGCTTGTTTTTCAGGGTTCCAATTTTCAATAAATTTCAATTTTTCTTTTAACTTATGTTCGTCGTCACTGCTCACCACAAAAACACCATCCATAAAAACGTTATCAACTAATTTTACTATGTGTTTCTTTATATTTTTTTGCGTTTACTACTGGTACTAAAAGAAGGAAACAAGCATATTTCTGAGAATATGGAATATTTGGGTTTGCACTCGTATAGGCAGAAAATAGGTTATTTTCTCAGTTCCATTGGAAATATAGGTAAAATCCAAATTAAAAAAATACATAGGTTTTAGATTAAGACCTATGCATCGAAATTTGAAGAAACGGCTACCTTTTATCCTAAAATGTAGCTATTCTTTTGGTTTGTAATTCTCTAAAAATTCATGTAAACGTTGGTGTTCTGAGCTTTTTATGTTCTTTGCCTTGCAACTAAATTTTTACTTCCATATTATGATTTTTTTGCAACAGAACCTTAAATACCATCTTACATTCAATAGGATAATTTCTCCTTCATAATGCTTCCATTTAAAGGAATTTGATAGCATATTATTATCTTTGATTTTCTTTTTATTCTATTGTATCCTTAGAAAGGATTTTTTGCAACGGAACCATAAATACCATCGCCCGAAGCTGATAGGCAGATATTTTTCATAAACAAAGGGGTATTAATCCTCTGTTTTTTTTAGCACTTTTTTATTAAACCTTAAATCTAAGCTGATAATGTATGATATTTTAACGATCCAAGCTTTATTAAACCTGCGTTTAACTGTGTAAACCAATATCATCCTATCAGCAAACAGGGCTATAAATACCTGATATCCTGCCTAACGGAACCTCATTACACCTTCGTTCCATTCGGTACTATATACATAGTATATGCACAGGCCTAAAGCCTCCCTACGGTCCGCAAATGGCCTGTTATAATACTACATATATAGTTCCCCTGCGGGGAGGTTGGCACAAAAACGGATTGATCGACACACAAACAATAGACCATTTGAAAATAAATTCATTTTAGGGGTTCTATGCACTAATCGCCCAAAAGTCAGGTAGCGTAATCCTTGAGCAAAAATATCTGAAATGAATATTTCGGACTAGTTGCCAACGCTAGCATTTTTTACAACACACATCTGCTCAGCAAATAACTAGAGCGACTTGAGAGGGGAAGAGATCTAGATGATTAGCGAATCAAAAAAGTGTCGCCAATCAAATGGTAACATGTCAATATTGAAGGAAAATCCAAGCTAACCTCCCAGAGCGAACCAATAGATATTGATCTGCTGCTTACCAGATCAAGAGAATTCTTGGTTCAATAAGTAGACTAAGAAGTTACCACAAAATAATACAGGCCTGTTTTTTATAAAGTTGACATCGAATTGTTGAAAGGATCTTGAAAATCAAGGCATTCAAACTAAACGATGCATAGGTTGTTTTGTGACGATTCCTAACTCCACTACCGGACTTTTGGACGATTAGTGCACAGAACCCCAAAATGCAATTATTCAGAATATTTTTAATCCATGGCAACCTATAGGTTGTTATGGCAGCGACGACAACAATTTGTATTGATCCTAATATTAAGAGTAGATTGGACGATTTGAAAATGTATAAAAACGAATCTTATAACTCAGTCGTTGAAAGGCTTATTAAAATGGCATATGATGAAGAACCATTAACAAACGAAGAAATTAGAGGCATTGAAGAGAGTCTCAAAGACATTAAAGCCGGTAGAGTATATAGTGAAGACGAAGCTAAAAGAATGCTGGGTATTGAGGATTAATGTATTTAGTTGAATATACAGCACATGCAATTAAAGATATGAATAGATTACCTCAGGAAATCAAGAATAAAATTTTCAATTTAGTTGATAAAATCAAAGATGACCCGTATAAACATATCAAGAAACTAAAAACGTCTGCTAACTCGCCTCTGTATTCTTTAAGAGTGGGAGAATATCGGGTAATAATGGCAATTAAAGATCCATTACTTATTATTCAAGTCATGGAAGTTGGTAACCGGAGTAAAATATATCGAAATCATTGAGCTCTTACCCGCGGTCTTTTAGAGAGCATTTTAAGAGCTCTCTAAACATGCCAGGTTATCTAAGATAATCGAACCTTGAGCCCGAGATTAAACTATATTTCATTATGTGAGCTTTACTCTTTAGAAACAGGTATTCTACAATTGGATAGAGTATATTTTAGGAATTGACACCAGTAAAAAAGCGTTTACCGATTGTGATATTATAGAGCGCCTATACGTTTCTTAATCTTTTTTTGCATATGATCGTCATGTGATCGGTAGAAAAGCCCATATTCCTATAGAATATGGTATGGTTGAGTTAACAAAAACATAGGCAAGGAAAAAGTTCAAATTTCGGGTTTACTTTTATTTGAGAACTATTAAAAGTACAAAACAATTGCTGGCAAAAGGATTATGCTTTTACTCTGTTATCACAAAAAGGACAGTTAATAAAGTACATTATGAGCTTATCCTAAAACTTCATCTAATCTAATTATTGCTGCTAACATTGCAACTCCCATTTCAGCATAATATTGGTTTTGGGATAGGCTCATTATTTATTAGCCTGAAAAATTAGCCTATATTGGTAGCTGTGTCAAACAGAGGTATTGTTACTTTGCCTATTATCCTATAAACTTCCCCAAGGTAAAAGGAACAGCTCCTACAGACACCGTGGTTTTAACCTTGTTAGTTGCTGTATCAATTACACAGACGGTGCCACTGCCAGCGTTTGTAACATATACCTTTTTCCCATCTGGAGTGACTGCAACTCCAACAGGCATTATTCCTACATCCACCGTGGCTGTAACATTATTTGTTTCTGCGTCAATTACAGAGGTAGTGTTGCCCATGAAATTTGCCACATATACCTTTTTCCCATCTGGAGTGACTGCAACTCCCAAAGGATGACTGCCTACAGGTACAGTGGCTGCAACAGTGTTTGTGGCAGTGTTAATTACTGAGACAGTGTTGCCGCTGGTACCGTCGCCTAAGGTTAAGTTGCCGGCGTTTGTCACATATACCTTTGTTCCCTCCGGGTTTACTGCAACTCCTAGTGGATTATATCCTACCTTTACTGTGGCTGTAACGTTGTTAGTAGCGGTGTCAATTACAGATGTAGTGTTGCCCATGAAATTTGCCACATATACTTTTTTTCCATCTGGACTGATCGCAACTTCTCCAGGATCAGATCCTACAGGCACTGTGGCTGTAACATTGTTAGTTGCTATGTTAATTACAGAGATATTATTGCTTTTTGAGTTTGCCACATATACATTCGTTCCTGCCGGATTAACGGCTACTCCCCCTGGATTAGATCCTACAGGCACTGTGGCTGTAACTTTATATGTTGTTGTGTTAATTACAGAGATACTACTGCTGTTTGAGTTTGCCACATATACATTCGTTCCTGCCGGATTAACGGCTACTCCCACAGGCTCGCTTCCTACAGGCACTGTGGCTGTAACATTGTCTGTGGTGATATCAATTACAGATACAGTGTTATCGTCGAAGTTCGTTACGTACGCATATGGTGATGCTGATACTACTGACGAAATAGAGATTAAAAAAAACAAAACTACGGCTGTTGAATAGAATTTTTCTTTGTTTGCTATTTATTTCCCCTCCTTTATTTGGTCTTGTTCTTGAGTCTATTTTCCATGGACTTTTATATATATGGTAATATAAACATTGTCGCAGGTCGGAAAAATAGCTCATTAGTAGACTTGTCTCTATCTTGTTGCTAAAAAGTGTGTTTAGACTACGGAAAACAAGATATCACGTCACGAAAAAGAAAAAATCACACGTTATTGATTTTAATCAAAGGTATTCATGCAATATAATAAAAGGTTCCGTTGCAAAAAATCTGAACATTTTACAAAATCGTTGAAAACCTTCACAATAAGATCATTTTAGTGAGCAAATTTGGATTAAAATGACATTTAAAGGAAAGAAGAATAACCTTAAAGTACAGAAAAATTATTTTTGCAACGGAACCACCTTTTTCACCTTTGTGTATCATTTTTTCCCTAATGAAAATGATTAACTTTCCTAATTGTGAAGGTTTATACTGATTTTACAACAAAGCCAGATTTTCGCACCAGAACCAAATGAGATAACTTTGGTGTGTCATCCTCCGTTATTTGGTTGATATTATTTTTCAGGATATTCTTAATGTTGTTTCTCAACTTTCTGTTCCGCACTTCAGTGAGGCTAGAGCAAATTTGATTCGATGCATGAAAACGCAAGTATTCGTTACACTGGAAACTTAATTATGAAAACATCAACCACGTAACGATGGACGACCACTTTTTTAGGGAATTCCATTATTTCTTTCGTTTTTTGCAGGCTTATCCTGATTAGCAGAAAGTCTCTTTTTCAGGACACCTGCCTGCAAAGCTTTCATTCTCGGAGCAGAGGACAACCCTACTAAGGAAGAGATTGAAGCCTACAGGCAAGATCATCCTCATACAAGGGTGATTGTCCTTTTCCGTAGAGATTGCGGAGGAAGAAGTACGTATTAAGGTCTTTAACGCAAGATGCCAGACCTAAGGCCAGGCTCGCAGCAGGCAAAGGGATCTCATGTAAGGTCAAGACCGAAAAACAGGCATGAAGGCATGAGGGCATCTGGTCTATACATACCCAAAAATGTGGGAGATGCAGACGGGTACGCACCGCAGCAAGGACTGAGAGGCAGACCAGAAAATCCCACCTAATTAACTATTAGCCCTATAAGTAATTAAATCTTGAAGAAAAGTACTTCAGAAACAACCAGAGAGCTCGCCAGCAACACATGCCAGCAAGCACTGCAGTGCTTTCCAGGAAAACTTGGAGAACCTGCCAGGAAAACTCGGAGAACCTGCCAGGAAAACTCGAGGAAAACCTGGAGAAAACATGGAGGAAACTCTGAATTTTTAAGGCAGGCTCTAGGGACGAGGACACGCCATAGACCAAGCCTGCAGGCATGCCGGAGAGTAAGCAAAGAGCAAAGCCTGCAGATAAGCGGGATTTGGTATGAGTTGTACGGGCCTATCGGTCGGTGTGCAAGAGCTCAGGATAAGCACATAGAGATGACCTAATAGCAAAGCCAGAAAATCCCGCTTGATAAACTATTACCCTGCATGTAGTTAATTCCCGCAGAAAAATAGATAAGAAGCTGCCAGAGAGTGAGTCCTCAAATGCAGTGTTTTTTCCTGTAGAGCTGATCCCAAAACTCAATATTGCGTCTCTGAATTTCAAATTCCTAATAATCAATCGAGTTTCGGATCATGAAAACGGTTCTGAAACTTCTTTTGATGTGAAAATAAAAATTGTTTTTTGGATAAGTTCTGTTATATCTCTCTTTATTATGTTATATTATGTGCGAAAATGGATTCTATACAGATTTTTTTTGGATAATGTTTTGGTTAGTGTTTTGGGAAATAGCTCTTGCACGTTATTATAAAATAGATATTAAGAAGCTTAAAAAATAGAATTATTACCAAAACTCCCACCATCTCTTTTTATTCCCTGGTGCCTCAATTGCCTTCTGATTGATGAGTTTAAGTCTTTTTTACACTGCTTCTTCGAGAAATGATGTAATATCGCTTGTTAAGTTCAGGTATAATTATAAAAAAATATTTTCGGATATTTTTTAACATATAAGCCTTTTCTTTTGATCTAAAATCAGTAGAAATATACACTCTTTGGAAGTAACAGTACGACATCTGGAAAAAACGAGAGTAGATATTAAGGGTGTTCGTTATGTTTAAAAATCGATTGGCGATAATATTTGTAATGATGTGTTTGACTCTAGGGGCTGTTCCTTTTACTGTAGGAGCTACGCCTCATACAAATTCTAACTCAATTTATATCAGTGATTTGTATGTTGGCGCTCCTTATGAAGAGCCAAGTCAAGAATATGTTCGAATTACAAATACAGGAAGAAATGCAATAAACATGAAAGGTTGGATAATTCAAGATGACGGTGCAAAGCATACCTCTGTTTTCCCCTCTTACACCTTGAAAGCTAAGTCTACGGTAACTCTACGCAGTGGAAGGGGCACAAACACTGCAAATACGCTGTATTGGAACAAATGGTCATTTATCTGGAATAACGAAGGGGGAGATACAGCATATTTGTATAATGCTCAAGGAAATCTGGTTTCTGCGAGAAATGGGTAAATTTTAAATGAGATATTCTCATTTTTTTTCTTTTTTGGGACTATTCGGATAAACCAAATTACCAAAATCTCTATCATGCTTTTTTATTTCCTGGCACTTCAATTGCCTTCTAATTCGATAAGTTTGTTAAATTTTTACTCTGAAATGTTATTCAGGAAGATTCGTTCTTTAAGTTTTATAGAACCGAAGGACGTAGTTAGATTGTAATATACACATAGTTTCGTAGATGTGCAGGGGACTTTGTGGGGGGCTTCCTGCAATTCAAAATCTCTTTTTTAAATTGCTGTTTCCTGATCGTAGGCTTCCAATACATTACCAAAACTTCCACCACTGCTTTATATTCCCGGGTGCTTCTATTGCCTTCTGATTGATGAGGGTTTGAACCTGCTTTAAGTGAAAACAGAAGAAAACATATGTGAGATATTACGTACTTCACAATTTTTTATATACGTTTGCTTCATAGAGTTATGAGTTTTTTTATGAATGTACGGATGCTATGACCTTGTCTGTTCTCTGTTTCCTCCTATTTGGCAGGGTCATAACATTGATGGTATATCACTAAATAATAAAATCATAATTAATATTAAATTGTTGTCCGATAAAATAACATTTTGTGTGAGAATACTTTTTGTTTAGAAACAATTTTTCATATAATTTATTTAAAATAATTTGGGGAATTATTATAGATTGTACCCTAAAGAGAACACATCAAAGCGAACGGATCAACAAGAGTAGGGAAATGACTGGTAGGATATGTGAGTAAAGAATTGCCTGGAAGACGTTCTAATCTGAATAAATATTGATGGGATATATTTTCGGAGCTACTGTATCGGGGGCTATAGTAGAAAGAATGTAATTCTTCCGGGCTTTCTTTAATCTTTTCAATGTGCTTTTTTGTTTTAGGGCCTTCATTATTTTTTGATTGATGATTTTTTGAACCTGTGCATTCAGAAAGAGCTCATCCCAAAACCAATTTTAACCTCAAATCTATACGAATTTCAGAACCGTCTTCTATGATTAGAAACTCATTAATTATTCCTAATTCCAGATTAAGAAAAACGGTTTTGAGTTTTGGGATAGGCTCAAAGTAAAAACGAGCAACAGACATTTTTAAGCAAATAACTCCTGAGAAAAGTGGTATGCCGATTGGCTCCAGGTGGCAAGTCCAATACCAATCGGCATTGACGGCAAACTACAGAAGGCCCCAAACGACTAAAATTATAGATCTCTGACAATATTTGATGTAGCTTAACCTTCTATAACAATACTTTCAGACTAAAAAATAAGCTCATGGACTAAAAAATAAGCTCCTGATATCTCACTGGTGCTGTTATTAAGAAAGGCTCTGTAGAGAAGACCTCTGCAGAGGAATCGAAAGCTCGTATCATGAGGAGCAAGAGGTTGAAAGACGATCTCAGCCTTACACCGGCAGTAATTTATGCAGATGACTATATTAAAAATTGAATAAATGAATATTTTCTTTGTTCAATAGACAATATTAATATAATCTATGGATTCCAAAAGCTTTAGGGAAAGAGCCTGTCCAGGAAAGGGGTAGTTCCTCAGGTTCAAGTGGTGGAAATTTGATGAAAAATGCAGCACAAAATTGTAGCGGACCTGAACCTATTGAGTCCGGTAATATGCCTGACCAGGATTTTTACATCTTGAGACTGTATGTGGCTGGACAGACCAAAAAGAGCCTGGCAGCCTTCGCGAATTTAAAGAAAATCTGCGAGGAGCACCTGGGGGGAAGGTACAGGATCGAGGTTGTAGATCTCCTAGAGAACCCACAACTGGCCAAAGGAGATCAGATACTAGCTGTCCCGACGCTGGTTAGACAGCTCCCTCCGCCGATAAAGAAGATCATAGGAGACCTTTCGAATACGGAGCGCGTTCTGGTAGGCCTAGATCTGCGCACTGGAAGTGATTTCCAATGACCAAAACTGAAGAGACCAAGATGTCGGAAATCAAAGATTCCATAGCAGCTTTTGAAGAAGCTCTGGCCGAAAACGAAGAGGGCAAATACGTTCTGCGTCTCTTTGTTGCGGGGTTAGGTCCCAAATCGGTGCAGGCAATAGATAATATCAAGCGCATATGTGAAGAGTACCTGCCAGGCAAATACCAGCTAGAGGTCATCGATATTTATCAGTACCCGATCTTCGCCAAAGATGGTCAGATAGTGGCAGCTCCCACCCTGATTAAAGAGCTTCCTCCACCCTTGAGGAAGCTCATAGGTAGCATGTCGGATACCGAGAGGGTTCTAGTTGGAATGGACCTTAAATTTAAGAATAAGAAAGAATAAAGGAATAATCAATTTTTGGAAGGGCAGTAAAAAACTGGACAATATAAAATATGAGTTCTAAAATGGCGAAAGACCGGAAGCCCATACCTTATGAGGCACTGTTAGATGAGAATCATGCCTTACAAGATGAAAATGGCACCTTACAAGATGAAAATGGCACCTTACAAGAAGAGTTACAGAGCCTGAGAGCACGTCTGGAAGAGGCTGAGGAACTCAGACGTGCCATCAGCGAGGGGGACCTGGATGCCCTTGTGATACCCGGACCAGAAGGGAAAATGGTCTTTACCCTGGATAGTGCCGATCGCGCATACCGCGTCCTTGTGGAGACAATGAATGAAGGCACAGCCACTCTTGCCTTCGACGACATCATTCTTTACTGCAACCATCGCTTTGCAGAACTTCTAAGGATGCCTCTACAGGCCATAATAGGCAAATCTATCTATCAATTCATTGCGCCTGAGAACACAACTACTTTTAAGGCACTCCTTAAGCAGGAGAAAGGCATGGGGGAGATTAACTTCCGGGCTGAGGGTGGAATATCTTTACCCGTATACCTATCCATCAACTCATTCCAGACTAAGGGATCTCCCAACGCCTGGTGCCTCGTGGTCACAGACCTGACGGAGCAGAAAAGGAATGAAGAGATTCTCGCTTCGGAGCGCCTGGCTCGATCAATCATGGAGCGTGCTGCCGAGAATATCCGAAAAAAAGAAATCCATCATAGAATCAAGAACAATTTACAGGTAATCTCTTCTCTGCTGGATCTCCAGGCTGAGCAGTTCGAGGATGAAAAAGTTAGAGAGGCTTTCGGGGAAAGTCAGAATCGGGTAATCTCAATGGCCCTTATCCATGAAGAACTTTATAAGGGCGAAGGAACCGACACACTGAACTTTTCGGCATACATCCGAAAGTTAGCTGAAAACCTTTTCCAGACTTATAGCCTTAGTAGTAAAAATGTCCGCCTGTGCATGGATCTGGAAGAAAACGCATTCTTTGATATGGATACCGCTGTCCCGTTAGGAATAATTGTCAATGAACTTGTTTCCAATTCCCTCAAACATGCATTTCCCGGCAGAGATAAAGGAGAATTTCAAATCAAACTTCGCAGAGAAGAAGGTAAAAACGAAGGCTGTAAGAATACCAATTTCATTCTGACCATTTCAGACAATGGTGTGGGCATTCCTGAAAACCTCGATATTGAAGATCCTGATACTCTTGGGCTTCAGCTGGTAACTTCCCTTGTAGACCAGTTAGATGGAAAACTTGAACTTAAAAGGAATAACGGGACGGAATTCACGATGAAGTTCACTGCAACAGAAAAATAAACAAGCATCAACCAATATAAAATGTCATAGTATTGTATTATTAGTAGGACTATAAACATTGCCGATATTTTATTTTATCAATGAGCCTATCCCAAAACCAATTTTTATTCCTTTACTTAGAAGAGTTTCAGAATTACTTTCCTGATCAGAAGCTCAATTGACTATTTCAAAACCGAGAGTTCGAGAAGTAGATTTTGAGTTTTGGGATCAGCTCATTTAAAGCGGGAGTTGATCCAATATTGATTGAATTTAGTTGGATTGACTACATGGGTGGAAACTCATGACTCATTGCTTCTAAACTTGCTTCTAAAAACTCACCTTTAATTTCGTTTAAAAACTCACCTTTCCACATAATTGGAAGTTCTTTCTCTACGTTCCGAACCCGTTTGTGGCTGAAATAATATTTTTTTGATGTAATATGAAGCTTGGGTGAGTTTACTAAATATCCTTGTTTTCTTAATTCATTTAGTGTGAGGAGAGATACAATTGATGTTAAAAACGCAGCTAAATTAAGAATGTTTTCCGACCATAATGAGCTATTCATTGTCTAAGTGTTAAATTTTCTTTCAATATAAGTTAAGTACATTCAGAACGAATGTAATTTTTTAAAAATATTTGTCTTATATTTTTCATTCCATGATAATCCATTCAGAGAAAAATTTGAATGAGATTTTTTTTGTAATTTTTTATATCGTCACCTTTGTCTTGATAATAATTGCAATTCATTCATGTCACCACTTGCTCATTTTAGCATCCATTACAGATATTTTCTGTGAGTGTAAGGTATTGTGATCACCCTGGGAGCCTGGCGTTTTTCAATCTTAGAAGCTCTCATGCATTCCTCGCAGATTTCTTGCGTGTTAGGGTAGCAGCTGGCCGTAAAATACAGTAGTTTTATGGAAAAACTACTGTATTTTTGAGGGGAGGCATGGATTCCTTTCTCATTGTGTTATGGCTACCTTTTATCAATAAACGTAGCTATTTTGGTAAAGTTCTGTAAGAAACAGACAACATTTATATATAATTAAAGTACCTTTTAATTTTGATGCTTCTTTTTGGACATATTGGCGTCACTCTAGGGATATTTTTTGGACTTTCATTTTTTATTCCACAATTAAGGATCATTATAGATCCAACATATCTGATCATCGGATCGCTCCTTCCAGACTTGATAGATAAACCTTTAGGAATGATTATCTTTTCTTCTACAATTGCAAACGGACGGACGATAGCTCATACATTGTTATTTTCTTTTACCCTCTTTCTGACAGGTTTATACTTATACGATAAAAGAGGAGATATCAACGTCCTTATCCTTGCATCATGTTCTATTTTTCACCTTATGGAAGATCAGATGTGGGCATCGCCTCGAACTTTATTTTGGCCTCTCCTAGGATGGCGTTTCCGCAAAAATCCGCATCATACTGGACTAAAATACTTATTAATGCTTTTTAAAAGATCTTTTAGAGAATTATAAAAGAGACAATACTTATCAGTTGTCATATGTTAACGAATTTTATGCACAACTTCGAATATCAAGTATAGCAATTTTCCAACAAAATTTTTAAGTAAATAGCATAAAAAGTAATACCTTTAAGCGTTTTGTACCTTAACCGAATCCAAATGACGTATCCATTCCATTAATAGTCAGACGGCAACTCCGCGTTTTTAGTTTCCTATCCTATCTCATCGTTCTCCTTGATAAAACCATGAAAAAAATATATATCTTCATGCAACATTGGAGAATGTGTGAATCCGGAAAACAATTCCATAGTTTTTCACGGTGACCTGCGACAGTTACTAGAAAAGGTAGAAACGGGTGAGATGATTCCCAAACTGCAGGCTTCACACGCTCCCATGTGTAAATTTTTTACTTCATACTACGTCATCAGTGGGATTCGTCATGTTGTTCCCCTTGTCCACGGTCCGACCGGATGTCCATTGTACATGTCGGATTTTGTCCGGACACGGGAGTGCTGTGAGATCCGTGGAGTTCCGCTCGAACCCACAGCCTGCACCGCCCTTGACGAAAGCAACATCATTTATGGTGGCGAGGGAAAACTCCTGGAAGCAGTAAAGGAAGCATACGCGAAGTATCACCCAGACCTCATCGTCATCCTCTCTTGCTGCTGTTCCGGGATCATCGGTGATGATGTCGAAAGCATTGCCCGCGAGGCAGAGAAGCTGGTCGGTTGCCGGGTGCTGGCACTCCGCAGCGAAGGATTCGGCGGCGATTTCCGAAGCGGCTATGAGGATGCTTTCAAGCTCATCATGGAGTTGATGGAGCCCCCGAAAACGAAGATGAAGGGAACGATCAACATCCTCGGAGCCCGCTGGGGCCCTTCCCCCACAGAGTTCAACTGGGACATGGATGAAATAGAACGGCTCCTTGGCGAAGTTGGAATAAAGATTAACGCCATCATCGCTGGAGGATGTACAGTCGAGCAAATCAGGCATGCACGGGAGGTTGAACTGAATGCCTCATGGTGCTTTGATTGGGGACAGAAATTGGGTGACCTGATGCAGGAACGGTTCGGTATCCCTTACAGCAAAACTGGACAACCTTATGGGCCTGAAGCCACAAAAGAATGGCTTCTCGGCGTGGCAACTCCTCTTGGCATGGAAGCAGAAACCATTAAGGTTATCGAACGAGAGATGCAGGAAATAGAGCCGGAAATTGAATACCTGAGAAAGGCTCTCTCCGGAAAAACAGCTATTATAGAAATATCGGAGTTTCCCGGGCCGATACGAGCACTTTCCCTTGCACGGATGGCAGCAGAGTTTGGAGCTCATCCAGTCGTGATCAATGTCCACCCGTATACGATCAAGGAACGTATGCCCAGCATCAAGTTTCTCCTGGAAACCGGGGTTAATCCGGAGATTATTCTGACAAAAGGACTCTTCCGCCTTGGGAGTTTTCGATCGTCAAAAGAGACCGAGGACGAACTCGAAGAAATCGTGAAGGGATATGACAACCCCATCTTCTTCGGGAATTCCGGCCGGTTCCCTCCCTGTCCGGTAGTAAACTTAACACTCATGAACCCGGCGTTCCAGCCCCAGTACGGCTTTCAGAGGGATAAAGAACATTGCAGCGCTCGTCAGGCAAGCCCTTGAGAACAAAGACCTCCCGCGTTCGCGCTTATTTAAGGGGATGCTCTATGGAACAAGAACCAATTAAGGAACCAGCTGCTGCCGTCAGCTTCATCTTCGGAGACTTGTACCGATCCCTACCTCCGCTGTGCTTTCAATGGCGCTGCCCTCACAGCACTTGGGCGTTTCTCGTTCCGCCCTGCTCGCCCATTCCCCACAAGGATGCGAGTACCTTGTCAACAATGCTTTCGCCTCGCAGGAGTGCGACTACATGGAGACGATGACCCTCTGTACGAAGCTCTGCGTGGACGAGATCGTGCATGGTGGGGAGGACATCCTTGCCCGCACAATCCGGGAGGTAAAAGATCTCCCGATCTCCGCCCTCTTCGTGCTTAGTGCGTGTGGGCCCGAGATCGTGGGTGACGATATCGTGGCGGTATGCGAGGCCCTGCAGCCTGAAGTGAAGTTCCGGCTCGTCCCGATCGAATGTGCCGGGTTCCGGGGTTCGCAGTATGACGGCATCGACATCGCGCTGGATACGATCCTGAAAAAGCTGGTAAAAGATGATGTTGAGAAAGTCCCGGATTCAGTCTGCCTTATTGCCCCCCACGCAAATGCTAACCCAACATGGCCGGCAGACCTTGCATGGGTGAAACAGGTCCTCTCCCAGATGGGCGTTAAGGTTGTAGCCACGCTCACACACCGTACCCCTATCGCTGAAATCGAGAACATAGCATCTGCCGAGACATCTCTCCTGCTGAGTCACGATGCCGGGCAGAAAGCAGCGGACTACCTTTCCTCGGCATATGGCATCGAGCAGGTCTGCAAAGGAATACCCCTGCCTATAGGGATGACAAACACGCAACGCTGGCTTGACCGCGCTTGGAGAACGTTTCGATGCGCTGAAAACGACGGAGGAAGATGGTTGCGGAAGGCGAACGAATGGTAATGGTAACATGCCGGCGCAAAGTGGCCTATGGCAAGATTCATGTACCGGACTCCGGCAGCGATTGTTGCCGATGCCACGGTCGGGATCCCGCTGGTTCGTTTTGTCACCGAGGAGATGGAGATGACTCCAGAACTCGTTGCTCTGTACACTTCACAACGACCAGTGCGGGAATTGTTGGAGCGGGAACTCCAGAGTCTCGGGCTCAATCCGAAGGTCGTGTACGGAACAGACGTGTATAAAACACGGAAGAGTCTCCAGGAGGTCAGGCCACAGATCGTGTTCGGCAGTACAATCGAACGGCACGCCAGCGAGGGACTTTCCGTTGCCTATGTTGTTGAGGTGGTCAGGATGATGCGTCAGTTTAGGATGATCAACCGGGAATACTTCGGGTATAACGGCATCCTGAACCTATTCGAGTGCGTCCAGAACGAATGGACGATGGGGTGGCGTTCGAAAGAAAGGAGATATGAGGCAAAGTGGTGAAGGAACTATGAGACAGATCGCGATCTACGGCAAAGGTGGAATCGGGAAGAGCACTATCTCCTCGAACCTGTCCGCCGCATTACATGAGATGGGGCACACGGTCATGCAGGTTGGCTGTGATCCCAAGAGAGATTCGACGAGGATCCTTGCAGAGGGGAAGTTTATTCCCGCAGTGCTGGAAGAACACCGGGAACAGCTGAGGGTAGGAAAAGACGAGTATGCGATTAATCTGGACAACATCGTATTCAGGTCACCCGGCGGGGTCTACCTTGTCGAAGCGGGGGGACCGGAACCAGGTATAGGGTGTGCCGGCCGAGGCGTGCTGACCGCATTGCAGATCCTAAAAGACCTCAGGGCATTTTCAACCTACAACATTGACGTGGCAATCTACGATGTACTCGGTGATGTCGTATGCGGAGGATTCTCGATGCCGATTCGCGAAGGATTTGCAGAAGAGATCTACCTTATCTGTTCCGGCGGGTTCATGAGTATATACGCTGCAAATAACATTGCACGGGCCGTGCAGCGCCTCGCAAAGCGGGGAGATGCAGGTCTTGCCGGGATTATTTGCAACAGCAACGGCGATGAGGCGTTCGAGCATGCGTTCATCCCTGCATTTGCAAAAAAGCTGGGGACCTCGTTTGTCCAGTTTGTCCCTAGGAGTCCTTTGATCCAGGCTTGTGAGCTAGAAGGGAGACCCGTGGTGGAGTATGCACCCGATTCACGGGAAGCAGAAATCTTCCGGAATCTTGCAAAAGCGATCATGGAAAATGATTCGCGGGTGATCCCGACGCCGATGAGCGACCTTGCCGAGCTTGAGACGATGTACCGACAACATCTGGTAAAGAGATAAGAAATCCGATCATTTTCATGGGAGTAGCATTTATGAAATATGTCGATGTCGACAAAATTTACCAGAAAGTACCGCTTGATAAAATTCCCTGGAATAGCGAGACACCTCCAGATGCGCTTGTTGAATTGGTACAAAGTGGAAAAGTCCGGCCCTGCAAGACCATTGATCTCGGTTGTGGTGCCGGCAACTATGCCATATACCTCGCAGGCCAGGGATTTGAGGTAACCGGTGTCGATAGTTCCCCTACCGCAATAAAGATCGCTACAGAAAACGCACAAAAACGGGGAGTCCAATGCAGGTTTATTGTCGCTGATCTCCTCGGTGACTTGCATGAAGTAAAAGAGACTTTTGACTTTGGCTATGACTGGGAATTTTTGCACCATATATTTCCTGAAGACCGGGAAAAATATGTAAAAAATGTGTATAATCTCCTGAAACCAGGAGCACAGTATCTTTCAGTCTGTTTTTCTGAGAAGGATCCACAGTTTGGCGGCATGGGTAAATTGCGGAAAACCCAATTGGAAACGACATTATATTTCTCTTCGGAATCTGAAATAAGGGATCTCTTTTCACCTTATTTTGTCATAAAAGAACTAAAAACCATGGAAATTAATACTAAATTTGCATCGCATTTTGTAATTTATTCGTTGTCTGAGCGGCGCTGATTCTGTTAAAATTCTCAAACTAATTTCCAACATATAAGATTTAACTTTTGGATTGGTACCCTACAGGTTATAGAAAAGCTCCTTGAGCTGGCAAAAAAGATCAGTGAGGCCGACAAGAGAAGCGAAGGATTGGGCCTGAGTGAAGAGGAAATTGCCTTTTACGACGCCCTTGCTGACAATAATAACAACGTTTTCAGATTACGATGCCATGCCAAGAATTGGATGATGGAAAGATACTCATACAGATTATTTTGAATTAATGGACGATAATCTTACTGTCCTCTGTGATTCCAACAACTGTTATTCCCATGCAAGATTATTTTAAATTAATGGACGATAATCTCAATTCTTAAAATATGTTCTGCCATTAACGAAAGGATATTCTGAGGAAGAAATAAAAGCTTCTGGCTACTACCTGATTTACAAAGTGCTGATAAATATAACAAGAAATTTGAAAAATAGTAGTATTGATTTGAACTATTAAATGTTTTTAAGTGGACTCGGCGGGATTCGAACCCGCGGCCTTTACGTTGCGAACGTAACGATCTTCCCCTGATCTACGAGCCCTTTTAAAGAAAGGAGAATGTGAAAAGATGGTTTTCCGGACTTATGTCCGGGTCTCTTCTCCTCTTAAATACGGTAGGCTTCCAGAACCTGGACGTTCTCGACGCCGGAAACTTTTGCAAAGGCTTCTTCTGCAGCTTCAGTTCCGCCTTCTTCGTCATTAACGATTAATGTCACAATCAGAGCTTTCAAGCCAAAAGCGATAGGCTCTTCAACAATATCTCCGTGAAGTTCTGCCCCTGCGGGAATTACGGCTTTTACTTTCTCTTTCAATTCTGCAAGGTCGGTTTCAACGCTTTCTGGCATAATTTTAATTTTTGCTGCAACATCGCCCATTCTGATTCCTCTTATCCTTTTATCTGATCCTTTTGATCGAGTTTAATTCTGTTTTCATATTCCATATTATATATGATTCGGGTCTTTGCCTGAATCAGGGAGCCTTGTATCCGCACTTGGGGCAGGTGTATACATTACCCTGTTGCCTGCAGCTTATACATCTTCCGATCTCTGCTCCGCACTGCGGGCAGGGGAACTTTACATAGCCCTTTTCCACGAGGCGAATTCCGCATGAAGTACAGTATTCAACTTTTTGTGATGACATTTTTTTTCTCCTTAAATGTTATTTCGCGTATAGTAAATTTGTAAAGAGTTGCCGGTGAATCAGGCGCCTTTCTTAAGCATTCATTTTTCTGCTTTTCCTGGCACCTTTATTAACATTAGCAGATTTAACGGATTGAATTTAATTAATGCTTTTGGATACGCTTTGCGACACGCTTTGCTTCTCCCCTAGTCATATACGATATACGATTTAAATATTCCCCTTTACTGCAGTACCAAGCACAGGCTTCCCATACACTGCCCGAACCACCCTGTCCGGACATTTCCCGTTTACAATTAAGCATTGCATTCCGTTTTTCATGAGAAATTCCGGCAGCGCATGATCGATGCAGCTTGCGCAGCTTCCTGTAAAACTGGAAGCAGAAATTTCCCTTATTAATTTTTCTTCCCTGAATATTCCGTCCACATCCGTAGCCTTTATATACACTGCTCCGATCTGTTTTGCAACCCAGGCCGCAATAGTGTCAGATGTCACATTCCATGTATGAGGCAGGGGATCTTCGTTTTTCAGGAGCCTGTAAGGAAACAGTACAGAAATTCCCTCAGGCAGGTCCGTTATCGAGTCTGTAGCTATTGCACTGCTTTTATCCCGGAGGTAACAGGCATACTGCTCCATGCCGAGTATCGCCATCCAGTGGGATGCGTCGGCACTGAGAGAGAACCTCCTGTCAGCTTCCCTTACAGCATCGGCAAACAATCCTCCTCCGGGTACAATGAGAATCGAAAAGGGCGGTCTTCCGGATGCGTGCTCTCCGTCTGAAGTCGTCTGGCTTCTTGAGCCAAATTCTTTTACCAGCCTGTCCACAAGTCCGGGAGCTTCCTTCATGAGGCTTCCCCCGATTTTGACTACCGCTCTCATAATTTTCCTTTCAGGGTTTTTCTTCCTTTTAGAGTTTTCATTTACATGTGCTTTCACTTTCTATTTAGCTGCGTCGAAGCCCGGAAATTCAGGCATCCAGCAGTCTGGCAGCAGCATATGCCGGGAAGACCTTTGAAATTTCCTCTCCCCAGTGCCCGGAAACCGAGATATATTCGAAACCAAGCTTTTCCGCAGCTTCTTTTATCAGGAACTCTCCCAATCCTGCTGCTACGATTCTTTCAAGCCCGTTTCTTCGCGCAACCTCGAAAATAGCTTCAGCCAGGGCAGAGACCTGTTTTTCCTTTACCTGACCTGCTATTTCGTATATCTCTTCTTCTCTGATTTCGGAAAGGTCCGCGCACACCAATCTCGCAATCCTGCGCAGAGCATCTTTTTTGCTTCTGCCTGCTCCGTCGGCAGTTTCACACGTATACATGCTTTCATCGATCTCCCCAAGCAGGAGATAAGCATCTGCAGTTGTTGCAAAAAGCTCTGAAGCTGTCCTGCACCAGCCCCTTCTAATCTTTACCTTTTCGAGAAGAGCGGCAAGGTTTGTCCTGAGTGTGCCCGCGTATACAAGTTCACTCCTGATCAATCGTTCAAAGTCGGTAAGGCCTGCTCTGTGTTCCCCGGAAATAATAGGTATGATGTCGCTTGTGGTACTGCCCACATCCACAAAGATGCAGTCTCCGACATCTGTTCCGACCAGTTTGGCCGAAGCCGCCCAATTGGCAGCAGCAAGTCCCCTTAAATCATCAGCTTCGCTCTGGAACCTGCCCATACTGTTTATGTACGAGGCTTTTGAAGGGCCAAAGGCAGAATCAACAGCTTCCTTTATGAACCGTATGCCCTGTTCCTTGTCTTCAAAACAGTCTGCAAGTTCGCCGGTCATAACAACAGCAACTTTTTCGGGCTGCAATCTCTGTGCGATTTCCTTTAATACCTCCGGAAGCCGGGTATTTTTCCAGAGAGGCAAATAGTGCAGTTCCACAATCGTTCCGTCCGAGGAGGCAAGTTTGGTGTTCGCTCCTCCAATATCAAGCCCGATAACTTTCGAATCCATTTTTGATCCCTTTTTCCAGTATTTTTTCCAGCTTTCCTGATATTCTTCACTCCACTGGCTTTTCAACCTGTCCGAAAAGCTCTCCAAGAGCATCTTTTGAAAAGCGGTATTCTCCGTCAATATGTACCGAGTCAGGAAGTTCTCCAAATTTATTTTTCAAAATGCAGGTCTCCAATTTCCTCCCTCATAACACGGCTGATCCCGAAAAGTGAGGCAGTGGGCCTGGGGTTTACGTCCACTACGTAAGGAAGGTCGGCAAGTATGATATCTACACCCACATACCCAAAACAGTTCAGGCATTTTACTGTGGAGATTGCGGTCTCATAGAGCTCCTCTTTCCTGGGAGTCTGGTAAGGAGTAAGGCTACCGTTGTATTTTATGCCGTAAATTCCTTCTTTTCCATTTTCCCAGGCTTCGCTTTCTTTTTCGCCAAACTCTATGAACTGGCGGTTTACACTGAGAGGAAGAGGCTTTTTCCCTGCGATGAGGCTTACGCTAAGGTGCTTTCCCTCGATATATTCGCTTGCAATGAGTTCTTCGTTGTTCTCAAACTCCGTGACAAGGTATGTTGCCTCTGCGCCGCAGCCAAATCTGGGTTTTGTAACGTACTTTTTGTCTTCCTCAGCCTTTTTTGCGATCTCAGGGGCTTTAATCCCGGCTTTTTTCAGGATTTCCGTACAGAGCAGCTTATCCGCGCAGCAGGCTGCCGATTCAGGTGAACATCCCAGGTTTGCAGTATTTTCTTCAAGGATCGTGTTGAGTTCGGGAAGCATCCAGTCAGGGGCAATAATCAGTCCAGCGTCACATTCCTTTGCCTTTCTCTCAATTACCTGCCTGAAGTCTTCGGCCGTGGATTTGAGGGCAGTGCCTGCACATATTTCCGTGCTTGCCGACGGGTAATACACTTCATGCCCCAGATGGACAAAGCTTTCGGCAAGGGTTTTTAGCATAGCCGCTCCCTCAGGGATCAGGGACTTTTCAATGTCCGTGCCGACAGCGAATTCTGCAATCAGGATTTTCATAGGAAAGGAAAAACCCGGTCATTTATATATTACTTTTTGTTCTCTAAGAATTAGAGTGCAGCGCGGAAGATAAGAAGGGATAGTCTCAGAAGTGAAGGAAAATCCTGATGCGAGGAATGGGAGATAAAGTAGAGGATTAGGAACTAATTGAATATGTAAAAGTTTATATAAATTATACAGTTTATACCTTAAAAGTTAAACATTGCAAAACATAAAGGTGCCTGGTACTATTAACAGCAGAAACCCTAATTCCCAGTCGGTCTTTGAGAACCCGTTTGTAAAAACCCTTTCTGTTGCAGTTTTAATGGGTATATTTCTGGTTGACATGGGGCTCGGGCTCTTTGATATTTTTTCCACAAAAACAAGTCCATTGCCCTCAGCAGTCGTACTTTTGATCTTTGCGGTAATGTTTATTGCAGGCATGGTTTTTTATGAAAGGCATGGATTGGATACTTTCAGTTCCCTTGTCGGAGGAGCTCTTTCAGGTTTCGGTTTTTCCTTCGTGTTTGTGTCGCTTGTAGGAGGCGTGCAGTTTGCGCTGGGAGGAGGAATCTCCATCATTGGGTGGGACCAGCTAATTTCAGCGGTCGCGGCTTCTATGATTGCAAGCGTTGTAGTGCTCAAAGCACTCTCCTATAAACTTCAAAACCACTTTTACTGATTTTTCTTTTTCCTTTTCTTTCCTGAAGCATATGTGCCCCAGCTTTCAGAAAAGTATTTATAGAATTACAAACAATCACAGATCAGGACGAGCGCAACCGTTATAAATAATTGATGGGGATCGATTAATGAAAATATTTAATAAAGAGGAAAATATGAATTCTAAAGAAGATACCCAGGCTGGGGCTGAAAATCCTGAAGCCCGGAATTCTGGTTCTTCGGCGGAAAGGGCTAACGAAACACGGGAAAGTCCCGAAAAGGCTTCTGCCAGTCAGGAAGCTGAAAAAAGTGCTGAGGCCATCTGCCGGGAGGAAAACCAGATTCTCAAGGACCAGCTTTTCCGGCTTGCAGCAGACTTTGATAATTTCAGAAAACGGACCGCCCGCCAGATGGAGGAAAACCGAAAAGCCGTGCTTGAGCAGGTGCTTCTTGACTTTGTTGAAGTAACGGATAATTTCGACCGTGCCCTTAAATCTGCAGAGACTGCAGAGGATATGAGCTCGATCGTCAGTGGAATAGAACAGCTTTCAAGGCAGTTTTTTTCAATCCTCGAAAAGTACGGGCTTGAGAAAATCAAGATCGAAAGAGCCAGTGAATTCGACCCTCACAGGCACGAGGCAGTTCAACATGTTGAGACTTCTGAAGTCCCGGACAATACTATAGTAGATGTTTATAAGTCCGGATATGCCCTTAACTCAAAAGTTATCAGGCCTGCTATGGTCTCAGTGGCCAGAAGCCCTGATGAAGCAGAGAAATAAAAGAGACAAAAATCCGGAGAAATTCAGTAAATTCTCATGTCAAGAATGCTTCGCTGAATAAGGCGGCCTTATTAAGTCTTTATTTCACACAAAATCTAAGTTTACTATACTTAAATTAACACAAAATCGCTATATCATTAAATGCAGATAATATGTTAAAAGCAATTATTTGATATAACTCAACTCGTGGATTTAACTGAATAACCTTACCATCTAACTTGATTAAATAATTTAACTCAAAAACTTATCTAAGTAATTTAATTGAAGTAATCTAATTGAATGGTTTAACAGAATAATACGAGGAATAACATGGCAAAAATACTGGGTATTGACCTTGGTACTACCAATTCATGCATGGCAGTAATGGAAGGCGGGGAAGCTGTCGTGATCCCGAATGCCGAAGGCGCAAGGACAACTCCTTCCGTGGTCGGATTTTCCAAGAAAGGGGAGAAACTTGTAGGTCAGGTCGCAAAGAGACAGGCCGTTTCAAATCCTGAAAACACTGTCTATTCCATTAAAAGGCATATGGGAGACGTCAATTATAAGGTAACCCTGCAGGGAAAACAATATAAACCACAGGAAATCTCCGCAATGATTCTCCAGAAGCTTAAATCCGATGCGGAAGCTTATCTCGGAGAGGAAATCAAGCAGGCTGTTATCACGGTACCTGCGTATTTCAATGATGCTCAGAGGCAGGCCACAAAGGACGCAGGGTCAATCGCAGGTCTTGATGTTCTGAGAATAATCAACGAGCCGACTGCCGCGTCCCTGGCTTACGGGCTCGACAAAATAGATGTGGAACAAACAATTCTTGTCTATGACCTCGGCGGTGGAACTTTCGATGTGTCCATTCTTGAGCTCGGCGGTGGGGTTTTTGAGGTAAAGTCTACCAGTGGTGACACTCACCTCGGAGGAGACGACTTCGACCAGCGCATTGTCAATTACCTGCTTGCCGAATTCAGGAAAATAGAGGGAATCGACCTTTCCAAAGATAGGGCTGTACTCCAGCGCTTAACCGACGCTGCCGAAAAAGCCAAGATCGAGCTATCCGGAGTTGCAAGTACTAACATCAACCTTCCGTTCCTTACAGTTGGCCCTGATGGGGAACCCAAGCACCTTGATATTGACCTGACCAGAGCCCAGTTCCAGAAGATGACCGAGGACCTTCTTGAAAAAACCCTTGTATCGATGCGACAGGCTCTCAGTGACTCAAAGCTCACGCCAAATGATCTGGATAAAGTGATTCTGGTCGGAGGCGCCACAAGGATGCCCGCGGTGGTCGAGCTTGTGGAGAACTTTACAGGAAAGAAACCGTACAAGAACATCAATCCTGATGAAGCTGTTGCAGTCGGGGCAGCCATTCAGGCCGGTGTGCTCGGTGGCGAAGTTAAAGACGTCCTGCTGCTTGACGTAAATCCTCTTACTCTCGGGATCGAAACCCTCGGTGGCATAGCGACTCCGTTGATCCAGAGAAACACAACAATTCCCACTAAGAAAAGCCAGGTCTTCTCAACTGCGGCTGATAACCAGCCTTCGGTAGAGATTCATGTCCTTCAGGGAGAAAGAGGAATTGCTTCCGAAAACAAAACCCTCGGCCGCTTTACTCTGGACGGAATTCCGCCAGCTCCAAGAGGCATTCCACAGATTGAGGTCACCTTTGATATTGATGCAAACGGGATCCTGCATGTCGGTGCAAAAGATCGCGGGACAGGCAAGGAGCAGTCCATTTCTATCCAGAAGCCGGGCGGGCTCTCGGACGCTGAAATCGAGCGTATGGTCAAAGACGCGGAATTGCATGCCGAAGAAGATAGGAAGCGCAAGGAAGAAGTCGAAATCAGGAACAATGCTGAAGCCCTGATCAATGCTTCGGAAAAGACTTTGAAGGATGCAGGGGATGTGGCGACTGAAGACCAGAAGTCAAAGGTAAATGCTGCAGTCGAAGACCTTAAGAAAGCGCTTGAAGGCAAAGAAGACAGCGAAGCTATTAAAGCAAAGACCGAAGCTCTCCAGGAAGCCGTATACCCAATTTCCACGGCTATGTACCAGAAAGCTCAGGAAAAGGCTCAGCAGACTGCCAGCGAAGCAGGAAGTGCTGACGCGAAAGGCCCTGATGAGACAGTTGTTGACGCCGACTACGAGGTAGTTGACGACGAAAAGCGTAAATAAATAAAGAGAAACTAACAGTAATGAGACCGGCCTGGAGATTCGCAGGCCTGACCGGAAACCTGGTTGCAGGCTCCGGCCCTTTAATCTTTTTTAAAATAACAGGGAATCCTGATGGCCACAACACGTGATTACTATGAAATTCTCGGATTGTCTAAGGACGCCTCAGCCGAGGATATAAAGAAGACGTATCGGAAACTTGCACTGCAGTACCATCCTGACAGGAACAAGGAACCCGGCGCTGAGGAAAAGTTCAAGGAAGTATCCGAGGCTTATGCCGTTCTTTCAGATTCTGAAAAACGGGCCCAGTACGACCGCTTCGGACACGCCGGAATTGATGGGCAATACAGTGCAGAGGATATCTTCCGGAGTGCGGACTTTAGCGGTTTCGGGGACATTTTCGAAATGTTTTTTGGAGGAGGGGGCAGAAGAGGCCCTATGGGGCCGAGGAGAGGGTCCGACCTCCAGTACGACCTTTACATCACCTTTGAGGAAGCGGCTTTTGGAGTTCGCAAAGATATCGATATCAACAGGACTGAAAGATGTTCAGCCTGTTCCGGGACCGGAGCTAAAGCGGGAACAAGTCCCAAAAGATGTCCCACATGCGGCGGCACAGGACAGATTCGAACAACTCGCTCCGGACTGGGTATGCAGTTTGTGAGCACTACCGCCTGCAGTACCTGTCACGGCAGAGGCCAGATTATTGAGCATCCCTGCCCGGTTTGTAATGGGATAGGCAGAGTTCGAAACAGGAGAAAGATAACCGTAAACGTGCCTGCGGGAGCAGATTCGGGCATGACCCTGAGGCTCAGCGGAGAGGGCGATTCGGGAGAGCCGGGTGCACCGGCCGGAGACCTTTATGTCGTCACCCATGTGATGGAACATAAGTATTTCAAACGGGTCGATTATGATGTAATTTTCGAACTTCCAATCTCCTTCGCCCAGGCTGCACTCGGGGCGGATGTGATGGTCGATACTCTCCACGGAAAGGTCAAGATGAATATCCCTGCAGGGACTCAGACACATTCCGTATTCAGGCTTAAAGATAAGGGAATTCAGCACCTTCACGGAAATAGAAAAGGTGACCAGCTCGTCAGGGTATTAATCAAAACTCCAACAAAACTTACTCAGGAACAGAAAGAGCTTCTTCGTGAGTTCGAATACCTGAGCGGCGGCAAGAAGCCCGAAAAGGATGAAAAGGATAGGAATGAGAAGCCCAGGAAAAGTAAGGGGCTTTTTGAGAAAGTAAAGGACGCCTTTGAGGGTTAAAAGCAGCTTTTAGCTGCACTTTAACCTTTTTGCAAAGAATTTCTTCCCTTAAAGCGGGATTCGTATTCCTTATTATATTTTTCCCTGGTTTTTTGTGCTTTCAAGCCTGTTTATCCGGCTTTCCCTCTTAAAATTTCCCTTTTGTCCATTAACTCTATATTTTTATCCATTTTGTCCCTTTTTAATCTCTATTGTTTTTCCTTTACTCTAAATTTTTCTTAAGTATATCTTATTTTTGTTTTACAGATCCCGTTTACGTTTATGTCCATTTATTCCCGCAAAAATTTGAAAACATTTATATAACTGTTTAATTCTAGAACTGTAACCTATTTTTTATGCAAAAGCGCAGGTCTCATGAATTCTTTTTGCAAAAAGTCTACTTTCCAGAGATGGTCAACACGCCAATTAATCCCTATTCAAACGATTTATCAGATTGCATTCCACAATCTCGTCTTATCTTTTTCTTCATTACCCTGGTTTATATTGCTTTTTTATGCAACTCTTTCGGTTTCGATTTATCTATCTCTGTTGTTTCCATTGTGTTCGGTAAGTCCAATAAAAGTAAGCTCATTAAAAACAGTTTTTTGAAGGTGTTCTATGAAGGTTATAATTATTGGTGCGGGAGAAGTAGGCTATCATATCGCAAAGGCCCTTTCCCCTAAAAATGATGTAGTAATTGTCGAAAAAGCTGAAAAAGCATCAAGAAGGGCAGAAGAACTTGATGTTTTGGTTATCGAAGGAAACGGGGCAAATGCCGAAATCCTTTCAAAAATCCTCCCGGATACCGATCTGCTTGTAGCTGTGACCGGTATCGATGAAGTTAACATTGTAGCCTGCATGACTGCCAAGCTGATTACCCGAAGCAGGTCAGGCTTGAAAGAAATTAAAACGATTGCCAGGGTAAGCAACCCTGATTATATAAATTCGCCTGTAACCTCAAGGGCCCAGGTCGGCGTCGACCTTATGATCTGTCCGGAACTTGCGCTTGCCTCCGAGGTTGCTGAGATCCTGTCAAGCCCGTCGGCAATAGACGCGGAAATGTTTGCCGAGGGAAAAGTCCGGATGACTGAGTTTGCGATAAGTCCCGAAAGCAAGCTTGTAGGAAAGCAGATACAGGATCTCAGGCTTGCTGACTGCTGCATTGTCAGTGCGGTTTTTCGAGAGCACGAAATAATTATCCCTAATGGAGGCGATGTAATCAAGGCAAATGACCATATGGTAATTGTGGGCAAGCCTGAAGCTATGGAAAACCTGGGCAGCATTTTCGGGAGCAAAGTATCCCGCAAAAATAGAATTCTCATTATCGGCTGCGGAATGGTGGGTTTTTATCTGGCAAGACTGATAGACAGGGAAGAAAATGCTGACCTGAAAATTATTGAGTACAGTAAAGGCCGCTGCATAGAAGTAGCAGAGATGCTCGAAAGAGCCCTTATACTCAATGGTGACGGCACTGATGTCAATCTGCTCAGGGAAGAAAACATCGAGGATATGGATGTTGTTATTGCAGTCACGGACAGCGATGAGAAAAATCTTCTGTGTTCCCTTCTTGCAAAGCAGATGGGAGCAAAGAAAGTGATTGCCAGGGCTGACCGCTCGGATTATCTGCCCCTTTTTGAAATGGTCGGAATAGATATGGCAGTGAGTCCCAGGGAAGCGACCGTAAATGAAGTGCTTAAGCTTACAATGGGAAGGGGAATACAAACGTTAACAACCATTGAAGGCGAAAAAGCCGAAATCATAGAATATACGGCTTCCGAAAGATCGAAGATTGTCGGCAAACCTTTGAATAAAGTCAAGTTTCCAAGAGGAGCTCTCATCAATATGGTGGTACGCGGAAAAGACACTGTAGTCCCTAGAGGAGACTTCGTAATTGAGAATGAAGACCGTGTGGTCATCTTTTCCATGGCTTCTGCAATGTCAGAAGTAGAAAAGTTTTTCAGATGAGTTTTCAAGATACAGGGGTTTTCTTATGGATAACAAAGCGGTTTTTAATGCTTTAGGAAAAATTCTATTCCTTCTGGCTTTTACAATGCTTGTTCCCCTTTTAGTAGCTTTTTACTATCGGGAACCCCTGGTACCCTTTATTTTCTCTTTTTTCGTAACCCTTATTGCGGGTTTGCTTCTCATGCGTTTTAAAGGTCGTGATGACTGGCAGCAGAAAGAAGCGCTTGCCATTGTGGCTTTGAGCTGGCTTGCAGCAGCTATTTTCGGGGCTATTCCTTTTCTTTTCGAAGGAATCTCTTTTATTGATGCCGTTTTTGAAACAATGTCGGGTTTTACTTCAACGGGTTCGTCAATTCTTGTGGATATCGAAAGTTATTCCAGAGGCCTTCTTTTCTGGAGGTCTTTTACCGCATGGCTTGGAGGCATGGGGATTATCGTACTTTTCGTGGCAATTCTGCCAAAGCTCGGGGTTGCAGGTCGCCAGCTTTTCAGGGCAGAAGCTCCTGGTCCGACCGAAGATAAGCTGAAAGCCGAGAATACGGGATACGGCAAAGATTCTGTGGAAGCTCTACATTCTGATCTCTGCTCTTGAAGTTGTAGCTCTGGTGCTCGCAGGAATGTCGCTTTACGATGCTCTCACCCACACTTTTGCCTGCATGGCTTGCGCTGGATTTTCTACTTACAATGCAGGGATAGAAGCTTTTGACAGTCCTTTGATAGAGTTTATTCTCACATTTTTCATGTTCGTTGCAGGGGCAAACTTTGCCCTCTATTACCGGGCTATCCATAATAGAAATAAAAATATTCTTTTCCGGGATGAGGAATTCAGGGCTTACACTTATTTTCTTCTGGGTTTCACAGGTTTGCTGACACTGGTTCTATATCAAGGATATGGAATTTTCTCTATTCAATTCGTTCCGCTATGCCATATTCCAGATAACCTCGATCATGACAGCCACCGGTTTTGCTTCAATTGATTTTAACCTCTGGAAAGATTCGGCAAAGATTCTGGTTCTTGCAGTCATGTTTATCGGGGGCTGTGCAGGTTCGACAGGCGGCGGCATGAAGGTCGTTCGTTTTCTATTGATGTTAAAGTACGCAAGGAGAGAGCTCTTTAAATTTATTCATCCAAGGCTTGTCAGGCCTATCAGATTTAATAACAAAGCAGTACCGGATGATATTTTGCAGTCAATACTCTCTTTTGTTGTGCTTTATATAGGCGTTTTTGTCGTCGGTGCAATGCTTCTAACTCTGCTGGGAGTCGACATGATCAGCTCGGTCACAGCTTCGATAACAACTCTCGGAAATATAGGTCCTGGCTTTAATATTGTCGGGCCTATGGCAAACTTTGAATCGATTCCACCACTCGGCAAAATTATTCTTATCAATAATATGTGGGTTGGCAGGCTTGAAGTTTACACTGTGCTTGTACTCTTTACAAGCGACTTCTGGCACTCCTGATAACCGAAATTATTCAAGCTTTAAAAAGAGAGTTATTCCTGAAATTTCAGGTTTTATTCTTTTTCATGGAGGTAAGTTTTTAATTTTGCTCTTACCCTTATGTGCCTCGCTGTAAGTTCTATATTCTCAAAGAATCCAAAAAATCCCAAAACTTTGCTCTCTCTATACTGTTTATATGTAATCTATTGAAAGCTGGAATTTTCGAAATTCTTTACAGATTAAACTTATTTAGTGAGGGGAAAACTATTATATAGCCTAGTCACCCTACGTTTTCCGTTTGTTGCTCGTTAAAGAGAAGCTCGTTTCGAATTAACACAACAGTCGTGAACCAGATGATAACACAAGATATAACCGTGGACGGTTTAATGCTCATCCTCTTTTTGGTCATTGTTACCGGGGTGGCATTACCTTTCAGCAGTTTCTTTGTCCGGGTCTTTTCCGGAGATATGTCCCGAGGAATTCCGGGTCATATTGAAAAAGCGATATATGGACTGATCGAGACAGATCCTGATAGAGAAGAGGGGTGGAAGGGCTACGCCCGGGATATGCTCGTTTTCAATGGTACAGGTTTTGTAATTCTTTTTATACTTCTTCTTCTTCAAGGTTTTCTTCCTTTCAACCCGCAAAATTTCGGGGCTTTTGATCTGCATATTGCACTCAACACTGCTATCAGTTTTGTCACCAACACAAACTGGCAGGTCTACAGCGGTGAAACGGCAGCAAGCTATCTTACCCAGATGGCTGGTTTTACAGTCCAGAACTTTCTCTCCTCTGCTACAGGCATCTGCATAGCAATTGCGGTGATGCGGGGAATCACCCGCCATTCTACCGACAGGATAGGCAACTTCTGGGTGGACATGACTCGCTGTACCCTTTACATCCTCCTGCCGATAGCTTTCATTTTTGCCTTCCTGCTCGCCTCTCAGGGTGTCATCCAGAATCTGGATCCTTATGTCCAGGCTACAGGGTACGGCCCGGCAGGACACCAGACAATCGCAATGGGGCCGGTAGCCTCTCAGGAAGCGATAAAAGAGCTCGGAACCAATGGAGGAGGATTTTTCAATGCAAACACTGCACACCCCTATGAAAATCCGACACCTCTAACCAACCTGATAGAGATTTTTCTTATTCTCCTCATACCCGTAACCCTGCCTCTGGTCTTCGGAAGGCTGACCGGTAAAATGCGGCAGGGATGGGCTATCTACATTGTTATGCTAATGCTATTCTTATGTGGTTTCTGTACACTCTACGTTGCAGAACTGGCAGGCAACCCACTGGTAAAAGAACTCGGTGTTTCCGGGATATCAATGGAGGGAAAAGAAGTCAGGTTCGGGCTCTGGGGTTCGTCACTCTTTGCCACATCTACCACAGCGACGTCCTGCGGGGCAGTCAACAGCATGCATGATTCACTCACTCCTCTTGGCGGTCTGGTACCCATGTTCCTGATTCTTCTGGGAGAAGTAACCTTCGGAGGAGTAGGATCGGGATTTTACACCATAATCGGATTTGTGGTTCTCGCAGTTTTCATCGCAGGATTGATGATCGGGAGAACCCCTGAATACCTCGGAAAAAAAATAGAGGTATTGGAGATGAGGGCGGCTGTCATAACTGTCCTTGTCCCTGGTATCCTTGTTCTTCTGCTTTCGAGCATCGCACTGGTTCTACCGAATGTAGCAGAAGCGATGCATAATCCGGGTCCACATGGACTCTCTGAACTGATATACGCCTTTGCATCCATGTCTAACAACAACGGCAGTGCCTTTGCCGGGTTTGATGCAACAAGTACCTTCTACACACTCACAGGCGCCTTAGCGATGGCAATAGGCAGGTTTGTCCCGGCGGTCGCCATGCTTGCCATGGCAGGATCGCTAGCGCAGAAGAAAAAAGTTCCACCCAGCTCAGGAACTCTTCCCACTGCTTCCATTACATTTTCGATCTGGACAATCCTGGTGATCCTGATAATCGGAGCTCTCACATTCTTCCCACTCTTCGCAATGGGACCGATCGCCGAATACCTGACCATGATAGGGGGTAATTGAAACCATGTCACGAAAGCGATATCCCCGTTTAGGCGCTTTTGAGCCGAAACTTATCCGTGAAGCACTCATCAGTGCAGTAATGAAACTGGATCTGCGTCGGCAGATGGGAAATCCGGTTATGCTGCTGGTGGAAATCGGAGGAATCCTGACCACTATCAGTTTTGTCATCGGTGTTTTCTCTGCTACTGCTAAATCCTCTTTCTTTACTGGCTTTGTTTCCTTCTGGCTGTGGCTGACAGTGCTCTTTTCCAATTTTGCGGAATCTCTATCCGAAGGACGTGGAAAAGCGAGAGCTGCGTCTCTTCGCCAGTCAAGAACCAGCGTTCCTGCCCGAAAGCTCACAGCACAATCCTTTGATGCTTCTTTCACAGAGGTGTCTTCTTCCGATCTCCGGCAAGGCGACCTTATCCTGGTAAAGACAAACGAAATAATCCCTGGAGACGGGGAAGTGGTTAAGGGAGCCGCATTAGTCAACGAAGCTGCAATTACCGGGGAGTCGGCACCTGTGGTACGCGAATCGGGTGGTGACCGGAGTGCTGTTACCGGAGGAACGACTGTTATCGCAAATGAGATAATCGTCAGAATTACCACTGAGCCCGGGCAGACCTTTCTGGACCGCATGATCTCTATGGTGGAAGGCGCAGAGCGGCGGAAGACTCCTAACGAAATAGCTCTCGATATCCTGCTTCTTTCGCTTACAGGCGTATTTCTCGCGGTTGTGGTCAGCACCTACTCGGTTTCTGCATATAGTGCCGCCTCAAGCGGGATGGGCTCTCCTGCAAGCCTTACAGTACTGATTGCGCTTTTTGTCTGTTTAGCCCCCACAACCATTGCAGCCCTGCTTCCTGCAATCGGAATAGCCGGAATGGATCGTTTATTCCAGTTAAACGTCGTAGCTCTCTCTGGAAGGGCAATCGAGGCTGCAGGTGATGTAAATGTCCTGCTGCTGGACAAAACGGGAACTATCACTTTAGGTAACCGACAGGCGACTGAGTTTTTGCCAGTAGATGGCCAGTCCCATGAAGACCTGATGGAAGCAGCTCTGCTTTCCTCTTTCGCAGACGATACTCCTGAAGGCAAAAGCATCATCGTCCTCATCCAGGAAAAGACAGGGAAAGCTTCAGTTTCTCCAGAGAACGTCACTTTCATACCATTCTCGGCCGCGACCAGGGTGAGTGGGGCACAGTGCGGCGAGCTAACCTACCTGAAGGGTGCTTACGATGCAATAACGAAGGCCGTTCTGGAACGTGGAGGTACCATTCCGTCGGATCTGAAGGCGAAGGTAGATGGAGTCGCGTCTGCAGGCGGCACACCACTTGTGGTTGCTCGCAATGAAGTAACTCTAGGTGTGATATTCCTCAAAGATATCTTGAAAACGGGTATTAGGGAAAGGTTTGCAGACCTGCGTCAGATAGGAATAAGGACGGTCATGATCACAGGAGATAATAATCTCACTGCTGCTACTATTGCAGCAGAAGCCGGAGTAGATGATTACCTGGCAGAAGCAAAGCCTGACGACAAGCTCAGACATGATTAAGGAATATCAGAATGAAGGATACATGGTCGCCATGACCGGGGACGGAACAAATGATGCTCCTGCTCTTGCCCAGGCCGACGTAGCCGTGGCAATGAACAACGGCACACAGCCTGCAAGGGAGGCTGCAAATATAATTGACCTGGACAGCGACCCGACAAAACTGCTGGACATTGTCGAGATAGGTAAGCAAATCCTGATGACCCGCGGGGCTCTGACAACCTTCTCTATTTCCAATGACATCGCCAAGTACTTTGCAATCATTCCCGCTGCCCTGATAGGAATCTATCCGCAACTCAAAGTACTGAATATTATGGGTCTTGCAACTCCGCAGTCTGCCATTCTCTCGGCGGTCATATTCAATGCGCTGGTAATTCCAATGCTGATTCCACTTGCACTCGCCGGAGTAAAGTTCAAGACTATGCCAGCATCCAGGCTCTTTGCTTATAACCTGACCATCTTTGGCCTTGGAGGAGTCATCGCTCCGTTTATAGGAATCAAGATAATCGATCTGGTACTGGTCGGTTTACTGCATATCTGAGGAGGTAATGGCATGACATCTCTCAAAAAAGCCATATTACTATTTACAGTGCTATTTATCATTACGGGGTTCGTCTATCCCAATGACAGTGACACTTATTGCCGGGCTCGTGTTCCCTGTACAGGCTCATGGAAGCCTTATTGTCGATAATGACAAATATGGAAGCCTTATTGTCGATGATGACAACCGAGTTATCGGCTCAACGCTCATCGGCCAGAATTTCACTGCACCTCAGTACTTCCAGAGCAGGCCTTCAGCTACCGGATACAATGCATCCTCTTCCGGAGGGTCCAACCTCGGACCGACGAATCCCATTCTTCTGGAGCTGGTCGACAACCGGACGAGTACACTCCGGAAAGCCGGTGTTACCGGCCCGATACCTTCGGATCTGGTTATGGCTTCAGCTAGCGGGCTTGACCCGCACATCAGCCTGGAATCCGCACTGATACAGGTGCCTGTCGTGGCAAATGCACGAAATCTTCCTGAAGAAGAAATCAAAGCACTCGTACTTGCAGAATCTGTTGATTCTCCACTCACTGGAACGTATGTAAATGTTCTTTCACTTAACCGGGCGCTTGATGAGAAGAGCATGTCTAATTGAAAGAGGGGATTATGGTACCTTATCGTTATGAAGAGGAAGGCAGGCCACAGGCCGAAGACCTGCTCTTCATTGCTCGCCGTGATGAGAAAAAAGCGAATGAAGGGAGGTTGACAGTTTACCTTGGCTACGCCGCAGGTGTGGGGAAAACATATTCAATGCTTCAAGATGCACTTCAACGACAACGGGAAGGAAAAGATGTCGTAATCGGCTACATAGAGACACATGACAGACCTGAAACCAACGCACTTGTAGACAATTTTGAGATTATTCCGACAGCCTCCATAAAACATCAGAATCTCTCTTTGAGAGAGCTGGATATTGATGCAGTCATCCGACGCCATCCCCAAATCGTCCTGGTCGACGAATTAGCCCATACTAACGCACCCGGCAGCAGGCATGTGAAACGGTATCAGGATGTAGAAGAACTCCTGCAAGCAGGAATATCAGTTTATACGACCGTCAATATCCAGCACATTGAAAGCCAGAACGATGCCGTTGCCCAGATAATTGGCATCCGGGTTTCTGAGACTGTGCCGGACACTTTCTTTTCCGATGCCGATGAGATTCGGTTAATCGATATCACTCCCGAAGAGCTAAATATTCGCCTCAAAGCCGGGAAAGTCTATGTAAAAGATATGGCCGAAGCCGCAGTACAGCGTTTCTTCAGAACCGGAAATCTCCTTGCACTCCGACAACTTGCTTTGCGATATATGGCGGAGTCCACGGACAAAAGGATGATCGGCTATATGAGGACGCGGGCTATCCAGGGTCCATGGCCGGCTGTAGAAAGGCTTCTTGTCTGTATCCGTCCAGGTCCGACAGCTGAACACATGGTCAGGGCGGCATACAAACTTGCAACCAGATTCGACGCGGATTTGATCGTATTTTCAGTGGATGTCGGTGACGATAGAGCGTTATCTTCTCAGGAACGTGCCTGGCTCAATCAGGCCCTGGAGACCGGTAGACGGCTGGGTGGACGGGTAGTGCGTTACCGTGGAAACGATGTAGCTGAAGAGATTATACGCTACGCTCGGCGGAGCAATGTCAGCATGATCATGCTGGGAAAACCCCACGGTCTGGATGTAATTTTCTCTCCGGTATACAGGGTCATAAGGCAGTCGCATGGTATTGATATCCACCTGTACGAGCCAAAAGGAAACAGCGTGCACATACCTCTTCAACGGCAAATCCCACTCTTTTTCACAGCGGAATATGCAATCAGCCTCATCCTGATTATAGCTATAGCAGGTGTCAATCTCCTTCTTCGAGAGGTTATCGGACCTTCAAACCTGCTGATTATTCAGCTAGTTCCAGTCATGGTGTCTGCACTCTTTTTCAGGCGCAGAGTAGCTCTGTTTACTGCATTTGTAAGCATTCTTGTCTTCGATATCCTTTTTGTCAAACCTTACTATACAATTTCTGTCGACGACTGGCAGTACTTCATCGCTTTTATCGGATATGCTGCGATTGCTCTTATAATCAGCAGCCTTGCCACCCGGCTACGCCATCTTCTTCCTCAGATCTGGCAAAGCGAGGTTGAAGTGGAGACAACATCAGGCCTTTCCCGCGGACTTGTGGAGGCAAAAACGAGGCAGGAAATCTTTGAAATTCTTGCCGATCAAATGCACAATTTTGCACCAGGTGTCTTTGCGGTACTCATACCCAGCTCGTCGGGGCTTAAAATCGGAGCTGGTGATGCTGCCTATCCTCTCAATGACAAAGAAAAGGCCATTGCCCAATGGGCTTACGAAAATAGTCAGATAGCGGGACACGGAACGGATAATCTTCCTGCAGGAAGAGGATACTATATCCCTCTCAAGACTCACAGAATGACTTTTGGCATTATGGCGTTTGCCTTTGACAAACCTGAAGAGGTTCTAATTCCGGAGAATAAAGAGATATTTGAAACAATGACGTTCCTTGGGGCTCTTGCACTTGAACGCTTATAATATAAAGAATAACTGGAAGCTGGCTTCCGCCTGCTTCGTCTTTTTTCGTCTTGATAGTTTTTACATCAATTAACTTAAGTCAATTCAGTACAGGAAAAGTATTTCTTATAAACAAGCCCATTTAAGTTTCCTTTTTTCCAAAGAATACTTAAGCAAGCAGGTTGATTTATTTGAAATAAGTCTTTTTTTCGAGGGAATCTTATGAAAGCAGTAGTTATAGGGGCAGGCGAGGTTGGATATCATATTGCAAAGTTTCTTTCCCTCACACACGATGTGGTTGTCGTCGAGAAAGATGAGGAAGTAGCACAAAGGGCGGATGAACTGGATATTCAGGTTCTGCACGGAAACGGTGCAAACGCCGATATTCTCACCAGCATTCTTCACGATGTGGATATTCTGATCGCTGTCACAGGGGTTGATGAAGTCAACATTGTTGCCTGCATGACTGCAAAACTTATTATAAGGTCCCATCCAGGCTGGAGAGAAACCAAGACAATTGCAAGAGTCAGCAACCCGGATTATATTGATGTGCCTGTAACCTCGAGGGCTCAGGTTGGAGTCGATATCATGATCTGTCCGGAACTTGCGCTTGCCTCCGAGGTTGCTGAGGTGCTTTCAAGACCGTCGGCAATAGATGCGGAAGTCTTTGCCGGGGGAAAAATTCAGATGATGGAATTCGCAGTCCGTCCTGACAACAGGCTCGTAGGACAGCAGATGCAGGATCTCAAGCTTGATGACTGTTGCATCGTAAGTGCGATTTTCAGGAAAAACGAAATAATCATCCCTCATGGGGACGACGTGATCAGGGCAAACGACCATATGGTCATTATAGGCAAGCCCAGAGCCATGAAAGAACTTGACCGCGTTTTCGGAGGCGAGGGGCCCCACAGAATCAGAATTCTCCTTATAGGCTGCGGAATTGTAGGCTTTTATCTGGCCAAACTGATAGATAAAGATGAAAAAGCGGACCTCAAGATTATCGAGTACCGGAAAAGCCGCTGTATAGAAGTGGCTGAGGTTCTGGAAAATGCCCTTATTTTAAACGGGGACGGCACTGATGTCAACCTTCTGAGGGAGGAAAATATCGAAGAAATGGACGTTGTCCTTGCAGTTACGGACAATGATGAGAAAAATCTTCTGTGTTCTCTTCTGGCAAAGCAGATGGGAGCAAAGAAAGTTATTGCAAGAGCTGACCGCTCGGATTATGTGCCTCTTTTTGAAATGATCGGGATAGATATGGCAGTAAGTCCCAGGGAAGCGACCGTAAATGAAGTGCTTAAGCTTACAATGGGAAGGGGTATCGAAAAGCTTGCCACTCTGGAAGGCGAAAAGGCAGAAATTATCGAGTATACGACTTCAAGGAATTCAAAAATTATAGGAAAATCCCTGGACAGGGTCAAGTTTCCTAAAGGTGCTATCGTTACCATGGTAGTTCATAATGACGAGATTATCATACCCAAAGGGGATTTCGTAATCCGGGAAGGAGACAGGGTAATAGTTTTTGCACTATCTTCCGCTGTTCCGGCTGTGGAGAAATTTTTTAAGTAAGAACTAAATACGAACACTTCAAAAGGTCTAATAAACTGTAATGATAGAGGGTCCATATGAATTTTAAAGTAGTCCTGTATGCGCTTGGCGGTTTACTCAGGCTTCTGGGACTGTTCATGTTAGTCCCTCTAGGAGTCGCATATTATTACGGGGAAAGTTTGACTCCTTTTCTGGTTTCTATTTTCATAACCACCCTTACAGGCTTTCTTCTCCTCTCCTACAAGACCGAAGATGAATGGATGCGCAAGGAGGGCTTTGCAATTGTTGCCCTGGGCTGGCTTGCAGCTGCCCTTTTTGGGGCAATCCCTTTCATTCTGGATGGAATTTCTCCTCTCAATGCTGTTTTTGAATCCATGTCGGGATTTACAACCACGGGATCATCGATTCTTACTGATATAGAAAGCCATCCAAAAAGCATCCTTTTCTGGAGAGGCTTGATTATGTGGCTCGGTGGCATGGGTATTATCGTGCTTTTCATTGCGATCCTGCCCAAACTTGGGGTTGCGGGCCGCCAGCTTTTCCGTGCAGAAGCGCCTGGGCCCACTGAGGATAAACTGAAACCAAGAGTTAGGGACACGGCAAAAATCCTCTGGATGGTCTATTTTGTAATCTCTTTTATGCAGGTTGCTGCCCTCCTGCTTGCAGGAGTCTCTCTTTACGATTCGCTTAATCATACTTTTGCTACAATGGGTTGCGGAGGTTTCTCCAATTATGCGTTGAGTGTTGGAGCTTTTAAGAGTCCTCTCGTTGAGTACATAATAACTTTTTTCACTTTTGTTGCAGGTGCAAACTTTGCTCTTCACTACAGAGCAATCTATATGGACAAAAATTACCTTCTTAAAGACGATGAATTCAGGTTTTATACCGCTATTGTTCTTTCAGCAAGCGGGCTTCTTACTCTTCTGCTCTGGCGGGACCTTGGCACAGGCATTTTTGATTCTTTCAGGCTTGCAATTTTCCAGGTAGTCACAATCATAACAAGTACAGGGTTCTCGACAACAGATTATAATCTCTGGTCCGAATCTGCGAAAATGGTGCTTCTTATAGTTATGTTCATCGGGGCCTGCGCCGGTTCTACAGGTGGGGGAATCAAGATTGTACGCATTCTTATCTTACTCAGGCACAGCAGGGCTGAACTTTTCAAGATACTTCATCCGAGAGCCATAAGAAGCGTTAAATTTAACAATAAAACCGTGCCTGATGATGTTCTCAGCTCTATTATCTCATTTGTTGTTATATATCTCCTTGTCTTTCTCACAAGTGCACTTATCCTCTCAGTCCTTGGAATGGACATAATAACTTCAATTACTGCTTCCATAGCTACCCTTGGAAATATAGGTCCAGGCCTGAATGTAGTAGGTCCTATGGGCTCTTTTGACCCCATTCCTCCTCTCGGAAAACTGGTCCTTATTGCGAATATGTGGATCGGCAGGCTTGAGGTCTACACTGTGCTCGTACTTTTTACGCCTGAGTTCTGGAATAAGTGAATTTATAAAATATGGATTCTCTCAGTATGGATTCTCTAGTATGGATTTCTCAGTATGGATTCTCTCAGTGTCGGGTTGTGCTTCCCGAGTTGCGCCGCCCGAGTTTCGCTTCGGGATCACAGGAAATCGGAGATTTTCTGGGAGTTGCGATGCAATCGCAACAGCACGAGGTCCTTTTCGCTGCGCTCAAGAGGACTAATTTTTGGCGAAGTTTTCACAGCTTAGTTTCTGTTTTCTGGGAGTTGCGATGCAATCGCAACAGCACGGGGTCCGTTTCGTTCGCTCCGCTCGCTCAAGCGGACTAATTTATAATACAGGCAGTACAAAAAAGGTGAATTGAAAAAGTAAATAGGTAATTTGTGTCTGGGTCTTCAGGCATCAGGTTCTATTTTTTACCACTTCTTTTGCAGCGTCCTTGAAGAGTACGCGGAGGTCCCAGAGAAGTTTTTTATTGGCTTTAAAGAGAGCCTGTAACAGGTCAAGAAGACTAATTCTTTCAAACTTTACATCTTTCAGGGAATGGGCAAGGGAATTAAGGTTTTCATCACTCAGATTGATAAAGCAGTTCTTTACGATAAGGCTCATATCGATCTCATGCCCGATAGTTTCCCTCCACCGCTTTTCATAAACTTCCTCGAGTTTTTCGAGAGAGACGTCTCCTGCGGATATAGCTGCATATGCAGCTTCTCCTGCCATTTTCCCTGCATCCATGGCGTTCAGGATCCCGCCGCCTGTGATAGGGTCGGATTGGCGTGCAGCATCTCCCGCCAGCATCAGTCCGTTAGCTGAAGTTTTCTCGATGCTGCCTGAGACCGGAACTCCTCCGAAGACCATTTCTATTATCCTGGCATTCGGGAATTTATTTTCCATAAAACAGTTAAGATAGTCCACGGGTCTTGGCTTGAATTTCCCCATTTTGCTCCCGATAATTCCTATACCTACATTGGCTTTACCTTCGCCTTTCGGGAAAATCCAGATATAGCCGCCTGGCGCAATCTCATTTCCTATATAAAACTCACAGTACTCCTGGTCTATATCCGTGCCTGCTATAAGGTATTGGGCGCAGGTTTCGATATCTATTGGTTTTAAGGAAGTATCAATGCCTGCCCACCTGCCTACCTTTGATTCGACCCCGTCAGCGCCTATAACTATTTTGGCACGCACGTCGTACTCTTTTCCAAGATGCATGAGCCTGGCTCCTTTGACGAAGCCATCTTCAATGATCAGGCCAGTTGCTCTGGTCTTTACCCTGACCTCTGCTCCGGCTTTTGCAGCCTGTTCTGCAAGGGCGCGGTCAAACACTTTTCTCTCAAGGACATATCCGACTTCTCCACCTGAAATTTCTTCTGCCATTTCTATCTTTGTACCGTCAGGGGAGTAAATACAGGAGCCTTTCAGGTCAGCGCAGATCCATCTCTTGTCAATTTCCACATGCTTTTTGAGATTCTCTTTGTTCACGCCTTCGGCGCAGCGTACAGGGTCACCTATCTCCTGGCGTTTTTCGATTAAAAGCACATCTAGCCCTTTTTCAGCTGCGGTTTTTGCAGCAATGGAACCTGCAGGACCGGCCCCTATTACTAAAACATCATATATGTCCTTCATTTCATTACCTCAATTGCTCCCACAGGGCAGATGCGATCACATATCCCGCATGCCACGCACGTATTTTCATCTACTTCAACCCAGGTCTCCACAAGTTCGAGTGCTCCCTTAGGGCAGACTCCGACACAGGCACCACAGTATCCACATTTGTATCTGTTTATGTTGATGCTCACTAGCTCACCCGTAATTTTTAAAGGCAAATAAGGTAATTATGGCATGTTAGGCAGTTTGGCAAATTATGGCATTTTTAAGACAGATAATAACAATTCTCTAACATATATCTTTTGTTGATTAAGACTGCAAAGCCTCAATAATTTTCTCTTTCAACCTTTAGCTTTCGAGAAAGCAAGGTTTTTCATTTATCTCCAGGGTCACTTCTCCTGAAGAAAAGCTCCACGTTTTTCTAAGGCATCGGTCATGCTTGTCAGATTTCCCTTCGAAAATCCGGAAAATTTTCACGAGCCGTGGGCGTAATCTTCCTGATATCGATAATCGTAGTGAAATACCTCTGACATTATTTCGGGTTCGCGAAGCAGTATTAAAACCTGTACCTGAGGTCGTATAGTTGAGTTCAGTTTTGTCAAACTAAATTTTTTCTAATCTAATTGTTCGAACCCGTATCGTCTCATTAGTTTGTCGATCTATTGTTCGATTTCAAACTAAATACTAATGAATTCTATTTATATTTTATGATTCTGAAGATTGGTCGGAAAATAGGCACTTAACTTCCTTCTTTTAGTCCTATTCCTCTTTTAACCCTGGCATAAAGTTCCTGAATGCACCTGTACGCATACAAAAACGGTTTTCTGCCCTAAAAGCCCCATGTCCCATTAATTTAGCTATTATGCCCCCCATAATATTTCCCCCGACTTCCATATAACCTTTCCCGATCCTCGGTTATTTAGAAATTATATAATTCGACTAATTTTAAATTGGAGCCAGACTTACCCTTCCTCTGCTAATATCAAGCCTGAACTTCCGGCTGATATAATCTTTTGCAGCTCCACTTCCATGTATAAGCAGTTCTACCAGGTCTTCGGGCTCGTCTATATCAGTGCCTGCAAGGAAAGAGTCATAGATTTCAACGTTCTGCCCTGCTTTTGCCGCAATCGAACAATGTGTCAGAAAACTCGAGCCGTAGTACCTGACCCTGTAGCTTGAAGGGTTTCTGATAAACAGTACATTTGTACCCCCGCCTTTTCCCGGGACGATACACACATCTTCTTTTGTTGAATTTATCCCTTTAATATGGTTTGGAGAGAGGAGAGGAAGGTCAGCCATAACAATGAGGACCGGCTCCTCAGCCTCTTTTAGATACCTGTTAAGAGCTTCATTCAGGTCGTTTTTGTCCAGAAGAACCCTGGCTTTCCTCATGTTCTCAAGCCCGTACGTCGAAGGGCTGAGAATATCAATTTTTTCTATTCCGGCTTCTTGAAGGGAGTCTATTACCTGATTCAGCATGAGTTCCACAAACTCTTCCCTCTCTTGCTGATTCAGGACAGGGGATAATCGGGATTTTGCACCGGCTTTTTTATAAGGGATTACGGCTTTCATCGGGACTCCTGCAAATATAATTTCGACATAAATATACAAGACATAAATATACAATTAACTCACTCGGGAATCTGTAACCACGGAAGGTATGAGAATAACGGAAAAACTGTGACTTTTATTCCCTGCTGCCGATTTTTGTCTTTCCGTAATTCGGAAGTGGGCCTTCTATCTCCGGAAATCTCGGCTCCACTTTCCTGTACAGAGTATCCCTCTGCATGGGAGTTCTTCCGGCACCTTTTATCATCCATTCGAACTCTGCAGGAGACACATATTCCCCATGGTTTCCTCCGGACGCTGTTGAGATCTGGTCTTCCATAAGCGTGCCTCCAAGGTCGTTTGCTCCGCATTGAAGGGCTACCTGAGCAAGTTTTTTCCCGAGCTTAACCCAGGTAGCCTGAATGTTGTTTATGTGAGTGTGCAGGATTACTCGGGAAATGGCAATAAGCTTCAGGTCTTCAAGTCCTGTGCTTGTGAACTTTCCGGATGCCATCATCTTTTCCCCTATCCTGTTATTGTAAGGCAAAAAGGACATTGGAATAAGTTCCGAAAATCCGCCTGTCTCTTTCTGGATCTCGCGGATAGTAAAGACATGGTCCAGACGTTCTTCTACCGTTTCCACATGCCCGTACATAATGGTCGCATTCGTCGAAATTCCGGTTTTATGTGCAGCCGTTATGGTATCTATCCACTGCTGGGTATTGATTTTCCCGGGACAGATTATTTTTCTCACCCTATCGGAAAGAATCTCCGCTGAAGTTCCGGTAAGAGAATCAAGCCCGCTGTTTTTAAGCTTACACAGAGCCTCTTTTACGGACATCCCTGAAATTCCTGCCGCGTAATTTACTTCCATAGGGGACAGGGCATGAATACAGATATCAGGAAACTCAGATTTTATTGATTCCACAATCTCAAGATAGAATTCCATGTCAATTTCCGGAGTATACCCTCCCTGGACGCAAACTTCGACAGCCCCGGCTTTTCTGGCTTCACCTACCTTTTTCAGGATTTCTTCCACACTCAGTATGTAGCCTTTCTCTGTCCTGTAAGCGCAGAATCCGCAGTTTCCTGCGCACTTATTTGTAATGTAAATATTTCTGTTCGTAACATAACTAACAATATCGCCTGTGGCATGGGCTCGCAGGGTATCGGCGAGTTCGAATAGTTCGAATGGGCTTCCTTCAAGCAGGATAAGCGCATCTTCTTTTGTACAATTTCCCTGATGTGCTCTCTCAAGGACATCGTCGGGGATTGATGCCGGTTTCCTTGTGTACATCCCGATCATTCCTGTTCAAGTGATATATTTATCCCGATGGGCAGGCTCATTCAGTGACTCCGCACCCTGATCTCTTCTGGTTTCCCAAAACCAGCTCATTCACTCTTCCGTACAGAGTGGTTCTCTCTTTTGGGATTCTTCCGGCTCCATGGATCATCCATTCCAGTTCTTCTACAGATATTTGTTCTCCGTTAGAAGCTCCTGCAGATCTGGAAATGCTTTCTTCCATAAGGGTGCCCCCAAGGTCGTTAGCTCCACAGTGAAGGGCGAACTGGGCAAGTTTTTTCCCTAATTTCACCCAGCTTGCCTGAATATTGTCCACGTGCCCGTGGAGAAGAATACGGGAAATAGCATAGATTTTCAGGTCTTCAAGGCCTGGAGTGGCATATCTGCCTTCTTTTATCATTTTCTCCCCTACAGGGTTATTGTAGGGCATGAAAGGCAAGGGCACAAATTCCGTAATCCCGCCTGTTTCTTTCTGGATCTCCCTGATGATGAGCATATGCTCGATCCTTTCCTTCAGGGTTTCTACGTGCCCGTACATCATAGTCGCAGTCGTAGGAATGCCGGTAGCATGTGCCTGCCTGACAACATCTATCCATTCTCCGGTTTTCAGTTTCAATGGGCAGATAATCTCCCTCACCCTGTCCGAAAGTATTTCTGCCGCAGTTCCGGGCATTGTGTCAAGCCCGCTTCTTTTAAGCCTTAAAAGGGCTTCTTTTACAGGTATTTCGCTGATACGGGAAGCATGGTAGACTTCCATTGGCGAAAAAGAATGAATATGCATCTCAGGAAACTCAGCTTTTATGGCTTCTACAATCCCGAGGTAAAAATCCAGGCCCACATCAGGAAGAAGCCCTCCCTGGATACAAACTTCAGTCGCATTTGCCTGTTTTGCCTCTCTAACCTTTGCCATGATTTCTTCGATGCTGAGAACCTTGCCTTTATTTGTCCTGAATGCACAAAATCCGCAGGTTCCTACACAGCGGCTTGTAAAATTGATATTCCTGTTTACTACGTAAGTAACTGTATCTCCTGCTGCAAGGGAGCGGAGTTCGTCCGCAAACCTGAAGAGTTCGAAATGAGGTACCTCCAGGAGCAGAAGTCCATCTTCTTTTGTGCTTTTCCCCTGGTATGCGCGTTCTATGAGGTCTTCGGGAATTTTGCTGTTCATTTTTCTAATTCCTCCGCGTGCCCTGTTCAGGGCTGTTTCCTGTAACCTTCCCTGTCAGAAAGCTGTCTGATCAGCCCGCCTATTCTGTCAGAGTACCACTCTCTTTTTACGTACTGAGGGTAAATTGGCAGGCGTTCCCTCAGAGGGACATCTCCCAGTTTCTCCTGCAGGTCTTTTACATCCGGCCATTCGGCTTCAGGATTAATCCAGTCAATGGTCAGTGGAGATATGCCTCCCAGATCAGTTACCCCTTTTGCGATAAGGGCTTCCGGGTCTATAAGGTTTGGGGCAACCTGCACCGCCACGTCAGTAGGAAGAACCTGCCTGGCAAGGATTATAGTATCAATCATTTCTTCCGCTGTGGGCTCGGGAAAGTTCTCCATAGGTGTCCCCGGCTTTGGGGCAAAGTTCTGGATAATAACTTCCTGGATATGCCCGTATTCCCTGTGAAGGCTTGCAATAGCCTCAAGGGACTCTATTCTGTCCTCCCTTTTCTCCCCTATCCCTACAAGGATGCCGGTAGTATAAGGAATCTGAAGTTTTCCGGCTTCTCGGATTGTATCAAGCCTGCGTTCCGGAAGTTTTCCGGGGCAGTCTTTATGGGCGTCCAGGGTTGCCGTGCTCTCAAGCATCAGCCCCATGCTTGCGTTGAGAGGCTTTAAAGCCTTCAGTTCCGAGCGCGTCATTATTCCTGCATTCGTATGAGGTAGGATTCCAATATCGATTGCAGTTTCACAAAGAAAGAGAAGGTATTCCAGAGTGGAAGAATAACCAAGTTCTTTGAGCCACTTCCTGTACTCCGGTACCTCCTCTGCATACTCCCCGAAGGTAAAAAGAGCTTCAGTGCATCCGGCCTTTACCCCATTTTCAAGAACAGGAATAATTTCTCCGGGCTTCATGAGCCTGGCATCAGGTTGTCCCGGTTCCCGCCTGAAACCGCAGTAACCACAGCGGTTCCTGCAAATATTGGTTACGGGAATGAAAACGTTTTTCGAGTAGGTCACAAAATTGGAATTTTTCGGTGGAATGATAAAACACCTGCTGGGTTTGTTTCTGGAATTTCAGCCTAGGACTTTCTTCATGGTTGCAGCTACACCGAGAGCTACTCCTTCGACTTCGATGCCTCCTCTTCCTTTGGCTCCATCCCCTACGACGTAGAGCTCAGGAATAGGAGTCTCATTGCCAGGGTCCGTACCTGAGGCTGCCCTGTTTACCGGCCAGCCGTCATGGTATGACTGGATGAGCAGGACTTCGTATTTTTTATCGGGAAAGATTTCTTTAAGATCCTGAAGCCCTAATTCGATCTCAGCCTCGAGATTTTTCACATTATCAGGGGCTACGTGCTGGTGGGACATCGTAAGGTGCTTGCCAGGCGGAGCCAGTTTCGGGTCAACCTGCGTAACCTCATCTATCCCATTTATCCTTTTTGCATACGGGGTAAGAAGGACGCCTGAATGCCCTACGAGCGGCTCGTCTGCAGCAAGGCAAATCTTTATACCGGCAGAAGGCTTAAGGGTCTCAAGCATCCGTAGGTATCCTGAACATCTCTCTCCTGAGAGAGCTTCACCGCAGAGACAGGCAGTTGCGGCATGCCCCACATTGCTGATGACCAGGTTTGCTTCATATGCATCATCGCCAACAATAACGCCTGTGGCTTTTCCGTTTTCCACAAGGATTTTTGAAACCTCGGTTTTAGTATGAATCTTTCCGCCGTTTGCAGCAATGACTCTTTCCAGGGCGTCGATTACTCCTTTGCACCCGCCAATGGGAACGCCGGGGCCGCCGAATCTGTACATGTTTTCAATTATCTCGAAAACTTCTCCAACAGGGACTTCGTCACTTCTCAGGCTCAGGGACCAGCCGCAGAAAGAATCGGCAAACCTCACAAGCCATTCATCTTTAAACTGAGTCCTGATCCATGCCTGTAGAGTACTTCCTGTCGGGCGGCTCTTTCTCGTACTCGCTATAAGAAGGGCAATTTTCAGGCGGTCTTTATGGGAAAGAAGTGTAGAAAATTCGTTAAAAGAGATATCCTTGAAGCCTTTCCCATAATCCTGGCTACCTTTCTTCAGAGGTACGCGCATGGTTGTCTGTTCTGACCTCACGATCTTCACGTCGGCTCCAACTTCCTTGAGAAGTTGAGCCAGAGGCCCTGAAGGTCCGTGAGGCAGTATATGGAAAGCTCCGCTCGAAAGCTGGAACCCTTTATAATTGAGATTTGTAAACCTTCCTCCTGTGATCGGAAGCCTCTCAAAAACCTCAACCTGATATCCTGCCTTCGAGAGCCTGGCTGCACTTAAGAGCCCTCCCAGGCCTGCACCAATAACAATCGCCTTCATGCCGACACCTCTATTGCCTTTACAGGGCAGTAGAGAACACATATTCCGCATTCTACGCAGGCTGCAGTAGCTCGTGCCTTTCCCTTTACTTCTATTGCTCCTTTCTTGCAAAAAGAAGCACACTGGCCGCAACCTACACAGTTATCATTAATCTTCATGCGATTCCACCAGCTTTTCTATCATGAAAAGAGTTATTATAATGTATTGGTACAGTGTGCTGCTCCAGTGTGTGTTCAGGATTAAGTTCGGAAGCGTGATCTTCTTTCTGCCATTAATGCGGCAACTATACTTTGTAGTCCGTAATATGTCATTTATTTATTCTGCATTAAATATTTTGTACCGTCTTGTCTGCGGCATTTACCTCGATTCAAATTATAAATTTTAAGGAACATGAATGGAAAGGCTCCGTTCCCCTAACCTGTGCCAGGAGAATTCCGGTTATTTTCCAGTTCTTTATTATTTTTATTTTAAAGCCTGCCTGAAAAGCGTTTTATTTTCAGATTTCATCACTATTATTTGTGATATATACGAAGGCTTTTTATTGGAATTAAAATAATTAATCCACATATATATTTTTTCGTTCCCATCTGAGAATTACTTGTATTTATCATCAATTATTTTGCTAAAGTTGGGGGTGGCTTGAAAGTAATAATATATTTATGATTTATATATAATTTCGTAAGCAGGTCAATGCTTTTACTCCAATTTTTTTCTACATATGTATATTTTAAAGACAGATTTTTAATTATTTAGACTTAATATTTATATAATATTAATTATCTAGCAAATAGCTATAAATATCCCCTCATTCATTTGCAGGAATAAATATAGAGTCTTGCAATCTTAACTATTAATTATACTAATTTCACTGTAATTGGATGTATACTGCCTGATGCAGGAGTTCTCCTGCACTTCTGGCAATTTATTATATACACTCCGGGCAAAGAAAACTAAATTTTCAGAGCCCGGAAGCAAATGTCTGTATACAGGAATCCTGTTTATTGCAATTAAGGACCTGTGTCTGGGACGATAGTGGTTTTTTCTAAAAGCCGGGTGCTCGGGCATAGTTTTTTGTCCGGTAAAAAAACCACAATTCATGTCATGTAACGCTGCAATTCAGGTTGCTGCACTTTGATAGGTGATATTAATGTCTGGAATAATTGATAGCTACATACCAGTTGCAATATTTCTTGTCGTGGCACTCGTTATGCCTCCAATGACAATGTTTATGGTAAAGCAGCTGAGCCCGAGGAGCAAGGCAGCCGGCAAATACACGACATACGAATCGGGTTCGGTTCCCACAGGGACTGCAAGGATCCAGTTCAATGTCGAGTATTACCTCTATGCTATCGCCTTCGTGCTCTTTGACGTAGAGGTGCTTTTCCTTTACCCATGGACTACAGTCTATAAGGGACACGGGATCACTTCAATCGCAGTAGTTGAGATGTTTGCCTTTATTTTCATTCTGCTCTTTGGATACGTCTATCTCTGGAAGAAGGAGGCCCTTACATGGGTGAAGTGAAGGAGAAAAAAACGAGTAAATCATATGAGACATCTGAAGAAGAAATCCCTGGAGTTATAACGACAACATCCAGTGCAATAAGCAACTTTCTTAAGAAAACTAAGGCTCAGGACCTGATTAACTGGGGAAGGAAAAACTCGCTCTGGTTCATGACCCAGCCTATGGGCTGTTGCGGAGTCGAGATGATTGCCATGGGCTGTGCCCACTATGATACGGACCGCTTCGGGATCATTCCAAGAAACTCTCCGAGACAGGCTGATGTCATGCTCATCAGCGGCTACGTAACAAAGAAATACCTGCCGGCTTTGAAGAGGCTCTGGGAACAGATGCCTGCTCCCAAATGGGTCATCGCTATTGGAGACTGTTCAATTAGTGGGGGTCCATTTTATGAGTCGTACAGTACGGTTCAGAACATTGATGAGATATTTCCAATCGATGTTTTCGTTCCAGGATGCCCTCCCAGGCCCGAAGCCATGCTCCAGGGATTTGTGGAACTGCAGGAAAAAATCAAGGCCAAAAAAGATCGGGGCACGGAGTATTAAGGTTATTGAGGTTTTTCTGAAGTTTCAGATTTATTCGAGGGAAAATTATGGATGTTACAGAAATTCTCAAGTCATTAACAGGTACATTTCCTGAGGCAATTTCCGAAGCAACCGCTGAATCCGGGATCCGCGCCAGGGCATACGTGGATAAGGAGAAGGCAAAAGAAGTCTGCCAGTACCTGAAGGATTACCTTCAATTTGACCACCTCTGCTCAGTCTGCGGAGTGGACTACATAAAAAGGAATGAGTTAGAAGTTGTCTATCACATCGCTTCATACGACCATCCTGTCGTTCTGATGCTGAAAGCCGTGCTTCCGAGGGAAAATCCGGAGATCGAATCCATTGTATCGGTGTACTGGAATGCCAACTGGTATGAAAGGGAAACTTACGAACTTTTCGGGATTGTGTTCAAAAACCACCCGAACCTGAAGCCACTGATACTTCCAGAAGATATGCTGGGTGAGTGGCCCCTCCGGAAAGATTACGAGGGTTTTCCGAATAAAACGGCCAGAAACCTGGTGTGAGGGTGAAAAATGGAAGAAAGTCTTGAACCAAATGAGATGATAGTACACCTGGGCCCTCAGCATCCCATGCAGCCCGGACCCTTCAGGCTAAACCTGAGGTTAAAAGGGGAAACAGTCGTGGATGCTGACATAGAACTGGGTTTCATTCATAAAGGTATTGAAAAGATTCTGGAGAATAAGACTTACCTCCAGGGAATTACAATCGTGGACAGGATCTGCTACCTTGTAGCTCTTGTAAACGAAGAATGTTTTGTAGGCTGTACCGAGAAATTATTGGGCATAGAACCGCCTGAGAGGTCTCAATATATCAGGGTTATTCTTGACGAACTTACAAGGATTCAGAGCCACCTGCTGGGTATAGGTGAATTTGCAGAATTCATCGGCTTTGTCTCTATGTTCATGTACGCGGTCAGGGAAAGAGAAGAGGTTCTCAGCCTGATAGATATGGTAACAGGGGCAAGGGTTACTCACAGTTATCTGAAATTCGGAGGAGTACGCGATGACCTCCCTGACGGGTTTAAAGAAAAAGCCGCTCCTGTCCTGAACGACCTCAAAAAAGAAGTCGATAACTTCGAACAAATGTTCCACACTGACAGGATCTACAGGGAACGTACTGTCGGAGTCGGGGTTCTGACTGCAGACGTTGCAAAGAGTCTCGGAGTTTCAGGTCCTGCTTTGCGTGCAACCGGTGTACCCTTCGATATCCGGAAAAACGAGCCTTACCTTGTTTACAAAGATCTGGATTTCAAGGTATGCACCGAAACCGCAGGAGACTGTTTTGCAAGAGTCCAGGTCAGGCTTAATGAGATCCGGGAAAGTATCTACATCCTGGAACAGTGCCTTGACCGGATACCAAACGGTCCTCTCTTCCCGGAAAATACCCTCTACAGCAGGAGAACGCCTGTAATGAGAGTTCCCGCAGGAGAAGTATTCCACAGAGTGGAAGACCCCAGAGGGGAAATGGGGATGTATATGGTATCCGACGGTTCGGACAAGCCTTACAGGGTAAAAGTCAGAGGCCCTTACTATCCTACCCTTCAAGCTCTGCCTCCCCTTATCATAGGTACGACTGTTGCAGACGTAGCAGCAATCTCAGGCAGCATGGACGGCTGTACAAGTGAAGCGGACAGGTGATTCTGATGGCAATAGAGATTCCTGAATTTATAGTCCCTTTAATTCCCTGGATCCGCGGAACAGTCGGTCTTTCTCTGATTGGAGTTATTTTCCTCGGAGCAATGGGTGCTGTATGGCTCGAACGAAAACTTTCTGCCGATATCCAGTCCAGGATGGGACCCTGCCGCGTAGGAAAATACGGGCTCCTGCAGCTTGTAGCCGATGCAATCAAGCTTTTTACGAAAGAAGACCTAAAGCCGCTGAACGCTGACAGTTTACTTTTTAATAATGCTAACATTTTCATGCTTGGTTCGGTTTTTCTTATGCTTGTTGCCCTTCCCGTGGGCGCGGTCTTTATTAATGGGGTCGAGTATCCGCTTGCGGTCACCCAGATGGACATCAGCGTGCTTTACATCGAAGCAGTATCTGCATTATCCATTTTCGGGATTTTCATGGTGGCTTACGGCTCGAACAATAAATATTCCCTGCTAGGGGCTTTTCGAAACTTCGCCCGGATGGTAGGATATGAAGTGCCTCTCGGAATAACCGTCGTAAGTGTAGCTGCTATGACAGGTTCGCTTAATATAGTAGATATTTCGAGTGCACAGGGTCTGCACTGGAATATTTTCCTGCAGCCCCTGGGATGCTTTGTATTCTTCGTATCACTTATGGCTGATATGGGGAGGCTTCCCTTTGACCAGAACGAGTCCGAAGAAGAATTGATAGCAGGCTGGATTACGGAATACTGTGGAATGCGTTTCGGGCTGGGTTTCTTTGCTGAATATATCCACATGATCCTTGGTTCTTTCCTTGTAGCCCTTCTCTTCCTCGGCGGCTGGAACGTACCTGGCTTTGTTGCAAACAATCCTGTACTTGGCCTTATTGCCCCAACAGGTTTCCTGATTGTAAAAGTTGTCTTTGTACTTATGGTCATTATAGGGCTCAGGTGGGCTGTTCCGAGATTCAGGATCGATCAGGTTGTTGACCTGAGCTGGAAGAAGCTGTTTCCTCTTGCCCTTTTAAACCTCGTCTGGGCAGTGGGGCTCGGACTTTACCTGGGAGCGTGAGATCATGGTTCTTAAAAACATTAAGTATGCACTCAAAAAAATCCCCCAGCCTCCCGTAACCAGGATGTACCCTGAAAAATGCAGTGACCTTTCCGACCGGTTCAGGGGGCTTCAGATACTTGATAAAAGTAAATGCATAGGCTGTGGCATCTGCGCCAATACCTGCCCTAATGCAGCAATCAAAATCGTAAAAGCTCCGATTGCGCCAGGCAGCGAGAAACAGCGCTGGTTCCCTCAAATAGATATCGGGCACTGCCTTTTCTGCGGGCTCTGTATCGACCAGTGCCCGAAAGGTGCGCTTTCAAGCGGCAAGGAATACGCTAAAGGTCTTGTTAAGTGGAAGCACAAAGACCTTCTCATGAACCCTGATAAACTTGCCCGGGAAGTCGATCTTGAGGAAGGTGACGAGAGATGATCGGACTCGAAACAATCGGAGCAGCTCTGGAAATGGCCGTCTTTGGGCTTCTTGCTATTGTTACAGTATTCTTTGCGATCTTCGTGGTAACTGCAAAGGATATTGTCCGGGCCGGGCTTGCCCTGATCATGTGCATGTTCGGAGTTGCAGCTCTCTATATACTCTTGAATGCCCAGTTCCTGGGAATCATTCAGGTGCTGGTTTACATCGGAGCAATCGGAGTGCTTATTCTCTTTGCGGTTATGCTGACAAAGCACGAGATCGGAGGTGAGCCCGGTGCGGATTAATCGGCCTTTAGCCTTTCTCGTAGCCCTGCTCTTTACGGCTGTTGTGGTGCTAGGGGCTTTTGGGACTTCCTGGAATACGGTTTCGGAACTTCCTCAGAATCCGGCTGACCAGAGTAATATAGAGGGCATAGGAATGCTGATCTTTACTCACTATGTGGCACCTTTTGAGGTTCTGTCAATTGTCCTGCTCGCATCCCTCATAGGGGCAATCTACATGGCAAAAGGAGAGGGCAATAAATGATTCCTTTAAGCTTTTACCTGGGTCTTGCAGCCCTGCTCTTCTCAATCGGACTTTATGGCGTAATGACGCATAAAAACGGCATCAGGATGATTATGTGCATCGAGCTCATGCTCAACTCCGCAAACCTGAACCTTGTAGCTTTTTCGAGTTACACGGATACCCTGAACGGGCAGGTCTTTGCCATGTTTTCAATCGCCCTTGCAGCTGCCGAAGCAGCAGTCGGGTTTGCGATCCTCATGGCAATCTACAGAATGCACGATAAGATCAACCTTGACGAGCTCAACATCCTGAGGTGGTAAAAACGGCTCTGGAAGAATTTGCATTTTTAATCCCTCTGCTTCCGGCACTGGCTTTTGTGATCACCTTCTTCTTCGGAAGGAAAATGCCTTCAGGCGGGGCAATAGTCCCTATACTTGCAATTGCAGCCTCTTTCGTAATCTCCTTCATGATTACCCTCGGGCTGCTGGCAAATCCCGGAGAAGTCGTAAGCCAGTCATATTCCTGGTTTGCAGTGCTTAACATCGGAATACTAATTGATCCCCTGGCTGCAGTAATGCTGTCAATGGTCTCCTTCGTGAGCCTGCTGATCCATATCTACGCAATTAGCTATATGGCCCATGACCCCGGAGAGTCCAGGTATTTTGCAGAAACCGCACTCTTTACAGCGGCAATGCTCTCCCTTGTCCTTTCGGATAATATCCTGCAGCTCTTTGTTTCATGGGAACTTGTAGGACTGTGTTCCTACCTCCTGATCGGCTTCTGGTTTGAAAGACCTTCAGCCGCAGCTGCTGCCAAGAAAGCTTTCCTTACAACCAGGATCGGAGACGTAATGTTCCTGACAGGAATAATCGTGCTGACTTCCGATCTCCTGAGGCTTGCAGGCGGATTCCCGGACGGAACATACCTGCTCCGCTTTGACGAAATTTTCAGTTATATCCCGCAGCTTTCGGCTCTTCAGGCAAACATTTTCGGCTTTGAAGTAAGTCACCTTACCATTATCACCCTGCTCTTCTTCGGGGGGGCGGTAGGGAAGTCCGGGCAGTTCCCTCTGCATGTATGGCTGCCTGATGCAATGGAAGGCCCGACAACGGTTTCAGCCCTTATCCATGCAGCAACAATGGTTACTGCCGGGGTCTACCTGGTCGCAAGAACCTTCCCCATGTTTATTGCAGCCCCGGACTCCCTGATGGTAGTTGCTTATCTCGGAGGCTTTACCGCGCTCTTTGCAGGCACCATGGGCATTGTAATGAACGACCTCAAGCGTGTGCTTGCTTACTCAACCATAAGCCAGCTCGGATACATGATGCTTGGCCTTGGCCTCGGTTCGGCGATAGGGCTTGAGGCAGTCGGAGTATCCCTTTTCCATCTGATTAACCATGCTTTCTTCAAGGCTCTCCTTTTCCTCTGTGCAGGCAGTGTAATTCATGCAGTCGGCACCCAGGACATGAGGGAACTCGGAGGCGTAAGAAAGGTAATGCCAATTACAGCAGCTACCATGACAATTGCAGCCCTTGCTCTGGCAGGTTTCGGGATTCCCGGTACCTCAATAGGAACAAGCGGTTTCTTCTCAAAGGATGCAATTATTGAAGCTGCATACCTTTTCGGGGAACACAGCAACAACTGGATCCCTTACGTGTTCTCAATAGCTGCTGCATTCCTGACATCCATCTATATCTTCAGGCTCATCTTTATGACCTTTACAGGAAAGCCGCGCAGCAACTATCACGGGCATGAATCCCCTGCCATTATGACCATCCCCCTTTCCATTCTGGCACTCTTCGCCCTTGTGTTCGGAGGGCTGACAAAGACAGGGTTCATGGCTTTCCTTGAAGAGACCTTTGCCAACAGTTTCGTGAACCTTGACATAGGAAGCCTTGCAGGCATAGGCAGATACGAACTTGTAGAGGCAGCAGGACACGAGCCTCTCTTTATCCTGTGGCTCCCGTTAATAGTTGCCGTTGCAGGTCTTGCAATTGCCTTCGTGATCTATTATCTGAGGATCGTGAAACTCGGGCCGCTTGCTTCCATGAAGAACCCGATTTACAGGCTGCTCTACAAGCGCTATTACCAGCATGAGATCTATACCGAGTTTTTCTCACTCGGAATAGTGTATGGGATCATTGCTTTCCTCTCACAGGTAGTTGATGTGATAATTGACAGCATTGTGGAAGCAATCGGAATCATTACAGTTGGTGTAGGTGAAGAACTCCGGAAGATTCAAACCGGGGTTGTCCAGACCTATGCAACTGCAGTAATTGCGGGTGTGAGCCTGCTGATAATACTTGTTAAGTTAATAATGGAGGTACTCTGATGCTGCCGGTCGCATCCTTATTGATTCTGGTGCCGCTGATTTTCGCAGCAGTGACCTTTTTCACAAAAACGAAAGAACAGGCTGCAGGCCTTGGCTTTCTAGGGTCTCTCGTGACTCTTGGCCTTACCCTCTATGCCTACCTGAACTTTGACAGCAGTACTGCTGTCATGCAGTTCTTTGAGTCGATAGAATGGATTCCCTCTATCGGGGCCAACTATTCAGTTGGAATTGACGGCATTTCCATGCCTCTTATCCTCCTGAATGCAATCGTCATCCCGTTCCTGATCCTTTACAGCTGGAAGGAAGATAGGGAAGCCCCGAATCGGTTCTACGGGCTAATCCTTACCATGCAGGCTGCAGTCATAGGAGTCTTTGTATCCCTTGACTTCCTGGTCTTCTACATCTTCTGGGAACTTACCCTGATTCCCCTCTTCTTCATGGTAAATATTTGGGGAGGAGAAAAGCGGGCTCATGCGTCCTACAAGTTCTTTATCTACACGCATGTTGCCTCTCTGATAATGCTTCTGGGGATTTTCGGGCTTTTCTATGCCTCCTGGCAGCAGACAGGTGTTCCCACCTTCGATATAAGAGAGCTTGTTGCACAGTTCCAGTTCTTCGAATCCGGTCTGTTAAGGGATGCAATCTTCCTTTCAATTATCTTCGGGTTCCTGGCAAAGATGCCGACCTTTCCCTTCCATTCCTGGCTGCCTGATGCCTATACCGAAGCCCCTACGGCAGGCAGTGTGCTCTTCATACTGCTCAAAATCGGAGGGTATGGGCTTTTCAGGATCTCACTTCCTATGCTCCCGAACACTGGCAACCCTGATCTTATGATCATGATGCTGGGCCTGCTCGGGTCTTTCAGCATTCTTTATGGGGCTCTTGTGGCTCTGAGGCAGAAAGACCTCAAGCGCATGATCGCTTATTCCAGTGTGAGCCACATGGGATTTGTTACACTGGGGGCAGCCGGCCTTGTTACCCTATCGGTTTCAGGCGCTATGTTCCAGCAGTTTTCCCACGGGCTTATCATGAGCATCCTGTTTATGTCCGCAGGAGCGATCCAGACAAGCACGGGAACAAGGATAATCAATAACCTCGGTGGGCTGGCAAAGAAGATGCCGAAGCTGGCTGTGATTATGATGGTCGGGTTTATGGCATCTCTTGGCCTGCCAGGATTGACCGGCTTTATTGCCGAGTTCCTGGTACTTGCCTTCAGCTACGTCAACCTGCCTGGCTTTGTCCTGCTTGCCCTGCTGGCAATAGTGATTACCGCAGGTTATCACCTCTGGGCAATGCAGAGGGCAATGTTCGGAGTTTATAACGAGAAGCTCGGGGATGTCAGGGACATCAATTCCCTTCAGGTCTTTTCGATGGCAGCGATTGTCCTTCTTGTGCTTTATTTCGGCCTGAACCCGAGTCCGGTGCTTAATATGATGATTACGAATTCGGAAGCAATAGTAAGCCTCGCGGCTGCCCTGGGGGTGTGAGAAATGGAGAATTTAATGTTCCTTGCACCTGAAATTGCAGTCGCTGCAACTGGCCTGATTATACTGCTTATAGGGGTATTCATGTCCCCACGGACCAAGAATGTGCTGGGTTACCTGGCAACCCTGGGAGTCCTTGCAGCTCTGGCCCTGACAATACAAAGTTTCGGCATCAATGGCACCATGTTTGAAGATACTCTCAGCATTGATGCTCTCTCGCAGTTCTTCAAGCTGGTTTTCCTGGCAGTTTCCCTGATTGTTTCGGTTGCTTCAATCAAGTATAATGAAAACAGTGACCATACAGAAGAGTTCTATACTCTGGTGCTTTTCGCAACCCTCGGGATGATGTTTGTTGCATCTGCAAACGACCTTATCCTGCTCTTCTGCGCCTTTGAGCTGGCAAGTTTTGCTACCTATGCCCTTGCAGGCTTTGAGAAACAGAATCCAAGGTCTCTCGAAGCAGCCATGAAGTACTTTGTAATTGGTGCAGTCTCTTCAGCTCTTATGCTCTTTGGGATTTCTTTTGTCTACGGGGCAACAGGCACTACCAGCATTCCCTTGATTGCTGCAAACTCAGCTCTGCTTACAGAAAACCCTATAGGGCTTGTTGCAGTCGTGCTGCTTACTGCAGGCTTCGGCTTTAAAATGGCTCTTGTGCCTTTCCATATGTGGGCTCCGGATACCTACCAGGGATCACCTTCAGTTGTTTCCGCCCTGCTTGCAGCCGGGTCCAAGAAGATGGGCTTTGTGGCAGCCTTCAGGATTTTCATTGTGGCTCTTGCAGCTCTTCAGCCTGACTGGCAGCTTGCTTTTACGATCCTGGCAGTAGTAACCATGACCTTCGGGAATGTGGTTGCAGTAGCCCAGACCAGCGTAAAACGCATGCTCGCCTATTCTTCCCTCGCACAGGCAGGATATATTGCAATGGCTTTTGTGGTAATGACCCCGATGGCGCTTACAGGCGGGATCTTTTATGCCCTTGCCCATGCCTTTATGAAAGGAGGAGCATTTATTGCAGCCGCAGCAGTCGTCTGGATGGTTGGTTATGCTAAAACAGATAGGTTCGACATCCCTGACCACCTCGACAACTTTAAAGGCCTTGGAAAGAGAATGCCTTTAGCAGCCCTATGCATGACGATTTTCGTCTTTGCCCTTGCAGGTATTCCCCCTACTGCAGGTTTCATGGCAAAGTTCGTGCTCTTCTCTTCAGCCATTCAGGCAAACATGACCTGGCTTGCGGTAATTGCAATCCTGAACAGTGCCCTTTCACTGTTCTATTATGCACGGCTTGTAAGGTACATGTACTTCCTGCCCCCTGAAGGCAAAAAGATCGGCTTGCCTTTCCCATATGCAGCAGCTCTCCTGCTTGCAGCGGCAGGCGTGCTGGCAATGGGCATCTGGCCCGAACCCTTCTTGCAGTGGGCAATGAATGCAGCACAGGTACTTATCTAAGGAGGTATGAGAAATGACAGATTGTGATCTTTGCGGAAAAGGAATCCCGACTGTTATCCCGGTCCGGGCTTTTCCTCCCCTCCTCAAATTCGCCTACCCTGAGGGTGTCTGGAAAGGGCTCTGCGAGACCTGCCTCGATTCCGCCCAGAAAACCTATTTAAGCATCGACAAAGACGAACTCTCCTGCAGGAGAAACAAATGCTCTCTGTGCGGTAAAAAAGGCAGGGTTTACCCTGTGGAACTTCAGGTCCCCAGTTTTTCAAAAGGGGTCGTAAAAAAAGAAGTAAACGTCTGCACAAAGTGCCTGGAAGAAGTCAATGAAGCTTATATCAGGTTCAAAAGAGAACAACTTGAGGAAGCTCATGAAGAGGGCCGTATACACGGGCACGAGCACGTTCACGAGCATTAACGAGTAAAGCTGTGTTTTACGGCTTTACTTTTTCTTTCTATTTTTACAGAGCTATTTTCCCTTTTTTAGAGAGTGTTTTCTCAGGAATGAAAGCACTTCATCGAATTTTACTTTTTTCCTGTTATTGTTTTTGTTTCCTGTATCAGAGAATGTTTTATCATTCACATTTTTACAAAACTTTCTTTGCCATACCAATGCTTTATTCAAATTTTAAAAAGCCTATTTTTTAGATATGTTTTTAAGTAATATTTTAAAGAATATCCTTATTTTTTAGAATATTATAATTAAGAATAGAAAGGTTTATCTATTTTTTGTATAATATAACTGTGTGAAATATTTTATAATACATATACATATTTTTTATATCTATACTGTAGGCATGATTCGCAAAAATATCAGTGTATAAAGGCGAGGTCGGTAAAGAAATCTGGTTCTATAGAGTTCACGGTTCGATGAGAACATAGGAGAGGTTTTTCGGAATGAAAAAAACAACTCATATTACAGAATTTTTTGTAAATTACATAGTTGGAAAAATATTAAGATGATATCTACAATTTGAATTTCTAAATTTTTTAATAGATAATAAAGGGAAATGTAGGGGAAAAAATAAATGAAAAATAGGGAAAAATTATATTCAGTAGCTTTAACTTTTACATTTTTGATTTTAATCTCTACAGTCGTGTCAGCTGGTCAAGAAATCCCGCTTACGCATGATGGTTATCGATTATATAATCCTGAGATATATGGCAAAACAGTTGTATGGGCAGGCAGTTATAGTGAGTCGGTATTTGTACATGACTTAACTACGGGAGAGGAAACGGTTCTTGATGGAGCGCAAGCAGTTTCAGCCACAATATCCGGTAACAAAGTTGCATGGTCCGATAATAATGGAGTTTTTGTGTATGACATTTCTACAAAGGACAAAATTCAGCTCAGTACCGGGGGTAGCGATCCGAAGGTATATGGCAACATTGTAGTGTGGTATGAGCAAATTGAGGGTAGCAACAACCCAAGTTACGTTGTTTACATGCGAGATCTTTCCACTAACAATCCAGCGCAGATAATCACCAATGAATCAGTCTATAGTCTGGATATCTACGGTGACAAAATAGTGTGGGCGGATGATCGAAATGGAGAGTACTATAACCACAGCATCTACGTGTATAATATTTCTACTTCTAATGAAACTCAAGTAACTACTATCAATTATGGTTCAATTTCATCTCTTGATATCTACGGTGACAGAATAGTGTGGTCGGATTATCGCAATGGTGAAGCATTAGGCAATGTCTACATGTATGATCTTTCTAATCAAAAAGAAACTCAGATAACCAACAATGGAGAAGCGGTTAATCCTGCTATCTATGGTGATAGAATAGTATGGCAGAATTATCATGACGGAGATAAATCGGATATTTACACGTACGATCTCTCTACTTCCAATGAAACTCAGATTTCCTTCAGCGGATTAGCGGACGAACCTGCAATATACGATGACAAGATAGTTTGGTCTGATAGTCGTGCTCGAACTAGCGATGATCTTGAAAAATGCGACATTTATATGTATACAATTAGTTCAGATCCCATCATAAAAGTAGGTCAAGGTGCCTCCACTCCAGAGATTACACAGAAGTTTAATGACTCCTACTACCGAAATGGTGGATTAGATGTATTGGGTAAACCAACTACTGAAGTATACGAAGCAGGAGCATTAGGATTTTATGTACAGGATTTCCCTGGAGCATCTGGAATACCAGGTGGTGCAATCATGTACAAACCCAATGGCGATTTTGCATACTATATTCATGGGGCAATCTGGCAGAAGTATCGTTATTTGGATGATGTAAATAAAACTAAATTAGGAGCTGTTGCGAGCGATGAGGGAGTTGCTGCAATATTTGATGGTAAAACAAAAGGAAATTACACGAAATTTGAAACAGGCACTATACACTGGATTAGCGATAGAACTGGAGAAAATCTAGGTAACGCACATAGAGGTCAATCATTTGTCACTTACGGTGATCTAGATGATGTGTATACAAAGATGGGAGGCACATATAGTGATCTAGGTTTCCCGATTATGGATCAGGAAGAGAATGATGGATATGGATATTGTAAATTTGAAGGTGGTGTGATTGACTGGAATGTAACTGAAAATAAATATGAAGTTACAGAATATGCTAAAGCTATAGAATATGGTAAACTAAGTGTTTATACAGGTAGAGACGCTGCAACATTTGATATATATAAAGACAACAAGTTATGTATCTCGGGTAGTGGTGCAAGTTGGAGTAGTAATTTACCTGTTGGAAATTATAATATTGTATTTAGAAATATAGGTAATTACGTTGCTAACCCTCAGACATTTGTTCTTACTACTAGTGGTAAGAATATAAATGCACCTTATTATGAGTATCAAGAACCTTCTGACGATGTAATAGATTCAAAGGATGATAAGACTTATTACGGTAATATAATAATACCAGCGAATGAGTGCCCAGATTGTAAAGGTAACGCTATACCTATATATGTGCCTAATATCGTAGACAATAGCAATGCTATTCGCGAAGACGGTGATTGGAGGAATGTCTATACAAAATCCAAACACTTATATGATTTTGATTGGCTCGCTTTCCTGACTGGCACTATAACTGGTATGTCACCATATGATGATTCGCCGTATTCCGGTGACGCTACATACATGAATATTCGCCATAATGGAATTGCAGCAGGTGCCGAGTTCTTTTCAGCGATATCAAATAGTGCAAATTCAGCTACACACACATTTGATACAAACATTACCGTTCAGAAGAATTCAAAAACTAACGAATTAAGAGCGATAGTCAGTCTAAAAAATAGAGTTTATGAAGACTTTGTGAATCAGTGGGGCGATGGTAAACCTGTTTATGACCTAGATACTGGTTTGACAATAATTATGGATCCTCGTCACAAAGATGGGAACATGGTATATGTTTCTTTAGATGAAAATAACAATAACATTATTTACACACCTATTGTATATCCAGGAGATAAAGTAGGCTTCCGTTACACCTTAGATGGATCCAATAATTATATAGAGGTCGCTGGCGAGAACTATGTGACATTCATATCGCGCGAAATTGGAAAAATCGAATCAAGATATGTCATGAAAACAATTTCTCCAATGTATTTTGTATCTAACTCGGGAGATGTATTTCAAGTATATAGTCCTTGTGACATCGCTGTTTATGACTCCCAATCAAGATGTACTGGAGTAGTAGATGGAAATTTGAAAGAGGAAATTCCGAATTCATTTTACATTGCCGATGAGAAAAAGGTTGTAATTTATAATTCTACAGATGAATATAGTTGCACCTTAACAGGAACAGATAACGGAACATATGGATTAGATGTTATTTCCTTTAAGGATCTTAACACAAGTATTTTTAATGCACTTGACATTCCAGTAGCAGTAGGAAATATTCATCAATATACTGTTGACTGGAGTGATCTTTCTAAAGGAAATATGGGTATTTCCATTAATATTGATAATGATAATGATGGAGTATTCGAGAAGACAATTAAAACAGATAATACCATAATATCTGATCTAAAAAGTTTTGCAGTTGATTCTATATCCCTTCATTCCCCTCCTCTGTCTGGTTCTACATGGATCAACTGGACTTGGATTAATCCTATAGATACAAACTTTGATTACACCGAGATTTACCTCAACAACATCTTCCAGACCAATACCTCTGCCGAATACTTCAACGCGACAGGCCTTGAACCCGAAACAGAATATACTATAAGTACGCGCACGGTGGACATTAATGGAAATGTAAATGATACGTGGGTTAATTCAACAGCTATCACTCTAAAAGCACCTATAACTGTTGAAGCAGGATCTGACCAGATAGCGAAAGAAGGAACAACTATAAACTTTGAAGGGAGCTTTACAGCCTCAGGGTCACATACATATTCTTATCACTGGGACTTTGGTGACGGATCTGTAGAAGATGGTTCCCTTACAACTTCACATATCTACGCAGATGATGGAATCTATACAGTCAATTTAACTTTATCTGATGAAGAAGGTAATTTCGGAAACGACACGCTGCTGGTTACTGTAAATAACGCTATGCCAGTTGTGGACTCAGGTTCTGATATTGAAGTTACAGCTGGAGATCCTATTTCCTTTGCAGGCACATTCTCAGATTCCGGCTGGCTGGACACCCACACCGCCGAATGGAACTTTGGAGAAGGAACTATTGAAGCTGTCTCTGTCGCTGAAGAAAATGAATCTCCAGATTCTACAGGTACAGTTTCAGGGAATATCTGCTATTTCGATGCCGGAAGTTATACTGTAATCCTTAAAGTCTCTGACGACGACAGTGGAATCGGGCAGGATCAGGCAACAGTCACTGTTCGCCCGATTGCAGTGACAGTTAATTTAGATCCGGATACTCTTAACCTGGGCAGCGGTGGCAATTGGGTCACAGCTTATATCGAGCTTCCACAGGGTTACAGCGCTTCAAATATTAATATCAGCAGCGTTCTCCTGAATGGTGTTGTTCCGGCGGTATCGGATTCGCAATACGGTTTTGTTACTAATGAGAGCGAATACCTGACAGACCTTGACACGGATGGCATTTCTGAGAGGATGTTCAAGTTTAACCGTGGAGAGGTTGAAGGCATCCTTAAAGCTGGAGATCAGGTAAAAGTCACTTTCACGGGCAAAGTGGAGTACGAAAACGAGCTCACTTCAGGCATGGCAAGCTTTGAAGGAAGCGATGTAATAAAAGTGACTGAATCGAAAAACAAAAAGGGCTAAACGAAGTAATAAGCGTTAATTAAGCGCAAACCTCTTTTGATGCGGGTTTGAGTAACCCGCATACAATTTTTTTGATCTGTTTCTTATGTGTATCAAAAACATAACCATACAGTCAAGTTCACAATCGTCCTACTGATTCTTTTCCAATTGCTTGATCCACGAAAAAAGGTTATACCTAAAAGGAAAATAAATGCAATAAAACAGATTTCAGGTTTTTCCCTGAAAAAGGTGATTATGTGACCATTGCACATGAACAATATATAGTTAATGAAAATGGGGAAAAAGTGGCGATAATTCTTCCTATCGAGGAATATGAAAAAATGAAAGAGGATCTCCACGATCTGGCTATCGTTGCAGAGAGACGTAACGAGAAGACTATTAGTCTTGAAGAGATCAAACGAAAATTGTAAGTTCAGAGCGATGGCAGCTTATACAATCAATTTCAAGGCCAGTGTAGAGAAAGATTTAAAGAAAGTGCCAAAAGACAGGCTTCCTGACATACTCGAAAAGATTGAGGAGCTTGCAGATGTGCCTCTTCCATCCGATTCAAAAAAACTGTCCGGTGCTGAACATCTGTATCGTGTTCGGGTAGGAGATTACAGAATAATATATGAAGTAATGCACAAAACGAAGAATGTAACCATTTTTTACGTAAGAAATAGACGTTCTGCTTATAGTGGATTATGAGTCATTTTCAGTCCTAATTTCTTTCTGCTCAATACACTCCAACATGTACCCCGCTTATTCTAATCAGTTTTCCCTGTCGAATTGCAGATTCCCAATTTTTCAAAAAAGGAGTCATAAAAAAGATGCTCCGGTTTTCTCAAAATGCCTAGAATCTATCAGGCTTATATCAAGTTCAAAAGAGAGCAACTTGAGGAAGCCCATGAAGAGGGCAGAATACACGGGCATGAGCATGCTCATGAGCATTAAAAATGTTTACGAACAGCAAAAAGTTGGATAAAGCTGCATTTTGCGGCTTTATTTTCCTTATTATTTCTTTTTAATATCTCATTTTACTCTTCAAGCTTCGCTGCGTATTCTGCAGCGTAAAGGGCAAATGTGTCAAAGTCTTTCAGGTTTTCAGCAAGCAGTTTTCTTAATATGTCAAGATCCACTTCTTCATAAATATGGACCAGAATATTTCTGAATCCAGCAGAAAAAGCGAATTCCTCTGCGAACTCTTCAGGAATTATTTCGTGCCTGCCAAGAATCCGAAACACACTCCTATAATCTTCAGGCCTTTCAAGGCCCTCTTTTGAGATGATGATTTCTCCTATGTCAATAGCACATTCAATTGCAAGTTGAAAATTTCTCTCTACTGCGGAACGCTTTTCATAGTTGCTTTCAAGGTCCGGGCTTTCGGGATCTATTGATTTAAGGTAGTCTACGCAACGCTGCATAAAGTTCAACTTTCTAAATAACTTATCTGCTGCTGACATCCTGAATACCCCTCTTCTCCCTGATTCGTTTCAGTAATTCTCTGTTTAAAAAATCTTCATGGTACTTTCGGTCCAGATATCTGGACATGATATACTGCTCCACGTCCAGTTTCAGGTCTTCATTTCTCACAAATAACGGCACATTGGGTCTTATGACTTCAAAATTAATAACGGGTGCAGCATCGTTCATCACCAGGAGGTCTACATGATCGTTCTTGAGAAGGGTTGAAAGCTCTCCCATTAATTCCAGACGCTTTTCTATCCTTTCTCCTTTTGTAAGTTTGCTGGAAAGATAAACACCTATATCAATATCGCTTAGCGGCCCTTCTGTTCCCTCTGCTGTCGAACCAAAGAGATATGCAAGTTCTACATATTCCTTTTTATTAAAAAATTCAGGAAGCAAGATACACAGAACTTCTTTCCCTATCTCGTGAATTTTAAGACCCATTGTATTTTTCTCTATGTCCTGTTCTTTCAAATACGTTATGTTGTAAGAAGGGACAGACATTGTAGATTGTGATCTTCTCAGGAGCACAATTCTTATAGTTATCCCGGTCCGGGTTTTCCGTCCCCTCCTCAAATTCGCCTATCCTGAGGGTGTCTGGAAAGGGCTCTGTGAGACCTGCCTCGATTCCGCCCAGAAAACCTACTTAAATGCAGGCAAAAACGAAACCGTATGCAGGAGGGGCAAGTGCTCCCTTTGCGGAAGAAAAGGAGGAGTTACTCCTGTTGAACTACAGATTCCCAATTTTTCAAAAGGGATCGTAAAAAAGGATGCTCTTGTTTGCTCAAAGTGCCTGGAATCCGTCAATGAGGCTTATATCAGGTTCAAAAGAGACGAAGTAGGTGGACGTGGGAAAGAGCACGTTCATGAGCATTGAATTTGAGTGAAGCTGCATTTTGCGGCTTTATTTCTTTTCTTCTTTTTGGCGGGCTGTATTTTTGGAAGTATCTGTTTTCTAGCTTTTTGATTTTGTCTATTTTTACTTATCGTATTTCCTTTTATGGTATTGGATTATACACCTTAAACCTAAATATCTGGCAGGCTCATATTCTAATCAGGTGCAATCCTATGACCTGGAGAGAACGTATTATTATTGACCCTGCAGTTCTTGCAGGCAAGCCCGTAATCAAAGGCACACGCCTGGCAGTCGAGTTCATCATCGACCTGCTGGCCAGGGACTGGTCTGAATCTGAAATCCTGCGAAACTATCCCGGCCTCACACATGAAGATATTCAGGCGTGCCTGAGCTACGCAAGTGATTTGCTAAAATCAGAAAAGGTCTAATTCGTATTCGGTTAAGGAATCCGTTAACCTAGAAGTGGCTACTCAAATCAACAGAACACATCGATTTCCCAATATTAGGTTTACATAAATCACTATAAAAATAACACAGTATTTTCATTTCGTATCTTAACCGAATACAAAAGGAAAAGGTCTATCCACTTGAGATTTCTCAGGAAGGGACCTGATGCGGTTGCTGGCAAACGAAAATATTCCCCTGGATATGGTGCAGGCGCTTCGAGTCGGCGGACACGATGTTCTGTGGATAAGGGAAGAAGTTCCCGGAAGTACTGATATAGAAGTTATGACACTGGCACACAGAGAAGGACGCATTTTAATCATTTTCGATAAGGACTTTGGGGAACTGGCTTTCCGCATTAAGCAGCCAGTGGCACGTGGGATAATTCTTTTTCGAGTGCCTATGAACTCTTCAGCTTACATCGCGAAAACTCTTGTAAAAGTGATGGGGTCACGTGATGATTGGGAAGGGCATTTTTCGGTTGTAGAAGAGGATCGAGTCAGGGTAAGACCGTTATAGGGAGGGTAGAGTTTTTTTACAGTTCTCTTCTATACTCGTTAATTGATCGTCGAAGTTTCTTTTTTGGCTGAAATGTTCTAAAGAAAGGAAGTATGTCCATCGATTTTTATTCCTTTGCGATTACTTTCTTTTGTTTTCGATATTAGAGGTAGTTCCATCACTCACATTATCTTATAAAGTCTTCCCTGCAATACACTTCTATGTCTATATTTTTAAACTAAATTATTATATTTATTTTCATTGGCCTCTGTTTAAAGATGGCTTTGATTTTTTAGAATACTATAATAAAAAAAGAAATGTTTATTTTATCGGAGAACTGACTAAAAAAAGACGAACCTTTTTATAATACTAGACTGCTTTATAATTATTAATTTGTAAAAATGACTTACGGAGATTGATAACTTGGTGACAAAGAAACAGAAGGCGGCAAAGCGAGATAAGATAGATAAAGAAACGGGCGGCAAAGTTTTAAAACCAGTTGAGGAAGTTAAGGAATCAGACAACAAAGTAAAAGAACAAAATCAGAAAAGAAAAGGAAAATAAAGAGAAATGTTTAAATCAAATCTTTATTTTTCAGTTTATCTAAAAATCATTTTTAGTGAGTTGCCGTGATAATCTTTTTTCCCTTCTATCCAGCTTATGGATCTCAGCGATCATTACATTATTTTCTATGTTTTATTCTTTCAAATAGATTCTCTCGATTTCTTTCAAAATTCTTCTGGATAATTTGGAAATTTGTTTAAGTCGGGTTGGATATCTGAACAATTCTTTTTCTTCTCTTTCGGAAAATCTCACTATTAAATCTCACTATTAAATCTCACTATTAAATCTCACTATTAAATCTCACTATTAAATCTCACTATTAAATCTCACGATTAATAGACGTTTTTCATCTAAAAATAAAGAAACAGTTAATAGACTTTGTTTCATCTAAAAATAAAGAAACAGTTAATATATAAATTATGAATTTAATCTGTATATATTAATAAATTATAGTCATTATACGCAATAACTGTCGGTTCAAAATTTATCTTATTTCTGAACCGGAGGGGTTATGTAAAGTTTCTGGGGGATTTGGTTCTGAAAATCGTGCTTATCGGAGATTGTCGCAGCAGGCGGATGTTCAGTACCACACTGATTGTCGTTTTATTTTTGCTTTCAGCAGGTGTGGGAAGTGCAGAGGTTATCTATGTAGAACCTGGAAATTCGATCCAGGCTGCGGTAAATAATTCTACGTCCGGGGATATTGTTATTGTGAAAGCCGGGGAGTATAAGGAGAATATAGTTGTCAATGTGTCAGGGTTAACGATCAGTTCGGAATTTGAGAACCCTGATAATGTGCTTGTAAGGGCAGGAGATAGAAACTCCAGCGTATTTCAGGTTAAAGCCGATAATGTAACTATCAGCGGCTTTAATATAACAGGATTGGGGGAAGTTCTCAGCGTTCCTGGAGCTTCGGGTTCCTCAAATTCTTCAGGTATGGGCAATAATTCCAGTGATCCCGGTAATGCAGATGTGGGACAGGCTTCAAATTCCGGATCAGATACTCTTATTTACCAATGGGACGGGGTCGGCTGTCCTTCAGCAGGGATTTGCCTTGAACAGGTTAACAACTGCACGATCGAGAAAAACAATCTTTTCGAAAACAGGTATGGGATTTACCTGCAGAACTCCAGGAACAGCACACTCTCGAAAAATACCTTTTTCCGCAACGGCATCTGGCTTGATGAAGGGTGCGGCCAGAATCTGTTATTAAATAATACGATTGAAAATAGCTATATCCTCCTTGGTGCTCACTGCTGGGACAATATAATGTTCCAGAACCGGGTCTCAAATGGCGGAGGGATAAGTATTGCCTGCTGTGGCGGAAACAATCTCGTTTCAAAGAATGATATCGTAAACTGCAGTAACGGTATCGACATTTATGACGTCCAGGCAAGGACTGTCCTGCGTGATAACCGGATTGTGGACTGCGGGAACGGGATTTACCTTGCTTTTGTCTTCGATTCCAGAGTCTATAATAATACTATTTCAAACGGAAGCACAGGCATCTTTATGAGAGAAGACTGCCACGACAACGAACTGTCCAGCAATACAATAATATCGAGTAATGAATCCGGCATCTATTTGCTGGAAAACAGTGCTGATAACCGTATTTACAACAATTACTTTAATAATAGTATAAATGTGAAGGTAGAAAACAGTGAAGGAAATATCTGGAATACTACAAAGGTGCCAGGAACGAATATTGTAGATGGGCCAAACCTGGGAGGGAATTTCTGGGCAAATCTGGAAGGAACCGGGTTTTCCCAGCTCTCCAATGATTCGGATTCGGATGGAATCTGCGACCTTCCATACAATATTAACGGAAGCGATTTTGATTATCTTCCGCTTGCCAGACCTCCTTTCGCAACCGGGGTGGAGCTAACGGTAACAATAGGGATGCCTGAAACAAACGATACCTCTGACGTTTCCATCGAAATTGACAAAAATACCCTTAATTTCGGAACCCTGCTCTCAGGGCAGTCAAGCAATCCACAGGTTTTGAATGTAAGGAACACAGGAAAAAGTGATTTGATTATTTCCGCTGAAATTGAAGATTCTTCAGATGCAGTTTTCTCAGACGGCGTCTATCTCTCTTCTTTTTTCTGGCCGGAGTATTCTGAAGTAATTGCAAACAATACAAGTAAAAATCTGGAAGTCGTTCTTAAGGTTCCGGAGAACTATTCCGAGAACGGAATTAAAAAGGGGTCTCTTGTTTTCCTGGCTAAGAAGGTTTAAAGTTTTCTGCCCTGCTCTTCATATTTCTTTTTTAACGCTTCTTTTAATTGTTCTGAATGTTGATGGAGAGGAAATCAATTACTTTGACACCCCGCAAATAACCCTGGAACTTTATGTCTTGAAAAAACCTCTCATTCAATATGTGCGTACCTTTAAGACCGTCACCACAAACCCGATAACTGTTGAAATTTCGACAGATACATATGACAATATCGGGGTCGATGGTAGAGAAGTCTGGAACAATGATAGATAACTGTTGAAGTTTCGACAGATACATCCCTGGCTGCAATCACCGAAAAAGAAAAGTCCCTCATTTTAACTCAAACTGACACATAAACAGAAAAGATAAGAGAAATTATTTCCATTTTCCCCTTCCCTTCTCATTTTTCATGGCTGCTTATCTATTAGCAGGCCTGTAAATAGTATTTAACTATTTAATGTATAAAACACTATAATCTTATGAATTAAATTACTTGCTTATTTAATTTTGACTTATTTAATATTAATTTTAGGGGATGATGCGATATATCTACCGAGCCTTTAGATATTTTATTAGTCCTTGCCTTCCTCACATGTGTTACTTACTTCTTATTCAAGCCGAAAAACAGGTCAAAAAACTGAACATCGGCATCTACGTTTACAATCTCTCTAATCACATGAAAACTCAGGTTACTACCGATGAACCACAGCAGTGCTTGCTGCATTAAATAAGGTCCAAATTTATTTATACACTCCGATAATGTAACAATAAATTCATGTGGAATAAACTCCTTCATTATAATTAATATGAAACAGTCAGTGGGAATATGGTTATTTCTGGCACTGGGTTTGTTCTTCTGCCTGTTTACAGGTTTGGGGGATGCAGACTCTGTTACCGTGGATAGTGGGGACGTAAACCTTTCGGAACTCAGGGCTTTTGATCTTCTCTGCAAATGTGAAACAGGATGCATAGTCAATACGGTTTCTCTCTCTTCCAGCGGGAATTATCTCGCAGTCGGGGGTTTTGATCACAATGTTTATCTTTTTAATCAGGAAGGGAAAAAACTTTGGAATTATACAACCGAAGATATAGTCTATACAGTATCAATTTCTTCTGATGGAACTCGCGTAGCTGCAGGAAGCAACGATAATAAGGTATATTTTTTTAACAGGAAAGGGAATCTGCTCTGGAGCTACGAAACCGGGGGCAACCTGAATAGTGTGGTGGTCTCTCCCGATGGTTCGTGTGTTGCAGCAGGCAGTGAGGACGGCAATATTTACTTCTTTAATAGAGAAGGCAAGCTTTTATGGAATTTCGATTCAGGGGATGCCGTCCGCAGTATTGCGATCTCCAGGGATGGGTCTTACGTTGCAGCCGGGGGTTTCAATCAGTGTATTTACCTCTTTGACAGCAAAGGAAACGAAATCTGGGAAAGAAGCACAGGCAGTGTAATCAATAGTGTGTGCATGACTCCATACGCCTATTATGTGGCTGCCGGTGGGTCCAATTATAATGTCTATCTCATTAACCAGAAAGGGGAATTTTCCTGGATGCACAATCCTGCTTACTGGATCAGCAGCGTTTCGCTAACAAGTAACGGCTCATGTCTTGCAGCAGGAAGTTTTGACGACAAAATTTACCTTTTTAATAGTACAGGGACAAAGCTCTGGGACTATCAGGTAAAAGATGATGTCTACAGTGTTGCAGTTTCCCCTGACACATCATTCATCGCAGCCGGAAGCTGGGATGATACGCTCCACGTCCTCAGTATGGAAGGCGATGAGTTCTGGAACTATAGCTGCGGAGGAAATATCAACAGCGTATCCATTTCTAGCGATAGCTCAACCCTTGCTTCGGGAAGCGATTCCGGGGCAGCATACCTTTTTACGCGGAATTCCACGGTTTTTGCACTGCTTTTCGAAGACGAACGTTTTCTTTCCGGAAAAAGCGTTCAAGAATCTGACACAATTTACGCAGGAGAAACCGGGCTGTCGCTAAACGAAGATAGGGCAATGACCGGAGGCGTTGAAAATATAGTTGAGATTAATTCGGCGTCCTCAGGTAAAGTGCCGGATAATATGAAAACGGCAGAAAATTCCGTTGCAGATAACCCAGCCTCTGCAGAAAGCTCTTCAAAGCTTTCGGAATTGCTCAAATTTTTCAAATTTCCTATAGTTCTTTTAATTGCAGTTTTAATAATGGCGTTTTTCTTGAGAAAGAGAACTTTTAAAAAACAGACTAAAGATGAGAACTTTGAAGACTTTGAAAATCTTGAAGAGGAAAATAACAGGCCTGAAAATTAACGGGAAACCTTGAAACCCGAGATTTAAGTTCCGGAAGCTTGGATGGTCAGTTCTGCAATCTATCTATACCTTCCGGATTTTAAATGTTCTTTCAGATTTCTTTACTTGCAGCTTCAGATAAAGCCCTTATATGGAACTCAGAATCAAGTTCATCTGCAAGCTTTTTACATTTTTCCAGGTCTATTTCGGACACCTTAACTACCGTAACTCTTGTACTTATTCCTGCCTTTCTTGCTCCCCTTATAAAATCAAGTACTGCCCTGTAAGCATTTTTGTGAATTGGCCTGCAGAGTTTGTTATATTTTTCTTCGGACTCTGCATTCAGGCTTACGGAAATGGAGTCTATTCCTGCGTTTTTCAATTCCGAAATCACATCTTTTCCAGGGTTTATCAGGGCTGCATGTCCGTTCGTATCAAGCCTGACTCTGATATTTCGGTTTTTAAGCCAGCGGGTCACTGCAAGCACCACATCGAACCTGAGGGTCGGCTCTCCAAGGCCTGTGAATACGATTTCTTTATATTTTGAAAGATCCAGCTTTTCAAGGGCTCCTGTAATCTCTTCTGTTGACGGCTCTTTTGAAAGCCTCAGGTCATACCCGTAAACCCCGTCTGCAAAGTTGCGGATGCAAAAGATACAGTCTGCACTGCAGCGGTTGGTAAGGTTAATATAGAGATTTTTATAAGCTTCGTAGTAAATTGTGTCCATGCGATCAAAATTTATTGCATTCCTTATAACCATGACGCATTAATTCATTTTTTATCCGGAAACTTGAGATCATGGCATATATATGAATTCTTTATTTGTTTACCTCTGTTTTTCGGTTATGACCTGTGTTTTCAAGCAGAAAGTTTATAGGCAATTATGTACTTCTAAGGTTCGTCTGCAGCATTTAGCTAGCAGTATCTATGTTTCAACTCATTTACTCTCCGCATTGAAGCATCTCAGGTTCTCTTTTAGGAATTTGGATTCTCAATGTTGACAGATGTGTGTTAAAAACCTATGATTGATGAAAAATTGCGGCATTCGCAATTTCGAAGGAGAATATTATATGGCACAATTAGCTAAATTCGACGTTCCAGAAGAACTTACAAACAAAGCACTTGAAGCTCTGGAGCTTGCCAGAGATACTGGAAAGATTAAAAAAGGAACCAATGAAGCTACAAAGGCAATCGAAAGAGGCAATGCGAAGCTTGTCCTTATCGCAGAAGATATCGAGCCTGCAGAGATTGTTGCTCATATCGCTCCCCTTTCCGAAGAAAAGAAAGCACCTTACATCTTCATCAAAAACCAGAAGGAACTTGGTGCAGCCAGTGGGCTTGGTGTGTCCTGCGCAACTGTCGCAATCGTAGATGCAGGAAAAGCAGCGGAAATGGTTCAGGACATTGCCCAGAAGCTTGAAGCTCTTAAATAATCCTGATAACATGAGGTGCTGATTATGGCTGACGAAAGCACAACAGGCGGCTTTGCCGCTGAAGTTATTGACGTTATCGGGAATACAGGTATGCATGGTGAAGCTAGCCAGATCCAGTGCAGGGTTCTGGAAGGCAGAGACAAGGGTCGTGTAATCACGAGAAACTGTGTAGGCCCTGTCCGGATCGGCGATATCCTGATGCTTCTTGAGACATCAAGAGAAGCAAAGAAACTGACCACCAGGTAAGAAAGCGGTGAGATAGATGGAACAGAGGAAATGCTATTTTTGCGGGAAGATGCTGGAGCCTGGAACCGGTAAGCTCTACGTCAAGAAAGACGGTTCTACCTACTATATGCACTCTTCCAAGTGCATGAGCAACTTCAACTTGGGTAGGCTTCCAAGGCGTACAGAATGGACTGAGAAAGGCAAAATCCAGTTGAAAAAGGCATAAAATTAGAATTGCCAGTTATTTGTTCGGATTATTAAGGTGTGCACATGGAACAGACATACGTTATGGTAAAGCCTGACGGAGTCCAGCGCGGTCTGGTTGGAGAGATCATTTCCAGAATCGAAAAGCGAGGTCTGAAGCTCGTTGCCCTCAGGATGAACGTTATCAGTGAAGCCACTGCAAAAGAACACTACAGTGAACATGCAGCCAGGCCTTTCTTTCCCTCGCTTATCGAGTTCATCACCTCCGGTCCTTCAGTTTCAATGGTAGTTGCCGGAAAGGATGCGGTCAGGGTTATGAGGGCTGTAAATGGGGCTACAAATCCTGTAGATGCGGCTCCGGGAACAATCCGCGGGGATTTTGCTCTGGATGTGGGCAGAAATGTGGTTCATGCATCCGACTCCCCCGAGGCTGCAGCAAGGGAAATTGCAATCCACTTTAAGGACTCCGAGATCGGGAAATATTCCAGGATCGATGAGGTCTGTCTGTACGAATAAAGCAGGTGCATCAAAGCCTTTTCGTGTTCCTGAAAGTTTCAGGGCGCGATTCCAAGCCTTTGTTTATCCGGTACCTGCAAAATGGGTCCTTCCGGGGAAACCCGGACCCTTCTGGACCTGCAGCGAATAAGACGCGGGAATGAGAGAGGTTTTGCATATGACCGACAAGAAAAATTTACGGACTCCTATAGTCTGCGTGATGGGGCACGTCGACCACGGAAAAACTACTCTGCTGGACAAGATCAGGGGTACTGCAATTGTCAGCGGAGAAGCCGGAGCCATCACCCAGCATATCGGGGCAACTGAAGTCCCAATAGACGTGATTATCGAGAAGCTCGGAGACCCAAGGCTTCGGGACAGATTTCTAGTGCCAGGACTACTCTTTATCGATACGCCTGGGCATCATGCCTTTACAACCCTCAGGAGCAGGGGAGGCGCCCTTGCCGACCTTGCAATTGTTGTAGTGGATATAAACGAAGGCTTCAAGCCCCAGACCTACGAAAGCCTGCAGATATTAAAGCGGTTCAAGACTCCTTTTGTTGTTGTTGCCAATAAGATCGACAGGATAGGCGGCTGGGTCTCACAAAAAGACCTGCCTTTTGCTGCCACTTTCAAAAAGCAGTCAGGCGATGTTCAGGGCCGGCTTGAAACAAAGCTCTACGAAGTAATAGGTGAGCTATACAGCCAGGGCTTTGCAGCAGAACGTTACGACAGGGTTACAAACTTCCAGAAAACTCTTGGTGTAGTGCCTGTGAGTGCGGTAACAGGAGAAGGAATTCCTGATGTCCTGATGGTACTCCTCGGCCTTGCCCAGAAGTTCCTTGAAGCAAATCTGCAGTACAGCGCCAAAGGCCCTGGAGTCGGTACCGTGCTTGAGGTCAAGGAAGAAAAAGGCCTGGGTGCAACGCTTGACGTTATTCTCTATGACGGCGCGTTGAAGAAAGGGGATACTGTCGTTATCGGAAGCCTTGGAGAGCCAATCCAGACCAAGGTACGCGCTCTCTTAAAGCCCAGGGAACTTTCCGAGATCCGCTACGAAAGCAAGTTCCAGCAGGTAAATAAGGTCACTGCTGCAGCTGGTGTAAAGATTTCGGCCCCGGGTCTTGAAGGTGCCCTTGCAGGCGCTCCCATAAGGGTTGCTACGGAAGAAACCCTTGATGAAATCGTAGCGCAGGTAAAGTCCGAGATCGATGAGGTAAGGATTGATACGGGTTCAGTAGGGATCATGATCAAAGCAGATACCCTCGGTTCCCTTGAAGCGCTTGTCCATGAGTTCAAGAAAGATGAGGTTCCTATCAGGAAAGCCGAAGTAGGAGATATCTCACACAGGGACGCAATTGAGGCTTCTACAGTTGAAGATCCGCTTTATTCTGTGCTTATAGGTTTCAATGTCAAAGTTCACCCCGACGCCAGAGATTTCCTGCAGGAAAGCAATGTAAAGGTGCTCACAAGTGATGTGATCTACCGCCTGATTGAAGACTACCAGAAATACGTAAAAGAACAGCAGGAACAGGCTGAAAAGAAGATTTTCGAAACGATAATCCGTCCCGGAAAGTTCAAAATTCTTCCGGGATGCGTATTCCGCCAGAGCAAACCCGCAGTTGTCGGGGTAAGGGTGCTTGGCGGGGTCGTGCGGACCAATGCGGATGTTATGCTTGAAAACGGAACCGTCGTGGGCAAAATCAAAGGTCTCCAGTCCGAAGGGGAAAACATCCCGTCTGCAAGAGTAGGAAAGGAAGTTGCAATGGCGATCGACGGCGCAACAGTCGGCAGGCAGATCAAAGAAGAGGACGTGCTCTATATCAATGTGCCTGAGAGGCATGCCAAAGTTCTTGAGCACGAAATCTACGATTCCCTTTCAAATGATGAAAAGGAAACTCTTGATATTTTCCTTTCACTCAAAAGAAAAGATAATCCTTTCTGGGCAAAATAATGGCTGATGTGCAGGGCAGCAGCATATAAGGCTCAGTAAAAATATGGATAAAAAAGGCAAGGTAAGGCAAAGGAATAATTAAAAATAAATCTGATATTGGAGGATTTCACATGGCTAATTTCAAAGTTGTAGTATCTGACCCAAAAGAGGGGCGTGCTTACCAGATCGATTTAAAGGATGCTGAAGCAAACGCATTAATTGGAAAATCAATCGGTGACGTTGTTGATGGTGCCATTTTCGGCCTGGCCGGATATAAAGTCAAGATTACTGGCGGCTGTGACGGTAGCGGTTTTGTTATGAAACCCGACCTTCCTGGTCCCAGAAGGCAGAGAATTCTGCTTGCAGTAGGTGTGGGCTACACCCCCAAACTTCCAGGGCAGCGCAGGAGAAAGATGATGCGCGGCAAGGAAATTGCTACTGACATCGCCCAGGTCAATGCCAAAGTCGTTGAATACGGAAGCAAATCCATAAGAGCCCTTCTCGGCCGCGAAGCCGCAGCAGAAGCTCCAGCAGAGTGATTTTTCAAGCTCCGCCTGCGGGCGGGCTTTAAACACTTTTTAATTTCGTTCTTGATTTGTTTTTGATTTTGGTTTGAATTATTTCATCTGTTATTGGTTTTAATGTTTTTTTCTACTTCTTCTTGTTTCCTTTTCTCCCGTCTTTTTCCTACTAGCTCTATTCCTATAACGAACCCAATCCCAATGAGAATTCCAGCACGTATTCCATTCATTAAATCATGAGACAAGTATCCAGATAATATGCCTACAATAAGGGCCGTAATGAAATGTAAAAATCGTTCTTTCATTAGAGATATCTCCATTTTGAGTATCCTCTGACATTTAACAAACCTGTTTATTTCGCTCAGGAAATTTAATTGTCTGGATTTTGTTTGTGATGTGACCATTTTATTCCCAAAGCCAGAAGCACCAGTAGTATTCCAAGAATTATGCTTCCTTTTAATATCGGAAGAATGGGATAATCAAGTACAAGATAACGTACGAAAATAAAAATACATGCGATTACGTAGAAAACCAGCAAACGCATAGGATCGTTTTGGTCTGCTTTCCCTTCACCGTAAATAATTTTAGATAATGCTCCCCCAATAAATAATAGAACCAGAATCCAGAATATTTGATCTATATTATAAACTAAAGAAGCGTAGAGGTAGGCAATATACAGAATTAATGTAACAATTAGAAGACGGATATTTCTTTTTAATGAGGGCAAAATACTCGTTTTTTCATCTTTATAATACTCTGTGGTTCTTTCCTCACGGGACTTTGAGCTAATAATATAGTCGAGGATAAAAAAGATTGATGGGTTCAATAGTTGTTCCTTTCTTCTATACCAGACCATAAATGAAAAATGTATAGCTGTAAAAACGAGGGCCAGAATAAATGTTCCTGATGCTCCTGTCGATATATACCCTTCCATATCCAGGAACCCAATAATTAAAAAGCTAAAAAAGCATACTGGTAATGAACGCCATAACTCTTCTTTTACAATATAGTCAATTTCCATAACCTGACAACCACTGTATTTTTGGAAACTTTGAACTCAAATTCATTACCTAAAATCTGTAATCGTTGTTGCTCCTTCAAGTGCCCACAACGTAAATATTTTCCAGTTCTACGCACTTATCTAAAATATGTACAATTTTAAAGCATATATCTTTTTGTCCAAAGTTTTAAACAGCAATATCATGTTTTTATGAGATGTTGTTACAAAATAAAATATATTGTCTGAAAAAAGATGTAAGTATACTCTTTGTCAAGAACATTCCTTCAAAAAAGATAAGTTGCGAGGATGTCTCCATCCTCATTGTCAGAGTAAAATCGTGAATTATTTAAGCTGGTTTTAGATGGGATCAAAGCAATTTCTTTCCGGGTTCCGTGAAGGATTTGCACTCATAAACTTCAGTAATTTTCATAACTGCAAGGGCTTTTGCAGGGAACCTCTCTCCTATGCCCTTGACCATTTTATACATCTTCTCGTAGTCTTCTCCCTCGATTTTGATCTCAATGTCCCCTTTTATCTGGTAGCATCCCTCGATTTCCGGGCCCCATACATAGATCGCTCCTCTCGGATTTTCGTCAAGGTTCTTGCGAGTCTTGGAGAAATAGTTATCTGTAATCCAGATTGTTTCCCCATCTTCCTGCAATTTGCACATGCCTATCGGTATTACGTTCGGTTCCCCACCTTTAGATGCGGTTGCAAACGGAAAAATTTTCATTTTCGCAAAGTCTTCCTTCATCTTGTCAGTTAATTTTACCATTTATTTTCACCCCTCATTGAATCGGTTTTTACTAATATGGCTTCAATCCGTATATAACTTTGAAGGCAATAAAAATATAAAACGGTCAAGAGCTGTGTTCTATCTTTTTCTTATAGGGAAAAATACAAGTAAAGAGTATAGATAAAAGATCAAGAGGATGTTAGTGCCTCGATTCCAAAATAGACGCATAATTCAGGAGATAATTGTAGTTTTGAACTCAAATGTTTACATTAAAGTCACTCGAGGTTCTATAATCACCACTAGCACGGATGGGCACGGAAAAATTCGCTCCACACTCTATAACCACGGAAAAAACCTACAGCCCGGAAAAATTGTGCCCGTGCTTCCTTTTTCTGTGTTTTCAGTGCTTTCCAGTGGTTAATATACTCGTTTGAGATTAGCTAAGGAGTTTATATAAGCTAATCCTTGATCTAAATTCAAGCATTTAGTTTTTGACATACTTTGGAATCGATGCACTAGATAGAAAATAAAAAGGGTGAAAGATAGAAAATAAAGAAGGTGCAGGAAAAATAAACAATGAATGGAAGGTTTAGATAAAAAGGTATAATAAAGAAAAAAGAGCCGGAAATAAAACCGGAAACCCTTCTGAATTTCAACAGTTGAGCACTTTATTCAGGAAGTACTTGTGAATTCGCAGGTCATCGGTTAATTCCGGATGGAAAGCAAGAGCCAGCACATTTTCCTGTTCTGCAGCAATAATCAGGTCATCAAGCCTGGAAAGCACGCGAACCCCAGGCCCGCAGCTCACGATTCCCGGAGCCCTGATAAACACGCCGGTAAAAGGAGAATCAAGAATCTCAATTTCAAGTTCGGCTTCAAAAGAATCCCTCTGCCTTCCGAAAGCGTTCCGGTTGACTCTCGTATCCATAATCCCGAGCAGTTCCTGGCTGGTTTTTTCCACCTGCTCGTCGCCTTCCTTTGCAAGCACAATCAAGCCTGCACATGTCCCAAGAATTGGAACTCCTCTTGCGGCCGCATCCTTGATCTCTTCTGAAATCCCCTCGCGGGCAAGCAGCCTGCAAAGCGTGGTACTTTCCCCGCCAGGAATTACAATCCCACCGCATTCCGGAACAATGCCCTTATGCTTTATCGCAACTACCTCTGCATCTACCTCTCTTTCAGCAAGGGCTCTCCTTAAAGCATCAATATGCTCAGAAACCGCCCCCTGAATAGCGATTACACCTATCTTCATGAAAAACACCATTTTCCAGAACTAACTCTTTATTGTTGAACCAAAAAATAAAAAATTGAATTGATTTCTCCTTACAAACCTGTAAGAAAGAGTCCATTTTTAAAAATTAAATCTTCAGACAACCGTTGCGCCGGTTGATCACGCCGGATAGGGTTTGGGGATAATGTCCTCAAACTCAAACGTTACCCCCTTTTTGATCAAATTTTCTTAAAATGGGTTGCGTGTTTTACCAACCGCGTTCCTGAAGGGCTTCATTGACAGGGATCATGTCTGCACTGATACCTTTCATGCCTGCACCGACGCCTTTTGAGATTTCAGCGAGTTTTGCAGGGTTGTCGTAGTTATTTACGGCTTCAACAATTGCTTTTGCCATTTTCTCAGGGTTTTCGGCTTTGAAAATACCTGAGCCTACAAAGACCCCGTCTGCTCCAAGGCGCATCATAAGAGCGGCATCTGCAGGGGTTGCAATTCCGCCGGCTGCAAAGTTTACCACAGGCAGGCGCTGCATTTTTGCGGTTTCGGCCACTAACTCGATAGGGGCTTCGATTTCCCTGGCAACCATTATCAGTTCTTCTTTGGTCTTGCCTGCAAGGGCGCGGACTTCGCCCTGGATTTGTTTCATGTGTTTTACTGCCTGGCTGACATCTCCGGTTCCTGCTTCTCCTTTCGTCCGGATCATGGCTGCTCCTTCGTTAATCCTGCGAAGGGCTTCTCCGAGGTTTCTGGCTCCGCAGACAAAAGGCACGGTAAACTGCGTCTTGTCTATATGGAAGTGAGGGTCAGCAGGGGTCAGGACTTCGGACTCGTCCACCATATCAACACCAAGTGCTTCTAATATTTCAGCTTCAACGAAATGCCCTATTCTAGCTTTTGCCATTACAGGGATTGTGACCGTATCAATGATCTGCTGGACAATTTCAGGGTCTGCCATCCGGGCAACCCCCCCTGCTTTCCTGATATCTGCAGGGACAGCCTGAAGGGCCATAACAGCAACTGCTCCGGCTTCTTCTGCGATCCTGGCCTGTTCTGGGGTTGTAACATCCATGATCACACCCCCTTTCTGCATCCGTGCAAAGCCCCGCTTAATAAGTTCGGTCCCATGTCTTAATTTTTCAAAATCCATGAATGTCATCCTCTCTGTTTTGATATAATTATAAGATCAATGCCGTGGGAAACCCTTTCCACGGTGAAATGACCCTTGGGTCTTTTCCATTGATTGCAACCGACAGGTTGCGGTTTTCAATTAGTTATTTCTCCAGTGAATTGTAAATACGCTCAATAGTCAAAAGCATTATTTAAGTTATTCCTTATGAATAAGTACAGAATGAATTAACTTACAATTGTTTAAAAATTATTTTCTTTTTTTTCTTTAATAGCAATATATTTCTTATGTCTGTATGGTTCGTCCTGCCTCTTTAGCCATCGCATTACAGAGCCTTATTGCGACTTTTTAGTCTGCTCCTATATTTTTGCCTGAGGTTTATTAACACTATCTCTGTCTTCATATAATATATATGATCCCTTTTCAAGCCTTTGGCATCAATAAATTGCAACGTGTTTGCAGGTAACCACTTCTTTGCTGAGAATGGAAGTCTGGTCAACACGCTATTAAGCTCAATGGTTTGCATGCACGCGCTAGAACCGAACTGAGACGATATAAAAATGTACGGTGATCTGCACAAACTTTCCAAATGTCGGGATACAAAGCGTTCGAAATATTACCATAATATGAAAACAAAAAAACCATCTATACTATTAGTAATACATTCTTATTATAAATAGTCAAATTGATAGTTTTATATCCGTTCTTGTTCACTGTTCGAATGATAAAATGAAAAGATTGAAAAGTTTACGGATCACATCACCCTTTGTTATGTTCTTTGCATTTCTCCTATTGATGGGGATTGGTGTGGAACCAGTATCGGCTAATGAATGGCATACCGAAACCGTTGATTCCGAGGGATATGTCGGGGGGCAAAATTCACTTGCTCTGGACCCGACTACAGGCTACCCCAGGATAAGCTATCGTGACAGTATAAACGCTGACCTGAAGTATGCGGCTTACGATGGGTCGACATGGCATACTGAGACTGTTGATTCCGCAGGAGATGTCAGGATTTGTAATTCACTTGCTCTTGACCCGACCACAGGATACCCCCGGATAAGCTATTATGATGACACAAACAAAGACCTGAAGTATGCGGCTTACGATGGGTCTACATGGCAGATTGAGACCATAGATTCCGAGGGAATTGTCGAGGGATCCGCTTCACTTGCTCTGGACCCGACAACAGGCTACCCCAGGATAAGCTATTATGTCCACGATTATTCTTATGGCGCCAAAAAAAGTGACCTGAAGTATGCGGCTTACAATGGGTCGACGTGGCATACTAAGACCGTTTATTCCAGGAAAGGTTCCGGATATGGCACTTCACTTGCTCTTGACCCGACCACAGGATACCCAAGGATAAGCTGTCTGGATTACTACGAATATCAAGACACCATAAACGATAACCTGAAGTATTTGGCTTACGATGGGTCGAAATGGCATACTGAGTCCTTGGCAGGCGGCTCGTCTGACACTTCACTTGCTCTGGACCCGACCACAGGCTACCCCAGGATAAGCTATTATGACGCCGGTTCCTGGTCCCTGAAGTATGCGGCTTACGATGGGTCGACATGGCATATTGAGACCGTAGATTCCGCGAGAATTGTCGGGTGGTCCATTTCACTTGCTCTGGACCCGACCACAGGATACCCAAGGATAAGCTATTATGACTCAAAAAGCAAAGACCTGAAGTATGCTTCTTACGATGGGTCGACATGGCATACATTGACCGTTGATTCCGTAGGAGAAGCCGGGTCGGACAATTCACTTGCTCTGGACCCGACTACAGGCTACCCCAGGATAAGCTATTATGACGCAACAAACGATGACCTGAAGTATGCTTTCCTTCTGCCCGATAATCAATCTCCCTCGATCACTGGCATTACGGTTCCAGTAGATCCTGTTTTTGTAAACACAGAGGTCAGTATCAGTGGAACCTTCACTGATCAGGACACGGCTGATACCCACACAGCAGTGTGGGACTGGGGTGACAGTGCTACCAGTGACGGTACTGTTACAGAGGGAGATGGCACCATCAACGGGTTGCATACCTACACCACACCCGGTATCTACCCCGTCACTCTGACAGTAACTGATTTGTCCGGAGCAGCCGAAACTGAAACTGCTGAGACCTATATTGTTATCTACGACCCAACTGGCGGGTTCGTTACCGGTGGCGGCTGGTTCGATTCTCCATCAGGAGCATATCGTGGGAACCCGACTTTGACCGGTAAGGCTGAGTTCGAGTTTGTCTCTAAATATCAGAAAGGTGCAACGGTACCTGAGGGAAATATCCAGTTTAAGTTCAAGACAGCCGACCTGAAGTTCGACATTACCAGCTACAAATGGCTGGTGGTGAATAAAGCAGGGATGAACGCCCAGTTCTCTGGACAGGGTACTATCAACGGTGGCCTTGATCCAAATAATGAAGAGTATAAGTTCATGATCTGGGCCACGGATGGCAACCCTGACACCTTCTGGATAAAGATCTGGTGGGAGGACAATTCTGTTGAAAACATTGTGTACGACAACGATATGGAACAGCCTATTGGAGGTGGGGCCATCCAGGTTCACGCCAAATAACCCTATTTTTTAATTTTTTAGATTCCTGAAGACTTTAAGGGTTATAGTCGCTGCCTATAGAGAAATACATCGAGTCTCTCGCCTGCAGGCGAGAGAACTCCCTTATTATTCATATATTAAAAAATAATAAATTTCTTTATAAGAAACAGCAAGATGGTCATATAGGATTATATTAAGACTAACCAACAGACTCTCTGAATTTAAATTTGTAGGGTTACTAACCATTATTTTAGTTGTTTCTACCAGTGTAATATCGTTTATATTAAGTGAATAGTACGTTAAAAATTTCTTTTAGGTTCGGCTTTCGGTTAATCTCACTTACAAGTGAGAAAAATGAATAAAAATAGTGGTAATTATCATGACTATTAAAAATAATTTAATGGTTCCTTCAGGTTCTGAGATATAATATTTTCCCAGGACATAAGGCAAACAGGACTCGAAAAATCCTCTAAATGAGATCGTAATAGACCCTGTACCAGAAGGAACGGAAAACCTCATAGAAACCGAAGAATTACCTGAGGCTGAACAGTCCGAAACTTAAGGAAACTCCCCCGAACCTGAATAAACTCCGGCTTTTGAGTTTGGGCTTGCAGTTGCAGGTCTGGCCACAGCGCGTCGTTTCAGGCGCAGGTCATAAAACCCTCAACATGGATGGAGCTATAGTCCATAGACTTCAGCCCGTATAAAGACACAATCTATAAATCTCAACTGGAAGAGGCACATATTATAAACCTCAGCGTGGTTGTTGTGGTTACAATTTTAAAAGGGCCGGTTAATCCGGTTCTTAAAGACTCTTAAGACTCTTAATAAATTTTACCGGATTTTTTTAATGAATTTCTATTCCACTCCGTGCCCTGGCTGCTTATAAACTCCTTTTCTCTTCTATATAGGTTGAGCTTTGTACAGACGACTACAGACACCCAGATTGTAGATGCAGGCATGAAAGTTTTTAAGAATTCGATAAATTTAAAACTGAAATAGGCTGTAGTTTCGATAGCATCGAACCCGACATCAAGAATAAGGCTGGAGACTCCGAACAGAAGAAGTGCAATAAATATCCTCAAAACTCTCTGTTCAACACTTCCCGTATCATCAGGGAGCCCTTTTCGTATAATCAGAACGTATGCCACATTCGTGCCGAGGAAAAAACCTGCTACATCAGCACTTATGAGAGATAAGGCTGTAAGAACAGGAGGGACAACAAACATAATGAAGTACAAAATGAGGTTCTGACGCCTGAATGAGAGTTCAAAATTCTCTTTCTTGAAAAAATCATCTTTCAGGGAACTTTTGAGAAAGAGGGTAAAAGCAGTCAGGAAAATTAAGCCTACAATAGCCCCTCCCATCAAGTCTCCAAGGAAATGCCTTCCCAGGTACAACCTCGATAACGCTACAAGTAATACCATAACAGGAGCCATCTTTTTGATTATCCTGCTGTTGAAAATCACGGAACTTCCTCCCCAGAGTGCAGTCGTAATTGCGACATGCCCGGAAGGAAAGCCGAAAGGCGAATGGGTAAGCGTTTCTTGAAGGCGGAATGTTTCAAGAACCTCTTTGTCGGGAAGTTTGAATACGCCTTCAGGTCCATCCCCACTGAAAGGTGATGTGCTTTTTACTCCTGATTCAAGGTTAAGGACTCTATTATCTACAAAATCCGGCCTTGGAAATGCGATTACTGTCTTAAGAATCTCGGTAATCAGCCCTGTCCAGATTAAGAGCTGGAACAGAAGAATACCTTTCCGAAAATTAATACCGAAAGTGATACTAATTATTACGGCAGCTAAAAAAGCCGACGATCCCATTGAAGTTATCAGAATCATGAGGAATGTAAGCCAGTCGTTTCCAAGGGATTGCAGGTAGATTATAGGCTCAGTCTGGAACATCGGTACAGCTCCCGGAAAAGGTCGTTTTTCCGGATTTGAGTTTTATAATTTATTTTCCTCCTCAGAGGCAGGCAAAATGTAAAAAGTTTTTCATTTTTGCTCCGGAGCCCCGAAATTTCACTCACGAGAATGAAGGGCTTGCTTGATGCTTAGCCAGATGTCCAAATCATGTAAGAAATACAGGTAGGAAACATGTAGGAAATACACGTCGAAAACATGTCAGAAATACACGTCGGAAACTTCAGGTTTTTCCTTTAAGAAAAAATTAATCCTTATGATTTATATTCCTTAACATATAATTTTCTATTAATATATATCTGGAAATTATCTTGTTAATGTCAGGTTCATGTAGAGACCAGGGTTTCCAGAGCCGCCCGAAATTTCTCGCATTTCGGGAGAAGGACATCCAAGCTGCACGATATTTCCTGATGTATATAATTTTTAGGGGGTAAATGAATTTCATGAACAAATTAGTCTTATTTTTGCTTATACTGAGCCTTCTTAGCGCTTTAGGCAGTACGGCTTCCTCTTATTCTGACCCTGAAGTTCCGGAAGCTGCAGGAACCGCTTGCAATGAAACCGAAAGCCAGTACTTAGCTTCATCGCAGGATACTGGTCTTGAAACCGCAAATTGCTCAGCCCTGGTTCAGTCCGGAATGGTTAATATTACAGGCGACTGCAAGGTTTATCCGGCTTATACGGCGGCCCCGGCTGCAGAAGGGAATTATCCGGCTATAGTGCTGATCCACTCATTTAAAGGGTTCGAGCCCGGGTATCAGACTATGGTGGACAGAATGGCCGAAGACGGATATGTTGTGATCGCTCCTTTCTGGCAGACATACAATGTCTCTCCGTCTGATACAGAGGTGGAAGCTCTTATCAGAAACAGCACAGCTTACCTTGAAACAAGGGACGACGTTAATCCCGAAAAACTCGGCCTCACCGGTTTTTGTGCAGGCGGCAGATATACGATGCTTTTCCTGCCCCAGATCAAGGAGTTCGAATCCGGAGTCGCGTGGTATGGTTTCCCTTACACGGGCGGGTCTGAGCTCCAGCCCGACAGGCCGGCCAGCCTGGTAGACCAGCTTGACGCGCCCATGCTTATGATACACGGTACCCGGGACCAGTTTAGCAATGTTACTGACATCTACAGGTACGCAGGTGAACTGGATTCGGCTGACAAATACTTCGAACTGAAAGTTTACCAGGGAGAACTTCATGGCTTCATGATCACAGGAAGCGGAGAACTTTCTGAAAGTTTTGTTGCACGGGACGCATATGGAGAGATGATCGGCTTCTTTGACAGGACACTGAATAATTCATCCAAGTAACCCGAGAGGGCATTATCCTCTCATCAATTTATTATATTTTTAATAAGAAGGTAGCCTTTTCCTTTTTTATAAAATAAGAAACGTACTTTTTTCCTGTGATCCTGAAAACTCTTTTTTAATACTTTATTTTTATTTTTCATTATTCTCGGAAGTAAATGTAACTTTGCAACTCCCGACCACGATTTTTCAAAAAGAAGAAATATATCTCTAATTCTCTATATTATTGTATATAAAAATCCGCGTCAGGAATACAGGATCATGGTAAATGTAATTTCCCATATAGGAGTAGGTCTTCTCATTGCTCTGGCTTTAGGCCTGAAAGGAAACAAACTGAAAGTCGTGGTCTTTTTATCAATGCTTCCTGACCTGGATTTTATCCTGTACTCGGCATTTGTCTTTGCCAATAACAACCTGAGCCCTGAGGTCAGAAATCAGCTTTTTTATCTGATAGGGCACAGAGAGTTCATGCACTCGATCCTTTTCATTTTTCTCGTTACGCTTCTTATCTGGTTTAAGACAAAGGATTGGCTTTTTACGGTCGGAGGATTCCAATCCCTCTTTTTCCATTCTTACCTGGATTATGTTACAAGCTGGAAAATGCGTCCCTTCTACCCGTTCAGTACGGATGCTTCCATTATGGGAGCAGTTTATTTCTTTGACCCTCTGTTAAATTTGCTTCCTCTCTTGCCTTTCTTTATTGTGATTATGGGAAATTTGAACCACAGGGGAAAAATCAAAGGAAAGCTAAACGGCTTTTGCACTTTTATATCCCGAGTTGATGATAAGCTCTATGCATCGCTGATCCTTGTGCTCCTTGTCTGGCTTATCTTTATGCCAGTTTCAAAAGCTTTCCTGATCAACCATATTTCCTGGACAGAAGAAGCCGAAATAAGCTACCAGAATACCTATCCGGAATCCATGAACAGGTTTCTGACGGCTTACTCATTTAATTCTACTCATTATAAAGTCCTGGAAATAAGCTACCTTTCAGGAGTCGAAAAAAGTTCATACGTTGAAAAAATTTCTGTAGAGGGGAATGTCCCTGAGGCTGCTGCTTATATTAAAAGAGCAGAGAACTTATACAGGGCAGGCGTTCCTCAGGAAATCGATTATCCGGTTTACTCCGTTTCTAAGACAAACGACTCTGTAACGGTTATCCTCAGTGACGCCAGAAATCCGTATGTTACAGAATTGGCTTATTTTAACTCTTTTTACAGGTTTGTTTTTGATACGAAAAATGGACAGGAATACGAGGTCTATGCAAGTATGCATGGAGGGCAGGAGGAGAGATTGGGCAGGAACTGGTTCGGATGAAACTTTAAATAACCAATTAGAATATTTTTTCATCGGAAATACGATGAAAACCATAGTTAGCCTCTTTAGGCACGGTAGCTATCAAAAATAAATTCTGTTTTTCATCCTTTCCCGGATCAGGACAATATTTATCAATTCTTTTACTGGTCAGGATAATATTTATCAACCCTTTTATATAATATTACTTAAATAGTCCTTTGAAAATAAACAGTTGACCGTTGAAAATAAACCGTTAATATATGGAACGTAAAATTCATGGTAAATACACTTTCCCACCTTGGAGTCGGCCTGCTTCTCTCCTATGCTCTTGGCCTTAAAGGAAAAAAGAGGCTGGTTTTACTATTTCTTTCTTTACTCCCTGACCTTGACTATTTCACCTATTCGATATTTACTCTTATCAGCGGCAGTGTAAGCCATGAAGCTCGGAACCAGCTTTTCTACCTGCTTGGCCACAGGGAGCTTACGCACTCGATTCTTTTCGCTTTTCTTATCGCACTTCTCATCTGGGTTAAAACCAAAGACCGGATCTTTACTTTCGGAAGTTTTCAGGCTGTCTTCCTCCACGTTTTATTTGATTATACAACGAGTGCAAAAATGCGGCCCTTCTATCCGTTCAGCACAGACGAATCAGCCCTTAGAGCTATCTATCCCTTCGACCCCGTTATAAATTTCCTCCCCTTGCTGCCTCTCTTCATTGTAGCTACCGAATATTTAAAAAACAGGGACTTCTGGAATATTAAAAACGGGAATATGTTGAGCATTGGGAATACCTCGAACATCAAAAGTAGCGATATCTGGAATATTAAAAAAAGGGACAGATGGAGTATTAACGGCGGGGATAGATGGAGTATTAACAGCAGGGATAGATGGAGTATTAAAGACAGAGATACCTGGAGCAGGAGATTAAGTGGGCTAAACAGGCTCCACGGTTTTGTAAACAGGAACGAGAGGAAACTCTATGCCTCCGTAATTTTAGTCCTACTTCTCTGGACCGCAGTGTTTCCGGTTGCGAAAATCTTCCTGATCAACCATATCTCCGATGCAGAAGGAACCAGAATAAGCTATAAGGATACCTATCCGATATCCATCGGCAAATTCCTTGCAGCTTATTCCTATAGCGATACCCATTACAAGCTTCTGGAAGTAAGCTACTGGTCAGGAATCAAAAAAAGCTTTTACGTTGAAAAAGTGTCTGTAACAGGCGACGTCCCTGACGCCTCCGCTTATGCAGAAAGAGCAGGAAAGCTCTACAGCACTTCGGTACCCCAGGCAATTGATTATCCTGTGTATTCGGTTTCCGAAGAAAACGGACTCGTAACTGTAATTCTGAGCGATGCCAGAAATCCGTATGTTGATAAATGGCCTTATTTCGATACGGTTTACAGGTTTGTTTTTTACAGGGAAAGCGGAGAATATGAGGTATATGAGAGCCATTACGGAAGAACGGAAAAAAAGCTTGATAAAAACTATTTTGAGTGATTTTTAAGCTATCTGGAGAGTAGACAGGTTTGCTTTAATAAAACAGGAGTTTAGAAGTTTCTTAAGAAAAATATGCCGTTTCCGATTACTTTTTTCTAATGATAAAGAAACTGTAATCGGAACAGAATATATATGCCCAGATTTTAACTGTCCAGTTATTAACTGCCCGGATATTAACTGCCCAGATATTAACTATCCAAAAAATAACTTTTAAGTTATTTCCGGATTTTTAAGTTATTTCCGGATTTTTAAATTATTTCTGGATTTTCTTGAAATATTTGTCGATTTCTTCCCAGTTGATTATGTTCCAGAATCCTTCTATGAATTTGCCCCTGTCGTTCTTGTAATCGATATAGTAAGCATGTTCCCACACATCGAGCGCCATAAGGATTGGGTAATCCGGAACTATATTCACATTATGCTTTTCGATCTGCATGATCATAAGTCTCTTTGTATCATTACAGAAGGTTAAGGCCGCCCATCCGGAACCTTCAACACTTGATGCGACCTGGGTAAACTCCTTTTTAAACCTCTCAAAGCTTCCGAAGTTGTCTTTGATCATATCGGACAGTTCGCCCACAGCCTCTTTGCTTGCATTGCTTTCAGGGGTCATCTCCCACCAGAAATAATCATGAAGGACATGCCCGCCCAGATTGAAAGCCAGAGCTTTTGCACTGGCCTTATAATCAAAGTCAGTCCCGTCTTTCCTTGCCTTGTCCATCGTCTCTATAAGTGCATTCGCATTAGTCACATAAGCCTGATGATGTTTGTCGTGGTGAATGCGCAGCTGTTCTTCGGAAATGTAAGGTGCCAGGTCTGCATATCCATATTTCAAATCCGGTAATTTGTATAACCCTTTAGCCATGTTGTTTTCCCCTCTTCCTGATTGTTGGTTTTGCAAAATTTGTTTAGACTTAATCCCCGTGGAACTCATCCATATGGAATTTGCCTATTTGGAATTTGCCTATATGGAATTTGATCTACATGGAGCTCATGTATTGGACTCAAGCTTTAAACTCCGGCTCAAGAAAATTCCATTACAAATCCTGCTAACAAATTTCCCCTTAAACAAATTTCCCCTTAATATGTCAACAGAAATCTGTCACTCGTTTACTAATGCTCCAGAAATCTGTCACTTAAACGATTCTACCTAAGGTGACTCTGCTGTTTTATCTCTTCAAATACATTTAAATCGCCATATGGCAATTCCAAATGCAGAATATAGTTATACACCGCATCTATTTAAAGGTAAAAGATACAAACTATTAGACAATTTTGTAGAATTTTGTCAGGATGTATAAAAGATTTATAGGTATTCACGAAAATATTTGGGCTTCATCAAAAATATAATTCTATTGGATAGAGAAAAAAGAAACTAAATGCCTATTTGTATGATGGATTTAAGAAAATTCTACATTAAATATTCCTGTGGTAAATACAAAGTTCATTCTACAAAGCTCATTAAGGGATAAAACAAATGGTAAACACACTCTCCCACCTGGGAATCGGCCTTCTGATTGCCCTGGCTCTCGGCTTCAAAGGAAAAAAGCGAAATATAGTAGCGTTCATGTCAATCCTTCCTGACATGGATTTTATTCCATACATCTATATTTGCCCTCATCGGCGGCAGCGTGAGCCACGAGGCGCGAAACCAGCTTTTCTACCTGCTCGGCCACAGGGAATTCATGCACTCCATCCTTTTCATTCTGCTTGTCACGCTTTTTATCTGGCTTAAAACAAAAGACCGCCTGTTCACAGCCGCCGGGTTTGCAGCCATAGTTTCCCATGTCTACCTTGATTACGCAACAAGCTGGAAAATGCGCCCCTTCTACCCTTTCAGCACCGCAACATCCACTATGGGAGCCGTTTACTTTTTCGACCCGCTGGCAAACCTCCTTCCCCTGCTGCCCGTTTTCATTGTACTTGTGGCGTACATGAAAAGCCGGGGAAAATGGAACGGAAAATTCAACAACTTCTGCGCTTTTGTCACTCAAAACCGGAGCAGATTCTATCCCGCCCTTTTAATTGTGCTTGTGGTCTGGCTTGCAGTCCTGCCGGTGGCAAAATTATTTCTTGTGAATTATATTTCCGGCGCAGAAGGAGCAAAAATAAGCTATCAGGACACCTATCCTTCCTCTCCCGGAAAGTTTCTTGCCGCATATCCGTATAACTCCACACATTACAGGATTATGGAAGTCAGCTACTGGTCAGGGATCGAAAAAAGCGATTATATCAAAAAAGTCAACGTGACCGGCAACGTTCCCGATGCCTCCGCCTATGTCGAAAGAGCCGGAAAACTCTACAGCACAGCCGTTCCTCAGGATATCGATTATCCTGCTTACAATGTTTCGGAAGAAAATGGCTCGGTAACTGTCATGCTGAGCGATGCAAGAGATCCTTATGTCGAATTCTGGGCTTATTTCAAAACAGTTTACAGGTTCGTTTTTGATACGGAGAGCGGGGAATATGTGGCATATGCAAGCATGCAGGGGGAAAGGGAGGAGAGATTGGAGAGAGAACTGGTTTGGGTGAAAAATCTCTGCAAATACAACGATTTTGAATCTTTTATTGAGTTTTTACTCCTTTTGAAAAAAAATATTATTCAAATTTAAAGTCACTTAATTCACAATTCCAGAACCAAGGCAGATCATCCAATGAAAAGCCGATAAAATCTTCGTCACGAGAAATAACTCCTAAATCTTTGGCTTCTTCCCAATATTGTTCAACTGCTTCATAAAATTCCTGAAATATTTCTGGATAATACTTTAGAATTCCAATTAACATATAATTAATATTATCACTTTTCTGTAGTTTATAGTCTTCGTCTAAAAGACGATGAATATAATGTACTATATAGATGTGATAAACATTCTTCAAGATGCCTAATTAATATATGTAGTGCTTTTGAAGAAGCTTCATCTTTTGGTTTTTCACCATTTAAAAGTCTTGCAAACAATGGATGGTAAGCATTATAAATTATTTCTGTATCATCTGCCTTCATAAAAACCTGGTGGATGTACAAAAAGTGGTGTTTTTTCTATTGAATCATTATGTATTTGCTGTATGAATTTTTATATGATACAGAAAAAGTATTTTCACCATGTTTATTATTGTGAAATGTTTCAATTACTACTCCTGGTATCGAAGTAATATAAAAATCTGAAGAATTTCCTAAAATTTTCTCTAAGAAATTACTTCGCTGCTCTATACCTTCTTCTTCTTGCATCAAGAAGAACTGTTTTTGCACCAATAAGACGCTTAGTTTCTTCTAATATTTTTGCGTCAGGTATTTTCTCTGGCAAGTCATTAAGTACCAGCAATTGCTAAACTTGTTATGTATTTAAGTTTCTCATCGTTTTATATTTTCTTTGTCCATCATCAGAAATAGTTAATAAAGGAACATAGTTAAAAAAGATTTCTTCCATAGTATTTTTAAATTCTTCTTCCTCATAAACAAAGCCTCGATATCGAAAACCTTCAGGATAAACTTAGAATATCATATTCTAATAGTTCATTAACATTTTTGATATATTGTTTAAATGGATTGAATCTCTACTTATTTTCAAATAATTCTCGAGCCCCTCTAAAATACTTGATTGTATTTTGCCAATTAATTTTTTATACTTCTCATCCTTAACCACATCTGATCTACTTGGTGATAATGATAACTTAGATTGGCCTGAAAGATTTATTGATGCTTGAATATTGAATTAAATAACCATTTAGGTAAGAGTTCCTGATAGGGGATTGCAAATCCTCTTTGAGCAAAGATATTATATTGGAATAATACTCTATCCATCTATTAGTTTTAACAACTTGCAATTTTCCCTCAATGCCCTCTATTTCGTTATCAAATAAAACTTCAAAATATTCTTTTACAATTTCTCTCATTTTTCACTTTTTCTCCTGGTGAAAGAGGTTCATATGTTACTCTTTCCTTTGTCAGTATTAATTTTTATTTGATATTCTATGAATGGAGCTATTTCTGAAATTTTCTTCATTAATGTTTCGGCAGAAAATGGATGATTAGGTTTTAAGTACAGAGTTATTTTTGTTCCAGGCTTAGAACGTTTAGATTGCCTTTTTACAAAATAGTCATAAGCTGTTGGAATTTCAAAATATATTGGTTTGGATGGATTGAACTCGTCTTCAAACGTTTTCCTTTTACTCTCAACGGTAAACTTATTGGCAACCATAAAAACTGATAAAATACCTATTCCAAATTCACTTACAGGATCTATATCTACATTTTTTTGTCGAAAATCTGAACTCTGGTAGTAACTTCTACCAACTTTCATGAAGTAATTCTGAAATATTTCTTCATCCATTCCTATGCCATTGTCTTCAACAATTAATTCGTCATTTTTCAAAGAGACTTCTATAGAAGGGGTATATCCATTTCCTTCTCTTTTTTCTAGAGACTCTCTATAACGTACAGCATCTACAGAGTTCTGCAAAAGTTCTCTAAGTGCTACAATTGGGTCTCCATAGAGTCCTTCTCCCATCAATAAATCAAGGACTCTACGATAATCAAGTTCAAAACAGAAATCACAGTATTCATAACCAATAGAATGAATCTCTGCATCAACTGGCTCAGAAAGTTTAAGTGTATACTTTTCCTCCAAACTGTCTCTGTAACTTGAAACTAATCGATAGCTATCTTCAATTTCCTTATCGATTTCTTTTATGAATTTTCTAAGTGTTCGTTCCTGTTCTGGATGTTTACAGTCAGCTACAATTTTTATCTTTTCAGGAATAATCTTAAATCCGGTTACAGAGAGATGTTTATTCCACTCTTTGATGCTAATTTCATCTTTTGGATTTAGGTAGTAAAATAAATGTTTCGGAGTTCTTTCGGGATCGATATCCAATTTGTCAGCTAGTCGAAATATTACAGCTAAATACTGAACGTTCACTGGTTTATCCAGTACAAAAGTATCATTTGGCCAAGATTTAGTATTATACAAATCTTTTACTGGAAGCCCATGACTGTCACATACCGCCCTTACCCATTTACAGTATGAAATGTCTTTTCATGAAATTTTAGAATCCAATTCATATTCTTTGATTATTTTGTGTGCACGTTGAACGTGATTTTTGCGAAGAAAATCAGTAAACACTTTGTTTTCAATATCAGATACTACTTCATAATCACCATTGTTTTTCGCTTCCTCGAATCTTTTCATATAATTCTTCATTTGAGGTTAAAAGTTTTTTAAATTCACTAGTTTTAACTATCTGCTTCCGCTCATCAGAGGATGCAGATCATTCCTATATCGTGAAGATAGGCAGCATAAATAAGTATGGAAATTTCAATAGTGTTTAATTGTTTAAGAGTCTCACGAGGTATTATTCTGTTCCATATTTTCAATTACATGTACGCTATGATTAGCATTATGCAATGTAAATTCAGGCATGTTTTCTGGAACTCTTTCTAGCAAAGGAGCGGCCTTGCGAACAACTGAAATTATATTTTGTGAAATTTCATAATCTTCGAATGAAGTCTCTTTCGTTTCTTCTTTCTCTTTCTCACGAAGTTTTTTAAACAGATCAGTTTGTTTTAACCTTAGAATCGCATCTTCAGACATTTATCTGCTCCTTTTCTGCTTGCGAATCCTTTAAACGTATGACCTGATTAATTTTTTGTTTTTATCTTTGTATATTAGTTCAATGTTTTCATTTCTTTTCGGTCTTCGCCGCCTGCTCCGCAGGCGTATGGCACCACGTTTTTAAGAAAATCGAAACTCAAATTGGCCCTGAACAACAAAAATCCGTAAAAAATAGGCGGAAGATCAGAAACTATACTCCATTTTAAACATTTCATTGCAATTTCACATCAATTTATATATACTAGTAAAATGCCAACGAAATCTATAATAAATAAACTTTTAGATCCGCAGCATAAGGTTCTGAGAATTCTAAAAACTATACCTTCCGGTACTCAATCTCTCAAAAAATCCATTCAAAAAACCTGCCCCAAAAATAAGTTTACCACCCGGCTCCCCTCCGGACATGAAGCCCGCCGCCGGAAATAAATCCCCAAAAAATCTTTACTCCGGCAGCAGTTTGAGTGAAAATCCATAGTGAAAAAACAGACCTCTTTATCGATCTCAAAAGAAAAAATAAGCCACTGAAAGCTTCTCAATTTGCTGTAAAAATCACCAGTTTGTCCCTTATAATACAATTTCCGGGTTTTCATATATTAGAAGGATAAAAATCGGTTTTGCTGCCTTAATTAAATCAGAAAGAGAATGCTTCCGGAATTAAGAGAATCTGAAAATGTAACTGGAGAGAAATTAACAGTTTTTTTCTGCTGCCTATTATAAAAAGTGTTAATTTTCTCTGGCTACTGGCTATTTATTGTGCTTTTTATTTTACTTAATGATTAATCTTATCCCTCTATTAAATCAAATTAATCAATCAACTCTTTTTGGTAGGCTAAATAGTCACCAAAATTGAGTTAAATGAGCATTATTAAGGATAATATATTCTATATAACTTATATTATTCTTGTTATATCATTGTACTCATTGGTTGTTGAGATAGGAAGTATCCATCTCAAACGAAAATGAGTATACTCTAGCATAAAAACCAGGTCACTATAACAGCAAAACCGAATTGTGGGGGTAGTTACTGAGAGTCACGAGCGACGGTAGACATGCCCGTTTAATAGGATTTGATCAACAACTGACGTCCTACTAAAAAAATAATTCCAAAGTAAAATAATTATAGTTAAAATAATTCCATAAGTTAAGTTCATCCTGCCTCTCATCCGGACCGAAAGCCCGTTGTTGGAAACATCTTTATTCCGGTAGCACTTTGTGTGAAGAGTTTTTTTTCTTTCCGGGAGTAAGCAGATGGAGACTCGGTACTGTTTAACTATGTGTTAGCACGCCTTGAAAGGAAGACATTCTAAAGACATTCCTACAATCTCCTACAATCTAATACTTCACATACTGTGATTCTTCAGAACTTCTGCAGAAATCAACTTTTCTTTATCAGAAGGAGATATAGCCATGCCAGAATTAATTAAACCCGATAGTCGCGTTACGCGCGATCCGAATCACGAATTTCGAGAGACCCCATACACTCACTGTCACAGGAACTATTGAAGATCGCTTTATTGGAGGCATGACCTTTTACATTGCTCCAGAATCGGCGTTTGGAAAGCTTTCCAGCCCTTGATTCCGTGAAATGGATATGAATAGAATTGAAATAGATATGGAGCTTCATTTTAGCAAAAAATAAGACAAGTTAGGGGAGGGCGGTGGCTTCACTCCACCACCTTTATCCGCCTGGAGGAACTTAGATATGCCATTTGATCCTATCACTTTTCCAGTTTATCCACCACCAGACAAGCGGTTTCGACCGCCTTCTCCTCGTGTTCAGGCACTCCCATCTGCTGCCAAGGCGTTCACTCCATTCAGCGAGTTCATAGAAGCATTGGTAGCGAAGGTGGAGCAATCACGTATCAACGAATGGATAAGTGACCTAGTAAATTTCTCAACTCGTCATACATTGTCACCACAAAACATTGAGGTGGCTCAATGGTTACAAAGTCAATTTAAGGCACTGGGCTATAATGATGTTGTTTTCCACGACTTCACTCATAGTGGCGTTACATGTCATAATGTTATCTGCACCAAGCCCGGTAATCCGGATCCAGACAAAAACCTCATCGTTTGCGCTCATTATGATTCGCGCATGAGTGACTCTGGAGATTTCACGTCGGCTGCGCCTGGGGCTAACGATAACGCTTCTGGAGTTGCGACATTGCTTGAAATAGCCCGCATACTTCTTACAATAAATACTAAATATTCCATAAGGTTCGTTGGATTTTCGGGAGAGGAACAGGGACTTATAGGCTCAGCGGCATATGCCAGTTTCCTTAACGCTAGCGGGGTTCAGATCCAATTACTCATAAATCTCGATATGATCGGACACCCTGAAAACCCAGCAGATCCTACTATAATCATCGAGCGGGATATAGGCAATGATGTTGCCGCGAATGATGCTCCTTCCCATAATTTTGCCATGCAGATGGTGCAGGCTGCCGCAGATTACACAAAGATCAAAACTTCCCTTGGACCGATTTATAGCAGTGACTATATGCCCTTCGAGCACTTTGGCTATGTCTGTATCGGTGCATATGATGGCGCCGATGCACTACCTTTTTACCACACAGTTAACGATACCCTCGACAAAGTTGATATGAGCTTCTGTGCTGAAGTCACCCGAATGGTTTTGGCGACTGTATTGACTGTTGCAGGGAATCAGGTTGGCGCAGCATTTGTTTTTGACCCTGATCCTATTACATCTTCTGGTAATACGGCTCCAAATGGGTCAGATACGAAATAGAATTGAGACAGATGCGGAACTTTAATTTAGCAAAAAATAAGATGGGTTAGGGGTGGTGGCTTCACTCCACCACCTTTAATGCCTAGTAATGAGGAAGCTATGGCACGATTTATATAAAATTGAGTTTTTTTTTCAATTCTTATAAAGTATCCTTCAAGGAATACGGATATAGGTGGCTAAGATGAAAGTAAAGGAAACAGAAAAACTTCTTTTAAATTTGCCAAAACGTGGTCGTGTGCCTTTTTTACAAGATTTAACCAATAAATAATACAAAAGCAATTCTCCAAACAAATCTACCGCCCGGCTCCCCTCCAGACTGAAGCCCGCCGACGGAAACTTTTCATAATATTTTTTCATTCCTGTGGAATCTGGCTGATTTTTATCCGAAATTACAGACCCGAGGAAAATGATCCAAATTATATATCATTTTTAAACTTTACATTGCGATTTCACATTCATTTATAAAGAGTAGTAAAATACCAACGAAAGCTATATAAATAAACTTCCAGATCCGCAGAAGAAGGTTCTGAGAATTTTGAAAATTATACCTGCCGGTACTCGATCTTTCAAAAATCATTAAAAAAGCGACCCTAAAAATAAGTCTACCATCCGGCTTCCCTCCGGACTGAAACCCGCCACCGAAACTCAAACTGACCCAAATTATAAAAACCCTGCAAAAATTTATGTATAAATGTGCGAAAAAGCCTGATTATACAGGCTTATTCATAACCTTCTTCCAGTTTTGCATTAATCTCCTCGGCTTTTGTAAGGTATTGCGCAGCTTCTTCAGATTTGCCCATTTTTTCAAGTACACTTGAATATTTTTCAAAGATCATGGAAGAACGGGTCAGGTAGTCAAAGTCCTCGGAATCGGTCTCAAGCAGTTTCGCATTGAGATTCATTGCTTTTTCGAGGGCTTCCTTTGCTTTTTCCAGATCCGTCTGGGCTAAGAATGTAATTCCCATCTGGTAGAATGTGCCTTCAAGAACCGTTAAATAATTCAGATCGTCTGGGTTTTTTTCATGCAATTTTTCACGGATTGCAAGAGAACGCTCGAATTCTTCAATCGCATCCTCATACAATTCGTTCTCTCTTAAGGCGATGCCCATCTTTTCAGCGATTTCGGCAAACAGTTCCTGATCTCCTGTTATTTCCGGGTTGACAGCAAGAAGTTTATTCTCTGCTTTTTGAGCAAGCTCAAGGTACTCTTTGACAATACTGCTTTCTTTTCCCCGGGATTTTTCCCCGAGTTTGAGGGTTGATCCCAGAAGATAAATGCCAATTATAAACCTGCGAAGACCTTCCGAATCGTCAGAAGATTCTTCCAATATTTTTTCATGAATATCGAGAGCCAGCCTGTGGTAATGGGTTTCCTGCTCAATATCTCCTCTTTCAGAGTAAAAAAGTGCAAGGCTGGTGTAAGTTGTCGCGAGGTCTTTCCTGTATTCCCATTCTTCGGGGTCCAGGTCAAGCATACGCTGCTGGACTGCAAGCAATTTGCTGTACATCTCGACTGCTTTTTCATACTCCTCCCGTTTTTTGAACAGTTTTATTAAGTTGTTGAGGACTGTCTTGATCCCTGAATAATGTATCTCCATTTCCGGTTCCAGCTCAAAATTGTTTTCAAGCACGGACAGAGCATCCTCAAAATATTTCTGTGCTTTTTCGGGGGCTTCATCAAGATAGAGCTTTCCGATAGTAGCCTGTACCTCAGCCTTATATGTCTTAAAGTCCAGGGCATCAGGTTCATCTTCCAGAAGGCTGTCGTAGATCTCGATTTCTTTTTCGTAGTAGTCCCTTGCTTTTTCAGTTTCCCCATGTTCTGCAAAGAGTTCTCCGAGGTCATCGTAGGTATCGGAAATATCAATCATGGGGTCCAGGTCTTCAGGATCTTCATCATGCAGGTTCTGGAAAATCTCCAGTTTGTCTTTGTAGCAAAGTTCTGCAGCCTCGAACTGCCCTATTGTTGAAAATCGTTTCCCCAGATCATCCAGGTACATTGCAATTTTTGTGTTGCGTGCAAACTCTGAGGGGTGGTTTATTATCAGGTCCCGGTAAATTTCCCTGGCTTTTGTGTAATTTGCTATTGACTTTTCAAGGTCTTCTTCTCTGGAAAATGCAGCTCCAAAGTCTTCATAAATATTGGCGAGAGAGATGGCGTACGCATGATCATCAGGAAATTCTTTATAGCTTTTTTCCATCAGTTCCACAGCTTCTTCGAAATAATGCTCTGCCTTTTCCAAATTTTCCATGTCTGAATACAGGCTCCCAAGGTAGCTGTAATTATAACTCAGGTAATATTCGGCCAGGCTGTTTTCAGGGTCTCTCTGAATCATTTTTCTGTAAATGCCTGCTGCTCTCAGGTAATTATCTTCGGCTTCTTCAAGATACTCGTAATTCCGGAATAAATTTCCGTAAAGCTCGATGTCCCCATCAAAGTCGCCGAGAAGGTCCGTCTCTCCAGACTCAAGCTCGAAAAGTCTTTCGTAGACGTCTATTTTTTTATCAAAGAGCTTCACCGTCTCATCCATCAACTGCCCTGCCTGATAACATAACCCCATATTGCCGATAATCTCCAGAAACCTGGAAAGATTCTCCTTATTTTCAGGGTCTGATTTCACCAGTTCTTCAAATGTTCGGACAACTCCCTCAAGCTGCTTTTTCATCGGTTCCAGCAACTCTTTAGCGCTGTCTTCATCATTTATCTTTCCAAATAAACTCCCAATCTCCTCAATCGTATTGCTTATGAATTTTTGATAGTCTTCTTTCCCCGGCTCTTCTGAAAACAGAGGTTCGATAACTTTGAGAGCTTCCCCATAAAATTCCAGAGCTCCTTCCGGATCTCCAGCTTTACTTATCGTGTACCCCCTCAAAAATAAGGTATGGAAAGAAATTACAGGGTCTTTTTCTTTTTTCATGAGTTTATCGACATCTTTCAGACTCTCAAGAGCCCTGTCATACGTTCCGTTTTCAATGAAAGTGGCTGCTTTGCTGAATAAACGATTCGCAGAATCCTGAAGCCTTCTTGATACCATATTGCAGTTATTGCCCCGATACATAGTTAATACTAACGATAATCAGTACTATCTAATCGGCTTGACCGCAAGCCTTTTCAAAAAAGGCTTGAGCGAAAACCCCGAGCACCCGGCGTGATTATGCGGCGCAACGCAATCCTTTTTAAAAAAAGAAACCCGCCCCAAAAAAATAAGTCTGCCGCCCGGCTCCCCTCCGGACAAAAAGCCCGCCGCCGGAAACAAATCCCCAAAAAATCTTTACTCCGGCAGCAGTTTGAGTGAAGAATTATTTTTCCTCACCCATCTCCGTTATTCAGTCTTCGTCTTCTTCGACTTCGTCTTCTTCGATTTCTTCAGTTTCTTCAGCTTCGCCGGTTTCAAGGTCTTCAAATTCATCAAGCTCTTCTACTTCTTCGGCTTCGTCTTCTGAAACCTCTACTTCTCCCGCCGCTTCAGCCGTTTCTGCGGCTTCTTTGGCTATGGAAGCTGTGAGTCTCAGTTCCTTTTCGGCTTCGGCTTCGGCTTTAATCCTTGCCAGACCCACAACTTTGTCGCCTGGCTTAATATTCATGACTCTTACGCCCTGGGTGTTTCTGCCCTGGATCGAGATACCTTTTGCAGGGACACGGATTATGATCCCTTCGGAACTCGTAAGCATCAGCTCGTCATCTTCGGCTACGGATCTAACTCTCGAAACCGGGCCGTTCCTGATGTTGGTCACGATTGTAATCACACCTTTTCCGCCGCGGCGGTGGGGTGGGTACTGGCTGTACTCCGTACGCTTACCAAAGCCGTTTTCCGTAACCGTCAGGAGGGTTGTGGTTTCGTCGACAAGGTCCGTGCTTACTACCTCGTCGTCAGGGCCTTCAAGGGTCATGCCGCGAACTCCTCTTGCAGTTCTGCCCATAGGTCGGACGTCTTCTTCGGAAAAGCGGATAGCTTTGCCTTTCTTTGAGACCATGACAACTTCCTTTTTCCCGTCGGTCAGGAGAACTTTTACGAGCTCGTCGCCTTCGTCCAGGCTGACTGCAATTATGCCGGCTTTCCTCGGGTTCCTGAACTCGGAGAGAGGAGTCTTCTTGATCGTGCCTGCTCTTGTTGCCATAAGCAGGTAGCGGTCTTCTGCAAACTTCTTTACAGGAATCATTGCATTGACCATTTCGCCGTCCTGAAGCTCCAGGAGATTTACTATGGCTTTCCCTCTGGACTGCCGCGAGCCTTCCGGAATCTCATAGACCTTCTGCCAGTAGAGCCTGCCACGGTTTGTGAAGAAAAGGATATAGTTGTGGGTCGAAGAAATGAAAAGGTTCTCCACAAAATCTTCTTCCTTCATCTCCATGCCGATTATACCTCTGCCTCCACGCCGCTGCATAGTGTAAGTGCTGAGTGGAATGCGCTTTATGTAGCCCCCGTTTGTAATCGTGACAACAACATTTTCTTCAGGAATCAGGTCTTCGTCCGTAACCTGGGTAGTATCATGCACGATTTTTGTCATGCGTGCGTCTCCGTACTTTTCCTTGAGCTCCAGAAGCTCGTTCCTGATTATTTCGTACTTGAGCTCTTTGCTTTCAATGATTTTCCCGAGTTCGGCGATCAACTTTACGAGGCCTTCAAGTTCCTCAAGGATCTTCTGCGTCTCAAGCCCTGTCAGGCGCTGCAGGCGCATTTCCAGGATAGCCTTGGACTGGAATTCGTCAAGAGCGAAATTGTCCATCAGGCCCTGCTTCGCTTCATCGGCGTTTGCCGAGCCTTTTATCAGGGCAACCACTGCGTCTATGTTATCCAGGGCAATCCTCAGCCCTTCCAGAATATTGGCTCTTTCCTTGCTCTTCCTCAGGTCATAAAGCGTCCGCTTCTGGATAATTTCCATCCTGTAGTCCAGATAGATTTCAAGAAGCTGCTTCAGGTTCAGTTCTATTGGCTTTCCGTCCACAAGGGCAAGGTTGATTATCCCAAAGCTTGTCTCCATTTGCGTGTGCTTGTAGAGCTGGTTTAAAATAACTTTAGGGTTCGCGCCCCGTGAAAGCTCGACAACAACCCTGATCCCATCCCTATCTGACTCGTCACGCAAATCGGAAATCCCGACTATTATTTTATCCCTGGCAAGCTGGGCAATATTCTCGATCATCCGGGCTTTATTCACCTGGTAGGGAAGCTCTGTTACGATAATCTGCTGCCTGTCTTTCTTCAATTCCTGGATCTCGGCAACTGCCCTGATCTTTATGGGACCTCTTCCGGTTGTGTACGCAGACTTTATACCTGTTGTCCCAAGGATATGGGCGCCTGTAGGGAAGTCCGGTCCCTTGATTACAGTCATGAGTTCCGGAATTGTCGTCTCCGGATTCTCGATAAGCATGAGGGTCCCGTCAATTACCTCGCCTATGTTATGGGGGGCCATGTTTGTTGCCATTCCCACCGCAATGCCTGTGGACCCATTGATAAGGAGGTTCGGGAGTTTTGCAGGGAGGACTACGGGCTCTTCCATCGACCCGTCATAGTTTGGCATGAAGGGAACAGTTTCCTTCTCGATGTCTGCCAGCATCTCCTCTGCGATTCTGTCCATTCGGACTTCGGTGTAACGCATGGCAGCAGCCGAGTCTCCATCAATTGACCCGAAGTTTCCCTGCCCGTCAATTAAAGGATAACGAAGTGAGAAAGTCTGGACCATCCGCACAATACTGTCATAAACGGCAGTGTCTCCGTGCGGGTGGTATTTACCAAGCACATCTCCCACCACACGGGCTGACTTCTTGTAGGCCTTGTCATGTGTAATCCCTGCCTCTTTCATTGCAAAAAGGATTCTGCGGTGAACCGGTTTTAAGCCGTCCCGGGCATCGGGAAGTGCCCTTCCGACGATTACGCTCATTGCATAATTGATGTAAGAGCGTTTCATCTCATTTTCGATAAGGATGGTAGTAACCCCACTCCTTTCTGGCTCTGGACCTTCGTCCTCCGGCTCTTCCGAAGCAGGGTCGGATACGCTTAATTCTAGTTTTTTGCCCGGCTCTTCGTGTGTAAGGGCGGCTGAATAGTCCCCATTTTCCGGCTCTCCATCTTTCTCTTCGGGGATAAGGGTAGCCTGATAAGATTTTTTCAATTCAGCTTCTGATTTATTTTCGTCTTCATATTTTGCCATTTTTAGCCACCTCAGATGTCCAGGTTCACGACCTCTTTTGCATGCGTTTCTATGAAGTTCCGGCGTGGCTCAACCTCATCTCCCATGAGAATTCTGAAGATCTCATCAGCCCGAATCGCATCTTCCAGGGTCACCTGTAAAAAGGTACGGCTCTCAGGGTTCATGGTGGTTTCCCAGAGCTGTTCAGGGTTCATTTCTCCAAGCCCTTTATAGCGCTGGATTCCAAGTCCTTTTTCCCCGAGTTCTTTCTTCTTTGCTTCGAGGTCCCTGTCAGAGTGTATGTAGTACTCAGCTTTGCCTTTCTTTATGCGGTAGAGAGGAGGCTGGGCAATGTACACGTATCCCTCATCAATAAGAGGCCTCATATAGCGGAAGAACAGCGTGAGAAGAAGAGTCCTGATATGTTCTCCATCCACATCGGCATCAGTCATGAGAATGATCTTATGGTAGCGGGCACTTTCCAGGGTGAAGTCCTCGCTGATTCCTGTTCCAATAGCAGTGATCAAGGAAATGATCTCCTCGTTTTTCAGGATCTTTGCAAGTCTGGATTTTTCCACGTTCAGAATCTTGCCTCTGAGAGGTAAAATAGCCTGGAAACTCCTGTCTCTACCCTGTTTTGCCGAACCGCCTGCCGAATTACCTTCCACAATGTAAATCTCGCAGACTGAAGGGTCTTTTTCCGAGCAGTCCGCAAGTTTCCCTGGAAGTGTGCTGACTTCAAGGGCGCTCTTTCTCCGGGTGAGTTCCCTTGCCTTTTTTGCGGCTTCCCTGGCCCTCTGGGCAAGGAGGGCTTTTTCAAGGATAATGTTTGCAACTTTAGGGTTTTCCTCAAAGTATTCCGCAAGCCCGTCAGTTACAAGGGAATCCACTATTCCTTTGACGTCGCTGTTTCCAAGCCTTGTTTTGGTTTGCCCCTCGAACTGGGGTTCCATGAGTTTGACGCTGATGATTGCAGTCAGCCCTTCCCTTACATCATCGCCTGTGAGCTTTTCCTCTTCCTTGGAGAGCTTGTTAGCTTTAATATAGTCATTTGCAACCCTTGTCAGGGCTGTCTTGAAACCGATGATATGAGTTCCGCCTTCATGGGTATTGATATTGTTTGCAAAGGAGTACACGTTCTCTGAATAGCTATTTGTATACTGCATCGCAATTTCTACTATCATATCGTCCCTTTGCCGCTCAAAATAAATCGGTTTTTCGTGGAGAGACTGCTTTTTCTTGTTCAGGTACTCCACAAATTCTACTATTCCCCCTTCATAGGTGAAAGTCTCAGCCTGCCCATCCGGGGTTCTTAAATCCCTCAAGCTGATGGTAAGACCCCGGTTAAGGAAAGCAAGTTCTCTTAACCTGTTTGAAAGGATCTCGTAATCGAAGTCCAGGGTCTCAAAAATTTTTGCATCCGGCTTAAAAGTGGTTTTTGTGCCCGTAACGTCCGAAGTTCCGATCTCCTGAACATCAGCCTCAGGTTTTCCGCGTACGTAGCGCTGGAAATACTTCTTTCCGTCTCTGCTAACTTCTACTTCCAGCCATTCAGAAAGGGCATTTACGACAGAAACCCCTACTCCATGCAGTCCCCCTGAGACTTTGTAGGTATTCTTGTCGAACTTCCCTCCGGCATGCAGAACAGTCATCACGACTTCAAGGGCTGATTTTTTGTGAAACGGATGGATGTCGATGGGAATACCTCTCCCATTGTCTATAACTGTCACACTCCCGTCCGGGTTGATAGTGACGTCTGCACTGGTACAGAAGCCTGCAAGGGCTTCATCAATACTGTTGTCTACAACTTCATAGACTAGGTGGTGGAGCCCGCGGCCATCCGTGCTCCCGATGTACATGCTGGGACGTTTCCGGACAGCTTCCAGGCCTTCCAGCACCTGGATGCGCGAAGCATCGTAAACCTGTTTATCACTCATCTTGGGTTATTCTCCATAAAAATCTAATAGAATTATCTGAATCATGTAACATTCCAATGTTTTTTTAGAATTCGCGGGAAGACTTTTGTCAAAATAGGACCTTAGAAAGCGTATAATTCGGTAAGCCTTCAATTTTTATTATGCGAATTTTATATTTTATTTCTATCTTTTCTACCACGAACCAGATTCACTATGCGCTCATACATTTTAAGCCTTTAGATTCCCTGAAAATTGCACAAGCTTTTTCAACGTCAATTCTCTCTGAAAAAGGAATTTTAACATAATTTTTTGTCCAAATATGCACTTTTCATATTAATATTTTAGTACGTCTTTGGTTTAAATAAATATTTCCTGTTTCACTCAGGGAAATTTGTCTTTCATGAGGAGTCAGGGCAGTACTTGCGGCATTTCAGAAGTCTTGAGAAGTATTTTTGGAGCAGAATTCCAGTTCCTTCTTCCTGAATATATCAGGCACTTAAAAGGACTACTTCAGCACTTAAAAGGACTATTTCAGCACTTAAAAGGACTATTTCGTCACTTAAAGGGACTACTACCTGGTAAAAGCAGCCATTAGAATGTATACATTAATGAATTTATTATGTAAGCAGCGAGTCTTCCACCGATAAGTAGTTGATTCTTTGAGACTCGATTTTACCGGCGCCGCTCAGATTGTACTTTAATTTCTCGAAACCCACAGACTTCAGCCAGCGCAAAGTGCGGGACAAAACAAACTGAAAGATATCTGAGGTCTCGATGTTAATAATATAGAACTTACGTGGTTGAACTGAAAAATGAACAGTAAAGACTTCAACTATCTAACCCATAATACTTATGAAAAACCTGCTTGTGCTTTATTTTGCTTCTCAAAGACGTAAGTCCTATCTATAAAAGGGCAAAAATAAGGAGTAGTGTAGTAATTAAAAACTATTAATCTATTCTGCTCATTGAAGATAGGCATATTACCATCAAAGAAGAAGAGCCTGAAGAGGAAAAATGAAGAAAATGGAGCAATTTCCGGCAAAGAACCCGAATCCTGTGATCAGTGTGGGAAACGATGGGATGATTCTTTATTCAAATGGGGCAGGTGAGCCCTTATTGCACGAATGGGGCGTGGAAGTCGGAGGAAAATTGCCTTCATATATCGGAGATTTCGTGCAAAAGGTAATTTCCCGGAATAGCCCGGAAAAAATGGAAATTAAAGTGGGAAAAAAAGTATACCTGGTCGAGTTCCACCCCGTACCCGAGGAAGAGTGTGTAAACATTTACGGATTCGATATAAGTGACCAGAAAGAGCTTGAAGAACAGTTGCGGGAGAGTGAGGCCAGGTACCGCGACCTGTTCGAGACGGTGCAGGAGGTCTTCTTCATCGATCGGCTCATCTACGATGAACAGGGTAATGTCGTCGACTGGATTTTCGAAGACCTCAACCCGGCTGGACTCGAGCTCATCGGTATGAAAGATATTGATGAGGCCAAAGGAAAAAGGGGATCAGAAGTGCTCGGCCGCGAGGTAGCTTCATTCTATCTTCCCATGATCGAGAAGGCCCGGCGGTCAAGCAAGGCAGTCACGTTCCAGTACCACAGCCCTATCGTAGACAAGGAATTCCTCACCTCGTATATTGTCCGCGGCGACCGCCTTATCTCCTCCCAGATGGATGTCACAGAGCGCAAACGAATGGAAGATGTCCTGCGCGAGAGTGAATCGCGTCGTAAGGTTGCCGAAGCTGTCGAGGCTGAGCGGCGGCGGCTCTTTAGCGTGCTGGAGACTCTGCCGGCAATGATAATCCTATTAACACCTGACTACCATGTCGTCTTTGCCAACCGCAGCTTCCGTAAAAGATTCGGTGATCCAGGTGGCCGGCGCTGCTATGAATATTATTTTGGATTTACCCAGCCGTGTGAATCCTGCGAATCACGTAAAGTACTTGAAACAGGTCAACCTCACCATTGGGAAGTAAGCGGTCCGGACGGAAGCTTTTATGATGCCTACAATTTGCCGTTCACTGACGTTGACGGTTCTCCCATGATCCTTGAGATGGATATTGACGTCACCGAGCGAAAAAAGGCAGAAGAAAAACTTCAAGAAAGTGAGGAGAGATACCGCAACATTGTAGAGACAGCAAATGAAGGCATACTCATAACTGACAATGAAAACACAATCACTTACGTTAACAAGAAACTTGCAGATATGCTCAGATACACTCCTGAAGAGGTTATTGGTAGACCTATATGGGGCTTCATCAGTGAAGAATACAAACCTATTGTCAAAATGAATCTGGAAAAAAGGATGCAGGGGATAAGTGAGAGCTATGAATTGAAATTAATACGTAAAGATAGCTCACCCCTCTGGACACTTCTAAATGCTAAACCTATTTTTGATAAGGATAGTAAGTATATGGGCGCTATGAGTATGTTAACTGATCTCACTACGCGAAAAGAAGCTGAAGAAGCCCTCGCAAATATCGAAATTTTACGTCGAAAAGAAATTCACCACAGGATCAAAAATAACCTGCAGGTTATTTCATCCCTTCTTGATCTTCAGGCTGAGAAATTCAATAACAGAGGAGATATTAAGAACTCAGAAGTTCTGGAAGCCTTCAGGGAAAGTCAGGACAGAGTAATATCCATGGCTCTTATCCATGAGGAACTGCACAAAAGTGAAGGACTCGATACACTTAATTTTTCTTCGTACATTCAGGAACTCGCTGAGAATCTTTTCCTGACATACAGGCTTAGAGATACCGATATCAGCTTAAATACGGATCTGGAAGAAAACATTTTCTTTGACATGGATACTGCGGTCCCACTAGGGATAATCATTAACGAACTCGTTTCAAATTCTCTCAAACATGCATTTCCAGGCAGGGATAAAGGAGAAATTCGAATCAAACTTTGCCGTGAAAAAACTAAGGAATTTATAAACAGCATGGAAGAAAGCACTGATGAGGACTTTCAGGATACCAGTTTCATTCTGACAGTTTCAGATGATGGGATAGGTATACCTGAAAGTCTCAATTTGGAAAATCCCGACAGTCTTGGCATACAGTTGGTAACGACCCTTGTAGACCAGTTAGATGGGGAACTTGAACTGAAAAGGAACAATGGGACGGAATTCACTATAAGGTTCACAGTAGCAGAAAAAAGAAACAAGCACGAGCGCCATCTATCTGATAATTTATCCAATTGAGAATATTGACTATTAACACACCTGAAGAAGTTTGTTGCTTCCCTTATGGGCCTCATCTCGAGAACATTCGACTGAAATCAAACTATCTAAAACATACCAATTTTCACAGATTCTCATGCTTGACCTGATTCTCAAGTGCGTAAGTCCTATAATATCACCTATTAACTTCGACGAACCCCCACAATCAACTACCTCCTCTTGAACAGCCTATCTGCTGTATTTCTGCTGGCGTGTTTTTCATACTTCCTCTTCTATCCACTGCCAGCAGTCTTTTCAAAATCATTCACATGCTTAGCGATGTCAGTTCCCTGTACTTGCTATGCCCACCCGATTTCTCTCAAATCATGCCCAGATCTTTGAGCCTGTTGGGCAGGTATACCTCGGTTACGAAGTCAAGGCCTTTTCCGGCAAAAGCCTGCTGTTCTGCCTTTTTCCCTATACCGAGCTGGAGCTGGATCTGCTCTTTCCAGTATTCGGACTCAAAACGCGGGTCTGAAAGTTCACTCCGTAGTGCGTTTATGTCCTGTTCTGTGAGTTTGTCGGTCGAAAGTTCGTACTCGACTATATCCGAGGGCTGGAGACCAATGAATTTGGCTGCGGGTGTTGCCATGAATTCCGAGAGATGAGCACTTTTTATAGCCCCGTAGGCAACAGAAGCATAGATCCTGTAGGACCAGGGGTCACCGTCAGTGAAGACAGCTACAGGGATGCCTAATTCCTCGTTCATGCGCTTGATAATCCGGCGGGTTGACCGGGCAGGCTGGCCCTTGAGGTGGACAAGGATCGCATTGTAGGTCTCATCAAACCCATTTTCCATCAACCGTGCATACATACCACCTGTCTCTATGGCTATGATCATGCTTGCGTCGTGGCCCTTAAACTCGATATTTTCCACATTGAAAGGAATCTGGTATCCTCCTTCCCCCACGTCCTTCTGGCAGTGGATATTACGCACTCCGCGCTTTGTCTGTTCCGAGATCTCAATAGGCCCGAACATGGTAGCTCCGTCTTCTTCAGGGCGCATGTGGAAATACTCCCTCTGGAGACTGGTCAGGAGTTCCAGGTCTTCTATCAGGCGGTCGCTTTCAGCCTGCTCCTTGAACTTGGCAGCGTCCCAGCCTTCAGATATGTAGTAAAGTTCTCGAAGCGTTGAGCCGCGGTTCTGGGCAAGGTGCTCGTTTATAAGGAAATGTGTAGCATAAGTGGTCTTCAGGAGCTGGAACGCACCTTTCACGGTCTTTGCGCTTCTTTCGCTTTCCCTGTCCCCATAGACCCAGACATCGCTCTCATCGGAATATTCTATGTTTGCTTTGGTCCGGCTTGGGAGGCTGACGCTTGGGACAATCTCATCTTCAAACTGGTTGTAGATCTTTTCTGCAAGCTCAAGCAGCCGTTCTCTCGCCAGGGCATCTCCCTGGATTGTTTTGCTATTTACTTCTCTGGCCATCTTACATCCCCTTAAAGGCCTTTGCCCCTGTTACCAGCTCTTCTTCAAGCCCTTCCACAATAAGGTCCGGAAATTTTCCGAGTTCTTTATCTTCTGCGGACTCTATCCTGTAGCTGAGCACCTTTGAAGATCCGACTGTTGCCGAAATATCCCATATATAATCGTAATCATTGCCCATAGTCACGACCTTTGGTTCGGGCTTTGCCCCGCTGATTGTCCAGGGCAGCATTTCATGGACCCTGAAGGAATGCGTTGAGGTCCCGAAGTTCTTGACCTTTATTAAAACATCCGCAGTCCCGTCCTCATTCTTTTTAACTTTCCTGTGCACAAGCAGGTTTCCCATAATCTTTGCAACAACAGGGTTGATATCAGGGACATCTTTTTCCAGGATGTTTGCAACCTTTACAGCCATTTTCGGGAGCACCTTTGTAATTATAATTTCCTTTTCCCGGCGCTTCTTGAGATTGCTCTGTTTGCTCAGGTAGTGCTTGAGCTTCCTTGCTACGTCTTTGATTGCAAGGTCAACCTCTTCCTTGATTACAGGAATGTCTGCAATAGCATCTTTTGATTCCGAAGTAAAAGGCACGTTAATCGAAGCGACATGGATAAGGAGGATAACAGGGCCTATGGGAATTCCACCGCCTGGCTGGTTTAAGCCGTACTGCTTCCATTTTATGTCTTCGACCGCATGTGTGGTCACGCAGCCTCCCTGCTGGTAAAGCAGAGGCACACGGTTAGCGAAACGCATGATGCTGATTTTGTCCTCTTTCGAGAGGTTTCCCCCGTAGGCAAGCCCGACTTCCACTACAAAGGGATTTCCGGAATATACGGACGGTTTTCGCGTGCTTGTGGCAATGAAGTCCACATTTGTCTCTTTTTCAAGCCCCCTGTAAATCAGCTCTTCTCCGATTGGAGAAAGGCAATCTGTGGGAGGAGCCATGATTTTTACCTTCTCAAAAGCCTCAATTAGCTTTCTTGCCTCATGGCGGCCCAGGGACTGAGGGTCAATTTCGGGATCAAGCCCTGCGGCCTTGCAGATTTCCTCGGCAGTTAAAAGGCCTATTTTACAAAAAGAGTAGCGGAGAAACGGGGCAAGCTTCTGGCGCTCGGTGTAATGGAGCATTTTCATGAGAGTGCCCAGCTCAATGCCTTCAGGATGGGGCAGGATTTCTTCTGCAGGGTCAGGCATCTTGTCCGTTGCCCTTTCAAAGACTTCCTCGTTGCCGTCAGGTTCGATAAGGGTAATCCTTGCATGGGGGTTTACGATTGCCGTAGCTTTAAGGTATTCATAAATGGACTGCCTTCTTCCTTTTACGTAGGCAGCCTTCATTTCAAGTTCTACCTGGGTTCCATGGGGGCGGAACCAGTCCTTTATCTCATCTTTCAGGATATCGGGCTCATTCGTACTGGTATTGATCATAAGCTCATAGTAATGGGCAGGGGCACTGGAACTGGTCTTGGAGAGGATTTTCGTATGCCTGCCTGCAGTCATCTGGGAATAGAGCACGGCTGCGGAAATCCCTATTCCCTGCTGTCCCCTGCTTTGCTTGAGGGCATGGAACCTGGAACCGTAGAGAAGCTTTGCAAATACCCTGGGGATCTGCTCTTTTACAATTCCGGGCCCGTTGTCTTCTATTATCACAGTTACGTAGTCCTGCCCTGTCCTTTCGACCTGGACAAGGATGTCAGGCAGGATTCCTGCTTCTTCGCAGGCGTCCAGGGAATTGTCAACAGCTTCTTTTACAGTTGTTATGAGGCTTCGGGGAGCTGAGTCAAAACCCAGGATCTGCCTGTTTTTTTCAAAAAACTCTGCGACACTTATTGACTTTTGAGATTTGGCAAGTTCTTCTGCAATAGAGACTTCCATGAAATTTTACCTCAGGCTGAAAAATCAATCTAATATTCCTTTGAATCTAATATTTCTTTGAATCTATGTTTCTTTGAATCTAATGTTTCTTTGAATCTAATTTTTCTTTCAATCCAATGTGTACTTATTGTTTTGAAAAACATCTAAAGTAAAAGATTTCTGCTTTATTTCCGCTTCTTTCAGGTTATACATTTAATATTACAGTGTCCTTTTAAAAGCACTTTTTATGTCATAAAAGTACTTTTATATCGCAGTAACTATTTCAAGCAAGATTTTAATAAAAGTCTTTATGAGGAAAAGTTTCTAAGATATTCTGTTTCAATAAAAGGTTAAGGTATAAATGTCAGCGCATGCTAAAAAAATGCAGGACTTTTTCCTTTTTGCCTGACCGGATTGCGCTGACCTTGAAGCCTGGAAGCTTAAAGTTCTGCCCCTACAATTGTCCTGGTGGCTGTTACGGTTTCGCTTTCCCGGATTCTATCTACCACGTCGCTCAGGATGTTCAGGTCTTCAACATCTATGATTATTACAAAATCATATTCCCCAAAGACATGGTAAACGTCCTTAATCCCTTCTATGTTCTTTAATTCTCTGTATGCTGCCTTTTCATAGCCTGGCAGCACGTTTATCATTGTGACTCCTATTACCATATGGATACCTATTATCCGTAACGGCTGCAAGTTATTTATTTTTATCCGATAATGGAAAAAATGGGCAAATTGATTGAGTTTCTTCTCTTTTTAATTTATTTTCAGAATAGATCAGGGGCTTTCAGGGCTGAGAATTTTTCGACAGCTTCCGTTTTCTTGAGTTAGCGATTATTTTAATAATATCAGTGTATAATACAGGCGCATGCCCTCAGAGTCGCACAGGGACGAGGATATTTTCGAATCCAAATTTATTGATAAATACCTGAGCGAGTACGCAAGTATTTCTTCAATAGTACGTGAGGCGCTGCCGTTTGAACTTATTGCGACTGTAGGGGGGGTATTTGCAGGAATAATATTTTCGGGAATGACAAACGAACTTGAGATGATCCCGGGGTTGATTGTGATTTATCCAGGCGTTCTCGGGCTCAGGGGAAATATTTCCTCTACTCTTGGCTCCAGGCTTGGCAGTGCAATTCACCTGGGGCTCATTACAGGGTTCGACAGGCATAATCCGGAACTCATGAATAATATCTCCGGTTCCCTGCTCTTAGGTTTCATTGTGGCCATCATTCTCGGATTTCTCGGGCATTTTGTAACACTTGCCCTGGGCTTCGAAAGCGCAGGCGCATTTAAACTAATCCTTATCTGTGTAATTTCAGCCCTTACATCCGGGGTAATTCTTTCTTTTGTTGCAGTCCTGCTGGCTATAGGGATGTTCAGATTCGGTTTTGATCCTGATAATGTTGTCACGCCTTCGATTGCAACTATCGGAGACATTGTCTCCATGTTCATGCTTTTCCTCTCGGCAAAACTGGTGATGATGCTTTGAGAAAAACAGGACATCAGACCCCTTACTACACAGTAAATGGCATCATCCAGCGTGGGCTTCCAGTACTTGTGATCACATGTGTAATGGGAATTATTGTCGGGCAGATTCTGAACTCAAGAGAAAAAAATCTTATTTCTATGCCAGCGATACTGATTCTTATTCCTTCCCTCATCAAAATAGGAGGAGACACAGGAAGCATGCTTGGAGCCAGGCTTTCATCGGCTTTCCATATGGGACTTGGAGATAATCTAAGGAGTAACCCGGTTGTACACAACAGCGTTATTGCGGCGTCAATTGTGGGGTTTGTTTCGTCAATTTCTGTCAGTATACTGGTCTTTCTGGCGAGCAATTTCATGGGATTCGGGATGCCTTTCCTCGTCCTTCTGGAAATAAGCCTTATAGCCGTTACCATAGAACTTTCCGTTGTATACTCTGCAACAGTTGCGATTGCCTTTGCTTCCCACCGTTTCGGGATCGACCCGGATGATACCGTCATCCCTTTCATAGCAAGCCTTGGAGACCTGGTAGGGGTTACAGGAATTCTCATAGCTCTGCATCTGTTGAACATTTCGTAAATGAGGCCAGTTTTGAAAAACCAATTTTACGATTACTTAATTTTATTGTATTCCAGCCAGGCTCTTAAGCGCCTGAATAATTCGAAAATTAATAATTACTATGAAGTATATACTCATACACACCAACATCAGGTAGAGTTGATATAGAGACTATGTTCCCTAAAGAATTCAGATACAGTCCAAAGAACCTTAAGGATCTTTTGACTGAGATGAAGGACACTTCCGAACTCATGGTAGACCTTGCGTACTCTGCAGTGATCTATGATGATGAGGACATTGCAGAAGAGGTGCTCAATCTTGAAGATAAGATGGATACCCTCGATTATCATATGAAAATGGCTGCGATGTTAAGCACGCGCAGGGTTGACGAGGCAGAAGGACTCCTTGGAGTCTTACAGGTTGCTGCGTCTTCGGAAAATATCTCAAATGCCGCAGGTGATATTGCCAAAATAGTTCTTATGAATATGGGCATTCCGATGGAACTTAAAGTAGCTCTCAGGGAAGCCGAAGAGACCGTACTCAGGGCAACAGTCGCCGCAGAATCCTCAATGGCAGGACGCACCCTTGGTGACCTTGAACTTGATCTCGAGACAGGCATGTGGGTTATTGCTATCCGGAGAAATGAAGATTGGATTTATGACCCTGACAAGGAAACCCGCCTCCGCCAGGGAGACGTTTTGATTGCCAGAGGGCATGATGAAGGAGTTCCTCTGTTCTTCGAGATGGCTACAACAAGGAAATTCATTCCAAGAGAACTAGAACACAATAAACTCTTAAAAGATCTCGAACATGCAGTGGATATTATTGTGGATATGAAGAACATGTCCGAACTTTCGGTAGGGCTTGCATACTCTGCTATTCTTTTTGACAACGAGGATATTGCGTATGAGGTTAGTGCCCTGGAATCCGAAATGGACTCAATGAAATATGAACTTCAGCACTGGGTTCTAGAGACCGCAAAGCATGTTGAGGATGTAAACCTGCTAAGGGGAATACTGCATCTTGCAAGTGCTTCTGAAGCTATCTCCGACGCTGCCTATGGGATTGCAGATACTGTGCTCAGGGATATAGATCTTCACCCTATTATCACCCTCGCAGTCCGGAATTCCGAAGAGGTTATTAGCAGGCTTCAGGTTGAAAAATGCTCTCCTATAGTCGGAAAGACTTTCTTCGAATTGAGGCTTGAGACTGAAACAGGGCTGCATGTAATGGCAATCAAAAGGGCCGACCGCTGGGTTTATGCTCCAAAAGGCAACACGGTTGTCCAGGCAGGAGACATGCTTATTGCACGCGGCTCAAGGATCGGAGAAGGGGCACTTATAGAAATGTGCGAATGCAAATTACGCCAGTAATCCACCGTCCGTAACTGGCAGTCAACCGTAATTTTCCCTGCTGCCTGTAACCTAAAAAATCACTACCTAGGGGAAGGGTCGGAAACTGCAGACGACAGTCTGAAGAATCCTTTCCAGGCTTTTTTAAAAGCCCATATATTCCTTATTTTTCCATATATTCCTTATTTTTATATATCGGGTTACAATTACTATCTGGGAGTTTGAGTATGGCAGTTGTTGGGCTTTCAAGAAATAGAAATACCCTGGAATCCGTAAGAGCAGCAGTGGAACTGGCAGGAGGACTCGGAATTGAAGAAGGGTCTACTGTACTGATCCGGCCGAATGCAAATACCGCAGACCTGCCTCCTGGCTCGACAAACCCTGAGGTGTTGAGAGGGGCTATCAGGGAAGCAAGAAAATGTAATCCTGGAAAGATTATTGTTGCTGAAAAGTCAATGACCACACTGGATACCGAGAAGGTGCTGAAGAAGCTTGGGCTCTGGCAGGCTGCTGAGGTCGAAGGAGCGGACGAAATTCTTACCTTTGACCACATGAAACGCCTGCATTTGAAGCCCGATGGCGCTTCCTCCTGGCCGAAAGGGTTTTATGTCCCCGAATTTCTGGCTTCAGTAGACTACACCATTGCGCTTCCTGTGGTCAAGACTCACTGGACTGCAACCTTTACCATGGGACTTAAGTCACAGATCAGCATAACCGCAGATGGGGATAGGAGGCAGCTTCCACATGGGCAGTACAGGGACGTGCTTTTCGGGAACATGATTGCCGAGTCAAACCTTGTTTATATGCCTGATTTTTATATATCGGATGCTACTAAATGCTTTGTTACTGACGGCCCTAACCTGGGAACGCTGAGAGAACCTGACATCGTACTGGCAAGTTCGGATGTGATCGCAAACGACGCTGTAGGCCTTGCCCTCCTGAAAACCCTTGGCACGGTTCCCAGGATACAGGGGCATTCGGTATGGTCCCAACCCCAGATCATGCGGGCCGTGGAACTGGGATTAGGGGTGCGCGGCAGGGAAGAAATAACTGTAAAAAGCTCAGGTGTCGAGGAAGTAGAAGAGATTATTGCCAATCTCGCATGATTGCGGTTTGGAAACATTTCGAGGAAATACCCATGGGCAGGAAAACCCAAGCCTGTATGCCTCAGCGAGCCGGATTTCCTGCCGCTTGAATTTCAAAAATTAAATTTATGAGGTAGCAGATTTTAACAGCCTTACAGTAATTTTGAAGCAATTCGAAAGTAATTTTACCTTGTCTGGTTTCCTGATTTTCCCCTTTTGCCTCTGATTTATCCTGACTGTGAAAATATGCTCACCCATTACCATAATTTATTTATTTCCGACGTTCCCATAGGTTATGGGGGAATTTTTATGAAATGCGAAAGTTGTGGAGTAGATACTGAAGGAAAGTACTGCAAGACATGTGGCGACATAATGGATCAGGTTGTCAGAGGAGTAGGAGAAAAACGCTGGGCTGCAATCGATGACTGTGCATTTATCTATCCGCTTGTTCAGCGCGTGGCTAAAGGAGACCTTACGGTTCATGATATTATTCAATCTCTTGAAGTGGAAGACTGAGTCCTGCTGTCCTCTCAGGGCTTCAGTCCGTAGCTTCCGGAGGGGCTGTAAGGGTCTTTCCTCTGATATTTTATGTAAGTCCGGGTTTTACGAGGTTAGCGGAGGAACCGACCTCGTATCTGCCGGACCTCTTGCTTGAGATTTGAATACGGATGGAGGTAAATTTCAAGTCAGGTCTCGAATTGTGCTGCAGGAATCAGTCTTTTGAGATTAAATTTTAGCGCAGCTTGGGCTTTAAGCCTTAAGGTTATATCTCTTTAGTTTTAATATTATATTGTTAAGCAGTTTTCCTGCTTTCAGGAGCTGGTACCGTACTTGAACAGACAGGCCGGTGCAGTTGTTTTGATATTCTTGTTTGCAGGAATGCTTTTGATTTCGGGATGTATTCAAAATGAGAATGAGAGAAACACAAGTAATGAATCTCCCGATACTGGCAAAGGAGATGAGGATGTGGACGTCCAGCATATAAAAGTTTTTAGCAGCGCATTTGAACCTAACCGTACTATCCCGAGAAAATACACCTGCGACGGGGAGAATATAAATCCGCCTCTGGAATTCGAAGGCATTCCGGAAGAGGCTGAAAGTCTGGTACTTATAGTAGATGACCCTGACGCTCCCATGAAGCCGTTTACTCACTGGATTGTCTGGAATATAGAACCTGTAGCAAAAATAGAAGAAGACAGTATACCTGGGGTTGAAGGAATAAACGATTTCAGAAAAATCGGGTATGGAGGGCCATGCCCTCCTTCAGGCGCTCACAGGTATTTCTTCAGGGTCTATGCTCTGAACAGGCAGCTCGAACTTAAAGCAGGAGCAGGGAGAAAAGAGCTTGAAAGCGAGATGATAGGGCACTTCATTGCCGAAGGGGAATTGATGGGAAAATACAGCAAAAAATGATTTTTTAAGGGGGAAGAGAGTGGAAGAGAGTATAACAGCTGAAGATAATCCGGATTTTTTCGAAAATCCCGGAGGCGGCCTGGAAAAAGCAACCTTTGCCGCAGGTTGTTTCTGGGGGATTGAAGAAGCTTTCCGGCAGGTCAAGGGTGTGGTTGCAACCGCTGTTGGCTACAGCGGCGGGCACTTTGAAAAACCTACATATGAACAGGTCTGCACCCTTAATACCGGACATGCAGAGGCCATCAGGGTTATTTTCGACCCGAAAGTGGTATCTTATGAGGCTTTGCTTGGCGTTTTCTGGAAAATCCATGACCCGACCACAAAGGACCGGCAGGGCCCTGATGTCGGGAAACAATACCGTTCAGTCATTTTTTACCATGACGAAAAGCAAAAAGCTGCTGCCTTGGCCTCAAAAGAAAAGCTTGAAAAATCAGGGGCTTTCAAAAACCCGATAGTAACCGAGATTGTGCCGGTGTCCGAGTTCTACATGGCTGAAGACTATCACCAGCAGTATTTTGAAAAGAAGGGTTTTCTGCAGAACGTGCTCAGAAGCCTGAAGAAATAATTACCGAAAGTAAAAAGGCCATCACAATTCTTCGAATAGAAAACATGGCCTTCATAAGGATTTTTTTAACTGAACAGCGCTTAAACTGGTGCTGTCTACTATTTTATAGTATATTCTCTGTTTTTCTGGCCCTCTTAAGTTGTGCTGGATAATTTGATAAACTTTATACTATATACAGATATTAACTTTTTAATTTTTGAGGCAATGTTATGCGTTTCAATATTCTAGCCGCTGCAACGTTAATTTTGCTGGGAATTGTGATTTTTTCTGCTTATTCTGGTTCCAATAACGAGAGTACACAGGATGACAAAGATATAATTCAAGAAATAGAGGTTAACAACAGCAGTTTTCTTGATTTCTCGAAAGATTGGGATGGTTTTAAAGCAGTCGTTGTAGATGACGATAAATTCAGGAGAGCCACAGCTAACGAAAGTGCAGCGAAACGCACGTCAGTAGCTGATGAAAACAATATATTTAAAGAAATAAAACTTGACAACAGCTCCATTAAGGCTCCTGGATCGTGTAGTGAATTTGAAACTGTAATAGTAAACTCTTCAGAGTTCATTGAATTAGCCTCAAACGGAACTTTAAATCTCAGCCTCATGGGAGAAGATTATGAACTTAAACTTCAAGAAAGAGATATTCAAAAACCAAATGTAAATTCTTATATGGGATACATTGTCGGAAAGCCGCAAAGTAGTGCTTTTTTCACAGTAAAAGACAATTCAATTGACGGTTGCATTAATGTAGATTTTTTCAATCAATCATATGGGATCGCTTCAACTGACGAGAAGTATGATGGAAAAACTGTCCATCTTCTGTGGAGATGTTATAGTGAAGGAGGAGAGGAAGAAATTAAGAAACATCATTCGTTAGATCCATTAGAATTTTCCCTGAGAAATAATGATAAAAAAAGCCATGAAATCCATATCGAGCTTTTTGATTTCTATAATAATTCTGTATCCAAAGAAAACTACACGATGAATCCTGGGGATGAAATCTTTTCACCTGAAATAAATGTCGAACCGGGATACTACAGGTATGAAATTATTTTAGATAATAAATTTACTTTTGAACAAAGAGTAGTGGCAAGTTACGCTGCTAATTTAGGTGGTTCAGAAAAACTGCATATCAATATCATTGATAATCCGGATAGCCCCATTGAGTTCGTAAGCGAAATTGCCTGAGTAAATTCCTTTCTCCTTTCTTGTCGCAGTTGAAAAGAACACTTTATGCCTAACGCAAGATTTCCTTTATCCAGGGGTCCGGGATAATTATTTACCCTCCCTTATCCTATTTTTCCTTATGATTTTTGACCCTATCATTGTCTGCAACCTGGATCTCCAGAATCGCTTTGTAAGGTCCGCTACACACGAATTTATGGCTGAAAAGGATGGAACGCCCACTTCAAGGCTCGGAGACGTTTACGAAGAGCTTGCAAGAAATGAAGTCGGGCTGATCATAACCGGCTATTCCTATGTTCTTCCCGGCGGGCAGAGTGATATTTACCAGCAGGGCATCTATGATGACCGTTTTATCGAACCTTACCTGAAAATAACAGACAGGGTGCACAGGTACAGAAGCAAGATAGTGCTCCAGATAGTGCACGGGGGAAGGCAGGCTAGTTTTTCGGATGAATTTCCTGTCCCTATAGCCCCCTCCAGTGTAAAAGACGGGCATTCGGCAGTTGTCCCGAGGGAAATGACAGACGCGGAAATTCTGGAAGTAATCGAAGCTTTTACAAAAGCAGCTGTCAGGGCAAAAAAAGCAGGTTTTGACGGGGTGCAGCTCCACTGCGCGCACGGTTTCCTTTTAAGTAACTTCATTTCTCCCTATACGAACAGAAGGACTGACCGCTGGGGAGGTTCAGTGGAAAACCGGACAAGGATAGTAACGGAAATTGTCAGGCGCATAAAAGAGGAAGCAGGAGACAATTTTCCTGTCATGGTCAAGCTTAATGCAACGGATGGTTTACGGCCTGGCTCTCTGAAGGGGGAACTGGTACTTGATATTTCGCAGTCCGTAGAAATTGCAAAGCTTCTGGAAAAGGCTGGAGTATGCGCAATTGAGGTCAGCGGCGGAATAGGTGAGGCAGGTGGAGTAACAATAAGAACCGCAATCAACTCTCCTGCCAAAGAAGCATATTTCAAGGACTATTCCAAAGCAATCAAAAGTGCAGTGGACATTCCGGTTATCCTTGTAGGGGGCATCAGGTCTCTTTCTGTTATTAATTACCTGCTTGAAAACGGGTTTGCAGACCTGATTTCAATGAGCAGGGGATTCATAAGCGAACCTGATATTGTTTTGAAATTCAAATCAGGGGAGGCTAAAAAGGCAAGGTGCGTATCCTGTAATCTCTGTTTTGATCCCGAGGGGATGAGGTGCAATTTCCAGTTTGATTAAAGGACCGGACGCAGGCAGCTTCAAGTTTGATCGAAACCTGGGTAACCGTAGCTTTCCAGTTATCATTCACTCTTACTTTTTCTTTTTTAATATTTCTAGATTTTCTGAGATATTTAAACATAAATCTTAACGTATATTTTTTATAATAGATGGATGCAAAAGAGATAAGCCTGAAAGGCTATCAACAGGACTCTGGTTTATATTTTTCTGCCGGGTCCGCTACCATAAAAACATTCGTGAGGAAAGTAATAATGTCCGAAGAAAACCGTGTCGGTAGTAAGATACGCCAGCTTAGAGAAGCCCAAAATATGACTGTTGAAGAACTGGCCGAAGCCAGCCAGAGCAGTGTGGAGTTAATCCAGCAGCTAGAAAACGGAGCCCTGGTTCCGTCCTTAACACCTCTTTTAAAGATTGCCCGGGCTTTAGGCGTCCGTCTCGGTACTTTTCTGGACGATATGCCTCAGAGCGGACCTGTAATTGCCAGGGCAGGGCTGTCAGAGAACGTAGTCCGTTTTTCGGGGAAGACCGAGAGACCCAAGAGGAGTGCTCTTGAGTTTTATTCCCTTGCCTCGGATAAAGCAGACCGCAATATGGAGCCTTTCATTATTGATATTCATCCTTCTCCCGAGGAAAGCCACCAGCTCTCTTCTCACGAAGGAGAGGAGTTCATTTATATCCTTTCCGGGGAAATCGAGATCTTCTACGGAAAGGATGTCCAGAGGCTGAAAGCCGGAGACAGCATTTACTATGATTCTATTGTCCCGCATGATGTCCATGCAGCAGGAACAGAGGACGCAAGAATTCTGGCTGTGGTCTATGCTCCTCTGTAAAGTCGCAGTCAGGCAGAGAAGAGAGTAAGGACTTAACTTAAACTAGCGGGAAGTTCCAGATTTGATAAAATTAAATACAAGCATTTGAGAGTTAAGGGAATCCAAAATGTTCAGTACAACTGTTAGTCCGCGCTTTGGGGACATAGACGGGCTTGGGCATATAAATAATACTGTCCTCCCGGTATGGTTCGAAATAGGACGAAATTCCGTATTCCGGCTTTTTTCGCCGGATCTTAATCTTAGTCCTGATGTATGGCACCTGATTCTTGTCAGGACTGAGTTTGATTTTCTGCGCCAGATGTATTTCAGGTCTGATGTGGAGATAAGAACTTTCATTACAAAGATAGGGAACAGCTCCTTTACTGTCGGGCATGAGGCATGGCAGGAAGGCGAACTTAAGGTAAAGGGGCAGGCAGTGCTGGTTTATTACGATTTCAAGCTCCAGAAAGCAATGCCTCTTCCGGATTCGATCCGCGAAATTCTAACAGCGCATATGTTTCCTGTGATGGATAATGCTGAAATGGATACGGATTCCCCTTGCTCGATTTGAATGTGCTTGACTGACCGCCCGCAAACAGGGCTTTGGAGCATACGAGATATTCTGCTCCCAAGCCAACAGTTTATAAAAATATACAATGTAAGCGAGAGGCTGAAACCATGCATCTTATAGAAGACTCCCTGGGTAAATACTTTGAAAAACAGATGGCAGTAGACCCTGACCACGAGTTTATAATTTATCCGGACCGTAACCTGCGTTTTACTTATGGGCAGTTCAATGAAAGGGTTAATAACCTTGCAAAAGGGTTGCTTGCTATCGGAATAAAAAAGGGAGACCATGTGGGGATCTGGGCAAAAAACGTCCCTGACTGGCTTACCTTCATGTTTGCAACCGCAAAGATCGGAGCAGTGCTTGTTACTGTGAATACCGCCTACAAGATCCATGAGGTCGAATATGTGTTGAAACAGTCCGATATGAAGGCCCTGGCTCTTATTGATGGTTACAGAGATGTTGATTATCTTGAAATAATCAATGAGCTGGTCCCTGAGCTCAAGAATTCAGAAAGAGGGCGCCTGAAAAGCAAAAATTTCCCCTATCTTAAGAGTGTGATTTACGTAGGACAGGAAAAGCACAGGGGTATGTATAATACCAGTGAGCTTCTGCTTCTTGGCAGTCATTACCCGGATGACGAGCTCCGCGAGATTATGGCCAGTGTCGACTGTGACGATGTTGTCAATATGCAGTATACATCAGGGACTACCGGGTTTCCTAAAGGAGTCATGCTGACCCATAAAAATATTTTGAACAACGGGCTTTCTATCGGAGATCGCCAGAAGTTCACTTCTGTAGATAAGCTCTGTTTTCCTGTGCCACTTTTCCACTGTTTTGGGATAGTACTCGGAGTTATGGCCATTCTGACCCACAGAGCAACGCTTGTTATGCTCGAGATTTTTGACCCTCTAATGGTACTTGCCGCGGTCCATAAAGAGAAATGTACGGCTCTTTACGGTGTGCCCACAATGTTCATTGCTGAGTATACGCATCCCATGTTCGACGTGTTCGATCTCTCTTCTCTCAGGACTGGGATTATGGCAGGTTCTACCTGCCCTGTGGAAGCCATGAAAAAGGTCGTAAAAGACATGCATTGTTCTCAGATTACGAGTGTTTACGGGCTTACGGAAGCTTCTCCAGGTATGACCCAGACCACTGTGGATGATCCTGTAGAGCTCAGGGTCGAAACCGTAGGAAAGTCTTTCCCGGGCGTTGAGGTCAGGGTAGTAGACCCGAATACTAATGAGCCGGTACCTCCAAACACTGTTGGGGAAATCTGTTGCCGCGGATATAACGTGATGAAAGGCTACTATCAGATGCCCGAAGAAACGAAAAAGGTGATTGATGAAGGCGGCTGGCTGCATAGCGGAGACCTTGGGACCTGCGACGAAAACGGTTATTACAGGATCACAGGCAGGATTAAGGACATGATCATCCGGGGAGGGGAAAACATCTATCCAAGGGAGATCGAGGAATTCCTGCTTACCATGCCCGGAGTTACAGATGTCCAGGTTGTGGGTATCCCTGACAAAAAATATGGGGAAATCGGAGGTGCCTTTGTGATTCTCGAAAAAGGTGCAGACATTACAGAAGCCGATATCAGGGATTATGCCGTAAGCAAGATCGCCCGCTATAAGGTTCCAAAGCATGTATTCATTGTAGACGAATTCCCGCTGACAGCAAGCGGTAAGATTCAAAAGTACAGGCTAAGGGAAATGGCCGTAGAGCTTCTTAACAGGCAAGAGAATAACAGCAGTTAATTCAATATTATCGGCCTTAATGGTCGATATTCTTCTTTATTAAATTTTAATTAATCTAACTTTTTGTTGTTAATTAATCAAACTTTTTGTTGTTAATTAATCAAACTTTTTGTTGTTAATTAATCAAATTTTTCATTATCTTTAACCGATAAAATTTTTGCTATATCTTTAGTTGATTAATTTTTTTTGGTTTAAAATTTAAAGCCGTTGAAAAATTAGATATCGTGATATTTTTAAGGCCAATTATATTTTTGCAGCGTATTGTAAAATATTCCCTTATTCAAAAATTTACGAGAATACAAAAATAAAAGGTAATTGAATATTTAACGTAATTTATTATATATAGAATTTCAGCATTAGAAAGATGTAGTTGTAAGAGAAACGCAATAGTGCACTTTCGTGCATAACTTATGGGGAGTTTTTTGTAGGGGTTTCACCGATTGAGAGCTCAGGGATCACAATAAGGAGCTCTCAATCAATCACCACAACCAACCACAACCGGTTATACATTAGATAACAACCGGTTAGACATTATATATCTACATTGTTTCTCTTACAATTGTACGAAGAATATGTGGGAGTATTCTTCAAAGGGGGGTTTCACCGATTGAGAGTCCAAGGGTCATCAAATAGGGCTCTCAATCAACTACCAATATTAACTCAACTTTTTTAGCTTTTAGCGTAACTTCTGACTTTTAGCGTAATTTCTGACTTTTAGCGTAACTTCTGAGCTTTTAGCATAACTCATAAACTTTAGTATAAGTTATGAACTCATTATAACTTTTAAATTTTATTTTAAATTCTTGATTTTTACCTAATTTATGAACTTTTAACATAACCTGTTGATCCAGGTCGAAGGTGTGAACAATATAATTTTTCTCCCAATTAAACTCCAGTTCTTGAGTTTTCCCCAACCCTTGTCTTTACTAAATCTTTCAAACAATCTATTTAACAGTGCTATTCTATTTAAGTCCTTTGATGAGTCACTTTTTGTTACTATCAATACTAACAAATTCTAATTTAATTCCATAATTGCACTGACTTTATCTCATAAGTTTTTGCACTTTTGTTAGCAAAATATGTCAATTAAAGAGGTGTAAATTTTAAAAATCAATTGAATTAAACGCGAAAACGAGTATTATGAAGTACGGAAACTGAAATTCACCACTACCGATTTTCAGCTTTTTATTATGAATTCAGATGGTCGTGCCAATTTTGAGCTGGCAAGGTATAAATGATACAAATTTTTCAGGTGCTACAGGCTATGTCTGGTCTCAGGACGGTTCAAAGATACTCCATGATTCCAATAAAAAGAAAAACTTTAACATTATTTTAAGAATGTTAACGGGACTGGAAAAAACAGCACTTTTCCCTCAATCGTCAGAAACAGGGACGGAAAAAATGAGTGAAGTTAACATCGGCTCCCTGCCAGCGTGGGAAAATAACATTTGCCTAAAGGTCATTTTGTCAAACTCGCGTCAGCGAAATATATGCCGAGCGAGAGATTGACACAAGAGTGCCAGAATGCTAGTTGAAGGTTGTAAAAGGCAAAGCCAAAATTTTTAGTTAAATTTTGCTTTTTCTCTTTTCCGATTCCTGAGGAAATCATAGCAGTCCTGTCAGTACTATGCCGATTCCCATGACAGCAACACAGCCCACAGTCGCAAAGTCCATCTTATTCCAGATAAGCCTGTTCTTTTCCACACTATGCCTGCTCCTGTAGCCTCTCATATCCATTGTAAGGCCGAGCACCTGCGTTCTTCCAAGGGAGTTTGCTACCAGGGGCACAAGAAGTGGCTTTACACTCCTCACTTTTCCTCTGAGGCCTTTTCCTGGGTTGTATCCCCTTGCAAGCTGGGCTTCATGTATGCGCTGGCCTTCGACCTGCAGGCTGGGGATAAAGCGAAGGGCGATTACGAACATGAGCACATAGTCCACAGGGATGTGGATTGCCAGGAGGGCTTTCATAAGGTCGCTGGGCCTTGTAGTAACCACGAGAAGCTGGAAGGCAAAAAGCATTGCAAAGAAGCGAAGGGAAAGAACCACTCCGAAATCCAGAGCTCCTGTCGTGATAGAAATTACCCCACTGGCTGTTAAAGTTCCGGGAGGGATAAGATAGCCGATAGTTTCTCCGCTTTTCATAGTGAGAACGGTTAGCAGGATCAGGCTTACACTCAGAAAAACAAGAAGCTTGAGTTGTCTGAGAAGTTCGTGCTGAAGCCCGGCTTTGAAGGACGCCAGGAAAATTCCCAGGACCATCAGGGCAAGGACTGTCGAGTTTGTCGTAAAAACACTCAGGACTATAATTCCTGCGACAGCAACGATTTTGGAGAGTGGATTCATGCTGTGTAAAAAGCTATCCCTGTTGATGTACTGCATAATCTCTTTCATGCACAAGCGCCTCCGATATGTTCTCTGCTAATATATTCTCTACCTGCACATTCTCCTCTGTCACCGGTATCTTCGATTATTTTTCCTGCCTCCATGCGAATAACCCTCTCTGCATGGTTTTTTACGAGCTGCAGATTGTGGGTTATCATGACTATTGTATGCCCTTCCTGCTGGAGTTTTCGCATAAGCTGCATCATGCTGTCCGATTCTTTGGCATCAAGGCCCGTTGTAGGTTCATCCAGCACAATTAATTCGGGCTTCATGGCAATTACACAGGCAACAGCCAGCCTTTGCCTTTCTCCCCTGCTCAGGTTGCGGGGAAAAACTCTCGGTTTTTCGCTCAGGCTTACAAGCTCGAGGGAACGGGCGATTGCTTCATCAGCCTCGTGCCCCTGTACTCCAATATTATTTAATCCGAAAGCTATCTCTGCCTCGACCGTATCCTCAAAAAGCATGTTGTCCGGGTTCTGGAAGACCAGGCCGGTATGTTTGACAAGTTCATTTACAGAAGCTTTGGAAACTTCCAGATCTTTTACGGTTACATTCCCGGAGTAAGGGCGTAAGAGGCCGTTAAAATGCTTGACAAGCGTTGTCTTGCCTGAACCGTTCTCACCCACTATGGCAACGAGCTCCCCCGGAGAAATCTCCAGGTCTATGCTGTCGAGTGCCAGGACTTCTCCGTAACGCTGTGTGAGGTTTCTTACGGAAATAATAGGCTGCTTTTCCTTCCCAGTGTGAGACAAGCTTGATATGCCTTTTTCCAGGCGTGATTGCTCTTTATCAGGAGATATGCGTATGGAATGTTCTGCAGGGTCAGAAACAGGAGAAGATACTGTAAAATCTGCCGGGCTTTTTATAGCTTTTATTTTGCCCTTCTCAAGAATCACGACTCGATCCCCGATTTCGAGGAAATCTTCGATGTTGTGATCTATGATTACGATAGTCTTTCCGGCTTCTTTCAGCCGCTTCAGGATCGAAAAAATTCTTCTTACGGCTTTTGTGTCCAGTTCGGCTGTGGCTTCGTCAAGGATAAGGATTTCGGTATCGAGGGCAAGGGTTGCTGCAAGGGCAACTTTCTGCTTCTGCCCACCAGAAAGGGTATGAGGAGCCCGGTTTTTCAGGTGACTGATTTCACAGAATTCCATTACCTCTTCCAGCCTGCGCATGAGCTCTTTTTCGGAATGGCCGCGGTTTTCTAGCCCTGAACGGATTTCTTCTTCGACACTTGTAAAGATAAGCTGTGATTCAGCATCATCAAAGACCATTCCTATATGCCGGCTCAATTCCTTCATGCCGTCAAAATCTCTGATATTCCTGTTTTTGAAAATAATTTCTCCTTCGATCCGGCCACCTATTTCGTGGTGCAGGATGCCGGCTATTGCAAAGGCAAGCGTGGTTTTCCCGGCTGCACTGTGCCCTGTGACCAGGAGAAGTTCTCCTTTCTGGATTTCAAGGTTGATTTTTTTCAGAGCCGGGTTTTCAGCTGTGCCGTATGTATATGAAAAGTCTTTGAGTTCGATCATGCTTTTCCCCGTGAGAGCACTCTTGAGGCAGGAATGTAAAGTATCTGGACAATAACGGCATTGGCGATTGCGGTTAATACCACGATCGGGATAACGGCAGCCGCAAAAGCTCCCATGGTGGCGAATTTAGACAGGATTGCAGGGGCAATCAGAAGCATTGCAACGATTACAAAGGTTGTTCCGCTCACCAGAGTTCCTATCAGGGTTGAAGGAGCAGGGGAAAGTGAAAAGTTATTCCTGAGGGCTTTGTATGTGACCAGGCAGGCGACTGCACCCACAGGTTCGCTGATAAGATTTGCAGGCGGAAATATCGAATGACTTAGAAGGGCACATACTATGCCTGCTACAATCCCGATCCCTATGACTTCAGTTAATGTGGGTATAACAAGGATAATGGCAAGGCAGTAAAAGGCTATTACAAGATTTGAAACGATCGGGCCTGGAATTACCAGGGATAGGTAGCGCACTATTGCACCGACTGCAAGTAAAATTCCAATGACAGCAATATCCTGAGATTTCATTAAAACCCACATCCTGTAAACATTTTATGGAAGATTCTCCTGTAATCTGAATTACTTTGGTTATAAACTCAACAATTCAATTCTACAATATCGTACAATAGAGCATAATAATGTACATTGTTATATATACTTTATGCTTCAGCAATTTGTATTGTATATTTTTAACCGGATTAAAGTCCAGAACGGTTTCAGGGCTGAAGGTAGGCCGGAAACAGCTTTTGATAGGAAAACTGATCTGGGGTAAGGACATAGGATTAACAAGGATTATTGCGGGGTCTGGTATGTCGTCGGTTAATGAACGTGAACTTGATGAAGTAAGGACTATTGAAGAGGGTTTCAAAAAAGCGTATGATCAGGATGTGGAAGGGACAGTAGAGGCCGTTGACAGGCTCAGGGATTTCGCATTTCAGCTAATCCACATGGACGTTACTGCAGAAAACGAGCTGGATATAAAGGCACTCATGATCTCTATAGGGGATATAGGCAGGGTAGCTGCCGAAATGGGAATGGAATCGGTATGTGCAGCTTCAAGTCGAGCTCTTGGGGACACAGCTCTTGAGGCTGCTGGTCAGAAGCGTGAGACACTTGCCATAAAAGCTCTGTCCGTTGTCGGGAACCTTGCCCTGGAGTTTACGGGAAAAGGTCTGGATACGGCAGTAAAAGGTGCAGTTGAAACGCTTGGAAACTGCGGAAAGGTTTCTTCAAGAATGAAAATGGAAACCCTGGCAAGCCTTTCTGAGATTTACCTGATGCAGACAGCCCTGAAATCTATGGAGAAAAATCTTTCTGCAAGCGGGACTGCTGCTATAAGTTTCCTTGGGGAGGTAGGAGTTTCTTCAGCCGAACAGGCAATCGAAATCAGCACCCTGGAGGTCTGCAGTCATTCTTGAAGATCTGGGTACTGCCGCTGTAAGGGAGAATAACGAGCCATACGCAATGGCAGTAATCCGGGCACTTGAAAATATGGGCACAGCGGTTTCTCAATACGGCCTGAAAAATATACTTGTCCAGATTGCGTGGTCCCTGGAAATGATTCGGGTTCTTACTCTGGATCAGGGTTTAAATACTGCTTGCCTTGAAGCAAAGGCTGCGCTTGAATCCCTGAATACTGCAGGAATGCTTGATGAAGAACAGAATCTAGAAAAAATTCAGGAAATAAAAAAATTCCATTCTCTTGTTCTGAAAAAGAGATGAGCTAATAAGATATCCTGAATAGTGGAAGATCTTTAAAAATCTATTTTCTACGCTTTGAGAAACGACATATAGAAAGTAGATCGGATAGAAAGTAGATCGGATAGAAAGTAGATCGGATAGAAAAGATTGGATAGGAAGTAGATCGGATAGGAAGTAGATTGGATAGGAAGTAGATTGGATAGGAAGTAGATTGGATAGGAAGTAGATTGGATAGGAAGTAGATTGGATAGGAAGTAGATTGGATAGGAAGTAGATTGGATAGGAAGTAGATCGGATAGAAAATAATAAATTAGCCTATTCAGAAAAAGATTATGGTGCTCCGGTCGGGATTCGAACCCGAGTCTTCGGCTCGAAAGGCCGGAATGATTGGCCGAACTACACTACCGGAGCACATCGCATCTCACAGCGAGACCTTCAATAGATGCTTGTAATATATAAATCTGTCCCTTCTCAAACCCTTCTGGCGCAGTCTGTTACTCAGATAAAGCTTTATGTAATTACTTTTGAAATCAATTTATATTCTCTTTTATAGGTATGACGCAACCTGCCGGAAAAACCTTTTCTAAAATATGTAAATTTTTTTCCAAAAGCCTGGCTCAAAATCAGGAAATCTGGACGGACAGGTAAAAAGTCAGAAGTTCTCGTGCTCAATCCCAGTACTGGCAGCTTACAGCGCTGGCTTTGCGGAGGAGTATCTTAAAAAATTATGAATTTCCTGAGAAAAGCAAAGGAGAATTAGCCTATTCAGAAAAAAGATCATGGTGCTCCGGCCGGGATTCGAACCCGAGTCTTCGGCTCGAAAGGCCGGAATGATTGGCCGAACTACACTACCGGAGCTTTTCGTATATTTTAGCTTTTTTCCCTTATTGAAGGGGGTTCTTCAATAAGGGGTTCTTTTATATATATCTATCGGTTGCCGGACCTTTTATAAGTATCCTGACTTTTGAATTTTTCAGAAACCAGTCTTTTCAGATTTCCTCTTCAATTTCCTCTTTAGCATCTTCCTCGTCTTCAATACCTTCTTTGATTTCGTCGGTTTCTTCCGATTTCCTGGCTTCTTCTTCCATGAGGCTTCCAATCCATTCGCTGAGCCTCCCGCAGTATTCGGGTTGACAGTCGCCCGTACAGCCTGTACATGCCGAAAACATCTCCCCTGCAAGAAGGAGGTCATATTTTTCCTTAACCTCTTCTTTTGCTTTCAGGAGGTATGTTCTTGCCCCGTTTGAGACACCAACCTCACGTATAATAAGGTCTTTATCCAGAAGCTTTTTAATAATTCTGGAGCATTTCCTGCTGTCGATATCCAGCTCTTTCCAGATAACGTTCTGGAAAACGCCTTCTTTATGTCTTCTTATTATATTGTAGGCTTCTTCTTCAAGATCCATGCTTCCACACTAATAAAGTCCCTTATGAAGTTTTATTCTTCGATAGGAGTGATCAGTATGATGTTATTGCCCCGAAGCACCACAGAACCAAGGGAGCGGACTTTTTCTCCTCTCACAATCTCCATGGTATCCACGAGATGAAGGTTCATGTAGTCATCCACACTCTTAAGAGTGCCTTCAAGCAGATTAAGGTCGCCTTTCATTTCTACCTGGATCTTTGATCCAACGATTTTCTGAACTTTTTTATTTGGGAACAAATTTAAACCCTCGCTGATTTCTTCTGAATTTTCCCCGTAACTCCCGGTTCCTGTTTCTTACGTCCCAAGCCGGTGCGGGCAAGCCGCATCCACACCTGCGGTCCGCTTGCTGCATATCTCAGCCGTTTCATGCCAGCAACTGAGAAATTATTCTATATCGTCACTCCACCGGCTTTTAAGAAAACTGAAAATTACATACCCTTTACAGAGATATATAACCATCGATCTCAAGAGCTCTTAAAAGACCTCTGAATTCAAACAGCTCCTTCCAAAAAACACATTTCAAGCTTTTTCGATTTCACAGGACTTGCAAGCTGCTTTATCCGGGTCAGATATAACCCTGAATATCCGTACTCTCGTCAACAGGCTTTGCAGTTTCTTTTCTCTGCCTCGGGATTGCTCTTGCAATGGGCCCGAACACGGATTCGTATTCATTTATGTGCTGGGTCAGCCAGCGGTTAAGTTCAAGAGCAGCAACCGGAGAGAGTATTACTTCGGTTTCTACGCGCCTTTCGATAACTCTGGACTCTGAGGCATCCCCGAACATTTTGGGGGTATCATTGTAAAAACCGATCCTGAAATCATAGGGGCTGTGCCCACCCGCGGCTCCAATAGCATATATCTGCCGGAAGTTTTGAGGTTTCACAAACTCAATTGCAATACTTTTTTTACCTTTTTTGGAAGCTACACTTTCGATATTTTCCCTGGATTCGACATCCTCGGTCATAAAATTACCTCTATGCTTTGCTCTCAGGAATATTCCTGAGATCAAGTTTTAATCTCAGATACTGACCAGTTATTTTAGATACTGGACATTATTTGATGTAAACGACTTATTCCCCATATAAAAAGGAATATTTTTACTCTCCACTATAGAATGTTATCTGCAATAATCTTTTGTCATATTATGCATTACATTTTTTAAACTATTTTTAACCGTACGTGCCTTTTGGCCAGCGTTTCAGGAACCTGTAACTTTCAAAAATGGCTAACTATGAGTTAATCATATCTGATTCTTTATCGTTCCCAATTCCCTGGGGATATAACTGGAACGTTTTAATATATTAATTAAGTTTTATGTCTTATTTGAGACTTAATCCCGGAATACCCATAAACAATGTTCTTTATAATCTGTCTACAGTTTGTTCTATTCTTTCTCATTCGATACAGTTTGTTCTATTCTTTATCATTCGGCTACAGGTTATCCATCTATTTTCCGGATCAGTGACAAATTTAACCGATTTGATTTTAAAACTCCTTTGTACATTTATCCGGAACTCCCGCGAGTCAATTTATCCGCTTGTCGAGCTAACAAGCTCGGAAGTGGCTGTAAATTACTCACTCAAAATAGCTCTGAGCCTAAAATAAAATAAATTGGGACGAGAGCACTCAGGTGCCCAAACCTCCCAAAAATCTCAATTCATCGGACTTTAATCTCTCGTCCCAGAAAGATCCCGAATAATATTCAGGCTTTCCACGGCAGAATTTGTAGTTCAGGTTTCTTTTTCCAGTTTATTCAATTCCTGAATCCTTAGCTCCACGACATCCATTGCATCTTCAAAGAGCTGCCTGTTGATTTCTATTCCGAAATATTTTTTGAGTTTTTCTTCGGGAGGCAACGTCAAACCTGCTGAGAGATAGGCAACATAGTTTTCGTTAAAGTTTTTCGAGTCTTTCCTGTACTGCTTGAAGAGGGAGAGAGCTATTGCCTTTGAAACCGCGTAGTTGAATGTATAATAATTCTCTGTCAGGTAAATATGATTTATGTAGGTCCATTCAGCAGAATCTTCATCGTAATATTCAACTGAGTCGCTTCTGTATTCTTTAGATATGTCTGTCCAGATTGAATTAAGTTCGGCTCCGCTTACAGTCCCGTTTTCAGCGCATAGCTGGTGTGCTTTATATTCGAATTCCGTAATCATAGGCTGCCTGGTAAAGTAGTTCTGATAGTCAGCTATATGCTGGGAGAGCACTGCAACTGCAGTTTTGTTATCTGAGTTTTTAACCACATGGTCAACAAAGAGTTCTTCGTTGAAAGTGGAAGGTACCTCCATTTCGTAAATCGTACCTGAACAGAGGAGATAATCTACGGAGTTGCTCATCAGGTAGAAATTAATCCCATGCCCCAGTTCGTGGGTTAGAGTTTTCTGGTCGCTGATAAGGCCATTATAGTTGACAAAGATAAGAGCCGGGGACTTCAGGGCATACAGGTCGGTACAGTAGCCTCCCGGCTGTTTACCATGTTCAGGGTCAGGATATACGTCTATGAAATTGCCGGTTACGATCTTTAAAAAAATTTCGTTGAAACTGGGGTCCATACTGGAGTAGGATTTCTGGATCTCCTGCAAAGCATCTACATAATCATACTTTTTTCCAGGCTGGTCCGTCAATTGCAGCATAAGATCGTACGGCTTGAGCGTTTCAAGCCCTAGCTTTTGTCTCCTGAATTCATTATAATCTTCAAATACGCTTTTTCTCTCCTTGAAAACCGTATTCATATCATCGACCTGAGTATGGTTAAGATAGAGCCTATAAAGGCAGGAGTCATAGGAATCCGTGTAGTTCAACTGCCTTGCAGCAAGGTCGTCAAGCCGAGCTTTTTCGGAATAGAGGGATGCCATCGAATCGGATTCTTTTATCAGGTGGTAAAACCTCTGATCATAGCATCTTTTCCTGTTTTCCCGATTTCTGTCTGTTGAAAGCAGGGTATTGTAGGACTGGGAATTGACTGAAAATTCCTCTCCATTCTCAAGCTTTATGTTTCCTGCCATTGTGACTTTATTCGTTATCTCCGAAAATGCTTCAGTCTCCAGTTTCATGCGCTGGTTTTCTATATCTGCAAGATACACAGCCTGGGATTCGTTTATTGGCCTGTGCTCTGCAAACCTCATATACTTAGCTTCAAGATAAGGTAGATATGCTTCAAGTTTGGGCTCCATGGAAAAGAGCCTGTCCCACTCCTCCTTATCGAGTGAAGTCAACTTTACGGTTGCAAATGCATTGGATTTCTTATATTCGGTGATTAGGTCCTGAGCGTCCGCAAGAAGAGAAATAAAGAACTGATCATTCACGTTTTTACTGAGCTGAGTATATGCGTAAATGTAGAGAACCTCAAGAGATTTTGAAAATTCCTTTTCAGCGTCCAGATAATCCAGTAAAACTGGTCCCGACAAATTTTCAAATTCCTGACTGAAAGTTTCTTTTATTTCTCCTGATTTCTTTTTTAAGGCCTCCAGCTCTTTTAAGGCATCTTCCCTGCTGCTGAAGAGATACGAATCGTTCCATTCAGTAGTAACCTCATCGGGCTTAAGCTTTTCAAATGTGTGTCCCTCGTTTATTGTTTCAGAGGATTTCTCTACCTTTGCAGAAGTACCGCGTCCTTGAAAAACTGCAAAAGAAAGTAGTATTCCGAGGGCGACGAGTCCTTTAGATATTCCAAAGGCAATGAACCCTTTAACTAATGTTTGTCTCATAAAACCGCTTCCCCTCAAATGATATCAAAATACTATCCAGTTCATCGATTTCATTATTTATGCAACTTATATATTACCACATGTAATAATGCGTATGCTTCGTATTGGTCGTCTTCTTGCTTTATCTTTAACGAGAGCTTGCTTCAAAATCAGATTTAAGGATGGCTGCTTCAAAATTATATTTATGAAGAACTAAAAAAGAATTTCAATAAGATTTGTCCTGGCAGATAAAAATAGTATGTAAAAATAGTATATAAAAATAGTATGTAAAAATAGTATGTAATAATAATTTATAAAAATAATGTATAAAATATTACCTGCAAAAAATATTTTGATCTTTTAACCCTGTACTTTCTTTTTAAGCTTCTTTGCCTCTTCTGCAACGCCCTTTTTTGAATGGACCTTTGCTATCAGTTCTACAGCATCGAGATTACGTACTGCGTTATCCAGATACCCGAAAATGTCACCCTGGTATGCGGAAATCCCGTACTTATCTTCAAGCTTTTTTACAATATGTGTCGGGTCAAGCTCTTCAGTACGCAGCCTGATAATTTTTTCCGAAAACTTCTGCTCTGCACAGCCGCAGTAAGGCGAGTCTTTGCACACACAGGTTAAAAAATCCGAAGCAAAGTTCAACATGAGCTCCCGGATTTTCGCATCAAGCTGGGAGAGGGATTCCCCGTCAAAGACTATATCAAGAGTAGCTCCCTGGAAAACCCTTGAGGGCATATTCACGTGCAAGGAGCTTCCGATCTGGTTTGCGTATTTAAAATATGCAGCATCGAAAAACTCCAGGTTCGTTACGATCTTCAGCGGATCGTTCTCTTCAAGCACTGCATCTCGAATCAGGAAAGCTTTAGATATCGAAAGGAAATGGGCCGCAACAATTTTCCCAAAGCGCGTAAGCGCTATCTTATTTCCTCTTTTTTCCACAAAGCGATAGCTCTGCAGGCGCGAGATCAGTTTTTCCAGGTCGTAGGTTCCGAACATCAGGTTGTGGATCGTTCTGAGATCCTGAATAGAGGAAGTGACTGCGACGGATGCAAGAATTTCCTCAAGCTGTTCGGCTTCTCCGTAATCTATCTCTACGGAAAGCATCTCTCCCTGCAGCAGTTTGATTGCAACCTCTTCTTCTGTATCAGATTGGGAACCTGCATAGGATTTTCCTGGCACGGGCATAAGCACGACAACTCCCCTGTCATGGTAGTCAGGCCTGCCTGCCCTCCCGCTCATCTGCAGGAAGTCCTGGACCGAAATCCAGTCTATTCCCATTGCCAGGGACTCGAATATTACCTGGGAAGCCGGAAAGTCCACGCCTGCCGCAAGAGCAGCGGTGGTCACCACTACCGGAAGTTCTCCTTTTGCGAAGCGAGTTTCAACTTTCTTCCTTTCATACTGGGAAAGCCCGGCATGATAAGGGGCTGCCTGGATTGAGAGGGTTTCTGCAAGCTTGTGGCAGTTTCGGCGTGAGTTTGTAAAGACAATAGTCTGTCCCCTGCTCTTCTTCGAAGAAAGCATTGAATACTCTTCCTTTGCAAGTTGCGAGATCAGCTTTGCCTTTTCGTTTTCCTGGCAGAAAAGCAGGTGCCTGTCAATGGGAACCGGCCTGTGATCATATTGTATAAGCTGTGCCCCGAGTTTTTTTGCATAGGCTGCGGGATTTGCAATGGTTGCAGAGAGGTAGATGAATTGAGCTTCAGGTGCTACATAACGCAGCCTACCTATCAGCCCGTCCAGTCTGTGCCCCCTTTCCTGGTCTTCGAGCATATGGACTTCGTCCACAACTACAGTCCCGATTTTGCCCAGAAAATCAGTATTTCCTGACCTGAGCATATGGTCTATGCCCTCGTAAGTCCCTACGATTATATCCGCACCTGGGCTTGTCTGCATTTTCACGCGCTGGGATGTCTTTATAAGGATTGCGCCAATCTTTATGGAAACAGTAAGCCCGAGCTTTGAATAACGATCTTTGAACTGATCGTACTTCTGGTTTGCAAGAGCAACAAGAGGAACCACATAAAGCATCTTTCCTTTTTTGTCCAGGAGGTTCTGGACTCCTGCTATCTCCCCTATAAGGGTCTTTCCGGTTGCTGTCGCTGAGACTACAAACTGGTTTTTCCCTTCAAGAAGCCCTGCTTCTACAGACAGCGCCTGGACAGGAAGCAGGGTTTCGGATTTCTGGAGCAGCAAATCCTTAAATTTTTTTGTAAGCGGGAGGGTCTTTACCCCGACTGTAGCACCGCCAGGATTTGTTCTTATAGTATCGTAACGGGTGAACTCGGGATCCAACCTCTCAGGGGTCAGCATACGGATAGTCCTATCCAGGTCCCTTGTTTTGAAGAGCACCTGCTCCAGGAAATCTACGGACTTTTCCCCGTACTGCACACCCGCTGAACGGACCGCACGCAGGAGTTCTTCCTTTGCACACTCCAAGCAGATTAGTCCATTTTGGTACTTGATAGACTTACTATTTACAAAGTTGAAACGTTTATTTATCCAACAGTGCTTGCAGATTTTAACCCTGTCCGAATCGAGTTGAAAACCTTTGAGCATTTCAAGAAAAGCATCTTCATTTGAAGGGCCTCCTCCTTCCGCAAGCATGATCCTGTTTGCACTGCGTAAAAGCTCTATAAACTGCTGTGGAGGAATAAATTCTTCTTTTTCTTGCCGGTGAGAAGCCTTATTTTATGAGGGCGTGGTCCTTTGTAACTATCCTTTACATGGAGCTCGGCCACATAAAGCGGCTGCTTCATCCGGTCTTTTATAGCCATAATTATTATTTTCGATTTTTCAGCGTAACTTAGGACCCAGAGCGTCATTGTTTATCCTGATATGTGAATTGTATAAGTAAGCTTCCTTTCAAAGCCAGTAAACTTCCTTTCGGAACTTAAAAATCAATATTACGCTGTCTTCTTACTTCCGGCAGCATAAGTTTGCTTTTGCAGGTGAAAGTGTGTTACAAACACTCTCAGCATTATTCCGTGTATATCTTTTCATTTTACTCTTATCGTGTACACCTTCTGTATCTACCATCTTATCTGTTGAGCAACGCTATCTATAGGTATCTATTATATATATATTTTATCACTTATTTATTATATAAATAATTATTAGATCTAAGAGTCCAATAAATATTGATAATATTTAGAAAAATTAACTAAGCAAATTAAATAAAGCATAGTTCCGGATGGAACTCTTTACATTAACTCACTCAAGAATCCACAATAACCACGGAAAACACGGAAAAGTTGTAATCTCGTAAATAAGTCCTTTCAATTAGTCCTCTCGAGCGAGTCGAAAACCAATTTTATCAGCTCATAAATTAGTCTGCTTGAGCGAGCGGAGCGAACGAAACGGACCCCGTGCTGTTGCGATTACATAGCAACTCCCAGAAAATCTCCGATTTCCTGTGATCCCGAAGCGGAACTCGGGAGAGAAGGGCTGCGGTTTACCTTTCAGTTTAAAATTGATCATCTGGAGGAACTGAGTTGAAATGGAGAATTTTTCAGGATTGCCTCTTTAAAACACGGCTTTATAAGCAGGCTCCTTCCTTTGCAAACCTGCACCTGCAGTTCCGGGTTTCTTGAATATTTTCGATCGTATTCGAAATAATCTCAAAGATTGCATCCTGAGCTTTTCCCACGACCTCAGTAACTTCATCTGCTGTCAGTTTCTGTGTGGTCATTCCGCATGCCTGATTTGTGACAATGGCAAGAGAGGCATAACAGAGGCTGAGTTCTTTAGCGAGGATTACTTCAGGCACACCGGTCATACCCACAATATCTGCAAACTGGCTCATCATGCGGATTTCCGCCCTGGTCTCAAAACGTGGACCTTCAGTGCACGCATAAATTCCTTCAGTGTAGGAGAACCTCTGTTTTTCCAGGGAATCTCTAAGAGCTGTCCTGATTTCCGGGCAGTAGGGTTCAGAGGCGTCGACATGTACAGTCGTGTCATCGTAAAAAGTCGAAGGTCTGGCCCGGGTAAAATCTATGAAATCATTAAGTACTACAAAACTGCCCACTGGATGCCCTTTCATTGACCCAACGGAGTTTGTGGAGATTACACGCTTTGCCCCGAGGGACTGTACAGCCCAGACATTGGCCCTATAATTAATCCTGTGCGGCGGGATGTGGTTTTTTCCGGCATGCCTGGGAATTACTGCAACTTTTTTCCCTCTTATAGTGGTAATATAAGCTGTAACTTCCCCATAAGGGGTATGTACAGGACGGCTTTCAAATTCCACGTATGAATTGAAACCCACGCCTCCTATAACTGCAATTTCGACATTTTCAGCTTTCTTCTCCATTTTGTGCCTCCGTCGCGGTTTTACTTTAACCCGCCATTTTTCATCAAAAAAGAATTATTTAATGGGTTTTTTAAATTGTTTCTTTATAGCTGAGAGGAGTTTAAAGAAACTTTACTAATTTAATTTAATTTTTCATTTTTGCATTTTCATTACGCTTTGATTTCAAGTTTCTCAGATCTCAGGTTTCTTTCCCTTGACCTCAGACAACTTTTTTCTTCCTTCTTACTCTATTTTCATTTCCTGAAGCCTTATTTGACACGCTATATTTTATGCCTGCAAGAGCGATAAGAATTGAAACAATGATTGAATACACGAAGTACTGGAGCGCAAGGGCTGAGTCATTAGTGATGCCTTCCGAAAGGGAAGATGTCGCTAAAATGTACGTGCTTGCACCCCAGAAGAGCAGTCCGGTTGCGATCACAAAGAGGGAGATTGAGATATTTTTGTATATCGGTTTATCTTCCATCTTCAGGTCGAATATCTTTCCAAGATCAGCAAGCAGCAGGGCTCCTGCATACCACCAGACCGAGGCATTGATAAATACCGAAACAAGCGTAAGGGTCCCATGATACCAGACCCCCTCTGCCGAATAAAGTTTCCATACTTCCATAACGCCGTATACGGTTGCTACAATCGTTATAAGCAGGGCAGCGGTATAGCTGATAAAAACCATTCTCTGCTCCAGAAAAGCGTCCCATAGCCTTTCTTTTTCAAGGGCGACAATATCGTCCAGCCCGAATCCCCGGTATAGCATGTAAAGCCCGACAGCTGCAAGAATTCCCACAACTGCACCTTCGGGATAGCGGGCAAGCAGGAATATGGCGTAAATGAGAAAAGCAAGCCCTAACGGCACAAAGAATGTCTGAGATATCTTCGGGTCACTGAAGACGTGTTTGAGGATATAATAGGTACTTTCCAGGTTTTCGCTCTGCATTACAACAATTCTTTTAACGGAATCAATTTTCATACGGGACTGAACGATAGGGACAAGAGTTTCGTCCTCTGCCCCATCCGAGACAAATATCGCTCTTTGCACGTCGTTTATTTTGAGGAAAGTCTCGAGTTGCTCGGCAATTTTCTGGTCTGAGATCACTCCAACGTTTTTGTCCCCTGCAAAAGAAACGATCTCCGCATCGGCTCCCTTTGCCTGCAATTCGTCAAGAATCCTTATCCCACCGAAAATGGTATTCGTATCCGAGTCCTCCGGATCCGCGATCCCAAGTGCGACAGCGGCTTGGACGTTTGCTTCCCGTCCGACGATTGGGGTTCCTAGCTTTGCTTTTTCGCCGAGGTCATTATCTCTGTCTATGCATATAACTAAAGTCTGCATGTCTCCTCTATAGCCTTGAACGGCTTACTCTATCGCGGAGAGGTTATTTTCCCGAATATGGAATCCTGATCCGGCTCTTATCTTTTTCCTGCCGGAGCTTTCCATAAACTCTTTTAATCTGTTAAGTTCTCTTACTTTTTACAAGCATACTATTTTAATTTATACTTTATAAGCTTGTAGCGTGACAAAATTTACTTTCTAAAACTAGTTTTCGCCGCAATCGTTTTTACAGCGCTGGCTTGGAAAACGCTGAAAATTAGAAAAACAGAAGATCTGGATTATCCATCATTCCTGAAAGCAGGGAAACTTAATTTCAAGCATTGCATACGTTCCATTGAGCTAAAGCAAAGACTCGAACTTCTAAGGATAATTTTATAATTGCGAAACTCCATAAGTAGTGTATAAAAAAACAGGCTCTCTTTCTGAGAGAAAACCTATTATTTTTATTAAAAATCAAGAGGGGTTTATATGGCAAAAACAATGGAAAGCGCAACTAAGGAAACTGAATCAAGTAAAAAGAGTTCTAAAATCCAAGAAAAAGTTGGAAAACTTGGGAATGATATTGATGCCCTTGCAAAAAAGACCGGGGAGGAAGCTTCAAAGCTTGCAAAGAATATAAATTCGGAAATAAAGTCACTCCCGGAAGAAATAAAGTCAATTGATGTAAAGGATGAGGTAAAGAGCATTACTGCCAGGGTTGAAAAACTAGTTGATGCGACAGGCGACAGCGCAAAAAAACTTGCCTCAGATATCAAGACAGATGTTAAGAAACTGGTGGACAAAATTGAAAGTCCAATTTCAAAGAAAAAATAAAGGCAAGTAAAATAACGGATGAGAAATAAAGGCAAGTAAAATAACGGATGAGAAATAAAGGCAAGTAAAATAACGGATGAGAAATAAAGGCAAGTAAAATAACGGATGAGAAATAACGGATGAGAAGGTAGAAATTCTCTCCTTCTTAATTCTCTCCTTCTTAATTCTCTCCTTCTTAATTCTCTCCTTCTTAATTCTCTCCTTCTTAATTCTCTCCTTCTTAATTCTCTCCTTCTTAATTCTCTCCTTCTTAATTCTCTCCTTCTTAATTCTCTCCTTCTTAATTCTCTCCTTCTTAATTCTCTCCTTCTTAATTCTCTCCTTCTTAATTCTCTCCTTCTTAATTCTCTCCTTCTTAATTCTCTCCTTCTTAATTTTCTCTTTCTTAATTTTCTCTTTCCTTTTTAGTCTTCTTTCTTAACCTTTTCTTTTATTCATTTCCTTTCCCTTTGCTTTTCCTTTTCTTCTCCTTTTTCTCTCCTTTCCATCAGACACGTAAAATTTTTTTACTATGAGTACTTTTTTTTATTATAATGACTTAATGCATTAATGGGAAGTCATTTGTCGTCAGAGTTACTAAGGGACGTTTGTTATGCCTATTTCTTTCGATCAGCACAGTTCTATCCAGAATAATCCGGTAAGCCTTCAGAAAGCTCTCTCAAGCTATTCGCTTGATATCTCTTTTTCTCCCGAGCCTGTGGAAGAGATAAGACTCTTTCTCGATATGGATGGAGTCCTCACGGATTTCATGGGCGCCTGTGAAAAGCTCGGTGACGATATGATGTTCTGGTACAGCAACGATAGAGAATTTTTCTGGAAAAAGATTACATCCGCAGGGGCCGAATTCTGGTCGGAAATGTCCTGGATGGCAGGGGGACGGGAACTGCACGGGTTTCTTAAAAACTCGGGCTTTTGTCCGACAATCCTTTCTGCACTCCCCGGGCCTGACCGAAAAAAGGCTTTAATCAACGCAAGAGAGGGAAAAATCGAATGGCTCAGGAAAGAACTCGGAGCCTCTTACGCAGAAACTGCAATTCTCTGTTTCCGTCCTGAAAAGGCTTTACAATCAGGGATTGCAAGAGTTTTGATCGACGACAACTCTGAAAATATCAATGAATGGGAAGATGCAGGAGGTATCGGAATCCTGCATAAGAACGCCAGCCGGACAATCCGGTGTTTCAGTAAAGTTCTTGAAGTCGAGCAAAAGTTCTGATTTACTGATTTTTCCAGCGAAATTCATAATTCATTAATAATCTACATATTCGAGCTGAGAGATGTCAGATCCAAAAAATTCTATCTTTTAATTCCTAAACCATAAAAATAAACCAATAATTTTCGGGAACGACCTAAAAGGCTTAAGCCTCTTGATTACAGCCTACGATAAGAGCCACAAGGTTTTGCCTGTGGTTTTTAACATCTTCTCCTGTCGCATTCCTCAGCCACTTTTTCCCCCCATGGACTGCATGGTCTCCACAGATAAAGAAAATAGTGCCCTTTTCTGCATTCCGGAAAATCGCACCCAGATTTTCGTCCACGGCTTTTGCAGCCGTTTCTAATTCATCCCAGCTTTCTGCCCGATGGGAAAAACGGTCTAGAGCTCTGAGGTGTACAGCCAGAACATCGGGCTTCTCCCTGAGTGCACATACTGCATAATTCGTGATCTGAAGGTCGTAATCCAGGATATCTTCGGAATCCGGGACTCCGTAAAAGTCTTTTATCCTTCCCCTGAAACTCTCTGCACCTTCGGACTCTATAACTGCTGATGCTTTCATGCCCGCCCTGTAAGCCCATTCCATGATACTTTTCAGTCTTGGGTTTTCAGAGTCTTTTGCTCTTTCAGTATAAATATTAGCTGTTGAATAGATATTATGCTCTTCTGGCAGGTATCCTGTGAGGATTGACGCAATAGCAGGTGATGTTATGGTTGCCGGAGATTTGCATCTAAACAGGAGCCCTCTTTCTGAAATTTCACTCAAATTTTTCATTACTGGAGAAAAATGCCTGTAAAGAGAATACCCAAGGCTGTCAACGACGATAATCACTGATCTCTTGCAGCCCCTCTCCTTTGCGTAGTTCTCTACTTTCGGAATCGGTCTGCCAGTAGGCGGAACCATAGGAATCTTCAGCAATCTCGAGATCGTAGGGGCAATATCAATGGTTCTGCATTCAAAAACTTCCATATGCTCTCCAGCATATTATCTGGCAAGCCAGTTTATATGCATTTCCTGTGCTGCTTATTTTTGACTCAAACACAGCTATAAATTCTGCTGGATAATATATGAATAGTCGAGGGGGGAAAATGGGCAAGAGGAGGAAAAATGGGTAAAGAAAAAGAAGAGTTCTCTGAAGCAGAATTCTCTGAAAAAGGGGACGAATTCTCAGAACTGATAAGGTACACTTTGCCGGGTTATTTTTTAGGGCTTCTGGCAGGAGTTTTTCTGGACTCTCAGGGGTACCAGCGAAGCTTTCTCGGGCAGTGGCTTGTCCGGACTCTTGCAGGAGAAGGTGTAGTGAAACCCGTTTCCTTTATATCAATTAAAAGCCATTTATTTTTATGGATAATTTAGACTATTTTCGGGAAATGTTGGAGCGTAACAAAGATAACATTTTACCAGAGAACTTCAGGATACTAAAAGCGCACTTCAGGAAGATTACATCGGATGGAATTAGGGACAAGACTATTATCAATCATTATCAGACATTAATCTCATTCGGTAAATGGTGCAAGTTGCCATTTGTTTCTCTAACAGAAGATGACATGTATAGCTATTGTGAAGCCCTTGAACGTCATACCTTTTCTGTTGGAGGAAAAACCAAGAAATATGCTCCATCTACTATCTATTATTACAAATCCTTTGTTAAGAGATTCCTGAAAGATGTAAATCCAACAGCGTCAAATACTCTTGTTTTGAAGAGAAAGAACAGCAAGAAGCTTCCCGAGGATATTCTCACGAAGCAGGATGTAGAAGCTTTGTTGCAAGTAGCTCCTAGCGCCCGTGATCGTGCAGTCGTCGCGGTTTTTTATGAGTCTGGAGCACGAAAAGGAGAACTATTGGGAACGAGAATTAAACATGTCCAGTTTGATGAAAACGGTGCGGTTATGACCTTACCTGACGGAAAGACTGGAGCTAGGCGCATAAGGCTGGTTTTCTCGGCTTCCTTCCTTCGTGAGTGGTTGGAAGTTCACCCCACTAAAAACGACAGAGAATCTCCTATATTTTGCTCTCTTCGCGAACCATACAATATAATCTCAAGAACCGGATTATCAGATCAGTTAAATATAATCGCAAAGAAAGCGGGGATCACGAAACATATCCATCCTCATGCGTTCAGACACTCGAGGGCCACGCATTTGGCTGAACATCTAACGGAACAACAAATGAAACATTATCTAGGATGGACTGAAAGTTCAAGTATGGCGGCGGTATATGTTCATCTGTCCGGGAAAGAGATCGATGATGCTATTCTTAAAATGAATGGAATAAAAATAGATGAGACTCACGTTGACGGGTTGACAGTCGGAAGATGTCCACGGTGTAAAGAGATAAACGCAGATCGGTCTTTGTATTGCTCAAAGTGTGGAATGCCATTAACCAGGGAAGCGTTTTCAGTTGAGGCAAAAGCAGAAAACGATATCTATTCATTTGTTGCAAATGACAGGGAGTACTTGGCTGACTTCATCTCAAGGTTGAATGGAGGAGACCCCGAACTCATCAAGGCTATGGCAAATATATTGAAAGGCCACGCAACAGGTGAAAATGAATCCGGGAAAAAACTGCCCTGACTCAGTCAAATTTATTTTGTTCTTTTCTTTTGGCACCATTTCTATGATTTTTTTTGGCAATTTCTATGATAAAGCTGCCTTTTTGCAGATGTTCGCTAGGAAATAACATTTTCTTACCATCATTTTTGTATAAGTACCTCCTCAAATCTTCAATTATCATCTCAGTCAAAGCTTTGAGAAACGGGAACTTGAAGCTTTTAATGAAGGCACGAGATCAAAAAATGAGGGACATTTCAAAAATGCATGTTTGAATAACCGGAATATTTTCATGGGGAGACAGTATTGGTGAAAATTGTAGAAATTGGGAAAACATCTATAGGAAGTGAGATGAAGATCAAATATTGAAGGCTATTGAGGATGAATGTAAGAAATTTCTTGCACTTGATGAAGGGATCAGACTGTTTCAAAAGCCATCGTAAAGATAACAACAGAAGAAACCGGAAGAGCATAAGCCGATGAGAAATCAAGGGAAAACGTGCTCATGTTCACCTTCCCTAGTTAAAAATCCATAGATCATTGAAATTGTGGTTTATTCCATACTCAATAACACTGGCCAACCATATTTAAGTACAGTGAAGGGAGAAAATAACTGAAGAAAGAACTGTTTCTGGGATGACTGGACACCAGTCAAAATTTTAAATGATGTGATTGGCCAGTCTATGTTTAGCACAAGAGTGATTTTCCTATGTTCATATTTACACTATTTTTCCCTGCGTTTCTCCCTCTCTTCCTTGGTCAAACTCTCTTATACTGAGTAGATATTTATGGATTTTATTGTGTGATATTTTTTGGTTGTACTCAATTCCTATAATTTTTTCTAGAGAGCAGGCCCCTACTTTATGGTCAGAATAAACGTGTTCAATTATCTTTTTCTCCTCATCAGAAAGGGATTTTGGAGGTCTCCCACGATTTTTACCAACGTGAGGCTCTGAACCAGTATTACAATATTCCTGATATATCTGCTGCATCCTACGCACCGAGATTCCCAAAGTTTCGGCTATGGTAGAACTTTTCACCCCTTTCTCCTTTAATGTAACAATGCATTTGATCCCCTCGGTGCCAAGTTTCACAGTAGATGATTGATTCAAGTCTGAATTTTTGCGTCGGACTGCATTTAAGATTATTGATGTCAGTCTGTCGTTTTCTATCTCCTCAGCTAAACACTCAGAGTCAAAATGGGTGAAATCCCTCCTACGAGGATGTGACGTATTCACGTTCATCAGTATATTGGTCACCACACGATACTCTTCTTGTGTGACACTTCCCAAAAATTGATTCAATTCATTATTAACAGCAGAACACGCGTAATCTAGTAGTTCATCATTTAGAAGCTCTTTTGTTTCCATACTCATTTTGAGAGGAGGCCTGACCAATTTACATAAATTCGCGAGGCTAGGTAGCAATTGAGTGGTCAGGAATAAACTGTAGTTTTTATCCGCAATTATTCCATCAGCCGCGTTAGAATATTCGGTAAGCTCCTGTACTAAAATTCTTAGTATGTAGTTAATATATGCCCAGATAATTATGTAATGAGCACTTTCAATAACAGAGGGAGATTCGCACTGAATGCACTTCAATAATTTCTCCATTTGCCAACTGACCTGAATATTATAATAAAAACTAGAGTAGCTAAGGTCCTTTTTCTTGGAAATCAGGATACGTTTACCTCTCATGCCCCCGATTTTTTCCACCTCAATTAATCCAATAAAGACTAGATAATCCAGGCATTTCCCCAAAGTTTGATGGCTGATGTTTACCCCTATTTCTTCTGTTACCCTCGTGTGTAATTCATTACGTTGAATAGGATCTGTGGATCTATCCAAAATATGCATTATAGGCTTGATTCTTTCCATATATGTCATTTTGCTGCCAAACACAACATATTTTGGCATATCTGTATTTGATCCCTCAATTTCACGTAACAATTTCAAAACTCGCCCTTTTTCTTCAGGGGACATGTTAAAAATATGATTTCCCTGACTGACAGTGGTAGAAACCGCATAATCGAATGATCTGCCTATAATTTCATAAATCCGGGAATTCATCTTGAGTGGAGATTTTACTAATAGCCTCAAGGCCCAAAATCCAGTGTCCAGATGAGTTTCAATTTTTGCTTTAAATAGATCACTGGCAGTTTTATCATCCGTCTCTTCGGAGCACTCATACAGATAATTTATTAAATTTTTTAACAGATCAGTAATTGTGTGAACAATTGCTACGGAGTGGCGTGCTGCAAAAGTAGGAGAGGACTCATTCTCCACAAGGGAATATCTCTGCAATATTTCCCTTCGAGCTTTAATTTTCTCAATATATTTATTGAAATAGGGCGTTCCCTTTTTATGAAAAATGGTGATTTCTTTGAAATTTGTTGTTTTAAACCCAAAGGGAGAAGTATATTCTTTGACTATTGGGTTTTTCTTAGATGTGCCGTTAATCATCCCATTGAATTTATGGGAGTAAGAAGTTCCCCTATTATGACGAATTGCGGTTTTCTGCCTCATTGGATCATTTAATTTTATTACTTCATAACTACCATAACGAACATCATTTAATTCATAGGACGCAGGGAAGTATTCTTCACCTTTTATAAAAAGATTAACTACTTTGGGTTTTCTGGGCCTTTTTATCTCCTTGCGCTCAATTTCCCCAATATATATCAAGTATTTTATACATTTAGAATAAGTCTGCTTACTATAAATTCCCTCTATTTTATAATATTTACAAAACTGCTTATCTCCTATGCAGCCCTTTGTTTTATCGTACAGGCTGCAGGATTTTCCCTTTTTTGAGCAACTCCCGTCGACTTCATAATTTTTACAAAACTTTATCTTCTGTAAGCAGTTTCCTGTTTTGCTGCAATACTTGCAAGGTTTACCCTTTTTTGAGCAACCCCCGCCGATTGTATAGTGATTGCAAACATCTTCAATTTTTGAGCATCTACCATTTGTTGCACAATATTCACAGGATATGTCTCTCTCTGAGCAAATAGCCTTGTACTTTACAATTTTATATAACAGATTGTATGATAAGGGGGAGTTCTCTGTAAGGGCACTCAAAATGGGCTCCCGAAGCGATTTATACGATATACCACTAGTGTTCATTTTATCCCAAAATCATTTCGCTTTTTTTATTTTTTCCAAGTTTAATACCAGAATCTGTTTGGACAACTTGTCTAGGATTTCGGTACACTATAGCAATAATGTATGTACTATCTCTCTAATGAATTTATGTGAACAAAAATTTTAGACGTAAATATGTTCCGGGAAATGCTAGAGGCTGCACTAGGAAGTTTCATGGCAGCACTACCGAGGGTATTGAGTCTGACACCTACCGATGCAGGGGGTTCCGGACGTGAAAAATAGCCAGAAGCTATGCAGAAATCTTCCGATCGGAGCAGTACAGCTGTATGAGGAATATCGTGATGTTATCACACATTGGGAGCACGGGACTGACCCATTTAAAAAAGCTCTTGCTTCAACGATCATTGATGCCGTACGCCAGGAGAATCGAGTTTCCGATAATGAAAACAATCTCGGAGACTCTCATAATTGAGAATTAGATGCTTTTGGATGACTGATAAAATCGATTAAACACCGAGATGCAAACTGTGACCTCCATGTAAGTAAAGTGAAACTCCTTCGTGGTTGAATATCATCGAGAGTTTTTTCAGTAAAATGGCGAGAAGCGTGTTGAGAGGAATAAGAGTAGACTCAATAAATGAATTAAAAGAAAGAATAAGTCAATACATAAATCAGATTAATGAAAAACCAGTAGTGTTTATGTGGAAATATAAAATAGAAGAAATGGGTGAGATACCAGGCGGCATTTTAATCTAAACTAATATGGAATTAATTAGGAATCGAAGCACTAGTGTTGTGGCAATTTAATTTTTGAACGTCGTCTTTGGTAGCTCCCCCTCAGAATACAAAGATTTAGAGCTTATTAGGTGACAAATAACTAAATTTTATTGACACTAGGCAGTTTTTGAACTTCCAGACAAACTAAAAAAGACTTTTCCAATTTTTCAACCACATTTTTGAGTTTATGGAACTTTAAGACAATGTAAAGCGTACTCTCAAAAGTTTTTTAAATTATTAAACCGTTAACAGTTTTTGCGAGAACAGAGAAATTTATCCTCCATGTTCTCTTTTCTTCTTTTTCTATTATATCCATCCTAAATTATATTGCTTTTAAATAACGGCATTTGTTAGCGTTCTCCATTGGAAATGAGGGATGCATACACATCGAATTCTCCCGATAGCAAGTTGCATTGGAAATAAATATGTATCTGAGATACTTTTCACTTGGCTTAATATCAATTTTGACATGCATTATTCAGGATTACAAAAAACTTATACCAGTGCCTCTTTTCTTAAATAATGGCTCTTGTATGTGTTATCTAATCTAAACAGAGCATGGTTACTTTATTTCTTTGATACGAAAAAATAAAACAACGCTACAAATACAATCAAAAACACCGAAACAAACACGATAACCCATTCATCAACTGATCCTATTATTTCTTTCTATTCTCAGCTCATCCTTACCTTTTAGAAAACTCTTGAAATAAAATTACCTTTAAATATTTTTAAGACATTTGGTGTGTTGTTGGGTAAATCCTTCGCCTGACGACTGTGAATAAAACCGAAAACCTCTTTGAGAGCTGACTAGGCATGTTGGCTCTCTGTCTCTACCAAAACTTCCATCTTGGTTTTTTCTTTTCTCCAGGTGCCTCAATTGCCTTCTGATTAATCAGTGTTTGAACCTGCAGGAAGTAATTATTATGCATTTGTTTAAGGTCCTCTTTATCCTGGCTGACCTTGTGATGATATCAGCTGACAAATGACACAGAAAAGGCAATAATAAAAATATAATCTAAAAATGCATTTTTTTGTTTTAATTGAAAAGGAACTCTAGAGTGTAGGGTGGAAGCCGGGAAGGCTTCCAGAGTGTAGGGGAGGAGAATTTTCTCCATTCTGGGAAAACTCCTCAATGGTATTTGTTTTGACCGTGTATAAAATACTTATGATAATTTCCAAATTTTCCACTATTTCTTTTTTGCTCCCGGTGCTTCTATGTATTTTTGGTTTATCAGATTCTGAACCTGCAAAAAGTAATTATTGTGCATCTGTTTAAGGCCCTCTTTATCCTGGCTGGCATTATCGAGATTTGCCTTTAATGTTTCATTATGGCTGATCTGCGTTGCTTTTTTTAATAAAAAACTTAATGCTAAATTTTTTAAGACCTCAGTAAGTAATAAAATCATAATTAATATTAAATTGTTGTCCGATAAAATAACATTTTGTGTGGGAATACTTTTTGTTCAGAAACAATTTTTCATATAATTTATTTAAAATAATATGGGGAAGCATTATAGCTTGTAACTTAAAGAGAACACACCAAAGCTACAACAGATTAGACCCAAACGAACGGATCAACAAGAGTGGGGAAATGACTGGTAGGATATGTGAGTAAATAATTGCCTGGAAGACTTTCTAATCCGAATAAATATTGATGGAGTATTTTTTCAGAGCTACTGGATCGGGGGATATAGTAGAAAGAATGTAATTCTTCCGGGCTTTCTCTAATCTTTTTAATCGTTCTTTTTTCTTCTCTTTTGCATTTACCAAAACTTAAACCATGGCTTCTTCTTTTCACCTGGCACTTCAATGGCTTTCCATTGGTCATCGGTTAAGGAATTTTTTTGCCTGAGGGCTGTCGATTTTGGATCAGAAGTCTGCCTCAAATTTTGCCCGCTTTACCTCAAATCGATACCTTGCTCCATCCCCTGCTCTGTTAAAATCTTGAACATTTGTTGTAGAAATGGATGCAATTTATCATGATTCCTCACTTAACCGAAGACGCATGAATGGCTTTCTGATTAATCAATGTTTGAACCTGTTTTTCAAGTGAAAAAATATTGTGTAGTCATGTGCCGAATTGATTTTTGATGAAAAACATTACGAAAACGTTTGAATACCTTATTAAATAATAAATCATAATTAATATATAATTATTGTTTGGTAAAAAAATATTTTACGTAGGGATACTTTTTGTCTAGAGACATTTTTTTGTATAATTAATTTAAAATATATATTGGGATAACTATATTATTGTAACTTGAAACGAACAGATCAACTAGTCGTAGATAGCTGCCAAAGTGTGTAAGTAAAGAATTGCCTGGAAGACATTCTAATCCGAATAAATATTGATGGGGTATATTTTCGGAGCTACTGTATCGCAGACTATAGTAGAAAGAATGTAATTCTTCCAGGCTTTCTCTAATCTCTTCAATGTGCTTTTTTCCTTCTTTTTTTGAATTTACCAAAACTTAAACCATGGCTTCTTCTTTTCACCTGGCACTTCAATGGCTTTCTGATTAATTAATGTTTGAACCTGTGCATTCAGAAAGTGAAAACGAGCAACAGATAATTTTAAGCAAAAAAAATACTGAGAAAAGTGGTATGCTGATTGGTTCAAGGTGACGAGGCTAAGACCAATCAGCATTTATTTTAGGCTATTATTCCCCATACGTGACTGGATTTTTGAGTGACTAACAATATTTAATATGTTTTCACTTTCTATATCAACACTTTCAGAATACAAAATTTGCTTCTGATAACAGGCCTTCTAACATTACCAAAATTTATACCATTTCATTTTATTCCCGGGTGCTTATATTGCCTTCTGATTAATCAATGTTTGAACCTGCAGGTGCGAGAATTCCGTAAAGTATGGGGGAATTCTTTTCATTATCTGCAGAGAAACAGGCGCAGGCAGTTAATTATTATTGCCCGTCAAAACAGTACATGCAAGAAGAAGGGGAAGAAATGAGAAGGGAAATTTTAGAAAGGCTTTCTAAAATTAGTGTAGGTCAGCGGTCGCCAATTGCCTAAATAAACGGTGCTTGATAGTGTTTACCTACAGAGGGATAGGAGGGTTTACACCCTCTTATCTGGTGAAGTTCATCTGTTCGCTTTTCAAAACTTCAGATTGTAATTTATTGAAGGGTCTATTAAAACTTTTTTACATTTACCAAAGTTTATACAATTTCTTTTTTCTTCGGGTATTTCTATGGCCTTCTGATTAATCAGTATTTGAACCTGATATTCTCAACTTGGTCATTTCCAGGACATTTTTGAACTTCCAGACCAACTAAAAAAGAGTTTTCCACTTTTTCAATCACGTTTTTTATTTTCTTGAGTTCCCGGACAATGTAAAACACACTCTCAGAAGTTTTTTAAATGATTGAGAAGTTAACAGCTTTTGCGAGAACATAGAAAATTAATCCCTCCATGTTCTCTTTTCTTTTTTCTCCTTTTTCTATAATATCCATTCAAAATTATATTGCATTTAAATAAAGGCGTTTGTTAGCGTTCTCCATTGGAAAGGAGGGATGCATACGCACCGAATTCTCCCGATAGCAAGTTGCATTGGAAATAAATATGTATCTTAGATACTTTTCACTTTGCTTAATGTTGATTTGACATGTATTGTCCAGAATTACCAAAACTTATACCATTTCTTTTTATTCCCGGGTGCTTCAATTGCCTTCTGATTAATCAATGTTTGAACCTGCAGGAAATAATTGTTATGCATTTGCTTAAGGTCCTCTTTATCCTGGCTGGCCTTCTCCAGATCTGCCTTTAGTGTGGAGTTGTGTTTATTTAGCTCTTCTATTTGCTTATCCTTCTCTTCAGTAAGCCGCTGAATGCCTTCAAATGTCGCACGCATTACCTGAATGTCTGTGACATTCTTTTGTAACTCTTCGGTAAGTTTTTGTAGTTCGCTATCGTTATTTGGTAAGTCTGTGGACATTCCTGCAGGCTCTTGTAGTTCTTTTTCTAGGGCTGTTATTATAGCTACTGTCATATTCTGATATTTGCTTTCCTTGATAGCCTGAGATAAAGAACTGTGGAGCTCAGAGGGAAGTTTAACGGTAATCTGTATCCGACTTTCAGGAGACATGCAAAAGACATTCAACGTAATTCTAAAAATGTCTTGTTCTACTAGGCGATATATCTACAAAGTTTATCAAATTTTAAAATATATATGTAGAAAATTATATAACATTTGACTGCTGTCTTCTATTCGTTCATTCTTGTGCAAAACTACTCTTTTCTGAAGGGTGGGAAAAACGGTAATTGTTACAGAATGCACACTTAAAAATTGGATTACAAAATATATGTCGTATGGTTGGTCGTAGCGACCAACAAAACGATAAAAAGCAAATCTCTTCTTTAATACCTTTTTTATTGCTATGATAATCACATCATATGTATCATAGCAACATTTCCACAATAAGACAACTTTTTTAAATAAGCTTTTATAATTCTATTTTGACATACTTTTATTTGTTCTTAATTCGTTATCAGAAGGCTTTAATCAAAACTGCCTACGTGTTTCTCATACTTTTTTTGCGTTTGATAGTGCGGTAATCGAAGTAAACAAGTCTATTCCTATAAACTATGGAACAATTTAGTATAAAGACGCATAGGCAAAAATCTTGAAATTTTCATTTTTACAATGGAATTTCAGGTAATTTCGCAAATTTGCTGTAAATTCGATGTTTCAGAGGATTTCTACAGAGCCAAAAATTTGACTGCAGACCCTTCGCTAACGCTGGATCTGATGCTCGTTTATTTTTCTTCTGTTACTGTGAACCTTATAGCGAATTCTGTTCCACTGTTGCTTTTCAATTCAAATTTTCCATCTAACTGGTCTACTAGAGTAACTACAAGCTGCATTCCAAGGCTATTAAGATCTTCAATCTCAAGGTTCTTAGGAATGCCAACGCCGTTGTCAGAGACGGACAGAACGTAAGCGGTGCTACAGTCTTCGTTTATACATTTTATACATTCTTCGTTTTCTTCTCGACTGAGTTTTATTTGGATTTCTCCTCTGTCTCTCCCTTTAAATGCATGTTTGAGAGAATTGGAAACAAGTTCATTAACAATCATACCTAGTGGGACAGCAGTATCCATGTCAAAGAATGCATTTTCCACCAAATCCATATTTATGCTTAGATCGGTATTTCCGACACTATAGGCATGGAGAAGATTCACAGTGAGTTCCTCGATGTACGGCGAAAAGTTCAGCGTTTCGAACCCTCCACCTTTGTACAATTCCTCATGGATCAGAGCCATAGATATAACTCTATTCTGGCTTTCCCTAAAGGCTTTCAGGACTTCTGAATCCTTAATACATTCTTTGTCTCTGAACGTTTCAGCCTGTAGATCCAGCAGGGAGGAAATAACTTGCAAATTATTTTTAATTCTGTGGTGGATTTCCTGTTTGCGGACAATTACAATTTTTGCGAGTTCTTCTTCTGCTTTCTTGCGTTTAGTAAGCTGTGCCTCAATCTCCACCCTTGCCTTCTGTACTTCCTCGCGAGTCAGGAATTCCTGCCTGCGCCAGAAGTGAAGCAGCCAACTAGATATAATGGCAATTGCAGTCGCAATGGACATGTTGAGAAATACCGTAAAGAAAGCTTGCGGCAATATCCACAGATTGGGTACAATAACCAGCGTCTGCCCGACGGTATACACTAGGGACAGAATAATTTGGTTGGTGAACCGATTTGGGATGGCAATAGCCACGACGAAAATATTGAGAACTATGGCGACTGTATGAGCGATGAAATCTTCAGGTCGCGTCATATTTATCGTGATTTGGGTGAGTGCCAAAGAGAGACCCCAAAAGAATTCGGCTCGGTCGTAGGAGCGGTAGTTCTGAAGACCTCGCAGGCTTTTGAAGAACAGGATGGTGTACGCAACCATAGCAAGTCTAAACGCTAAAAGCCCGTAAAACATTCGTGAGAACCCAAAGAAACCCTGGTCGTTGACCACAAGGAGCATAAAAGGCAGGATGATAAGGAGAATAAAAATCCGGGCTTGGGTGACGTCCGCACCAAAGTTGACCTGTCGAAAGTGGTCCTCCTGCTCCGCGCTCATCCCGAATGTCAGCTTTTTCTGGATACTTTCGAGTATGTTCATTTATCATCTCTCATGGATATGATGCAATTACGGAAGCGGCTCTCCAGCCGCATTTGAGTAAAAAACAGTTCCATCCTTTTCTACACTAAGCACAGGATTCGGGTTCTCTGCTGGAAATTGCTTCATTTTTGTTTTCATTTCCCCTTCAAGCTCCTGTCCTATGAAGGCAATTTGCCTACTTTCAATGAACAGTGAAATATATTAATATTTCAATTGTTATATTACTATATATAATGATGGATCGTGTCAACATTTAATCTGACTATGTGTTTCTTATAGTTTTTTTACATTTGATAGTGTGTACCCTCATCGAAGAGAATACATATATCTACATGCAGTTTTCACAATTAGGACAGGATAGCAGTTTCTACCAATAACGATTTTATACATTTCTTCTAAAATCGTCAAAAATTCGCAATTCTGTGCATATAGTCTTTGGAACACGACTAAACAAAAACACATAGGCAAGCTTAAACGATTGCGTTTATTTTTTCGAGTAAACAAGTCAATTGAAAAATCCATGTTCAATTTGTTATTTTTGGTGAATTCCAAAAACTCAGACTTTCCACCGGAAATAAAGGTAAAATCAGAGTTGTATGTAAGTGAAGTAATACGAATTTATTAAATTTTCATACTAATTGCGTTTATGACTTGGAATGTTTTTCGAGTCGAAATTTTTATGATTTTAGCCTATTTTTTGATTGGCATATTTCTACTGCAAATAATAAACACGTTTGCTTAATTTTAGATATGAAAATATGAAGAACATCTCCTTCATGTGAGGAGGTATGACAGTGTAACATAAGTTCTGTAAAATCACAAATATCAAGAAGTTATTGGGTAGTAAATTCCATGTCGGAAGATCAATTTTTCCATAATATATAAAAACTTGACTTCAAATTTACAGCAAATTCTCGACACTTCCGGAGGTCCAAGAAAATTCTCCAATAATTTCTGGACTAAAAATATTGGAAAAAATCACATAAAATATAAAAGTTTTTACTGTAGTACATCATATATAAAGTACGAAGGGTTATACATTGGAAATTCAAACAAAATTACAAACAAAACTCAGTGACGTTATTAATGAAGCACCCAACTTTATTAATAACCTCATAAAATTTATTAATAACCTCACATCTGTTTTAACTTATGGTGCAATCGGAGTTCTTGTCTTAGTAATCTTAGATATTGTATTATTAAGAATTTCAGTATGGTTTATTTCCCACTTATCATTTTTAGCTAATCAAGATCCAACTTTAATTAGTATACCAGTCAATGCAATTCTCAATATAATTCTTATTGTTGTCACATTAAGGTATGTAAGTTTAACTAGCAATATATTGGAACAATCAAAAGAGCAACAAAAAAGCGAATTCACTCAGCAAAGAAATCAACAAGAATTTGAATTTATCCAGAAAAGACTTGAGCAATTGTACTACCCATTACAACTTAGTATATATCTCAATTGGAAAGATGGCCTATGTGGCTGGGCAGAACAACATGAAGATCCTTCTTTAGATAGCAATGACCCTAATGATGAACCTTGGGCCGTGGATAATGAACTTGACGAGATCATTAATAATATGATAAATGACTTTGAAAATTACTATAAATATTCCTATCTAATAAAATCTAATGAGCTAAAAGATAATCTAGAGAATTTAAAGATTTTTTTATATGATGATAGAATACATAAAGGAAATTATACTCTGCGAAGAGAGATTTATACTAATCCTGATTTTAGGTTCGGTAAATTATGCAGCGAAATTAATAGAATAGTAGCTTCTGATATTAAGGAAGACAAAAACAGGCTTTACGAACTTTTAAATAGTGAATCTATACCCAAAAAAACGTCTGATTCATAAATTTAAAATACGGTTCCTTTGCAAAAAATCTCAGAATAAGCATGTAAATCTATGGATAATGAACAAAAGTTAAAATATTCGAGAAAATGTATCAATATTATAGAACTATTCCAAATAATTGATTAATATATTTAGATTCTTGATTTGTCCTTTTTTAATCATATTCATAGCTTCAATTCCTTTTAAAGTTTTATTAACAGATTGTTGTATCCTGAAATAATTTCGCAGATTCAAAGCTATTTGAAAGTTCAATACACGATACAACAGCACACGGCGCAAAAAGTTAAACGTTGAGTAAGTTTCAATTCCATTTTGGTATTGTGGAATAATCATGTAAAATGAAACAAGTTCGAAGTAGGAGTAAAATAGTGGGTTAACTGTATACGATATGTAATTGAAATAAAAGAAATTAAAAAGCGAAATAATTTTAGGATAAAACATCCTATGAGTTCAATAGAAAAAATAGCTTAAACTTGTTCGGATAACACCTGGACACAAAATCCTAGACTTTTAGTAGAAAACTATTGTATTTTGAGAGTGCATGGATTCCTTTCTCATTGCGTTATGGCTACGTTTCTACATAAACGTAGCCATTTCTTTGATTTTTGGTTAATTTTCTAGGCAAATAAAAAACATATAGGTCAAAAATAGCTACGTTTTAATATTTTGTAGCCATGAGCCATTTCCAGATAGGTCTGACTATAATCTTTTTGCCCTGAACTGTCTCTTCAAACTCCTCTCCCTCAGTAAGGATCAGCCCTCTATCGAGTCCATAGGCTTCCAGAGCTTCAAGGAGCCCATTGTATTCCCTCTCCCTGTTTCCATTTAAAGCCATGGTTACCTGGATAGCTTCCACAGACCTTTCATTTTCGGTAACAATGAAATCACATTCCTGTCGACCCCTGTGGTAGTAAAGCTTCAGGTTTCTCCTTTTGAGTTCCAGGAAAACAAGGTTTTCCAGCATTTTGCCCCGGTCCCGAGAGAACTTGAAGGATATAAGATTTATGAAGGCTGAATCAATCGCATAAACCTTTTTAGGGGAATAAATTTGTTTTTTGAGGGAAAAGTCATACTTCGGGACGGTGAAGACCATGTAGGAGTTTTCCAGGTAGCCTATGTAGCTCTTGACCGTATTTGCACTGCCCAAACCCAGAAGTTTCTGCAATTTGCTGTAATTGATCTCGGAGGCGTAATTTGAAAAAAGGTAGAGAGAAAGCTCCCTAAGGGCTTTTTCATCTCCGAGTCCGTAACGGACCAGGATATCCTTGTAAAGGATGTTTTCATAAAGAGTCTTCAGGAGTTCGGCATTCTCAAAACGCAGGTACTCGGGGATACCCCCTTTTTCAAGATATTCATTGAAAGCGCCCTTAATAAGGCCCCTCTCTTCAGTAAGAGGCTCTTCCGAGAAAGAGATGCCTTTGAATTTAAGGAACTCCAGGAAAGAAAAAGGATAAAGTTCCAGTCCCACGTAACGCCCTGTTAATTTGGTTCCGAGTTCCCGGCTCAGCAAAGAAGAGTTAGAACCAGTAATGATGAACTTGAACCCCCTGTCATACATCCGCCGGACGAAGTGCTCCCAGCCTTCAACATTCTGAATTTCATCAAAGAAAAAAACTCGACTTTTTCCGAAAAGCTCAATAAATGTCTCATACAGGAGATTGAAATCCTCGACCTCAAAACCAATCAGGCGTTCATCCTCGAAATTGAAGTAGTAAACCGGCTCGTTCCCATAGAAATTCTTATGGATCTGCTTCAGAAGGGTGCTCTTTCCGGAACGCCTTAAACCCGAGATCACAAGGATGTGAGGTGGTTTCAGGAATTCAGAAACCTTTTTGAGGGCTTCCCGTTCAACAAACCCTTTAGAATCTTCTACCTCAAAAACTGCTTTTTGCTCGCGTATTATTTCTTTCAATATCTGTATATCCATGGGATCAATCCTGCAGAAACTGCTGATCAAAGACTACTAATTAAAGGATTTTTCATTCTAGTGGGCCTAAAGCGACTCAGTTCCAAAATCTAGTGATTTTTGCATTTTTTGATTGAAACGTTGAATTTCCGAGGAGAATTCAGTCTTCAATAAAACTCAATATTCGAGATCTAATGGCATCAATTAATAGGTAACGTTCAAAGAATTGTGACCATTTTCAAAATCTAGTGATTTTTAATTTTAAGTTCATCACTAGATTTTGGCATTGTGTCCCTAAAGCGCCAAAAGAATTCATTTAGAAAGCTAACCGAGAAGACATTTTCATTACAAATGATATCTATATTGAGAATATCCACATTCAAATGAGGATTTAGTTACAAAATATCTCATTTAAAATGAGACTTTAAGTAGATATTAGCTAATTCTAAATAAAATATCTTTCTATTCATCATCTGAGAGGGTTCCGTTGCAAAAATTCAAAATAAGCATATAAATCTATGAATAATGGGCTTTGGTAGTTAAATATAGTTATATATTATGAGAAACTATAGTTCTGCATGAACTGCCCAAAGTGTAAGAGTTCCAACAACAAAAAGAACGGTATAGTTGGTGAACGTCAACGATACAAATGCTATGATTGTGATTATAACTATTCAGTAGAGATAAAATCAACTGCTATCTCCACTTTTGTTAAGAGACAGGCTTTGCAACTCTATCTTGAAGGATTAGGATTTCGCTCAATAGGACGATTTTTAGGGGTAAGTCATGTTTCTGTCCAAAAATGGATAAAGAAATTCGGTCAGGAGTTAGAGGATCTAAAAAGCGAAAATGAGATATCTATTGTTGAAATGGATGAGATGCACACTTACATCGGTAACAAAAAAAATATTGCTGGATATGGATTGCTGTTGATAGAGTTGGGAAAAAGTTCATCAACTGCGCTTTTGGTAGTAGAGGAACGGAAACCGGACAACTACTCTGGGGAAAATTAGAGAAGAAAGAGATTGGGGAAGTGATAACAGATCACTGGAGGGCATATGCAGAGTTTCTTCCTGAAACTATTCATACTCAATCCAAAGCAGAAACATATACAGTTGAAGGATATAACGGCATATTGAGGCACTTTCTGGCAAGGTTGAGACGAAAAACAAAGTGTTATACTAAGAGTCTTGAAATGCTAAAGTACTCTGTACTTCTATTGATGAAATACAGAAATAAAGAGTAGCTATAGTTAGTTAACAATACCAGAAATAAAGAGTAGCTATAGTTAGTTAACAATACCACCCAGGGGCCTACCGGACTGGTTTTAACGATACAGGAGTAGAGAGTGCGCATCAATGGTACGATCCTGAAAAAAGTTTAATCAAACTCCCGGAACACAGTGATGTTTTATCCCACCAGCATGATCCGCAAGAGATGATCGATGTTATGGTCAAGGTAATCCCAGCTGACAACCATATATACCGCACGGTAAAGCCAGATGGGATTGTGGAAACGTTGAAACAGATCCAGGCCAACGAATGGAAAGCTAAAGTATAATGTCCTGCTTTGTGCCAACTCAGGCGGTAAATTGCTAAAAATATTCAGTGAAATACACAGGTTTTATGACAAAACTTATGCACCCTAACTTTTGCAGTGAAAGAAAAAGATTTGGTTCTGTTGCAAAAATAATTTTTCTACCCTTTTAGGCTATAACAATTGCTTTTTGTGCCATAATTGAATTGTTTTATGGCTCCTATATATCCCAATTGTAATGTTTCTCACTGGTTTTGTAAAATGACCAGATTTTTTGCAACAGAACCGAAAATAGTATTAAACGCTGTTAAAAATGATACCAGTTGACTTTTCAATTCTGCTCAAAAACAAAAGCATTTAGCTTTCACTATACCGGCATGGTAGATAAATAAAAGTTAGAAAGAGGGGTAAAAATATGACTGAAATGACTCTAATCGAAGCACTAGAGAAACTTGCGTTAATCACAAAAAACGGATTAGATACACTGGTTCAAATCCCAGATAATACCAATGAACCTATCACAATTAGTGAGGCTATTAAAGCTATTAGGAATCATGCTATTTCCGAAACTGATAATTATGTCATTAGTGCTGATGGAATCAGGAAAGTCGAAAATAATGGAGAACTAGGCGATATTGTATATCGAGTTACAGAGAATGAATAAATCAACTTTTCTAAATCATAACTCTCTAATTCTTTACTTTTTGTTTTAGAAAAGTAAGCATGGCAGCTGCAGGCCTGATCTAAAAAAGGCCCGTTTCAATTGGAGAGGTTTATCTGAATTAGGACTTACGCGGTGGAGATATAAAATCAAGTACAAGCAACCTCACTGGGATTATTGTGATTTAGACAGTTAAGTGTTCACCTTCTCTGTTTTTCAGTTCAACCGCGTAAGTCCTATGAATTATAGAATCAGAGATCTTTTTGCTGCACTTTTCGGAGTTGGTAGATACTCGATCTGCTTAAACCAGTTTTTTTCCTGAGTTCTGTTTGAAGAATATCAGTCTCGGAGTGCTCAATAAATAGTTTCAATTTTTGAATAGATTTTGAATCTAAACCTGTATCTTCAATTTGTGTTCCTGTTAGGGTTTTCCGATAAGCTTCGGACAAACTGGTTACTTTGTAATTTCCCATTTATTTCAATTATATTGGTAACTATTCAGAATAATTAAATTTACGATATTGAGCTGGCAGCTGCAGGCTTCATTGGAATGAAATTAACAAATTGGTCATATTCTGAAACTGTGAGAACCTTTGTTCTGTCAGAGGTAACAAGTCTATAATTCATGAAAGATTTATACGAACAAAATATTAAAAAGTTCGTGTTTTAGGGTGAATTTCTAAAAATTGATAGTAAAATAAGCGGTTTTTTGCTTAAAATACGAACGTTCTATGAGGAAATATAGCTATCTTAAAATCATAAAAATTTATATTTTATGTTTTTTTGGGTGGCGTACGATATACCAAAACGTTAAAATGGTACGCCACCCATATTCAATATCATGAAACCTTTTAGGTATAAATTAGAATCAGAAAAGTACGATAATAGATCTCCAAAATATTTCTTGGTGCGTTATATTTCATTTAAGGGAAAGCATAGCAGAGTAAGACAATATTTAGGTACTACTGAACCTACTTCTGAAGTTCTGGCAAAAGCAATCAGAGATTTTGCTTATGATCTTGAATTAAAAGCTGCCGAGAAAATAGCAGATATGGCTTGCTCTTATTACACTGCAGATTATCTCAGTCAATCAGAAATTAAGGAAATCGAGAAGCTTCGGTTCCTGCACAGTTCATACATTTCATCACTAAATCAAGAAGAACTCGAAGTCTATACACAGCAAAACGAAAATTTGTATATCCATGGCACGACTGCAATAGAAGGAAACACATTGACATTGCAGGAAACGCACTATCTCTTAAATGAAGATATTGTGCCAAAAGAAAAATCTTTGAGAGAAATCAATGAGGTTCAAAATTACAAGTATGTAAAGGCTTATGTGGGAAAATACAAAGGTAAAGTGAGTTTAAAATTTATTCGAGAATTACATTCACTAATAATGAATAATATTGACATGCGTTTTGAGAGCCCGGGAGCTTTCAGACGGCATAACCTTGTCTATATAGGTGGTTGCGATCTAAGCGTTACGCTTGCCAATATGATAGAAATAGATTTGAAGGATCTAATTAACAGCTATTATGATGCCATTAATAACCAAAAACATCCTTTCGAGCAGGCTATATTGTTTCATTACAAGTTTGAATTGATTCATCCCTTTTCTGATGGTAATGGAAGAACTGGGCGTGAAATCTTGAATTATCTTTTAAAGAAAGAAGGATATCCACAACTAATTATCCCAAAAGAATCTAGGGAAGCATATATTTCAGCCTTGACATTAGGAAATAATAATCAAAATGTAGAAATGATAAGGATCTTCACCGATCTAATGTTTGCAGGATACGAAAAAGAGTTGACTGACCTTAGAAATATTGTTGTTCCTACAAAAGGACAAACCCAACTCGATAAGATTTGATAGAAAAAATGAAGAAAACCATCCTTTGGGCTTTCTGTCTCATTCATTGGAAAATAGCTACCTTTTATGTCAAAAGGTTCGTATATTAAAGCATCCTGGGGTTCTATGCACAACCCGTCCAAAAGTTCAGGATATCTATTTAGCCAAGAATTCTCTTGGTCTGGTAAGCAACAAATCAATTTCAATTGGTTCGCTCTGGCAGGTTAGTTTGAGCCTTCCTCCAAGATTGACATGTTATCAATGCAATGGGGATACTTTCTTGATGCGCTCATCGTCTCGATCTTTTCCTCTCTCCATTCGCTCTAGCGGTTTGGTGAGGAGATATGTGTTGTGAAAAATGATAGCGTTGGCAGCCAGCCTAGAACATTCATTCAAAATATTTTGCTCGCTGACTATGCAATCGAACTTTTGGACGATTAGTGCATAGAACCCCATTACCGATATGGGCTTAATGGTTATTTAAGAAACGAAACTATAGCTATTCCCAAGTAAAAACATGAAGTTATTTTCAAACTATGGTTCTGTTGCAAAAATAATTTTACCGCCTTTTTAGGCTATAACAATTGCTTTTTGTGTCATTATTTGCCTGCTTACGACTTCTTTATATCCCAATTGTAATGTTTTTTACGAGTCTTGTAAAATAGCCAGATTTTTTGCAACAGAACCTATTTTATTATATCATTAGAATAAAAAGAAAACCAAAGATAGTAATATGCCAGTAAATGCCTTTAAATGGAAACACTTTGCAGGAGAAATCATCTTATTAAACGTAAGATGGTACTTAAAATATGCATTGAGTTATAAAAATTTAGAGGAAATAATGGCAGAAAGAGGAATAAAAGTCGACCATACAACAATCATGAGATGGGTACATCAATATTCTCCTGAGATGGAAAAAAGAATCAGAAGGCATTTAAGACCAACAAATGATTCATGGAGAGTTGATGAAACCTATATAAAAGTAAAAGGTGAATGGAAATATTTTTACCGAGCAGTTGACTCAAATGGAGATACAATTGATTTCATGTTAAGTGCAAAACGAAATCGGAAAGCAGCGAAAAGATTCTTTAAGAAAGCTTTGAGTTCTGATCATAATCAAATTCCAAGAGTGATAACAGTTGATAAGAATCCAGCTTATCCACCTGCTATAGATGAACTGAAAAATGATAAAATATTACCTATAAACGTAGGAATTCGACAAATCAAGTATTTGAATAACATTATAGAACAAGATCATAGATCTATAAAACGAATCGTTAATCCAATGTTAGGATTTTCAGTCTTTTCGATCTGCTAATAAAACTTTAAAAGGAATTGAAGCTATGAATATGATCAAAAAAGGACAAGTAAATGATCTTTACTTGGTTTTTGATGAAGTCAAATACATTAATCAATTGTTTGGTATAATTTTATAATGTTACTACATTTTCCTTGAATATTTTGATTTTTATTCATTACTCATAGATTTACATGCTTATTCTGAAGTTTTTGCAACGGAACCCAGAGAAAGACGCCTTTTAAGTTTGTGTCCATGATCTCATTGTATTTCTCCATAGTGGTTTCCTCCAACCGTTTTTTATGTGCAACTCCTGCGTTGTTGATAAGGATATCAAGCCTACCATATTCATCTACAGCTCTTGATACCAGATTCTTTACGTCCTCTTCATTACGCACGTCGACATGGATAGCTATGGCTTTACTGTCCATTTTCTTTAACTCATCCATTGTCTCTTTTATTTCACTATCATTCCTTGCTGCAATGATGATGTTTGCTTTTTCTTTTGCCAGAGCGAGGCAGATAGCTTTTCCTATTCCCTTACTCCACCAGTTACAAGGGCTGTTTGTCCTGCTAAATTCATTGTGATCACTTTTATTCATTAATTTTTATCTAATCGTTTTTATTAAACAATGAATAGAAGAGGAATATATTTTTGGAAATCAAGTTTCTGATCAAAGGTTCTTGATAATCCGGAATTTGCTTCCAAGCGGCTTCATTCTCGTTGGATTGTAAGCATAAATGGATTCGCTTTCAATTAATATCTGTTCCTTAGTTATATTTCTCTTTGTATTATATCCTTCAAATACTAATTTTCTGGTAATACAATTTGAAATCGAGATTATCTTTTATTTTCTGGATTTTTGATTGATTGCAGTCAAATGATAGCGGAATAAGTGTTTGTTTGATCATGTGGAGTCATTGTCAATGACTTTCTGCTGATCCATATAATAAAAGAATATGATGGAGACTCGAATACATGACTACTATAAAAGTAAACGTTAGGTGGATGGATGGTTACTATGAGTCATTCGAATGCACAGAGGTTAGATATGGCTTAGACCTACTATGGATGATGTTAAATGACAACAAAAACCGGCATATTCCACTTCGGAATGTACGTTGGTTTTCAGTTACACCAGTAAGTCGTGAGATAACGTGACTTGAGAGCTATTTTTCTGTAAAATATGGATAAAGCGATTCAGGTACTATAATTTTGGACGATATGAGATGTATCCAGTAATTGATTACCATAAGTGTAGTGGAGCTCTAGCCTGCTATGAAGTTTGCCCTGTAGAAGTTTTTGATATTCAAGAAATTGATAGAGCAAAGAAGGGAGTAGTAGCCCGCCCAAAAAATTGCATCGAATGCAAATGGTGTGTGGAAGCCTGTCCAGAGGTTGCTATCAAACTTGTTGAAGACTGAATTTAAATTCTAGCTCTGTTAGTCTGCGGATTTAATAATTATAAATTTTGAGTTTATAGGTTCTATCAAGTTGTCGTCACTAGATAGATGATACTCTTTTCGAAAAGGCACAACTAATGATATAACGATTTATGAGTATTAGGTGACGACAACTTGACAGAATCTTATGTAGTTTCATTCCAAATTATGTCCCATACTCCCAGCTGTTTATATAACTCTCTTGCGCCGACGTGAGTTCATCGATGCTTATACCCAGTGACTCAAGTTTCATTCTTGCCACATACATATCTAGTGAATAAGGAACTTTGTGGACTCCATTCTGGAGTTTGTTTTCAGCAATGTAGCGTACACAGAGAGCCTGATTCGCAAAGCTCATATCCATAACCTCGGCAGGGTGTCCGTCACCTGCAACCAGATTGACAAGTCTTCCTTCAGCTATAACATTGATACACCGGTTGCCAATATTGTATTCTTTTATATTGTGCCTGACGGTTCGAACTGATTTTGCAAGAGAATCAAGGGACTCCATATCTATTTCCACATTGAAGTGTCCGGAGTTTGCAAGAATTGCTCCATCCTTCATAACCTGGAAATGTTCAGCTGTAAGGATATCGCGGTTTCCGGTAGTAGTAACAAAGATATCCCCTAACTTTGCAGCGTCGGCCATTCTCATAACCCTATACCCGTCCATTATAGCTTCAAGGGCTCTGATGGGATCAACTTCAGTAACTATTACACTTGCTCCAAGACCTGCAGCCCGCATTGCAACCCCACGCCCACACCAGCCATAGCCTGCGACGACAACACTTTTGCCTGCAACCAGGAGATTCGTGGTTCTGTTAATTCCGTCCCAAGTTGACTGTCCTGTCCCATAGCGGTTGTCAAAAAGGTATTTGGTCATAGCGTCATTTACAGCAATCACAGGCATTTTCAGATCTCCTTCTTTCTCCATGACATGAAGCCTGTGAACTCCTGTAGTTGTTTCCTCGCAACCTCCCAGGATATTCGGAAGCAGACTCGTTCTTTCTTTATGAAGCTCAAATATAAGGTCTGCTCCGTCATCGACAGTGATATCAGGTCCACAGTCAAGGACTCTGCCTATCGCTTCATAATATTCGCTGGTGCTAACCCCATATTTTGCAAAACAACTTATGTTCTCATGGGTATTGAGGGCTTTTACCACATCGTCCTGAGTACTAAGAGGATTGCATCCAGTAATGTATACCTTTGCACCGCCTGCAGCTATAGTCTCTACAAGGACTGCGGTTTTTGCTTCTACGTGAAGGGCCATTCCCACTTTCAGCCCTTTCAGAGGCTTTTCTTTCTCAAATTTCTCCCTGATGATCGCAAGTACAGGCATATGATTTCTTGCCCATTCTATTTTCATGCTTCCGGATTCTGTGAGTTCTTTCTCTATCATGGTAATCCTTTCATAGCAGATAAGCAGTTGAATTCGATTGTATTAAGAGAGCTTATCCCAAAACTCAAAACTGCTTCTCTTAATCTGGAATTCGGAATAATTAATGATTTTCTGATTATGGAAGATAGTTTTGAAATTCTTATAGATTTGAGGTTAAAATTGGTTTTAGGATGAGCTCAGAGTGTATTCGAAAAGTGCTGCGACCCGCTATGACTTATACAGTTTAAATATGAACAACCGGGACGATTACTCGGATATATAGATCTACTGTAACTTTTCAATGTACATTACTAACTTTTCGAATAGGCTCTTAATAGACTCTGAGACCATTATATCAAACTCAAAGTTCGACATCTGCCGATAACAGTCAATAGCAGTATCAATGGCTTGTAGCCAGTTTGGGAATGATAAAAATTTAATTTCAAGTTTTTATTTGCCAATATCATCCTTGATTATTATTTAAGAGATGGAATTATAGAGCTATCATTAAAGTGAAAACTTGAAGTTATTTTTTAAAAGCTCCTCAAAAATCCAGTGATCTTTACTTATTTAAATGCAGTAAATTTGTCTTTCAATGCACCACATATGGGACATACATCGGGCGCTTCTCCTTCAAGGGTATATCCACACACTTCGCAAACCTGGATAGGGCCTAGATCAACATCTTTTCCTGAATTAACCGACTCTAATGCTTTCTCATAAAGCATTTTATGCATTTTTTCAGTGCCCCAAGCCCATTCAAAACTTCTTTGTGCACCTTTTTCTTCCTGAAATTTTGCAACTTCAATATATACAGGATACATTTCCTCAATTTCGTACGTCTCACCAGCGATAGCTAGTTTAAGGTTTTTCTTGGAATCACCCGGACCAAAAACTGCCATGCTATTTGCGACAAATCCTCCATCGAGGTGTTTTAGTTCCTGGAAATGGTCTCCTGCATGTACATATTCAGCATGAGCAATTGCGCGGAACAAGCGAGCTACATTACTAAGCTTTTCGCTTTCGGCCTGATTTGCAAAATGTACGTATCTCATGTATGCTTGACTTTCTCCCCCAAACGCATTGATAAGATGTTGTTCTGTCATCTTTCTCATTAAAGATCCCCCTCTTTTCAATAAAATGAAATTGTCTCATATCTTAGGACTTGCGTATTTGAGGAGTAAAATAAAGCATGAGTAGACCTGTCACAAATACAATTATTTAGATATTTTTGAGATTTCATGCTATTGTTTTCAGTTCAATTACGTAAGCCCTAATTCATTTTTGCATTTGGATTTAGAGAATAAAAGCCTTTTTAGTTTGAGAAAAATATTAAAGCAGTTAATTTGATAGACTATCAAGTTCAAGAAGTCTGCCTTAGAGCGTGTCTTAAAATTAAATTTGATTCTATAATTGGGATAGGACTTACACACTCGAACTGAAAAACAATAGCATTAAGCCATTAAATATCTAAAGAGCAATTTCAAGCAAAAATGGATACTGTTTTTTATTTCGTACATCGAGTGTGTAAGTTCCATAGGAAAAGTGTACCTGAATTTGGGAAAAATTTACTGTATAAATTTTAAAGGCTTTGGTAGTTAAATATAGTTATATATTATGAGAAACTATAGTTCTGCATGAACTGCCCAAAGTGTAAGAGTTCCAACAACAAAAAGAACGGTATAGTTGGTGAACGTCAACGATACAAATGCTATGATTGTGATTATAACTATTCAGTAGAGATAAAATCAACTGCTATCTCCACTTTTGTTAAGAGACAGGCTTTGCAACTCTATCTTGAAGGATTAGGATTTCGCTCAATAGGACGATTTTTAGGGGTAAGTCATGTTTCTGTCCAAAAATGGATAAAGAAATTCGGTCAGGAGTTAGAGGATCTAAAAAGCGAAAATGAGATATCTATTGTTGAAATGGATGAGATGCACACTTACATCGGTAACAAAAAAAATATTGCTGGATATGGATTGCTGTTGATAGAGTTGGGAAAAAGTTCATCAACTGCGCTTTTGGTAGTAGAGGAACGGAAACCGGACAACTACTCTGGGGAAAATTAGAGAAGAAAGAGATTGGGGAAGTGATAACAGATCACTGGAGGGCATATGCAGAGTTTCTTCCTGAAACTATTCATACTCAATCCAAAGCAGAAACATATACAGTTGAAGGATATAACGGCATATTGAGGCACTTTCTGGCAAGGTTGAGACGAAAAACAAAGTGTTATACTAAGAGTCTTGAAATGCTAAAGTACTCTGTACTTCTATTGATGAAATACAGAAATAAAGAGTAGCTATAGTTAGTTAACAATACCAGAAATAAAGAGTAGCTATAGTTAGTTAACAATACCAAATGTTTTAGTAGACTTACAGGATTTACCTCTCTCTATTATTATTGTCCCTGCAAACAAAAATGACTCAACTCTTTATATACCTACACTTAAAAATTTCAGAATAAAGAGACCTGTAGGAAGGCCTGTTAACAGTCCTTCCAAAGTGACAGATGATGGGATGTATGATACAGCTAAGATTAGGAAATATAACCGAAAAAGAGAAATAAAGTCCAATATACCAGTAAACAGAAGAAATCAGAAGAATAAGAAGAAAGGAAGACCAATAAAGGTAGATCAGGAAGAATACAAAAAGAAAAGTGCAGTAGAGAGATTCTTTAGCTGGATAGAATCATGTAAGAAAGTATTTCCAAGATATGAAATCAAAGAAATATCATACCTTGGAGTTGTAATGTTAGCAGTAATTGTGAGATTAGATGAAGTTTTGGGATCGGCTCTATGTGTATGTAGGGCTTTTGGTTGTTGAATATGTTCTGTCTTCAAAATTCCATTTCCATGAAGTTGGAACCCTATGATTTTGTATATTAATTTTTCCTTTACTCAGAAGAATGAGAAAGTCTCGATGTAATCTCAAGCTGAAAGGATCAAAACTAGAATAATTAGTCTAAATTTGGAAAAAATAATAGCATGAAATAGAGTAGAAGTGAAGAAAAAAATAAAAAACAAATTGTAAAAATCGGTTCTTATTCTTTCTTTGGCTTTTCTAGATCAAATAAGAAGATATTATATAATCATCATCTCCAGAAGACTATCAAAATAATGTTAGTTCAATGAGATAATTATTTATAATCAGTATATGTAGTTTATATCATACAATTAAAAGAAGTTTCGAGAGGGGAAAATATGAGAATTCGAGTAGTTAGTTCAAAAGAAGAAATCTTTACATTAAATCCTAATGAGCGTATTGTTCACCTGGCTTTCAGACCTTCGAACAAGGATGTCTTTTCACTGGTCGAGACCTGCCCGAAGATTGAAGTAATTCAGTTACCCAAGTCTTACCTGGCTACCGTCTTAAAATCCATAGAGATGTTCCTTGAAATAAAGAAAATCCAGCTTATCGAAGGCGATGTCTGTGGCCACAGGAAGAACATTAACGAATACTACACCATTCCGTCCTCAGTGACTGAAAAAATAAAGGAGATGAAAATCGACGGTAAATCCGATGAAGATATTGAAGCAAAGGTTTCAAGGGAGAACAAACTTAACCCTGAAATGATTTTTTATATCATGAATAAGGAAACTGCTGCGTAAGTTCATGCAGGATAAAATATGTCAGTAGTCAGATACTTTACTGGAGATTAGAACGTACAGAAACGGGTTGCATCTTTCTTGATCTAATCTCCAGCTTAATTATTCGATTAGCCTAATTATTCTACTTAGAATCAATAGATGTCTCCATTTCAATGAGGAAGTAGTCACATCACTCAAAACACGAAATCCAGATAAGTTAGTTTTAAATTTTGGGATCAGTTCAAGTTCTATTTAAGGAAATAAGTCGGATCTCTATCTTCTGAAGAATTAGAATAAGAATACGAATCAATAGTTTTTGTAAGTTGTTGACCCTTTCCTGTAATATATGGGAAATATCTATTAATTATAACTATAGTAGGGATCATTAAAATTAATGTCAAAAACATACCAGTTATAAAAAATATACTTTCACTAACTTGTAAGTTTAAATGACTAAATAAAGTTGGAAGCGTATATTTTAGTGTAGAGATAACCAAATAATGAAGTCCTAAAATAATAAGGCTATTTTTTCCATAAAACTGTAAAGTTTTTGATGGTCTTACCATCTTGAAAATATAAACATAAACGAGTATTCCAGAAAAAGCCGAAAGATAAAATAGGGAGTAACTGTTGTAAATTAATTTATACATGTCAACCCTGGGATTTGTGAAAGACGATATTATATGTATAAGGAAAAGAAAAAAAATGAAAATATAGCTTTTTCCAAAAAAAACATTTTCACATTTCCTTCTGAAAAAGTAACCTGCTGAATAGAAAACTATTCCTGTTAATGCTATATCAATGCCCCAGGGCATTCTTAATGGAATATAAATATTATATAAGAAGCCAATAAGTGAGAAAATAATTACCAGAGCGAAAAGCTTATAGTCTTGCTTAAAATATTTTCTTGATATAAAAAATAATATTTCAGTTATTAGTAAACAGGGTAAAAACCACAAAGGAGTATCTATAAGATATCCACTTGCGGAGCAAATGACGGCATATAGGTTAAATAATAAACCTTTTCCAAACACTTCAACATTTTGAATTTGGGGTTGATATAAACAATCCATTGCAATATAAAATAGATAAGCAACTATTGAAAAAAAGAAATATGGGATAATTAAAGAAGAACTTCTTTTTATAAAATAAACTTTCTCCAGATTTATATATTTTTTAAAATTAAATAAATATCCAGATATGAAGAAAAATATCGGCATATGAAAGGAATATATATATTGATTTAATCCACTGGATATGGTGAATATGGTATTTAGGTGGCCGACAACGACTAATATTATTGCCATGCCTTTTAAAGAGTCAATCCAATCATGTCTCATACAAATCTCTTTATCGTAATTGATCTGAGCTTAACTGAGTAAGGTGTAGGGTAATTACTCTTCTTATGTAACCTAATACTGTATTTATCTTTCAGAACATATTTGCTGATGAAATACATCTGAATTAAGGATGTAAGAATCAGAGAAATTGATGATGCGATCGATGCTCAGTTCATACTCTGGAATTAGTATTATGTTTAATATCGCATTTATATATCGTATTTATAAAAGTACAAATCATGCTAATTTTAGATACAATTTTCACCTTTCCTACACTGGATAAAGCCCCTCCAACAGAAATAGCGCTGAATATAGAATACCAAATAAGCAGAATTAGCGTAGGCATGTAGACAAGTAAAAATCTCTAAACAGGATGATGATAATAAATTTTCCAAAAATTGCAATGCATAACACCCACCTTGCCGCTTCCTTTTGAAGAAACTTTTCAAAAAGATATATTTTTGTAATATCTTTAGTAAGTTACTCTTTTAAATTATTTAAACTATTTGATGATCTTTTGGCTCTGTAGAAGTCCTCAATTTTATCCAAATAACTTCTATAACTTTTTAGTTTACGTTGTACACTAACAGTTTACTTCTATTTCGTTGAATTGGTTATAGAACTTCTTTGTCCTGAATACTTCTCCAAATTTTCTTTTTACACATAGATTGTTGTCTCTGTGACATTCCTTATATTGTATCTGATATGTCAAAGTCCAGATGTAGCTGTTTTCTGTATTTTCCGTTTATTTTCTTTCTTTTCCTCTCTCTTAAAGGTTTTATCGAATCTGCTTTTATTTCTTCTCCGATCAACACACGTCAGTTGAGATCGGGCAACTGCAAAGGATCGAAGGGATCTTGCAGGGCGCCTGCAAACATAATGGAAAGTTGTAGAGTTATTAAAAATATCTATTACAGAACCCGTTGTTAAGGAAATACCCGAGATGCGAGTGATAAGCAAGCGTGAAAAAGGAACCTTTGAAGCAACTATTGGAAAACTCATAGGTAAAATCTGCGCATTCGTCAGCAGCCCTGAAAACAAGCTTGAACCTTTAAGCCCGAGCAGGAACTTTATTTTAATGGCCCTGCAGAAGTTCCTGAAGAGGAATTTATTACTGAGGTCCAGATTTCAGTCCGTGAAAAACAATATGTTATTACTCCGGACTTCCGGAACAGTTACCTTTTTCATCCAGAAATACGACTGTATTATAGGCAGGGGGCTCGGGCCGGATACTTTTATGTTCCCCGTAACCTTCAGGCAAATCAAACAGAAAATCCCTGTTCACCAGTTTCATTAAGCCTTTCTCGTAGATCCTGTAAGAACTCATGAATCCGGCAGGTATTACCTTTAATAAGTGACCGAGAATTTCTCTTTTAGGTTCAGCCTGGGCAGCTATCATGAGAGCCTTTGCCCCGGTATCAGGATCTATGAAATCAATCGGGTTCAGAGAGAGATGGCTCCCGTGAATTATGGTGATATCTTCCGAAAGCCCGAGCTTATCAAGTGCTTTCATTGAGATTTTTGCCCTTTCAGGATCCTGTTCTATGCCTGTGCCCTTTACCCATGAAATTTGAAAAAAACAATAAGTGTTAAAGGAAGAGGTCTGCTTCCGATGAAAAAAAACCCTGTCCCCTGCTTTTAGCCCGAAACCTTCGTATTCTGTACGGACCAGCCCGAGGTAATTCTTGTAAAAGGGAAATTCCTCAAGGACATCCCAGGGAGATTGGCTCGCGAGAATTTCATTTGCATACTCGGTTTCCAACCTCACTGTGTACAGGTTTCTAAATCGATCCATGTGAACGAAAACCGTTTCCAGCTTCTGTTTATTCAGGAGAGTGCAGGTTACATCACTTCCTAAGTCCAGGGTAATTAAAGAATTCAATTTCAGAAACAGTTTCCCACTTCGATCCGAAGAGCAGTACAGAATTCCTTCATCAGACAGTTCCCTGATATCACGATACAAACCGAGAATTTCTCCGAGAATCGATTCTGAAAGCTCCAGGCTCTCATTAATCGCATTAACCATAACAGCCCCATCAATAGTTGGACATACTGTGATATATACCTGTTAAGAAATTATTTAAATGGAGACTTGAAGGCGTCTTGGATTAGGCTTTTAGATGAGAGAAGGCTCGGAAAAAGGGAATTTTTTTATAACTCAAATCATGTTAAGAGCTGATCCCAAAACTCAAAATTACTTTTCCGAATCCCGGATTCCGAATAATCGATCGAGTTTCTGATCATGGAAAATAGTTCTGAAACTTTATGGATTTGGGAATAAAATTGGTTTTGGGATGAGCCCGGAAATTTAACCCGTAACTTGGAAATTTGACATGATGAAATAAATAAAAAGGATGACTTTAAAGGATGGCTTCAGTATTCAATCAATAACCATTGCTTTCAATAGGCATATGCCCTGCAATAGCCCGGACCCCTGCCGTGCCTGCCACCAGCCTGTGCTCCTGCGCAAGCAGGGTAATCGGTAAACACTTTACCGCTGACGGCATCAATTCTTGCCTGACTGTAAACCCCATCCCCGTCCTGATAGGAAACAATCCACCAGCGGCGCATCTGAGAAATGTCCTCTTTGGAAACATTGCTATCGATTTCTTTCCTCGCGATTTCGAGTGCTTCATCAGCAGTCTCTACCTCAAGTTCTGCAGTTTTACTTGAGTTGAAATAAGGGCAATAGGAGAAGTTTCCTTCACGAGAACCAGAATCCGTGTATCTTGCAGCCCACCTGTGCATTGAACCAAAACCATAGTTTGCCCCTGCATTATCCGAAGCAACCGCACTGACGACCGCTGCCCCGGAAGCCCCTATAAGCAGTATTCCCAGGAGAATTGCTATAATCGCTTTTCTCATTTTTTGCACCTTCACACCAATTTTTCTTTTGTTAACGACTGTGATCAACCGTAAACGCCTGTTACTACACTATATGTATCATTTACACTACATATGTAGTTTGCAGGAGAATATTTAAATTATGGCCGCTACTGCTTGTTTTCATGAAAATTCAGCGGTACTTTTCGTTCAACCATCCCACAAGCGGTGGGATCCAGCACAGGTTTGCAGCAATCGTCTCAAGGGCTGTAAAAGTCTGCGTTGTCGGGCTGAATCCAAGGATTCTGGCTCCGAGCAGCCCGAAAGGCACAAGCGTGATCACAAAGAGGCTTGCCAGCATAACCGGATGACGGACATATCGGTGAACTCCGGCTTTCCATGACCCTTCTTTGCGCCGCAGGAAAAGCATGCCTGAAATATTGGCCCCTATCTGGTCACTGAGGGCATAGAAGTAAGGGATATAAAAACCTTCAATTCCGTAGACATTTACTCCAGCTATCCGGCTGACGAGATCGATTATCCAGGGAACGGCAATTCCGAAGAATTTCCCCCACCCATAAGCTTCTGCCATACTTCCCTCAGCCCCTCTGAAGCCGCTGGCGTATTGAAAAAATTCCTTCGAAGATGCTTTCTCCTTCTCCTGCAAGAGTCCGGACAAGCCACTGCCCGAGAAAGCTTCGCTGGTACCCCTGAGAGTCCAGAAAAACTCCTGCCAGAAGCCCTAAAAAATAACCCGGCAAAGTGTACCTTATCAGTTCTGAGAATTCTTCCCCTTTTTCAGAGAATTCTGCTTCAGAGAACTCTTCTTTTTCTTTACCCATTTTTCCTCTCTTACCCATTTTCCCTCCTCGACTATTCATATCTTATCCAGCAGAATTTATAGCTGTGTTTGAGTCAAAAATAAGCAGCACAGGAAATGCATATAAACTGGCTTGCCAGATAATATACTGGAGAGCATATGGAAGTTTTTGAATGCAGAACCATTGATATTGCCCCTACGATCTCGAGATTGCTGAAGATCCCTATGGTTCCGCCTACTGGCAGGCCGATTCCGGAAGTAGAGAGCTACTGCAAAGGAGAGAGGCTGCAAGAGAGCAGTGATTATCGTGGTTGACAGCCTTGGGTATTCTCTTTACAGGCATTTTTCTCCAGTAATGAAAAATTTGAGTGAAATTTCAGAAAGAGGGCTCCTGTTTAGATGCAAATCTCCGGCAACCATAACATCACCTGCTATTGCGTCAATCCTCACAGGATACCTGCCAGAAGAGCATAATATCTATTCGACAGCGAATATTTATACTGAAAGAGCAAAAGACTCTGAAAACCCAAGACTGAAAAGCATTATGGAATGGGCTTACAGGGCAGGCATGAAAGCATCAGCAGTTATAGAGTCCGAAGGTGCAGAGAGTTTCAGGGGAAGGATAAAAGACTTTTACGGAGTCCCGGATTCCGAAGATATCCTGGATTACGACCTTCAGATCACGAATTATGCGGTATGTGCACTCAGGGAGAAGCCCGATGTTCTGGCTGTACACCTCAGAGCTCTAGACCGTTTTTCCCATCGGGCAGAAAACTGGGATGAATTAGAAAAGGCTGCAAAAGCAGTGGACGAAAATCTGGGTGAGATTTTCCGGAACGCCGAAAAGGGCACTATTTTCTTTATCTGTGGAGACCATGCAGTCCATGGGGGGAAAAAGTGGCTGAGGAATGCGACAGGAGAAGATGTTAAAAACCACAGGCAAAACCTTGTGGCCCTTATCGTAGGCTGTAATCAAGAGGCTTAAGCCTTTTAGGTCGTTCCCGCAAATTATTGGTTTATTTTTATGGTTTAGGAATTAAAAGATAGAATTTTTTGGATCTGACATCTCTCAGCTCGAATATGTAGATTATTAATGAATTATGAATTTCGCTGGAAAAATCAGTAAATCAGAACTTTTGCTCGACTTCAAGAACTTTACTGAAACACCGGATTGTCCGGCTGGCGTTCTTATGCAGGATTCCGATACCTCCTGCATCTTCCCATTCATTGATATTTTCAGAGTTGTCGTCGATCAAAACTCTTGCAATCCCTGATTGTAAAGCCTTTTCAGGACGGAAACAGAGAATTGCAGTTTCTGCGTAAGAGGCTCCGAGTTCTTTCCTGAGCCATTCGATTTTTCCCTCTCTTGCGTTGATTAAAGCCTTTTTTCGGTCAGGCCCAGGGAGTGCAGAAAGGATTGTCGGACAAAAGCCCGAGTTTTTAAGAAACCCGTGCAGTTCCCGTCCCCCTGCCATCCAGGACATTTCCGACCAGAATTCGGCCCCTGCGGATGTAATCTTTTTCCAGAAAAATTCTCTATCGTTGCTGTACCAGAACATCATATCGTCACCGAGCTTTTCACAGGCGCCCATGAAATCCGTGAGGACTCCATCCATATCGAGAAAGAGTCTTATCTCTTCCACAGGCTCGGGAGAAAAAGAGATATCAAGCGAATAGCTTGAGAGAGCTTTCTGAAGGCTTACCGGATTATTCTGGATAGAACTGTGCTGATCGAAAGAAATAGGCATAACAAACGTCCCTTAGTAACTCTGACGACAAATGACTTCCCATTAATGCATTAAGTCATTATAATAAAAAAAAGTACTCATAGTAAAAAAATTTTACGTGTCTGATGGAAAGGAGAGAAAAGAAAAAGGAGAAGAAAAGGAAAAGCAAAGGGAAAGGAAATGAATAAAAGAAAAGGTTAAGAAAGAAGACTAAAAAGGAAAGAGAAAATAAAGAAAGAGAGAATTAAAAAGAGAGAATTAAAAAGAGAGAATTAAAAAGAGAGAATTAAAAAGAGAGAATTAAAAAGAGAGAATTAAAAAGAGAGAATTAAGAAGGAGAGAATTAAGAAGGAGAGAATTAAGAAGGAGAGAATTAAGAAGGAGAGAATTTCTACCTTCTCATCCGTTATTTTACTTGCCTTTATTTCTCATCCGTTATTTTACTTGCCTTTATTTCTCATCCGTTATTTTACTTGCCTTTATTTTTTCTTTGAAATTGGACTTTCAATTTTGTCCACCAGTTTCTTAACATCTGTCTTGATATCTGAGGCAAGTTTTTTTGCGCTGTCGCCTGTCGCATCAACTAGTTTTTCAACCCTGGCAGTAATGCTCTTTACCTCATCCTTTACATCAATTGACTTTATTTCTTCCGGGAGTGACTTTATTTCCGAATTTATATTCTTTGCAAGCTTTGAAGCTTCCTCCCCGGTCTTTTTTGCAAGGGCATCAATATCATTCCCAAGTTTTCCAACTTTTTCTTGGATTTTAGAACTCTTTTTACTTGATTCAGTTTCCTTAGTTGCGCTTTCCATTGTTTTTGCCATATAAACCCCTCTTGATTTTTAATAAAAATAATAGATTTCTCTCAGAAAGAGAGCCTGTTTTTTTTTATACACTACCTATGGATTTTCGCAATTATAAAATTATCCTTCGAAGTTCGAGTCTTTGCTTTAGCTCAATGGAACGTATGCAATGCTTGAAATTGAGTTTCCCTGCTTTCAGGAATGACGGATAATCCAGATCTTCTATTTTTCTAATTTTCAGCGTTTTCCAAGCCAGCGCTGTAAAACCGATTGCGGCGAAAACTAGTTTTAGAAAGTAAATTTTGTCACGCTACAAGCTTATAAAGTATAAATTAAAATAGTATGCTTGTAAAAAGTAAGAGAACTTAACAGATTAAAAGAGTTTATGGAAAGCTCCGGCAGGAAAAATATAAGAGCCGGATCAGGATACCATATTCGGGAAAATAAGCTCTCCGCGATAGAGTAAGCCGTTCAAGGCTATAGAGGAGACATGCAGACTTTAGTTATATGCATAGACAGAGATAATGACCTCGGCGAAAAAGCAAAGCTAGGAACCCCAATCGTCGGACGGGAAGCAAACGTCCAAGCCGCTGTCGCACTTGGGATCGCGGATCCGGAGGACTCGGATACGAATACCATTTTCGGTGGGATCAGGATTCTTGACGAATTGCAGGCAAAGGGAGTCGATGCGGAGATCGTTTCTTTTGCAGGGGACAAAAACGTTGGAGTGATCTCAGACCAGAAAATTGCCGAGCAACTCGAGACTTTCCTCAAAATAAACGACGTGCAAAGAGCGATATTTGTCTCGGATGGGGCAGAGGACGAAACTCTTGTCCCTATTGTTCAGTCCCGTATGAAAATTGATTCCGTTAAAAGAATTGTTGTAATGCAGAGCGAAAACCTGGAAAGTACCTATTATATCCTCAAACACGTCTTCAGTGACCCGAAGATATCCCAGACATTCTTTGTGCCGTTAGGGCTTGCTTTTCTCATTTACGCCATATTCCTGCTTGCCCGCTATCCCGAAGGTGCAGTTGTGGGAATTCTTGCAGCTGTCGGGCTTTACATGCTATACCGGGGATTCGGGCTGGACGATATTGTCGCCCTTGAAAAAGAAAGGCTATGGGATGCTTTTCTGGAGCAGAGAATGGTTTTTATCAGCTATACCGCTGCCCTGCTTATAACGATTGTAGCAACTGTATACGGCGCTATGGAAGTATGGAAACTTTATTCGGCAGAGGGGGTCTGGTATCATGGGACCCTTACGCTTGTTTCGGTATTTATCAATGCCTCGGTCTGGTGGTATGCAGGAGCCCTGCTGCTTGCTGATCTTGGAAAGATATTCGACCTGAAGATGGAAGATAAACCGATATACAAAAATATCTCAATTTCTCTCTTTGTGATCGCAACCGGACTGCTCTTCTGGGGTGCAAGCACATACATTTTAGCGGCATCTTCCCTTTCGGAAGGCATCACTAATGACTCAGCCCTTGCGCTCCAGTACTTCGTGTATTCAATCATTGTTTCAATTCTTATCGCTCTTGCAGGCATAAAATATAGCGTGTCAAATAAGGCTTCAGAAAATGAAAATAGAGTAAGAAGGAAGAAAAAAGTCGTCTGAGGTCAAGGGAAAGAAACCTGAGATCTGAGAAACTTAAAATCAAAGCGTAATGAAAATGCAAAAAATGAAAAATTAGATTAAATTAGTAAAGTTTCTTTAAATTCCTCCCAGCTATAAAAAAACAATTTAAAAAACACATTAAATAATCTTTTTTGATGAAAAATGGCGGGTTACAGTAAAACCGCGACGGAGGCACAAAATGGAGAAGAAAGCTGAAAATGTCGAAATTGCAGTTATAGGAGGCGTGGGTTTCAATTCATACATGGAATTTGAAAGCCGTCCTGTACATACCCCTTATGGGGAAGTTACAGCTTATATTACCACTATAAGAGGGAAAAAAGTTGCAGTAATTCCCAGGCATGCCGGAAAAAATCACATCCCGCCGCACAGGATTAATTATAGGGCCAATGTCTGGGCTGTACAGTCCCTCGGGGCAAAGCGTGTAATCTCCACAAACTCCGTTGGGTCAATGAAAGGGCATTCAGTGGGCAGTTTTGTAGTACTTAATGATTTCATAGATTTTACCCGGGCCAGACCTTCGACTTTTTACGATGACATGACTGTACATGTCGACGTCTCTGAACCCTACTGCCCGGAAATCAGGACAGCTCTTAGAGATTCCCTGGAAAAGCAGGGGTTCTCCTACACTGAAGGAATTTATGCGTGCACTGAAGGCCCACGTTTTGAAACCAGGGCAGAAATCTGCATGATGAGCCAGTTTGCAGATGTTGTGGGTATGACCGGTGTGCCTGAAGTAATCCTCGCAAAAGAACTCAGCCTCTGTTATGCCTCTCTTGCCATTGTCACAAATCAGGCATGCGGAATGACCACACAGAAACTGACAGCAGATGAAGTTACTGAGGTCGTGGGAAAAGCTCAGGATGCAATCTTTGAGATTATTTCGGATACGATCGAAAATATTCAAGAAACCCGGAACTGCAGGTGCAGGTTTGCAAAGGAAGGAGCCTGCTTATAAAGCCGTGTTTTAAAGAGACGATCCTGAAAAATTCTCCATTTCAACTCAGTTTCTCCAGATGATCAATTTTAAACGGAAAGGTAAACCGCAGCCCTTTTCGGCAGAGTTGCGCCTCGGGAGCACGCCATCAGTTTCGCTCACTTTGTTCGCTCAAGCAGACTAAGAGCCTATCCGAAAAGTAGAATAATTTTGATGTAGGGTTAACGTAAGGAATGACAAAACGTAAAATCTTGCACGACACTGAGATCTCTGATGAATTCTGGAAGAAAATAGAACCTTTACTACCATTGCCAAAGCCAAAAAAGAAGCCTGGAAGACCTAGAAAAGATGATAAGAAAATACTTAGTGGTATTTTTTATCTCCTTCATACTGGCTGCCAATGGAAATCGTTGCCAAGATTTTATGGAGCTCCAAGTACCGTCCATAATCGCTTTCAGGAATGGCAAAGATAAGGCTTATTTGAGAGCATGTGGATAGCTGGTCTTGTTGAGTATGATACAGAAAAAGGCATCGAGTGGGAATGACAATCAATTGATGGTGCTATGACAAAAGCACCATTCGGTGGATCTGGAACTGGAACTAATCCTACTGACCGTGGCAATTTCGGATAGGCTCTAAGTTATCAAAGTATGTATTCGGCGGAAAATAAAAAAAGTGAAAGGGAGGGCAGAGAGGTATGAATCTGCCCCAATTTCGAAGCAACTTACTATGGAATACTTTTTCAGGGGTCAAAGATTTAGCAGTTTCCTCCCGGGCCTCCGTACCACAGCGTCTCAAACCACGGTGAGCCAAACATTTCGACCCTCGCTGTGTAGCAATTTGGCCATGCCTGCGACGGCGTCAAGCTAGCATTAACCATAGCCTGCGGTGTATAGTAGGCAATGGTTCGCTGAAAGGCGGCCTTCTGCCACCCCTCCTCCGCAAAGTGACCGCTTCCCATAGGCGGAAAAGTGGTCGTACCTACGGTTTCGCCGCCGTAATCGATCTCGCTTGCATTCCCCGCAAGCGCACCACCCTGGTACAACGAGTCAGGGTAGTATCCGATGGCGTTGCTTCCCGATGTCCCATTGTAATACAACCACCAGAGCCCACCGGTGTGGAAATAGGCCAACTCCATGTTATACTGCGGTCCCCCAACCACACTAGTCGGACCAACAATCATGCCTGGAGCGATGACATTGCTTGTTTGGACAAAAGCCGCACAGGTCAAGTTGTAACAGCCGGTTGTATTGTAATTATCGGCAGTCCAGTAAGTGAAAAGATGCGGCTTTGTGTCACCGTACATCGCCGGATAGACCTGCCACCCGCATTCAAGGGTCTGCAGGTTCGTATCGCTTCCACCAACATACCAGTGCTGAGACAGTGAGAAAACCTGATCGGGACCGATCGGAGGTTCATGAATGCTCAGGAAGCTGTGTCCGCCGCTGTTACTCACGTTCTGAAACGCATGAGCCCAACGGTGGGTTGCCGGAACCGCTGGCGGCTCACTAGCCTGAAGAGTCGCCTGACATTCCCGGGCCTCTAAAACTTGGCTAGTTGCCGGAACCATCGGCGGCTCACCAGCTCTAGGAGGACGACCCGCCCCCCCCGGCCCCTTACGGAAGAAGTCTCTTAAGGTTCCGAACCGCGTCAGGTCCTCCATAGTCACCCGCCGCATGGGTATCGCACCCTCCGGGCAGTGCATAACGTTCCCAAACCTATCCTTCTTGTCAGGAGCAAGCGGCGAAACAGCCAGAATGTCTTTATGTGGAGCCTTCGGACCGCCGACTGCCTCAAGCTGCGGAGTGTCGGGCGCAACAGGAACACGACCCTTCAATCCCCTCAGGGAAGGCTGCTGCTCCACCGGAATACAATCGTAAACTGCACCACTTTCATCCATGAAACTGTTCAAAGCTTCCGTCTTCTCGTAGAGACTTAGAATGTGAGTTTGCATCTCTGCAAAAGCATTTTCGTCAGCAACTTTGCTTTCTGGTCTTCTCAAAAACATCTTGGGTTTCGCGGACTGAGTTGATTCAACAAACTCCTTCAAAGAGGCAAATCCTTTAGGTTCTGTCATTTTCTACCCTCTCCCCTCATTTCAGTTACTCTAAATTCAACGGATCCCTAACCCGAAACCTGGCAACCTACGGCTTACCCTTTGAGATTCGGGTCCGGTCGATGGCATCTGCCGCAATCGACAGAGCTGCACGCTTTGCTTCTTCTTCCGAGGAGTAACGTTCGTCCGAGGTCTTCCCAAGGAGGACTCTATTTCCAAAATCCAGCAACTCGGCTTTCGACTTCCAGTCGCCCTCTGGTTGCTGAAGTGTGGTTACAATGATACATTGCCCGTGATAGGTTTCTTCGTATTCCATGCTAGATTTATGCCTCCAGTCTGGTCCAATGGGATCTTCAAAGTGGTCATCCATGCGCTGGATAAAGCTATAGCCTTATCAAGGGCACACTAGCGCGGCCATGCCCATTCTTGATCTCAAATCTTCTTGCGCCTGGGAACGCTGAGATCCAAATTTAACCTGGCTCTTCTCCCACATATCACGAGGAACGTTGCGCCTTTCTCTTCGGCTGCCTACACGAGGCTGTACACGGGCTAGTAGAGCATATCTCATAGATGTTCCTTCTGCAAATTTCGGTTTCCATCCGCCGCCTCTCATTACATCAAAAATGCCTATATAGCCGCCGGGCAGAAGATCGAAGGGATTTTTAATCTTCTTGCTATGACAAAATTGTACGTTCCTGCCTGCCTGGGATTTCTCGAACCAGGTCGGATAGACGAAATCCGATAAAGTTACGCCATCTATCTGATAGCCGAACTGATCTGCCTCGCAGGCATCACAGACTTCGTAGGCATACAAGATCCCTGTAGTCTCATCTGGCTGGTCGAAGACTGTCAGATCGATCTCGGGGTCTGCGAGCATCTCTAGCAGCTCATGGCTTAATGTAACAGTCCAGTTGGCTCCAAATTTCATAGCGGTTCCAGCGAAGACCTTCCCAAGAGGTAATCCCTCATTAGTTACATCGTGATAGCCAAGGGCACTTGGTTGATCTGAATCATCAAATACTGTAAGCCACCAAGAGCCTGAAGGAGGCTGTGAACCTTTTGGCGAAAATGTGATATCGGCGTCTATACCCCAAACTGGAGCAAAATCTCTGTGCACCTGCTTCTGAAGTGCAGGCAGTGCAGATTGCACTTGATCGTCTTTCAATACCGTGCTTTCATTAATTACTACGACCTTGATATCGGCCATACTATAACCCCCACAAACAGTTATTAAATATTGGCAGTGAGATTAAATCTGTCTAGTTTTTTTTAATTAACTAATATACGCGTACAAATATAATTTTGGTTCTTATAAAATAGGTAGAATAAATATTACTTACCATTAATATGTGGAATAAATACTACTTATCACTAAATAGGGTTCCGTTGCAAAAAATCTCAGAATAAGCATGTAAATCTATGGATAATGAACAAAAGTTAAAATATTCGAGAAAATGTATCAATATTATAGAACTATTCCAAATAATTGATTAATATATTTAGCTTCATTAAGAACAGAGTAATTTAGATTCTTGACTTGTCCTTTTTTAATCATATTCATAGCTTCAATTCCTTTTAAAGTTTTATTAGCAGATCGAAAAGACTGAAATCCTAACATTGGATTAACGATTCGCTTTATAGATCTATGATCTTGTTCTATAATGTTATTCAAATACTTGATTTGTCGAATTCCTACGTTTTTAGGTAGTATTTTATCATTTTTCAGTTCATTTATAGCAGGTGGATAAGCTGGATTCTTATCAACGGTTATTACTCTTGGAATTTGATTATGATTAGAACTCAAAGCTTTCTTAAAGAATCTATTCGCTGCTTTTCTATTTCGTTTTGCACTTAACATGAAATCAATTGTATCTCCATTTGAGTCAACTGCTCGGTAAAAATATTTCCATTTACCTTTTACTTTGATATAGGTTTCATCAACTCTCCACGAATCATTTGTTGGTCTTAAATGTCTTCTTATCTTCTTTTCTATTTCAGGAGAATATTGATGCACCCATCTCATTATAGTACTGTGATCAACTTGAATTCCTCTTTCTATCATCATTTCCTTTAAATTTCGATAGCTTAATGGGTATTTTAAGTACCATCTGACATTCAATAGAATAATTTCTCCTTCATAATGCTTCCATTTAAAGGAATTAGATAGCATATTACTATCTTTGGTTTTCTTTTTATTCTATTGTATCATTAGAAAAGATTTTTTGCAACGGAACCAAATAACTTATTAAAATATATTATTTTACGGTATTTCGTATCACTGCTAATTATTTTTAATTGTACTATTTTTATAAATCTTTACATTAAACGAAAGGTCTTAAAAGTCATAGTCATGCTTTGAGTATTAATTTTTTTAGAAAGGAGAATAAATAAATGAAGAATAATAAAAAGTTGCATTCGGTAGCTTTAGCTTCGGCAGCTGTAATTTTATTTTTAATTCTCGTTTTGTCTATGGCATCGGCCGATACTTCACAGAATGCGTCTGTGAAGACATATACTTATATCCTGAACTCAGGCGACAACAACGTCTCTGTGATTGACACAACAAACAACATTGTTATAGCCACTTTGCCTGCAGGCGGCTGGCCTTATGTAGCTGCAGTCAGTCCCGATGGAACGAAGATATATGTGCCGCACTTTGTCAACAACACTACTTCTGTAATTGACACAGCAAACAATACTGTTATAGCCACGGTGACTGTGGGAGGCTGGCCCCAAGGAGTTTCAGTCAGTCCCGATGGAACAAAAGTATATGTGGTGTGTGATAGTGTCACATCTGTAATTGACACCGCTACAAACACTGTTACAGCCAATGTGAGTGTAGGATTAGGTTCTAATGGAGTTGCAGTCAATCCCAATGGAACAAAGGTATACGTGACGAACTCCGTTAACAATACTACTTCTGTAATTAACACCACCACAAACACTGTCATAGCCACGGTGACTGTGGGTGGCTGCCCCCAAGGAGTCGCAGTTAACCCAGCCGGAACAAAGGTATATGTGACGAACTCCCTCAGCAATACTACTTCTGTAATTGACACAGCCACAAACACTGTCACAGCCAATGTAAGTGTAGGATTCGGTCCTAATGGAGTTGCAGTTAGTCCCGATGGAACAAAGGTATATGTGACGAATTTTTGGGACTACACCGTCTCTGTAATTGACACAAACACAAACACTGTTACAGCCACGGTGACTATGGGGGGCTTGCCTTATAAAATTGCAGTTAACCCAGCAGGGACAAAGGCATATGTGGAGAATCAGTTAAGTAACACTACCTGTGTAATTGACACAGCAAACAACACTGTTATAGCTACGGTGACTGTGGAAAGCTGGCCTCATGGGGTTCACATCAAAAAAGGTATGGATACAGTAAACATTGCTTCTAATATGGATACAAATGCAAGCGAGACAAACATTCAAAATAATCCTCCCACGACCCCAAGTGGATTCAACAATTTGATTATCACAGCATTAATTGTATTGTATATCTGGAATAAATCAACCTGAGACTACCGTCTTTGAAGGTAGTGTGCGAATCTCCCCTTAAAATCACAAATCGTAATTAATATTTAATTATTGTTCGGTAAAGAAATATTTTACGTAGGGATATTTTTGTCTAGAGACATTTTTTTTGTATAAATAATTTAAAATAAATATAGGATAATTATATTATTGTAACCTGAAACGAACAGATCAATAGTCGTAGACAGTTGCTAAAGTGTGTAAGTAAAGAATTGCCTGGAAGGCGTTCTAATCCGAATAAATATTGATGGGGTATATTTTCGGAGCTACTGTATCGGGGGCTATAGTAGAAAGAATGTAATTCTTCCAGGCTTTTCTCCACTCCTTTCGATATGCTTTTTTGTTTTATGGCTTTCATTACTTTTTGATTGATGATTTTTTGAACCTGTGCATTTATAAAGTGAAAACAAGCAACCGATAATTTTAAGCAAATAAATACTGAGAAAAGTGGTATGCTGATTGGCTCTAGGTGTCCAATCTAAGACCAATCAGCATTGGTGGCGACCTACAATAGACCTACACGACTAAAATTCAAGGTGCTTGACAATATTTAACATGTATGCATGTTCTATATGGATGTTTTCAGTATGAAAAATAAGCTCCTGATAACAGTTCTTCCACACTACCAAAATGTTTTTATGGTCTTTTAATTGTATAAATTGGTCAATTGTTTCACATTTTTTCTAACCAATATTCAGAAGAATTAATTCAAAAGTTTAATAGGAGTGAAGATTATCTAATTAGCTGTTTAGTGATTGGGGGATCATTAAACCTACTTTTTTGAAACAATAGTAAAGGGTTTTCAAAGGCGGGGGGCTAGCTGTCCCCTTGCCTAGTTTGTAATCTTTTTCTCTCATTACCAGAATTTGGGGTAGAGCTACGTAAGCTGTCACCAGCCGCAAAGTAGCAGGTTGGGTATAATCTGAGTATAAGTTCTGTCTTTTTTCTGGAAATAAATCGACTCCGTTTGACCTACCGGAACAGTATGGTTGTGCTCGTTCTTCTTCTTCGCTATACTCCGTCGTGAGCGACACTATCGGAACTCGCAACGCTCATGTAGATAAGGAGTTGTCATGAAGTTAATCTATGAAACGACAATGGGAAAATGAAGAGCTAATTGAACACTGGATACTGGGTCCGTGGGATTTGGCTCAAGTGGGCAATCCTTCGGACTACGAACACTTGCAACTCATCTTGACGAAGATGATCAACTGGGATCTCATCCGTAACCAGTATGATGAGATGGTCAAATATGCTACCGCTCTGCGCCTAGGGACGGCGGATACCGAGTCCATCTTACAGCGTTTTACCCGCAACAATCTCCAGCATCCCACCTATCAGGCACTTGCAGAGTTAGGCCGTGCGATCAAGACGATTTTCCTCTGCCGGTACCTTGAATCAGAGGAATTGCGTAGAGAGATCCACGAAGGATTAAATGTCGTCGAAAATTGGAACTCTGCAAATTCATTTATTCACTACGGAAAAGGAGGAGAATTTACTTCTAACCGTTTAGACGATCAAGAGATATCTATGCTTTCTTTACATCTTTTACAGATTAGCATGGTCTATATCAATACGTTGATGGTCCTGGATGTGCTCAAAGACGAGGTGTGGCTCAAGCGGTTGACCAAAGAAGATTACCGGGGCCTGACTCCCCTCTTCTATGGGCATGTCGAACCTTATGGTACACTTCAACTGGATACGACCAGGCGACTCGCTCTGGCATAAGGCCTACTTTGCGGCTGGTGACAGCTTACGTAGCTCTACCCCTTAATGAAAAAAGGAAAAAGAAATTTTGTCTCACAACCCCACTTTCCGGAGATGTCCGGTCAATTTTCACAATTTTTCCTGCCATCGTTTTTTCTGAAAACTGCCTTGGTTGCTCAAACATGTGTTTTTGAAATATCCCACAATTTTCTACCTTTTGCCTTCATTGAAAATTTCCAGTGCCCATTTCCCGAAGCTTCAGTTGAGATAATAACTGCAGATTTTCGAATAATTCTCCAAAAACGATAACAAGAAAAATGTTATTTTTTTGAACACATCTGCGGAAGGTCGGATAACCAATAACTTAAGGTATTTTTGATAAAATACCCAAGTTATAGTTCACTTTAGCTCAGCCTCATAACTTACACTTATCCCTTACAACCATAACAGGAACCCTGGAGTGACGAACCAGATTTCCTGCAACGCTTCCCAATAGAAATCTATCCAGTCCTGTTTTTCCAAGGGTGCCCATAATAACAATATCCATTTTTTCCTCTTCGGCATACCGGATCAGCTCGTCTGATGGATTGCCATCAAGCAGTACAGATTCTACATTAACTCCTTTCATCTCTCCTAAGCCTTTTACATAAGTTAAGGCTTGATGCCCTTGTTTTTCCATCGCCTCGTGCATCTCCTTATACATTGGCGCAAAATCAGGATTCATACCTATAGAATAAGAGTAACCCTGATTCATAGAAAATAAAGAGGCTGATGATACCACGTAGACTGCATAAACCGTCCCTCCACTCAAACGAGCAAACTCTATCCCTTTGTCAGTGGCCAGCCCGGAGCAAGTAGAACCATCAGTTGCTATCATTATTTTCTTGAAATTAGCAGTTCCCATGAAAAATCCCCGAATACATTATCTCCTTGAAGAAATATAACAGCGTCGGGGATTATGAAGTGAAAAAGCCGTGTTTTTTCTTCTGAGAGCAGATGTTTCTGCAGAAGTAGTTAGAGCTTTGGATTTGTGGGAGATGGATGCAGAAACATCTGGGAAATATGCTTCAATTCTAGCCCTTCCAAGGAGCTTTTAAGATCACCCCATATGCAAAAAATACTAGGCAACTAGAGAAAATCAAACCAAGAGCCTGTAATAAAGCCTAATTTCGTTATGAGAGCTTTAACCTCGAGCCTATCCCAAAACCAATTTTCATTCCTTTATTTAGAAGAGTTTCAGAATTACTTTCCTTATCAGAAGCTAAATTGACTATTTCAAAATCGAGAGTTTGAGAAGTATATTTTGAGTTTTGGGATCAGCTCACCATCTACTTTGCACCTGGTGACAGCTTCGCTGGTACTAGGCCATCAAAGCCAGATTTTTTGCAACGGAACCCAAGTTAATGACTCTAAGCGGAAAGATTTCGAATACATATTTTGGCTTTCGAATGCTAATGTTCATGTCCAGAGACCTTCCGCAGTAAATTTGATTTAAATCTTCTGACATAGTCCAGTGAAAATATGGAATTCCTCGGGAGTTTCATTGAGTGTTACTGCAGAAGGCCTGTGGACATGAACACTAGAGTATCGATTCCAAAATAAATTCATTTTTGTGGAAAATACATTGATCAATAGATAGATTCAAAATTTCAGGTTTGTGAACATACTTTGGAATCGATGCACTAGTTTCCGTTTTAAGCTTATGTTTTTATGGATTGAGCTTGAATCAGATTATCAATGGGAACTGTTCGCATTTTGTCTTATGCACTGTTTGACGTCACCGTTTTTCAGATAAAGAGATCAATGGGAATCTGCTTGAACTTATTTCTGTTAGATTTATTGGATATTGATAAGTGCCTAATCGATACACCTAACTTTCCGAGTTGTTTCTTCTGACAAGTTTCTTGCATTTTTCAATTATACTCTCATTTTCCGATACTGATTTTTGATTATTCATTTTGTTGCGTTTCATTTGATCGTGTTCTTTACGGGATTTCGGTTCAGAAATTTTTTTAGACATCGTTAAACACCATGAAAAATGATTAAATCAATACTTTTTTTCTGTATTCGTTTTTATTCATAAACGTTATCTATTGACTTTTTGTAGAATCCAACCGTTTGATGGAAAATATAGGGTTCCGTTGCAAAAAAAATATTTCTTCAATTTGACACTATAATTTTCACCTTTATGTATCATTTTCTTTCTAATGAAAATGATTAACTTTCCTAATTGTGAAGGTTTTTACTGATTTCGTGAAAAAGCCAGATTTTTTGCAACGGAACCATAAATTCTACATAGCATACAAAAAAATTCACCCCCCATAAACCCTTACTAAAAGATGGGGAATGTGTCATAATGCAGCTTCAAAGGGATAAACTTCCTCCCATCTATCACCTATTATTGAACTAATACCTCCTTCCTTTACTATCATCTGCATTATATCCCCTTCTAATCGAATTGTTATGAGGTCTCCACTTTCGTAATAATCGCATTTAACAGGAGACGAATCTCCAGAGTGTAATAAGGCAGTACCGCAGTCATACAAAACGAGATAGTTGTTTCCTGATTTGAATTTTCGTTTCATGGAAAGAATCTCCCTAGTTTAAAATTTATTTATCACATTTAGTGCAGGCAATGGGTAAAAACATCAGGTCTTGGCATACGACAAGCTGGCTGCCGCACCGATAAACGAGAGCATGAGTAGCCAGAGATGTCCTGTCCCGTAAGATCGTGTTAAAATCACTTTCAATTTCTTCTAAAATTTTTGGACAGTTTTTACATTATTAATGTTGCAAATCTTTATTAATTTTTTTCTTTTGTTAGATTCCCTTTCTTCTATTTTGGCATGCATTCCAGTGATTAATTTTATCAGAGTACCGGCAATATCGGGTAAATATTATTAACAATATCCAGTTTGTATTTTGATTGCCATTGTAGCTGGGGGTAATTTATTATTGAGCCGATCCCTAAACTCAAAATTACTTATCTAAATCCCATATTCCGAATGATCAATCGAGTTTCTGGTCCTGGAAAATAGTTCTGAAACTTTACTGATTTGAGAATAAAATTGATTTTGGGATGAGCTCATAAAGAAAAAGGATACAGAGTCAATTCAAATTTACAGAATTTTTGGTACACTGCCAAATGACGGTAGTGTGCCTAAAGTTCTGTAAATTCCAATTGCCTATGTGTTTCTCTATGTTTTTTTGCATTTGATAGTAGGCTATCGAAGTAAACAAATCTATTCCTATAAACTATGGAACAATTTAGTATAAAGACGCATAGGCAAAAATCTTGAAATTTTCATTTTTACAATGGAATTTCAGGTAATTTCGCAAATTTGCTGTAAATTCGATGTTTCAGAGGATTTCTACAGAGCCAAAAATTTGACTGCAGACCCTTCGCTAACGCTGGAGCTGATGCTCGTTTATTTTTCTTCTGTTACTGTGAACCTTATAGCGAATTCTGTTCCACTGTTGCTTTTCAGTTCAAGTTCCCCATCTAACTGATCTACAAGGGTGGTTATCAGCTGCATGCCAAGACTATCAAGATCTTCAATGTCAAGGCTTTCAGGAATACCTACACCATTATCTGAAATGATCAGAGTAAAACAGGTACTCTTATTGCCTTCCTTTTTGTTTTCCCCATTTTCTTCTCTACGGAATTTGATTCGGATTTCTCCTTTGTCTCTGCCGGGAAATGCATGTTTAAGGGAGTTGGAAACTATCTCGTTAACGATTATCCCTACTGGAACTGCAGTATCCATGTCGAGGAAAATATTTTCTTCCAAATCCATATTTAAGCTGACATCAGTATTTCCGAGTCTATATGTCAGAAAAAGATTCCTGGCGAGTTCCTCAATGTACGGCGAAAAGTTAAGTGTGTCGAGTCCTTCACTTTTGTGCAGTTCCTCATGGATAAGAGCCATGGATATTACTCTGTCCTGACTTTCCCTGAAGGCTTCCAGAACTTCTGAATCTTCAATATCCTCTCTATTGTTGAATTTTTCAGCCTGAAGTTCCAGTAGGGAGGAGATTACCTGCAGGTTATTCTTAATCCTGTGGTGGATCTCTTTTTTACGAGCAGTCTCAAAATATTTCAAAGCTTCTTCTGCTTCTTTTCTTTTGGTTATATCTCTATAAATAACCGAGATACCAGTCAACTTTCCATAAATATCAAAAATAAGAGAAAGAGTTATTGAAACATTTATTATTGTACCATCTTTTTTTAATCGTAAAGTCTCATATTGCTGAACTCTTTCTCCCCTCTTAACCAGTTCAACTAATTTTTTTGGTTCTTCAGCCAATATATATGGAGCCAAGATGGATATGGGCTTTCCAAGAATTTCCTTAGCTGAATAACCATAAATTTCCTCAGCTCCTTTATTCCAGCTGGTAATAATACCGTCAAGGGATTCAGTTACAATAGCATCATTTGATGATTCCACAATATTTGCCAGGTTTCGGATTTTTTCTTCTGCCCTCTTAAACTCAGTCATGTCCTGAATTGTCCCCTTCATTTTAATAGGGATATTTTTTTCATCAAAAACAACTTCTCCTTGTTCATGGGCTATACGTTCTTCTCCATCGGCTAAGATAATCCGAAAATCAATGCTATACGGCTTTCCTTTTAAAGCTTCCTTAATGGCATTATCTACATAGTCTCTGTCATCGGGATGTACATAGCTCAAAAACGTATCGTAAGTTACTTCAAATTCTTGAGGCTCGAGTCCAAAAATACGATAAACTTCATCAGACCAGTATTTTTCACCAGTTGCAATATTCCAATTCCAATTTCCAATATGAGCCATTCTTTGAGCTTCAGCAAGCCCCTTTTCGCTTTCTTTCAACGATATATAAGCCTGCTCAAGCTCTTCTGTACGTTCTTTAACTAAGTTTTCTAAATTTTCATGTGCTTTTTTTAGAGCTTCTTCTGCTTTTTTACGTTCAGTAATATCACGTGCTGCGGCAAAAACTCCAATAACTTCACCATTCTCATCTTTATAAACCGAAGCATTGTACAAAACAGGAGTTATATGTCCATCCTTATGCTGAATCTCTAGAGGATAATCCCGAACTTCACAATCTGTGAATACCTGCTGATAGCCTGTACGGGCTTTCTCAGGCTCGGTGAAGTAATCTGAAAAATCAGTCCCAATCAACTCGTTTTTGGAATATCCAGTAACCTGTTCTGTAGCAACATTTACATCCGTAATCTTACCATTACGCCCGATGGTTACTAAAGGATCCAAGTTGGCTTCAATAAGACTACGATTATAGATATTTGATAATCTGAAAGCTTCTTCTGCTTTTTTGCGTTCGACTGCTTGTGCAATCAAAAAAGCCACTGAATTGAGAAAGTAAGTGTCATCTGATGTAAACTTCCTTTTTTTCGTGGAATTGATAACAAGTACTCCATAGATTTCTTCCATACTGCCGATTATAACACTTGCTCCACTAGCCACGCCGTGAATTTTCAGTATTTTCGGTTTCTCAAAGCGGTTTTCTTCTTCGAAGTCCTCTACAATCACAGGCATCCCTGAAAGCAAGGTATACCCTGCCTGGGATCCCTTTTCCCCTCCAACAACGTGTTTTCCCACAAACTCAGGTTTCCAGCCAATACCAGCCCTTAACAGGAATTTTCCGTCGGGCATGAGTTCCATAATTTTGCAGTACTCCAGTTCAAGGATGCTTGCAATCAGCGTTAAGCTCTTATCCATGAAGGTTTGAAGGCTTTCTTTCTCGAGGGCGATTTTCCCTATTTTATGGAGAACATCGTTCTGTTTTTCCTTGATACGGAGTATTTTTTCAAGCTCTTTCTGGTCACTTATATCGAATCCATAAATGTTTACACACTCTTCTTCGGGTAAGGGGTGAAACTCGACCAAGTACACTCTTTCTCCCACTTTAACTTCCATTTTTTCCGGGCTATTCCGGGAAATTACCCTTTGCACTAAATCTCCAATATAGGAAGGCAGTTTATCTCCGATTTCCATGCCCCATTTGTGCAATAAGGGCTCACCTGCCCGATTTGAGTAAAGAACAGTCTCATCATTTCCCACACTGAGCACAGGATTCGGGTTCTTTTCAGGAAATTGCTCCATTGCTTTCATGTTTCCTCGTCAGGCTTGTCTTATAAGAGGGGACGGTACCTATATTGAATAAAGAATGTGAATATATCAACGAATTAATATTTATATTGTTACATTTTAAGCGTTTTAATAGGCTAAAAAGAATATGTAAAAAGAGATCAAGCCATCCAGTTCAAATTAATGCAGATTCTTTATTTCAGAGGATTTCTACAGACTCCGCGTAGACGCTTTTCTGGAGATGCTGTCTTGATTTCAGTAGGAATAGACGCGGACTCAGCCGCTACAAAGGCAGTTCTGGTCATTGGCGGCCAGATCATTTCCCAAAATATAAGGTCTACAGCATTCGATTTTTTATCAGCATCAGAAATGGCACATGAAGATGTTCTCGTTCAGGCTGAAATCAACGAAAAAGATGTGGATCTCGTGTATGCAACCGGATACGGTAGAAACAGCATAAATTTTGGCAGTGTAACAAAAGTTCTGTAAATTCTAATTGCTCTGTACCCTTTTTCTTCACCACAAAAAAAGATTTGTCGTTTTTGTTGATGCAGAGGTTTTTTATGCTAATACCTTTGTATTTCAGGGCTTTATCAAATACCGGCGTAGATGCCCGATACTGTTTTTATTCGATTTATGGTTATGGTGCAAAAAATCTGGCTTTGTTACAAAATCAGTTAAAACTTTCACAATTAGGAAAGTTAATCATTTTCATTAGGGAAAAAATAATATACAAAGGTAAGAATTATAGTCTCAAATTGCAGCAATATTATTTTTGCACCAGAGCCCTTCTAAAGCCTATATTGTTCCTAGGATCAAGATTTCCTTTTGAGGAAAGGTACTTTCAAAGAGTTTAAACTAAATAATCTATTTATAAAGTGTTATAAAGTGTTATTGGGTTTTTTTATTGAATCAGAATCCTAATTAAATTTATTTTTAAGTTACATTTTATTATTTTTTTCGCCTTTCAAAAAGTAAGTTTATATTTAAACTTATTAAATTTAGTAGCGTCAATTAGCAGATAGCCAGCACGATAATTTTACAAAATAGAATTTGCGCAGTTGAACTAAGTTCATAGTGCATTTATCGTGAAAGGATGTGAATCGACAAACGCACACCCCTCAATACCCTCAAATTATGTTAATTTTAAAAAGAAAAAGGAGTGAAGTGAATGTTGAAACAATCATTTAGTCGAACAAAAAAAGTACTGACTATTTTGCTAGTTGTTTTTGTTGTAGTATCTTTAACAGTTGGAGCAGCAAGTGCATGCGGTTCGCATGGACATCATGAATATAAACACATGAATGGACATAAGTACATCAGCAACAGTTGTAATAGCGATACCTGTCATAGCTGCAGTGGCGCTACCTGTAACAGCTGCAAAAACTGCAAAACTTGCGGTTGTTGATTATTGACAAGTCAAATCATATACTAAACTATGCAGGTACACAAAAATAAAAGTTTAAGTAGAGAAAATATTGTGTATTCTATTACGCAAAACACTGGTATACATTGCATGGCAAACACCATGAGGCTATTTGTTTCAATGTATATCATCTGTTTTATTCCAAGTTCGCTGTTCTGGAATTTCTATTGTTGCATCATCAGTTAGTTAATTTTAGGACTATCAAACTGCAGGAGCCGCTCAGTTCCAAAATCTAGTGATTTTCAATTTTATATTTATCACCAAATTTTGGCATTGTGTCATAAGTATAGCGTATTTGTATTAAAGTAAAACCGTAAAAGAACTTTATAGTGGAGAAAAAGTATGAAAATTAGAGTAGTCAGTTCCAGAGAGGAAATCTTTACTCTTAATTCTAATGAGCGTATTGTTCACCTGGCTTTCAGACCTTCGAACAAGGACATTCTCGGACTGGTTGAAACCTGCCCGAAGATTGAGGTAATTCAGCTGCCTAAATCCTACAGGCGCACGGTTTCAAAATCCATAGAAATGTTCCTTAAAATGCAGCGTATCCAGCTCGTCGAAGGAGATGTCTGGGGTCACAGAAAGGATATAAGCGAATATTACACCATTCCGTCCTCAGTTATTGAGAAAATAAAGGAAATGAAAATCGAAGGTAAATCCACTGAGGACATTGAAGCAAAGGTTTCAATGGAAAGCAAACTTAACCCTGGAATGGTTGCTTATATCGTGAACAAAGAAACTCCTGCCTGAATTCGAGCAAGATAAAAGGTTCCGTTGCAAAAAATCTGGCTTTTTTACAAAATCAGAAAAAACCTTCACAATTAGGAAAGTTAATCATTCTCATCAGAAAGAAAATGACACAAAAAGGTGAAAATTGTAGTGTCAAAATACAGAAATATTATTTTTGCAACGGAACCCTGATTATTAATTAGCTCCACCAGAGTCATGCACAGCGTCATTCAACTTTCCTGTAATCATCCCACATGGTAGAATTAATGGTTTATCTGTAACAGTGACAGTGAGATTTGCCATTCCATCCCATTTGAAGTGACCTTTAACTCCATATCCTTCAATATCACCTTCATTTCCTACAGGTACTTTTACACCGGAGTTTTCAAGTTTCTTTTTCAAACTATTGAATACATCTTGTGTAACGCCGTGATACGTTATCGGATCACATCCACCCATATTTTTTCCTCCCTACTTTTGACAGGTAACTGGTTTTTTCTTAATATTTTTACAGATCGCACGTTGTCTATAATCAATATAAGGCGTTATATTTATATAATTTTACTAATATAAAATCGTTATAGAAACTATAGTCACCTCTGCATATAATACAACATTATTATACCTATGATAGGTATTGGAAGACATCGTTTAAGGAAAAGTAAAAATTAGTGAACTACTGAGCCTGTTTGAGAAACCTGAACCCTGCATAATCGCTTCCTGTGTCTCTGGGGTTGCACCATTCCATGAGACTTTAATATCGCTGCATACAGGGCATAGTCTCCTAGCCCACTTTTCTGGCCCCTTTCCTGGCCAGGTGCCATTTGTTGTCAGGTTGATGAAAACCCCGCTTTTTTGAGAAATTTCAATTATTTCATCAAAGTGTTTGTATAGCAGAGGCTCTCCCATTGTTGAGGGGATGATTTCCTTAAGCCCTTTTGAAGCTATCTGTGCAACTGTCAATACATGGAAAACATCGGCCGAATGAATGAACGGCTCGTTTAGACTTTTAAGAAGTCGGCTGCAGGCACATTGGAATGCAGTTGTTTTGTAGGAAAATTACTGAATTTTTCTGACCTGTTTGTAGCTTCTGACATGTTTTTCGACAGGAATTAACTGAATGCAGAGGTATTAGTTATCATGCGGGATTTTCTGGCCTGTCTGCTATAACCTTCCTCTTCCCGATGTGCTTATAGACCAGATGCCCGCCTACTTTCTACATTGATTTTCATAAAACCTATGTATTTTAGCTCGTTTTTTCCAATTCCAGCGCCAAATTGCTAGGAATATTGGAGAATATACATAGGTTTTAGCACAAAACCTATGCATCAACGAAAACAAGAAAAAAGACAACGAATGATTTAAAAATTCAATTATAGAAAAACATGAGCCTGTCTGTAAAGTGTTTGTTCTGGGAGCAGAGGACAGAGCCCTACCGAAGCAAGATTGAAGCCTACAGGCAAGATCATCCTCATACAAGGGTAATCCTGCTTACTCGGAAAGATTGTGGAGAAACTTCTTATTTAACTTAATTCTTTATTCTTGGCGAGGAAAAAAATGGGAGAAGAAAAAGGGTTCTGTTGCAAAAAATCTGGCTATTTTACAAAACCAGTGAAAAACATCACAAATCGGATAGTTATATGCCATAAAGAGGTCAATAATGATACAAAAAGCAATAGTTATAGCCTAAAAAGGCATTAAAATTATTTTTGCAACAGAACCGCTTTTGACATCAAATCTGAAGTATTTAAATTTTCATTTATCTATATTATTAAACCAAATAGTGAATTCTGTTCCATTATTCCTTTTTAGTTCCATACAGCCGTCTACTTGTTCAACAAGAATGTTTACAAGCTGGAGTCCAAGAGAATCTGCATTTTTGAACTCTATTTTTTCCGGGATGCCTTTTCCATTATCCGCTACGATGAGTACGTAATGGAATCCATTTTTTTCCATACAGGACGGACACGGACCGGGAATATCATAGTTTGCGGCAAAACTCTCTTTTTTGCAGAGGTTTATGTAGATTTCGCCTGATTTTCCAGCGGGGAAAGCATGCTTCAGGGAATTTGAGACCAGTTCGTTTACAATAATCCCAAGAGGTATTGCAGTATCCATTCCAAGATAAATTTGCTCGAGGTCCAGTTTCAGGCTAATATTATCACTAAGATTATATGAACCAAAAAGATCTGCAGTCAGCTTCTGAAGATAAGCTGCAAAATCAAGGGTGTCCAATTCATTTCCTTTGTAGAGTTCTTCGTGAATCAGAGCCATTGAAGCTACACGATCTTGGCTCTGCCTGAAAGATTCAAGCATTTTTGCATCACTGAATCTTTCAGCTTCTAGGCTAAGCAGAGATGAAATTACTTGCAGGTTATTTTTGATTCTATGGTGGATTTCTTTTATGTGGGCTGCCTGTATTTTTTCCAGAGCTTCTTCAGCCTTCTTACGCTCAGTAATGTCCTGAACTGTTCCTCTCATTCGAACAGGAATATTTTCCTCATTAAAAATGACTTCTCCATGTGCATGGACTATGCGTTCTTCTCCATTGGCTGAGATAATCCTATAATCAATGTCATAGGGCTTTCCGCTTAAGGCTTCTTTAACGGCATTATCCACAGAGTCTCGATCGTCTGGATGCACATAACTTAAAAATGAATTGTATGTTACGCCGAATTCTTGAAGATCATGACCAAAAATACGAGAACTTTCATCAGACCAGTATAATCTATTGGTTACAATATTCCACTCCCAATTTCCAAGGTGTGCCATTCTTTGAGCTTCAGCAAGACTTTGTTCACTTTCCATTAATGCCTGATAAGCTTCTTCAAGCTCAGACGTACGCACTTTAACTTTTTCTTCTAAACTTTCATGTGCTTTCTTTAGAGCTTCTTCTGCTCTTTTGCGCTCAGTGATGTCTATGAATGCAGAAACAGACCCACGTATATCTCCCTGCTCGTCACGCAAGGGTCTGGCGTTGCCCAATACGTGTCGAACCGTGCCGTCAGATACAATATCTAGCTCGCAGCCGTTTATCTCTATGCCTGCAGCCGACATCTGCGATGGCATGTTTGCAGGTGGGATCTCCACTCCGTCCTTGAATAACCTAAACTTCTCGGTCCTCTCTCCTTCAGGAGCGGACTTGGACAAGTTTGTACCTATAGGGATCCGTAGCCATTCATAGGAGAGACGGTTACCAATTATTTGAAGCGCCTGGGGATCGTGTGCTATATAAACGGCGACAGGAACTGCATCTAATATTACTGCAAGTTCATCCGAGCGAGCTCGCTCACGCTTTTCGCTCTGACGCAACGCGTCCACTAGGACATCTCGTTCCGCCAGTGACTGGGCCAGCTTGACATTGCTGTAGCTTAGCTGTGAGAACATGTTGGCAAACGTCATTAAGAAAGCCATGCCTGTATCCACAGCTTCCCTGCTCAACCGTGAAACTTTTTCAAGCGCTGTTATGTATTCCTTCTCATTGAAGCCGTATTGTCTAGCCTGGGATCGGAAAAGCTCATAGTCCAGAGGCTCGTCTTCAAAAAAGAACTGCCCTGCGAAGATATAGCCTATGTGCTGGTCACCCACCATGATGGGAGTCACTATGTCCCACATATTGTTCTTGCACTTGTATAGCTTAAACTCTCCCGGGGAAACACCCGAGGATAGCTTTATGTCGCTTTCTACGCAGTGCTTGCAGGCTTCGGGATGGACTCTGTGGAATTTGGTACAGATATCCTGCCATCCGACGCTTACCAGAACATTGCCTTTGAGATCGTTTAGACCTATAGGGATGTGAGTAAGCTTATAGAAATAATCCATGAGATACTGGATCGCCTGAACATCAACGATATCAGCAAGCTCAAGGTCAGTCATCTCCCGAGCCGGCGAGAGAATGCTCTCCAACTTCAGCCTGACGCGCTGCTCACTCTGGCGCAGCGCCTCCTCCACTCGCTTACGATCTGTGATATCACGAGCAACATGAATACACCCAGTGAGTTTTCCTTCTGAATCATGTAATGGCGAGACGCTTACTATGAAATCGCCACCCAAATTGTCTTCACGAACTTCTTTAGTATGCTCGATACCGTCCTTAAGCAACTGCCTGTGTGGACAAAAAGAGGGTGGTTCGTCCGTCCCATGGACAACACGATAACAGGTTAACCCTATACACTCTTCTGGTGTTACTCCCAATCTTGCCGCCATTGACTTGTTTGCACGAACAATTCGATAATTACCGTCGATTATGGATATCAGGTCTGGCACTGCATCAAAGGTATGTTCCCAATTTTTTGTGGCTTGAAAAACTGCATCTTCAGCTTTCTTCCGCCCAATATTATCTATCCTTTCCCATTTTTCTTCTTTTTTGCTCAAAGAAAATTGATGGTTGGAGACTATTTCAATAATCTCGGTTGTGCTGTACTTGCCGACAAAGTATGAGCCCAGAGCTATCATTCGGTATTTACAGATAATATCATCAAATTTCCCCATATAATCTACAAAATAACTCCAATCCTTTTTTTCCAGCCAAGAAGTATTTCCACTCAACCTCAGCCCCTCATAGCCACTTTCCAGAGCATGATTGAGTTTTTCAATCCAATAATTTATAACCCTTTCCGAATCGTAAATGCTCCCAGTTACGTGCAAGGAAGTGTAAGAGATAATTTCGATTTGCCCATTGTGCAGACAAGAATCAAGATCAGGTACAGCCTTTCTCAGAGCTTCTTTTGCGTCCTCGACTTCCAGAGGTTGTGACGTGACCCAGAGGCAGAACTCGTTGTTTTCCAACCCTGCTTTAAAGTAAGGAACCAGTATGTCTGCTAGATCTTCTTTTGTTTGATAGAACTGGCAGAAATGCGTTCCCCAGGACACATTTCCAATAATATCAATACCAGATCTTCTCAGGTTTTCTCTCATTCCACATTTCTCCTACTTTGTAGGGTATAAAGACGAAAAATTCATCTTCTCCATGGTATTCGACTCCAGAGTTGTAGAAATCGTTTGCTACATTGATGTATTTGCCTTACTAATTATATAATGAAGTGTATATATAATTAACAATCGTTTGTTTATAGCCCTAATTTGAAAGTTTGGTTTTTATGTTGAAAGGATGTTTTCATATTTGATAGGAATGAAGAAGTAATATTATGGTTAACAAATTTTTGACCCATTTTTTATGATTCTATTTGACAGAGAGCCTATCCCAAAAGCCATTTGATTCTTAATCATCAAGAATTTTAGGATTGTTTTCATGATTAGAAACTCGATTGATTATTCGGAATACAGGATTCAGAGAAGCAATTTTGAGTTTTGGGATAGGCTCATACAATAACTTTTTGAGATTTATGGTTTTACATCAAAATTGGCACACTGCCTTCTTCAATTAACCAAATACTTATGGAAGGCATTATAGTGATTCAGGTTTAAGCATGAAAGGATGCGATAATATGGTCAAAAATAAAACTACAGGCAAGGAAAAAACGCAGGTGCCAAAAGAGGAGCAGTTGCATACTACAGGAGAGACCTCTATTAGTGAGCACCCTACTTCAGATGCAGACTCGAATAAATCCCCCAAAGAGGATTTTCCTATCGTTGGGATCGGCGCGTCTGCTGGTGGGCTGGCTGCATTCGAAGCCTTCTTTTCAGCTATTCCCGATGGCATAGAGCCAAGAATGGCCTTTGTTCTGGTGCAGCACCTTGATCCGAACCACGAGAGCATCCTCACTGACCTTATAAGGCGCTATACACGTATGTCGGTTTATGAAGTCAAGGACGGGATGGTTGTCCAGCCTAACTGTGTCTATGTCATTCCGCCTAATCGCGACATGATTCTTGAGTATGGTACGCTACAGTTGCAGGAACCGGCCGAGCCGCACGGCCATCGCCTGCCAATCGATTTATTTTTCCGATCCCTGGCTATGAGCAAGCAAGAGCTGGCCATTGGCATTGTACTCTCGGGTACAGGCAGCGATGGCTCACTTGGGGTACAGGTTATCAAGGCCGGAGGCGGCATGGTAATGGCACAGAGTCCTGAATCCAGTGAGTATGACGGCATGCCACGCAGTGCCATTGCTACAGGTTTGGTAGACTACATTTTGCCGCCGGTCGAGATGCCGGGCCAGCTCATTGCCTATGTCACTCAAGTCTTTGGAAAAAGGCCCAAAGTGGTCCCCAAGGCTGAAGACTCAATGATAAAAATATTCAACCTTCTGCGTATCCAGACAGGTCACGACTTTTCTCATTACAAGAAGAACACCATCATTCGCCGCATGGAGCGGCGCATGGCCATTAAGAATCTCAAAAGTGTGGATGAGTATGTGCATTATTTAGAGCATAAACCTGCCGAGGTGGAGGCGCTCTTTCATGACCTTTTAATTGGCGTTACCAGTTTTTTCCGCAATCCTGCGGCATTCGAGGCACTCCAGAAAAAAGTCATCCCGAATCTCTTTACCAGCAGGTACCTAAAATCAACGATACGTATCTGGGTACCCGGCTGCTCAACAGGTGAGGAGGCATATTCCATTGGCATCCTGTGCCAGGAGCAGATGGAAATGTTGAAACAATATTTCAAGGTACAAATTTTTGCGACCGATATTGACAGCCGGGCCATTGAAGAAGCCCGCAGAGGCATCTATCCCCCCATCATTTCCATCGATGTTTCACCGGAAAGGCTGGAGCGCTTCTTTATCCAGAATTCAGACGGCAATTATCAAGTCCATAAAAGTATCCGTGACATGATACTTTTTTCTGAACAGGACATTATCAAAGACCCGCCGTTCTCTAAACTTGACCTGCTCAGTTGTCGCAACGTGTTGATCTACATGGACAGGGAACTGCAGAAGAAACTTATTCCCCTCTTTCACTATGCTTTGAACCCGGGAGGATTTCTCTTCCTTGGTTCCTCCGAAACCGTGGGTGAGTTTGAGAACATTTTTGGCACGCTGGATCGCAAGTCAAATCTATATCAGAAAAAGGATGTTCGCAGCGGATACCCTTTCATAGGGACATTTATCTCACCACGACTGGAAAACAGGGAAACTCAAAAACCGTTAGGCAAGGCTCCTATCGAAAGCAAACCTCAACTGCGAAAGCTGACCGAACAGGCTATGCTGCAATATTATTCCCCAGACGGTGTGCTCGTCAATCAACGCGGCGATGTTCTCTATATTCATGGCCATGTCGATATGTATTTGGAACCAGTTCTTGATGAGGCTGGCCTGAACATCCTGAATATCGCCCGCGATGGATTGCGACAGGAGTTGACTGCAGATCTGTACAAAGCTGTTGTTAATAAAGAGCCGGTATTCCACCCCGGGCTGCGGGTCAAAACTAACGGTGACTTTACTACAGTAAATCTGGCGTTACGACCTGTGAAAGCAGGCCTTGACGCAGCTGAAGAGCCAAAACTGTTTCTTGTTACCTTTGAAGAAATGCATGAGTGGGAACAGAGCCAAACCGGAAAGGCTACCACAATAGAAGCTGGCCAAGAAGTCCCTGCGAACTTAACGGAAATTGATTCACGGATCGTAGAGCTGAAGCGGGAACTGCGGATAAAGGAAGAACGTCTCAACTTTTACAACAAAGAACTGGAGATCTCCAATGAAAAACTCAAATCTTCCAACGAAGAGATGCAGTTAATGAACCAGGAATTACAATCCACCAATGAGGAACTGGGGGCCTCCAAGGAGGAACTGCAGTCAGTTAACGAGGAATTGACAACGGTCAATACCGAACTGCAAAATAAGGTTACTGACCTGTCGCATGTCATTGACGATATGAACAACCTGATGGCCGGCACAGGTATAGGCACCATCTTTGTAGATCGTGAACTGCACATCCTGAGCTTCACTCCTGCCGTTACAAATATAATCAAGCTGCTTCCGATCGATGTGGGACGGTCAGTTGGGGACATCGTCTCGAACCTGTTAGGTTATGATCACCTGGTAGAGGACACAACGGAGGTGCTGGACACTCTGATGCCCAAAGATATTGAAGTCCAGACTAAGAAGGGTGTATGGTACCTGCTACGCATCCTACCCTATCACACCCTTGAAAATGTTGTCAATGGAGCGGTGATTACCTTTACTGATATTACCGAGATGAAACGGGCAAAGGAGATTTTGAAGGAATCCGAGGCCATACGCCGTCTGGCCGCGATAGTGCACGATGCGAGTGATGCCATAATGCTGCAGGATATGGAGGGCCGCATCCTGGCCTGGAATCCGATGGCAGAGAAGATGTACGGCTGGACAGAAGCTGAGGTCCTGAAAATGAACATTAGCAACCTGATCCCGAAAAGCCAGAGAACAAAAGAGTTGGCAGTGCTGAAGAAGCTTAGCCGGGCTGAAGTTTTGGAACCTTACCTTACTCAGCGACTCAGCAAGGACGGTCGAATCTTGAAGATATGTCTGACCGTCACCTCACTACTGAATGAAGCCAATGAGGTGTATGCCATTTCGACAACTGAGCGGGAGATCAAATTAGAAAACAAGAAGAAAGAAGGTCATGACTAAAAAAGAGACCTGTTCTGGCTGGAAGCCGGTCATCACAAGCGGGCGGAGGATATATTTGCAACAGAATTACTTTTTCAGCTCAATTTACATTTATAGTACAGACATGAGAACCCCTTCATCCCTTGTTTAACCTTCTTTTTGCTTCTTGTTCAAACAGTTTTATTCAACTAATTGTTGTGAGGCTGGTGCTGATTCCTGATTAATTTTTTCTATTACTGTGAACCTTATAAAGAATTCAGTCCCACTATTCCTTTTCAGTTCAAGTTCTCCATCTAACTGGTCTACAAGGGAAGTTACCAGCTGTATTCCAAGACTGTCGAGATTTTCAATATCAAGGTTTTCAGGTATACCTACCCCATTATCCGAAACTATCAGATTAAAGCTGGTACTCTTACAGTCTTCGATTTTACTTTCTTCTATACTGTTTATACATTCTGCATTTTCTTCTCTACGGAGTTTAATCCGGATTTCTCCTCTATCTCTCCCTTGAAATGCATGTTTGAGGGAGTTGGAAACAAGTTCATTAACAATCATTCCTAACGGGACTGCAGTATCCATATCAAAAAAAAGGTCATCTTCCAGATCCGTGTTTAAGCTTATATTTTTATTTTTGATCCTGTATGTCAGGAAAAGATTTTCAGCTAGTTCCTCAATGTAAGGCGAAAAGTCAAGTGTATCGATATCCCCACCTTTGTACAGTTCCTCGTGAATGAGAGCCATGGATATAACCCGATCCTGGCTTTCTCTAAAGGCTTCCAGAACTTCCGAATCCTTAATATCATCTCTATTTCTAAACTGTTCAGCCTCTAGATCCAGCAGGGAAGAAATTACCTGCAGGTTATTCTTAATTCTGTGATGGATTTCCTGTTTGCGGGAAATTTCGATTTTTGCCAAGGCTTCTTCTACTTTTTTACGCTCCGTGATGTCCTGAATAGTTCCTTTCAATTGGATAGGCATATTTTTCTCATCAAAAGCAGCTCCACCTTGTGCATGGACTACACGTTCTGTTCCGTCAGCTAAAATAATCCTAAAATCGATGCCAAAGGGCTTTCCATTTAAAGCTTTTCTAATGGTATCATCCACATAGTCTCGATCATCTGGGTGTATCTGACTCAAAAATGCATCGTAGGTTGAGACGAATTCTTTAGGCTTAAATCCAAAAATGCGATAAGTTTCATCAGACCAATACAATTCATTGGTTGTAAGATTCCTATCCCAACTTCCAATATGAGCCATTTCTTGGGCTTCATCGAGCCTTCTCTCATTTTCCAGTGATAACTTATAAGCTTCTTCAAGCTCTAATGTACGTTCTTTAACTTTTTCTTCCAAACTGTTATGTGCTTTTCTAAGGGCTTCCTCTGTCTTTTTCCGCTCTGTGATATCACGGGAAATAGCAAGAATAGAGGTCACTTTGCCATCAACAAACTCTGGTACTATTTTTGTGTTAAAATAGTATTCTTTTCCTTGAGGCGATTTATAATGGAATTCTATTGTTTCGGGTTTTCCCGTGGTAAAAACAATTTCCTGATATGTCTCCAAAAACTTAACTAGTTCAGGATTCCTTCCCAATTCACCATGAGTTTTTCCAATGATTTCTTCTTGAGAAAGGCCGTAAGCCTCCGAAGCTGCTAGATTAATATATATATGGCGATTTTGTCTGTCAAAGCGGGTAATTACGTCAGGGGAATTTTCAGCTAATGTACGGAAACGTTTTTCACTCTTCTGGAGTGCCTCATTTGCTTCATGGAGTTCCTCTGATTGAACCTGCAGCTCTTCATTGAATACCTGCAACTCTTCGGATTGCTCCTGGATCTTTTTGTACACTTTAAGCAGTTCACTATCTGTCTTCTTGCGTTTGGTGAGTTCAATTTTAATTTTTTCTTCAAGCTCCTTTTGGTCACTTATATCGAATCCATAAATGTTTACGTATTCTTCTTCGGATAAGGGGTGAAATGCGAGCATGTATACTCTTTTTCCCACAATAACTTCCATTTTTTCCGGAATATTCTGATAAATTACCCTATGCACAAGATCTCCAATGTTTGAAGGCAGTTTTTCTCCGACTTCCACACCCCACTCATGTAATAAGGGCTCACCTGCTATATTTGAGTAAAGAACCGTCCCATCATTTGCCACACCGAGTACAGGATTGGGGTTCTTTGCTGGGAATTGCTCCATTTTTTTTTCCATTTTCCCCTTCAGACTCCTTTTCTTTGAACGGCAATATACCTACATTCGATAAGTAATAAGAGTAGAATAATATTATAACTGTTATATTGTTATTTATTCATCTTTTATATAATAAATACTTATAAATATATATAACCTGACTTTGACAGTTAGATAAAAATAAGGGTTCTGTTGCAAAAATAATTTTAATGCCTTTTTAGGCTATAACTATTGCTTTTTGTATCATTATTGACCTATTTATGGCATATAAATACCCTATTTGTGATGTTTTTCACTGGTTTTGTAAAATAGCCAGATTTTTTGCAACAGAACCGTATCTCCTTTGAATATAAGTGACAATGATAAAGAGAAAAGTGATACATAACTGTTTTGTTTTTATTAAAGTCTTAAAGAGTATTAAAATGAAAAATGTTTTTTACCAAAATTTCCACCATTTTTTAGACTTGGTTGTTTCTGGCAAGAGCTTCATATTCAATTTGCTGTTCTCCTGAATCAAGCGCTGAATGTGGACAGCTTGCTTTTGTGTGACTTCATTTAGCTGTGTGATCTGTTCATCCTTCTTGTCTAGTTGATCACTCATTAAGTCTATCTGCTTTCTCAGGTCTTCAATTCTTACCTATGTGTTTCTTACTATTTTTTTGCATTTGATGGGACGGTTATCGATAGTAAACAAGGTTCTTCATGTTGTTTTCGGAATAGTCATAGCTTTTTCTTTCTGCTCCCAGAAGGTAAGATTCGAGAGACGCCATGCTTGCAAAGGCCCAGCAGCTTCCATCCTTTCCCTGATTCTTTGCAACTGTTACTTTCCCTTCCTTGCGCAGATCATAAGCAGGTGGAAGGTCTGAACCTGAAGCTCTCAGTAAAAGTCTTCCTTCAGAGCTTGCAAGTTCTGGCAGGTTCACAGGCGAGGGTCTATACCCTGTGCCTGAAGTCTGTCCGTAACTATCTCCAAAAGAAACAAGTTCAATCGGGCCTGGATGCCAGAGTTCCAGAAAGCTGGGGTCCATTGGTGCTGTTTCAATCACGGATTCAGCAGAAGATGTACCGTTCTGCGGCATTTCATGGTTTTCGATATTTCCGGCAGCAAAACATGTGCTGCCAGGTAAACACGAAATCAAGACCATAAATACAAACAGAGAGGATTTGATTCTCTTAAGCAGGGAGAATTTTATTGTTGTCAAGATTTTTAGCCTCAGTTAGATCATATCCTGGCCAGCCAACCGGAAGTTTCATAAAGCTGGTCGTTATTATAGACATTTTCTATTATTTTATAGCCAACTTATAGAGATATTTGTAAAATCGGTCTATAAATAGTTTTCTAACTGAGCAAATTTTTTATTATATGACTGGACAATTTTATTCCTATAAGTGCCCTGCAAAAGCTAATCATAGCTTTACTCATTAGCGAAAAAATCTTTCTCTTTCTTAATGGAGATATCCTCTATGTGTAAAGAAAATTATATTGTATAAGTACTCAAATCTTCATTTTTACTTATCTAAATTTAATTTCAGTTAATTAATTTTGGTGCTCCCTAATTAATCAGTTGATGTTTTGAGATACCTGTAATTTAACAACTCTGCTAATTTCCATTTCTTTTTAATAATTCCACATTGTTCTGCAGGTGTTTTCTTCTGGCTCCTGGTACTGGAATGGATCACTACAAAAAAGAATATGGTTTTACCTATGAGCTTGTAACCCCTAGCTTAATGAGGATAAACAGACCAGGGCAGAAAAGCTTGTTAAGAACCTGTGCAGATTTTAGAGAGGAATACGAAACCGAATACCTCTCTAAGTTCTAACTTCTTTCTTTTCCGAAAGTGGTATATGTTGCGCTCCGCTTTAGAACAGATAAGAGGCTAACCAATGACTGAAACAAAAAAGCGAAGACAGGGACAGATTAAACCGGATGGTAAACAGGCAGTCCCTAAACCGATTTGTAAGAAATGCGGTGAAATCATGGTCCGCGCATACATAAGAGGAAGTGCAGAACGGAAGCGGGCTTATATTGGCTCAGGCTGGATGTGTCCCTCTTCTATCTGTGATTGCATTGTTAAAGACTTTGTAGAGCTGGGAGATCTGGAAGACGAGGCTTAAATATGGACATTGATACAGCAAAGAAACTAAACGAGGCATTAAAACCGCTTGGCTACACTGTGGGAAAGATATTCCTTGAAATGGGACAGTATGAAGCGGCAAATGAAATTGCTAAAAGTGATTTAAAGTACTCAGATTTGACGAATGATGAATACCAAAAGAAAAATGAGAAGATCAAATCACTTGAAGACAAATTTAGAGAAATCACCTGGACCGGAAACAGAGACGTACCTCAGTCAACATTTCATTATAGAGACATATTAAAGAAGTTGGAAGGAAAGCCGGAGGAATAAAAGTATGAAAATGTCAATAATTGAAGCACTTGAAAAATTGGCAGAGCTCAACAACTACGAAGAAATTTTAGTAAAAATCAAAGATGAAGAACCTACTTTAATTGATTTAGAAATTGATGATATCCGAAAGTTCGCGGATGATCCGGACCAAACTTTTGATTTGATAGTCACAGAGTACACGATACGAGAGCTAGATGAAAACGGAAATGAAAAGTTAGGAGAACCTCTCTATAGAGTGGTTAAATAATCTATTCTTTTTTTCTTTCCTTTTTGTGCTCTTCACTCAGTCCGGATCTATGCAGGCCTGACCGGGTAACACACTAAAAAAAGTAATGAAAGGCTTTTCCTAAAATGAGAATAGAAAAGTCGAGGGGCTTGCAAAATCGGATTGCAGACGATATATGCAGATTAGATAATGCAGATGAACGATTAGATATGATAACTGGATTGCAAGCCCGGTGTACTTCTTAACTTTATAAGTTATAAACTTTTATTTTTGTGTTGGAAAATAGAAGCGGAGTAAGCTTTCAAGTGCAGGCTTGTTTTCTCAACAACTACCCAAATAAATTATTATTGTTGTGAACTTCATTAAGTTTTATATTCACTCCATGCGTCGTTGTGAATACGGTGGATTCTCTATCTCCGGGATAATATTAACATTGGGTCCTCTCGCATATTATCCCGGCCTCCGTTTGAGTATTCTGTAGATCATTTATTGTGGATTTTATAGAACTCGAAGAAGAAACAGAGTCAATCAACAAGTTAGAAAACGATTAATTCACTTTTCTTTTTTTCTTTCCTTTTTGCGCCATCTATCAGCTCCGGATCCGCGCAGGTCTGACCTGATAACATGCTATAATCAATAAGTGACGGCTTTTCCTAATTCAGATAATGTTTTTAAAAAAGAGTAAATACGTTTTTTGCAGCTGGAGTTCCAGCTTTACACATGAATAATTGTAAAAATCATATACGTAAAAATGAAAGTTATAGAAGTCGTTTTTAAAAAAGTGAAAATATCGTTTTTAATCGTGAATCAATCTCCGCATTTTGTTCACTGGAGCATCACGCACTTTTATTATAACATCGTGTGTTCTTTCATCCGATAGGACAGTTCTTGCCGCTTTCCCTGGCACATTGAACACATCTTTTGCAACATCAAACGCTTCGTGTGGATTCTCAACTGTTGCTTTTACGGCATTGCCAGGAGCATTAAATACGTCCTTTGCGGTATCAATTACGCTATCTGAAGACGCTGAAACACTTGTTATGAACGAAGAACATAACAATATTATGCTAATCAATCCGATGGCTATTGTTTTCATTTGTTTCATTTTAAAACCTCCAAAAAAGGGATTAATAAATTAATACCCCCAATAAAAGGTCAAACACATTTCTAAAAATTGAAGTTCGTTATCATCAAATCCGGCAGCTTTACCGTAGTGGATAACAGATCCAATCTTTTCTTTGTTTGACATTGTAAATATATTCTCATCTGGAGTAGAAAACTTTTTTGTAGAATCTGATTTTTTTCCATCGTTTGTATCATCGACTTCTTCTTTATTGGTGTCTTCATCTTTCGCACTGGTTGAATAAAGACTTCTGTAGCCGGTATTCTCTTGCTTATTGTCTTCCTTTTTTTCAGATACTATAGTCTCCAACGCAACTTATTACACGTATTAACGCTTATATTTTCTTATGGTGGGGAAATAACAAATTATACTGATCAAAAAGTCACTCTAGATGATCTAAACTCTTTAATCAAACATGAAAATAATTCTAGATAAGTTACTAGCATTTACAAAAAATGGATGGAAACATTCTATCCGCAAATAAAAGGTGTAATCAGTTGAGGCAAGAACTATAATAAAATCATAATTAAAATAAAATTGTTGTCCACTAAAATAACATTTTGTGCGGGAATATTTTTTGTTCAGAAACAATTTTTCATATAATTTATTTAATATAATATGGAGAAGTATTATAACTTGTAACTTAAAGAGAACATATCAACCTCTACGTAAGACCAAAAACCGATGGATCAACACAAATGGGAAAGTGACTGGTAGGACATGTGAGTAAATAATTGCCTGGAAGACATTCTAATCCGAATAAATATTGATGGGGTATATTTTCGGAGCTACTGTATCGGGGGCTATAGTAGAAAGAATGTAATTCTTCCGGGCTTTCTCTAATCTTTTAAATTGTTCTTTTTTCTTCTTTTTTTGTATTTACCAAAATTTATACCATTTCTTTTTATTCTCAGGCGCTTCAATTGCTCTCTAGTACTGCGATTCCGAAGTAGGTTCACAAAATTGGCTTTGGAATCTATTCATCGACTACGAATTTTTCCAATAAATAATGAATCTATTTTGGAATCGAAGCACTAGGTAGCTTTTGAACTTCCAGACAAACTAAAAAAGACTTTTCCAATTTTTCAACCACATTTTTGAGTTTATGGAGCTTTAAGACAACGTAAAGCGTACTCTAAAAAGTTTTTTAAATGATTGAGAAGTTAACAGCTTTTGCGAGAACATAGAAAATTGATCTCCTCCATGTTCTCTTTTCTTTTTCTTCGTTTTTTATTGTACCTATCCCAAAATTATATTGTATTTTAATAAAAAACCCTTTTCTTTTTTTCGCCTCTCTTCTAAATACGAAGATTTGTGGGACTCATAAACATTTTATACCATGATGCAATTCTATGATTACTTTCTAACATTTATATAAAACCGCATCTGTAACTGATCACAAAATGCCTGTTTAGATCGTTGTATGTTTTATGCTGTTGAATTTTCAGCCTTAACCGATGTAATCCCCTGTAATATGGTAACTGTGCAGATGCTTGAAAGCCCTGCGAGGAAGTTAGAATGGTTATGTTCTTGATAAATGAATGGAGCCAGAAATATGAACAAAAATAATAGAGTAAAGATAATACCCCGGTTGTTAGGGATGCTGCTTTGCCTGGTATTAATACAGGCTGCGTGTGCTCAACCGGGAAATTCTGACAAAGAGTCAACTTTTGGAAATGTTAATTACGAAAATGGAACTTATGAAAATGTAACTGATGGCAATATAAGTGGTGAAAATGTCACAGTACATACCATATATCCGACTTATTACTATACACCTTTAATATCGGGAAATAGTGAAAAGTTGACTGTTAGTTTCGAGAATGAAGGTAATGAAACACTTAATGTAACACCAAAACTTGTAGATTCGGTTTACACCAGTGATAACTTTAACGAGAGCTGGATCACTATCTCTCCGACAAACGCAACATTAGAACCAGTTACAATACAGGAATTTACAGTTGAAGTAAATGTCCCCGAGGATGCAGAAAGCACGTACTATCAAACAGCTATAGCCTTCACAGATGATCTTCTGCCAGACTCCACAGGATATGTCAATTCGATGATACTTGATATCCCAATCCAAGCCAGTCCTAAACTCGAGGTTCAGACAAATAAACTCGAGGTTCAGACAAATAAACTCGAGGTTCAGACAAATAAACTCGAGGTTCAAACAAATTCTCTCTCTGATACCGTTGAGGCAGGAAAAGAATATGAGTACAACATAAAAATCAGAAATGTGGCAGACAAAGATATCCCCATTGATCCCAAAGCTACCAGCTACGCGTATGCTGTTTCATCTAACACATTTGCTCTCAGCGATGATGCAATAGTCATCTCTGCCCCTTCAGTTATAAAAGCAGGTGAAATCACTAACATGACCATTAAGGTGCCTGTTCCAGAAAATGCGACTGGATCGTACAGCGGGAACATCGAAATGAATGTTGGTGGAAAAGCTAATGATGGATCTAGCCCGCAAATAAGTCTGTACCTCACAACTGTGCAAAAGCCTACAGTTCCTTACGTAAAAACCTTCAACACCACGAGTAATGTCCCAATAACGATTGAAGTTTCAACTGATTATTACGACCAGACTATGGGACTGCGCACTTTACCTAAAATAGAAGAACCATCTTTGAATGTGAACCTGAAATCCAATTCTCACCCTGTTAAGATGTCTCTTACAAAAACAACCCAAAGCATGAGTGTCAATACAGGGGGATACTATTTCCCGGTATGGTCAATGAATAATAACACAATTTATCAAAATTACGGCATGCACTATGTAGAAACTTATACAGTTAAGGGCGCAACTGGAAATTGGGAACTTTTAATTATGCCTAAAAATACGAATAATTTTGGGTATTCGATAAATGTCGGGGAATCAAAGTAAAAATTGGAAGTAAATATGGTTCCGTTGCAAAAAATCTGCCTTTGTTGAAAAATCAGTGAAAAACTTCACAATTAGGAACGTTAATCATTCCTATCACCGGGAAAATGGTACACAAAGATAAGAATTATAGTAGCAAACTGCGAAAATATTATTTTTGCAACAGAACCAAAAAAGGTGCTCTCGATCAAGGCATAAAACAGGAGTATTCAAAAAAAGCTTCAAAAGGCAAAATCGTGCCAATAAATCATCGAATAAAATGATTGGACCATTAAAATCGCTATTTAAAAGGAAATGCCCAAAAGGATTTCAAGTCTTTTGTTCCAGTGGTCCAGTCCTCTTTTTGCTGAATACCAATCGAAAAAACTGCTTTCTTTATTTATATTTGCAGTTTCGAGCCTTTTCTGGAGTTCAGCAGAACTGAGCCCAAATTTCGTTTCGAAATCCCCGCAGATTGTAGAATAACGTTTGACCTTATACCTGGCAACGTGCTTTTCGTGCTCAAGAGCCGAGTGGATAGCTTCAGTCACTTCCTGAGGCGAGAAATTAGTTTCGATATTAAGCGTAAAACTCATACCTATCCTCGCTAATATTAGTCTTTTATTCCATTAAATAATCATAGGAAACAAGCAATTAGACATGTTTGCTACCTAAAAGTTCTGTATTTTAAGCTTTTCTGAAAGCCTATAGGTCACCTTTCCTATTAGGGGTAATCCCATCGTAGCTGTCACACTATCATCCTTCACAGTCAGCTTTTATCCAACCCGAGCTTGAAGGAATTGTGGAGTTCCTTGGTATCGTATTCCAACTAGTGTCAAGAAAATTTAGTTATTGATCATCTAATAAGCTTTGAATACTTGTATGCTGATGAGAAGCTACCAAAGAATATGCTCAATAATTAAATTACCTCAACACTATCTACATACTTTTTCCAGAGCTTTTGACATCACGTAGCCTAAGATACCAAGAAAAAGGAGAAAAGGTGAGAAAACTCAGATCCTCTGTGTATGTATCACACTTCCTATGTTGCCAGATATAATCAATAACTCACGTACACTACCATATTTACTCACTTTTATATATTTATCTTTTTTCAAATAAAAATAGAAATATCTATATATTTTATAATATTCACAATGTTAATGGAGGACCTTTATGAAATTTAACAAACAGATCATTGTAATCCTTGTTTTATCTCTTTTAGTATCCCTTGCAGCGAGCGGGTGTATTGCTCAAGGCGAAGGAGTAAAAGAGCAAAACGCAAAAGAAGTGCACCCGAATAAGTTTTCGAATATCATGGAAAATCCCGTGACACCATGGAACCCCGAACCTACAGCGCCTGTAATTGACCCCACAGCCTATATTCATCCCCAGGCATCAGTAATAGGAAACGTGACAATTGGCGGCAATGTGATGGTTTCCCCAATGGCATCTGTGCGGGGCGACGAAGGAATGCCTATTTTCGTAGGGAAAAATAGCAACGTGCAGGACGGAGTTGTGCTCCATGGCCTTGAGACTATAGATGAGGAAGGCGAGCCTGTAGAAAAGAACCTGGTTGAAGTTGGCGGCGAAAAATACGCGGTCTATATAGGAGAAAATGTTTCACTTGCCCACCAATCTCAGGTTCACGGTCCTGCTTATGTAGGCAATGACACCTTTATTGGTATGCAGGCTTTCGTTTTCAAGGCGAAAGTGGGAAACAATTGCGTACTTGAGCCGACATCGGCAGCAATTGGAGTAACCATTCCTGACGGCAGGTATATCCCTGCAGGCACTGTTGTCACCTCTCAGGCAGAAGCTGATAAGTTGCCAGAAGTTACCGAGGACTATGCCTACAGGCATACTAACGAAGCCGTTGTATATGTAAATACCAACCTAGCAGAAGGATACAGCGCAGCTTGAAATTAAGGAGTAGAATCGCAGCAACAAAAAATGTCAATTATTCAAATAAAAAAACTTTTATTTAACCTTTTCTTTGCCCGGATTTCTGCTTTCCTCCGGGTAAATTTCTCTTTTACTTTCGCATATCTTCACGATATTTTGCAGTGTGCTAATTTAGCATGAAAGTACATGAGGAGATCTTCCTCATGTGCTCTCGTCTTCCCCTTTTCCCATAATTGCAATAATTCCACTAATTATTTGGTTCCATTGCAAAAAATCTGGCTTTGTTACAAAATCAGTGTAAACATTCACAATTAGGAAAGTTAATTATTCTCATAACCGGGAAAATACCACATAAAGGTGGAAATTATAGTGTCAAAATGCAGAAATATTATTTTTGCACCAGAACCGGAATAATAGCTACGTTTTAAGAATAAACGTAGCTATTGGTCGTCGGTCGTCCACTAATACTTGATTGATGTTTTCATGGTATAGTCTCAAACACGGCTTTTGCTTGCGTTTATATGCTCACACAGCAGGCCGGCCACAGCAGCGTCAAAAATACGGGAAAAGAAAGAGCTGGAAATTGTATTTCGATTATTTTGGAATAATATCAATCAACAAATGATGGACTATAAAAGAAGGATTGAATGCAAAAATACACCTGCAAGAGAAGCAGGAATTGCGAACTCAAAATGGATTTTAAAGGAACTGTTGACATTCAGGTGTTTTAAAACATCAATCGGATAAAGATGGACCATCCAAGTGCGTAAGTCCTATATTATTAAGTGTATATCTTTGTAAGTCCATAACAATTTTTTGCTTGAAATCTAAAAAATCCATATAGTGAGGTTAAAATGACTCGTTATAAATCCTCTAGAGAGCATAATTTCTTAAAAGTTTTAGGAATAGTGATGCTTGTACTTGTAATGCTGGTGAGTGTTGCAGGCGCGACGTCAAATGGACATATTGCGAACTCCAATAACGAGAACGTCTCTACTTCAAATAAATCTGACGAAACAATTAAAACCGACTCTCAAAATTCAACATTCTGGGATAACAGAGGAAACGTTCTTTATGACTTAAACAAGTACGATGAAGCAATAAAAGCATATGACAGAGCAATTGAAATTAACCCTCAGAATTCACATGTTTGGTACAATAAAGGAGTTGCTCTGTATAAATTAAATAAATTTAATGACGCAATAAAAGCATATGACAAAGCAATTGAAATTAACCCACATGATTCAAATATTTTGGACAATAAAGGACTTGCTTTAAATAAATTATATAAGTCCCGTGAAGCAATAAAAGCATATGACAAAGCAATTGAAATTAACCCTCAGGACTCAAAAGCTTGGAACGGCAAAGGCACAGCTCTGTGCAATTTAAATAAGTCCGAGGAAGCAATAAAAGCATATAACAAGGCAATCGAAATTAATCCGCAGTACTCAATCGCTTGGAACGGCAAAGGCATAGTTCTGTCTAATTTAAATAAGTCCGAGGAAGCAATAAAAGCATATGACAAAGCAATCGAAGTTAACCCGCAGAACTCAGGGGTTTGGAACAATAAAGGAGTTGCTCTATATAATTTAAATAAGTCTGAGGAAGCAATAAAAGCATATGACAAAGCAATTGAAATTAATCCACAGAATTCAAAAGCTTGGTACAATAAAGGTACGGCTCTGTCTAATTTGAATAGATTTGATGAAGCAATAAAAGCATATGACAAAGCAATTGAAATTAACCTGCAGGATTCAGATGCTTGGTACAATAGAGGAGTTGCTCTTGATAATTTAAATAAGTCCGAGGAAGCAATAAAAGCATATGACAAAGCAATTGAAATCAACCCACAGGATTCAACAGCTTGGAACAATAAAGGAGTTGCTCTGTCTAATTTGAATAGATTTGATGAAGCAATAAAAGCATATGACAAAGCAATTGAAATTAACCCTTATGATTCACATGTTTGGGAGAACAAAGGACTTGCTCTAGATAATTTAAATAAATCTGATGAAGCAATAAAAGCATATGATAAAGCAATTGAAATTAACCCTCTGAATTCCGTTGCAAAAAATCCTTTCTAATGATACAATAATAAAAAGAAAAACCAAAGATAGTAATATGCTATCTAATTCCTTTAAATGGAAACATTATGAAGGAGAAATTATTCTATTGAATGTAAGATGGTACTTAAAATATCCATTGAGCTATAGAAATTTAAAGGAGTCCAAAAGAGAGGATCTCGGCGATAAGTCCTGGAAAATTGAAGAATACCATAGAGGAATAAAACAGTTCTGTGGTGTGGAAAAGTGCCAGGCAAGAAAAAAAGAGTCACAGAGAGCACATGTAATGCTTTCATTGAGAGCTTTTCTAAGGTTGGAAGTACAAAGGATCAGAAATGGGATATCTTGGTTTGAAAGTAAAATGAAAATTCACGAGTGGCAGCAAAGGTATATTTAAGCAAACCAAAATACAATTTAAACTTATTGTAATACTACATAAGTTAGGGAAAAACGATAGATAAAGCCTGATAATGCGTAAGTCCTAATATATTAATCAATTATTTGGTATCATTTTATAATGTTGGTATGTTTCCCTCGGATCTTTTGACTTTTATTCATTCTTATAGATTTACATATTTTTTTGAATTTTTTGCAACGGAACCAAAGAAAGAGTCACGACTTTGCTTGAAAAGCTTCAGAACAAAAATAGAGACTGAGTGAAAGGTAGATGGGCGGGGAGAAACTGACCAGCTCTGGCTTGAGACGAGGGGCAGGAATCACCACAGACCTACCCCAAACTGCAGTGCCGACCCAGACCGATTTATTGGGCCTGCATAAAAACCAATAAGATTTGAAACTATTTAAATTTAATTACGGTGTGTGCAGTGGGTACTCGGAGTAAGGAAGATGTAAAAATCTGGATACCTTGAAAGCTGCAGAAAAGAACTATGAGAATCAATAGGACAGAATCGAAAACCTAAAAACACAGGTCCAGGCACTTTATGACCATCTGCACACAAAGGACGACCAGATAGAAAAGCTCAATGAAAACATGCATAAACAGGCGGTCCACATTCAAACCTTAATCCAGGAGAATAGCAGGTTAAATTTTAGGCTTCTTCCAGAGCATGCAGAAAAAAGAGTTCTGGTACAAAAATAATATTTCTGCAATTTGAGACTATATATTATTACCTTTATGTATTATTTTTTCCCTAATGAAAATGATTAACTTTCCTAATTGTGAAGGTTTTCACTGATTTTGCAACAAAGCCATTATTTTTAGTACCGGGATTTGTGTAAAAAAATCAAAATCGAACGTCTTTTTTTCCATGATTGGATAGATACTGCTCAACCGCACTTTTTGAACTATACCATGTTTTTCCCATTTTTACCGCATCCAGAAGCCCCTGCCTGGCCCGCAGGCTAAGATATTCCTGAGAATAAGGAGTCATCGGGGCAAGTTCTTTGAGGGTTAGTAGTTCGTCGGTCCCGCCAGAGATAGAGAGGTACAGGGTCAGGTTTTCATCCACGGCTTTTGCAATAAAATTGGCAAATGGGCCGAGGTTCCCTGCATCTGCAGCTTTAAGGGATTTATAGTATTTTCCTCGATCCTCTTTTTTGAGCACGACAGGAGGATAATCTCTTGCAATCAAATACAGATTTGTGAGGAGTCGGGCCACTCTGCCGTTTCCGTCACTGAAAGGATGAATCTCAACAAATTTGTGATGCAGGAACGAAGCTGTTTCAACGGGATGATCCTTACTTTCAGCTATCTTTTCAATCAGTTCGTCCATCAGTTTCACTATCTTTGACCAATCAGGAGGAGCCTTTACTGCCCCTGTTATCCTCACATTTCTGGTGCGGTATCTACCGGCCTCTTCAAGTATACATCTGGTTACTATTTCATGGATCTCCTGAATTGTAATATGGTCTATTGAACGTTTTTTCTTTGCGAGCTCTTCCATTAGGTCAAAAGCTTTTGCGTTATTGCTCGCCTCAAGATGCTCTCGGAGAGATTTCCCGCCAATGGTCAACCCTTCTTCCAGAACAAGTTTTGTCTCTTGGAGTGTTAGTGTGTTCCCTTCTATCGCATTGGAGTGATAGGTATGTGCCAACCTCATCTCTTCATGCAGCTTTCCTAAAGCATCTGCCGGAATGGGTCGCATAGAGTCGAGCCGCTTCATTTTTTCATCTATTCGTTCAAGAAGTTCTTCTTGAATCATGGGGGTATCGGTATTCCTCATAATTAGGCATATCCGATATGCATCTCCTGGTATATATCGGTATCGGAATTATTTCGAGTGATCCGATAATAATTTTGTTTAAAAAGTTAAGGAAAAGAGAAGAGTATTCATTCCCTGGGTAAATCTTGGTCGTCCACTGATACAAGGTTGGTGTTTTCAGGATAAAAATTTCCAATGCGACTTCTGATTGCGTTTTGATGCTTTTGTAACACGATTACTCTACAAATGTCATAGGCACGGAAAAAGAATGGGTGTAGACGTTATTACGATTACTGTGAAGTAATAACAAA
>CAVZFI010000020.1:0-87207 GCA_963774465.1 uncultured Methanosarcinaceae archaeon | reverse complement strand
TTTTAAGCAGGGTGTTTCCTATACTTACTCCTCCGGACTGATATGTTCCGCAAGCATCGGGCCCCCTGTGCCCCAGGGCTGCAAGCATTTTTTTCACTTTTATGCTAGTGTCAGTTATGTTAGTATCAAGAGCTCCGGCTGCCCCTGCTATTCCGCACATGTTTACTCCTTTTTTTGTTCTGTTCGGTGTATACACGCACTCTATCTCTATTTATCATTTTGCCACTTGAGAAGAAAGTATCCGGAATCCGGATAACTTCATCTTATAAGCACCCCGGAGTGTGCTCTGAAACCATATATTTGAAAGAAATGAAATTCTACATGATAATCTGAAAAATAAAATCTGGAGCCGCCGGGTTTGGAAAGTGAAATCCGGAATAAGGTGCAGGTCCTATTCCAGACTGTCCTGGTTGTATTTCCGGTTATTCTGTTCATTGAAATCCAGAATTTCACCCTATTTATAATTACGTTTTATATACTTTTAAAACTCTCTAGATTTGCACATTTTTTATAATAGTAAATTTTTATAAATCACGCGTACAGGTAGCATAACAGAGAAAACAGAGAATTCGATGTGCAGCTAATTATGAAGACAACGATAGCTGTTATTGAGGAAACTTTTTATCCGTGCTCTCCAATATACGCAACGTTTTTAAGCATCTTATAATTATTATGGTGCTGACTGATTATTATTTACCTTTAGATCTCATTTGATCCCGCATTAGGGCAACCGAAAAACGTGGATATCCGGTTAATTTGAAAATTTAAAATTGAGGCATATAAAGATGCAGTACCAGGCAACAGTTAGAATCGAACAGAAAGCAGGTATGCTTGACCCTGAAGGCACTACCGCAAAAAGGGCTCTCGGACACCTTGGCTATCAGGTCAGCAGCGTAAAGACCGCAAAGCTGTATGAAATCGTGCTCGAAGCCGAATCTGAAGAGGTTGCAGAGCAGAAGGTTGACGAGATGTGCCAGAAACTTATCGCAAACCCAATCGTCCATAACTACACAATCGAGCTCAAAGGACTTAATTGAGCTATCCGGCGGATAAGGGATTCAAACGTTAGAAAAGCTAAAAAGCTTTGAAAATGCGAAGATTGAGGGAAAAAGATGAAAATTGCCATTATTCAGTTCGGAGGCACAAACTGCGACCTGGACGTCCTTCATGTCCTTAAAGATGTCGTGGGTGTGGACGCAGAGACTGTCTGGTACAAACAGGAAGACCTGACGGGTTTTGACGGAGTTGTTGTCCCTGGCGGCTTTTCCTACGGAGACTATCTTAGAGCAGGGGCAATTGCAGCCCGTACTCCAATCATGGATTCAGTGAAAAAACTTGCAGCCGAAGGAAAGCCTGTCCTCGGGATTTGCAACGGCTTCCAGGTCCTTACCGAAGCCCGGGTTCTTGAAGGGGCCCTGACAACCAACGAGTACCCGAAATTCAGGTGCCACTGGACCAACCTCAGGGTAGAGACAGTTGATACGCCTTTTACCTCGAAGTTCAGGAAAGGCGAGGTTATCAGGATGCCTATCGCCCATATGGAAGGGAAATTCTATGCCGAAGAGAAAACGCTGGCAGAACTCGACGAGAACGACCAGGTTCTTTTCCGTTATGTGGACGAAAATGGAAAAGTAACGGATGAAGCTAACCCTAACGGTTCTCTCGAAAATATTGCAGGAATAGTAAACACTTCAAGAAATATCTTCGGCCTCATGCCCCATCCTGAAAGAGCTTCCGAATCAATCCTCGGCTCGGATGATGGCCTGCGGGTTTTCGAGTCCATGGCGGATTATATCACTGAGAATTTCTGATTAATCCGTTTTTATTTCTTTAATTATTTTTACCTTCTGTTAGTTTACTATTTTTTCTTTTTCTGTAACTTCTTCCCATTTGACTTCATCCCACCTGAACAAATGTTCTTTAAGCCCTACCATCACATTTTCTCCGTTCAATATTTAATGGAATAATTAGAGGCTCTCTTAAAATTCAAACCATTTCCCCAATTGGATAATGAGCAACATTAACTTAAAATTTAGATCATAAATTCTCTGAAATTCAGGTTACATTGACCTTAAGGCATCACTTTCCCCCATAGGACTTACGCACTCGAAGTATATAATAAAGTGCAGTAAACATTAAATGCTACCGTTTTTCGGTTCAAATGCATGAGTACTATCCCAGTTGTAGGATCAAGTTTAATTTTAAGACATACATTAATTATTTGTAATGTAATAGCTTAGGCAATGAATAATTTAGTTGAAGTTAAATCAGCCATCTCACTCATGAAAGTTATTTAATATATTCTTAAATACTGCTTATGTTATTTAGCCGCAGATCCGAAGTGCATTTTGAAAATAACTTCAACCAAATAATAGGGGACAACAGTCTTTTTTCAGTATTGTTTTATTTTTAGTGATATATCTTCTCCAATTTCCCCGATTTACCTATCCAATTTTTATATTAATCTTTTTTTATCTATTTTCCTTTTTTTCCCCTGACATTTCTTTTTTCCTCAGACAATTTTACGGGGCTCCATGTCTCAGATTTTTGTCAAAGTATGGGATTTCCGGGAGCAGGCAGACCTATGAACGAAACAGACAAAGATAAGTTCAGGTTTATTTTTCAGAACATATATTTCAAAATCTTTTTATTATCTCAAATTATTATTCTTACGAGTTATTATAAAAACAGAAGTAGTTTTTCTATCTATATAATTTAAAATTAAGGGGAGTATTAGTTCATGAAAGGAAAATCAATTCAAAGTATTTGCACAGTTTTGCTTCTTGTGTTTGGGGTAACAGTTACTCAGGCAGGTGCTGCGGTTTTTACCGTAGGCAATAATGGAGAAGGAAATTATAGTTCCATTCAGGAAGCTGTCAATAATGCCCAGAATGGGGATACAATCTTCGTAAGCCCGGGCGTATACAGGGAAAATGTAAACGTGAATAAAGAACTCGCAATTATCTCAAGCTCCGAGCTCTCGGGTGACATGACTAACCGTACCTATATCATAGGCGCGGTTCCGTCAAATGATGTCTTCAGCATCAGCTCAAGCAACGTAACAATAAACGGTTTCCATATTGCAGGAGGCCCTTCAGGAATGGACACCCTCCGGCAGGTCGGGCTTTACCTTGAAGGAGTGCAGAACTGTTCTTTAAGTAATAATACCCTGGTACTGAATGATGTGGGCATTTCCCTCAATAATTCTCAGGGTAATCTCCTTGACAACAATCTGGTAGGCCTCGGGTCCAGCGGAATTCTTCTTTCAATGTCTAATGAAAATATGCTGTCAAACAACATGGTAATGACAAACAATGAAGGAATCCTGCTGGAAAATTCTACTAATAACAGCCTTATGAACAACACTGCGGATGCAAATGGAATGGGGATCTTCCTGGGCACATCTAAAATGAACATGCTTGCCTATAACTTAATTTCAAGAAACAATTATGGTGTAATCCTCGCTAATATGGCGGATTCCAATGTTCTGGTTAATAACAGCATGTACATGAATGGTCATGGGATATACCTTAACGAATCAACAGGTAACACAATTTTCCAGAATCAGTTCTTCAACTTCCTGAACGCCGTGGACGAAGGAACGAATACCTGGAACAGCAGTTCAGCAGGTAATCTCTGGAACGATTATAACGGAACGGATGCTGACGGAAACGGTATAGGAGATACTCCTTATGTTGTCAACGAGGCAACCGGAAGTATAGATTATCTGCCTCTTGCAAATAACCTTTCCTCAGGCGAGAACCAGGAAAATATGAGTGGCAACAACAATACTGAAACGTCTCAATAAACAAATCTGTTAGACTTTTATTGACAAGATCTTTTTAAGATCTTTTTCTTTTTAAGATCTTTTTCTTTTTAAGATCTTTTCTTTTTTTCAAAGACATTCTCTTTCTAACATTTATATTTTCCAGCTTTTCTTTTATCTTTCCCGATTTTTCACTTACTTCCTGCCTTTTCCAGTTCTCCCCTTATATTTTCTACAGTCTGCCAGGACTGCCTGACAATATTGGGAAACTCTCCTGAGTGTTCTTTTCCCCATTTCAGCAGAAATTCTTTTGTTTTCGGGTCTGAGGGGTAGCCGCTGCCGAAATCCACGCCCCATTCTTTCTTGAGTTCTTCGATCAGCTCATCCCTGCGCACCTTTGCAATAATAGAAGCTGCCGAGACCGTGGGATAAATTGCATCTGCCTGATGCATGGAAATTATCTCTATTTTCTTTGCGTGGGCAGTGCTGGTTTTCGCATACTGCCTGCGGAGATTGTCTGCAAAACGCTCGGCTTTGACATCAGCAGCATCAACATATACCAGATCAGGCTTTAGCTGTTCAACCACTTTTGCAAAACAGACCACCATGATCTCGTTCATTGTCATGATCTTTCGGAGTTCGTCAATCTGAGAAGGGCTGACCTCAAGGACAAAAAAGCCGTCTGCATGTTTTTTGATCTGGGCTGCAAGCTGCTCCCTTTTTTTCGGCGTCAGTTTCTTGGAGTCTGCAACCCCGAGTACCTTGAGGATATGGGCTTTTGACTCCTCAATTTTTACGCCTCCTATGCACATTGGCCCGATTACAGGACCTTTTCCGGCTTCATCTATTCCTGCGATCATCATTATCTGTGCCTCCTGATTTGAGGGAAGAGAGCTTTTCATTATTTATAAAAGTAGGTAAAGGTATATTTTCATCTTTGTTATACCAGATAGTAAAGTATTAAACAATCTAAATATTTAACGAAGACATGGATTCAGGAGCTAGCTAGGGCCTATATAAGAGGCACCTCATAAAAAGAAGAGAAATAGATACTCACTACTGATTTTGATGCTCAAACTATACTGACAGGTTAAAAAGAGTAGGACTTACGCACATGAGGTACAAAATCAAGTACGATAAATACTGTGATTTAAATTTACATTTTGAACAGTTAATTGTTTAGTGCTATTGATTTTTCAGTTCAACTGCGTAAGTTCTATTAGATTAAAAAAGATCCACGGAAATTGGATATAATACGGAAAATAATACGCGGGAGGGTAGTTTTCCAATCTGACACAAAAGGCGAATGTACTCGCTTGCCAGATTAGATCAATAACCCTCACTACCTTATAATTCACACTGCTTTATCTTCCCTTAATTCTATACAAGAAAATACAGAATAGACATACTAATGCCACTGATTATACTAAATCCCGGAGCCTTTTTGTTTTCTTTAGCTATCTTATTTGCAATAGTGCTTGCATTACTGGCTGCAGTACTGCTTGTGGCTATCTGAGTAGGTTCTGCAGCTATTGCATTGCGCTCACCTTTTGTACATGTTATTGCGAAAGAAGAGTATCCAAGCACGTTTGCTGTGAAATGCAAGAACTGATCATCTTCGCTTGTTAGATTTACTGGCAGCTCCACCCATTCTTTTTTCCTGTCATCATACATATTCAGTATAATAGAGGACTTGTTTATATTATTCTCATGTACCCATGAGGTATTGACTTTAAAATTGACAGATGAATTTTCAACGCTCTTTGAGTTACCATAACCACCGTTTCCGACCCATATATTGAATGATTTGTAGACGATACCTTCAGGAAGCTTGGAAACCAGGCTCGACTTATTTTTCAGTTCCTCTACTATTGTAGTGGTCTTTCCAACGGTTTTTGTTGATCTGAATGTTATTGATTCAACACAAGTTGCGTTCTTTGTACAATTAAAAGTCACATCCTTTCCACTGGAAATAAAGGTTTGTGAAATCTCTTTTACCTGAACGTTCTTCGCTGGTTCAGGAGATCCACCACCGCCACCACTGCTACTACCACTCTTGTGGCTGTGTCCTCCACTACTGCCGTCACTGCTACTGTCGCTGGAACTGCTCCCTTCGAGTACGTTTATTGTATCAATTTTTGAGGCAGTTTCTTTTCCATTGTTTACTGTCAGGTTAACATTATAGTTTCCTGCTGAGGAATAAGTATGCGTTGGATTCCGCTCGGTTGAAGTAGCCCCGTCTCCAAAGTTCCAGTTCCATGCTGTTACATTTTGGGATAGGTCTGTAAATTGCACAGAAAGAGGAGCGTAGCCGCTGGTAGTATCTGCATCAAAGTCTACTACAGGAAAAATTTTTTCTTGACGCTGTTCTCCCTGCACAATTATATTTAGAGTTTTTGAATTCCAACCACTTTCATTGTTTACGGTCAGGTTGACATTATAGTTTCCTGCTGAGGAATAAGTATGCGTTGGGTTCTTCTCTTTTGAAGTATTTCCGTCTCCAAAACTCCAGGACCAGGAAGTTGCACCTGTACTGTTGTCAGTAAACGCTACTTTCAATGGTGCTTTTCCAGAGGTAGGAGATATGGAGAATGCAGCAACTGGCGGGTTTGAATCTTTATTACTGGCAGTTACATCGGCTACCTTTGTAAGTGTATCATTTCCATCAGGGTTCCATCTTGCATAGTACGGCATTCCGTCTTTATACACGCCACTTATACTTTCTGTGGTAACTATTTTTGTATCAAAAGATGTGCCTATGAACTGTTCATTTCCTATGTATATTCCCACATGATTGACAAGCCAGTAATTTCTGTCGTTTTTAGTAATGTCTTTTTTCCAAAAGATTACATCTCCCGGGGTGGGAGAAGTTGTATTAACATAATATGCATTTTTTTTCATATTAGGTACAGTCTGGAAAACTATGCCTCTGGCTCCGGCTTGTTTGTATACTTGAAATACTAAGTGAGAGCAATCAATGCCCGATGTGTTGTTGCCGCCATGCACGGATTTAACTCCAATCCAACTTTTTGCGGCTTCTACTACTGTGGATTCTGATGTTCCTAAAGGAGCTGCTGATACAAGGGGTATAAATGCTATTAAGATAGCTACAAGGAGTATGGCTATTAATTTTTGTTTATTTACCTTCATTTTCGCTCAATGTCCATATTTTTACTAACTTAACAATATTATCTGCATTTTATAATTATTATAGTAAGAGCTGATCCCAAAACTCAAAATTACTTCTCTGAATCTCGAATTTGGAATGATCAATCGAGCTTCGGATCATAAAAAAAGTTCTGAAAATTTACTGATTTAAGAATAAAGTTAATTTTGGGATGACCTCTAATTCAATGACTCAATTGCACTTCTAAAAACATATCTCATTTTGGATGTAGACTCAGTACCAGAATCCAGTTATGGACGTAAAATTGAATATATTTGCTTTGCATTTATGATCATCTCATCGCATTTATTTAGTATCCTCTTCACCAAATATTTAGCTTTTCATTTATGGCTCTGGCTTTCCTAATAAAAGTGACTGCAACGTTTTGCCCTATAACATTGCTGTTCCCATGTGTTTCGGGCTTGTTTCATGCTGTTTACCTACTGAAAACCCCAAAATAGCAACTTTTTCGAACAAAGATATCATAATAAATGTGGCAGGATATTCATGTTACACATGCCTGACAACTTGAGGCATTAGTGAACAGAACGTGCACACCAGGACCTGCAAGATTTACCCGTTTGTCTGTCTAAATAAATCGGTTGACGGTGTTCTTTTGACTTTTTTAAGTTCTATGTTAAGATCAGAACCTCAAGCCCTAACCTCAAGCCCTGTAGAGCTTCTATATCTCAGCTTTTAAGGACTGCTAACGGTTGGCGAGCGTAAGCTATCGTATTTCGGCGTCCGTCGTCGGTGTATCATTTTCGTTTCTTGACTTTTCCCCTGGTAAAAATTCTGATAAATTCATTCTTCCACAATTTAAACGCTCGCCCCCAGGCTGTGTATTCCCCAGGCTTCCAGCTTGCATGCTTTCCAGAGCTTCAAGCCTGCACTGAAGTTCTTCAAATATCTTTTGAAACAAAAGCATTAAATCTAAAGTTGAGTATGTTTGGGGTTAAGTTAGCCAGCAAAAGACGAGATGAATTTCCAATGCCAGTAATTACCTTGCAGTACGACGACCTCGAAAAACTCACAGGAACAGATAAGGAAACCATCATAAAAAGGGTGCCCATGATAGGGGCCGATATCGAAAGGGTAGAAGACGAATACATCGATATCGAGTTCTTCCCTGACAGGCCTGACCTTTACAGTGTGGAAGGGGCAGCCAGGGCAATGCGGGGCTTCCTGGACCTTGAGACCGGGCTTTCCGAATATGAGATAAAGCCGTCTAAGGTTTCGATCTCGGTCAGCGAGGATATCCTGAGAATCAGGCCTTTTCTTGGATGTGCGGTTGTAAGGGGCGTAAAATTCACATCCTCTTCCATAAAATCCCTTATGGACCTTCAGGAAGACCTGCACTGGGGGCTTGGAAGAAACAGGAAAAAAGTGTCTATAGGCGTGCACGACCTCTCAAACGTAAAGCCGCCTTTCCGCTATATGGCAGTTGACCCGAGTTTCGAGTTCGTGCCGCTGGATTACACCGAAAAAATGAGCATGACTGAAATCCTGGAAAAACACCCCAAAGGCACAAGGTTTGCCCATCTCGTCAGGGGCTTTAAAAAATACCCTATCATCCTGGATGCAAACGATAATGTGCTATCCTTCCCGCCTATCATCAACGGGACGCTTACGAGTGTGACCGAAAGCACAACCGACCTCTTTATCGATGTCACAGGGCTTGGAGAAGCCGTATACACCGCCCTGAACATTGTTGTCACAGCCCTTGCAGAAAGGGGTGGGCAGATCGAATTTGTAAAGGTTGTCAGGCCAGACTGCGGAGAACTTCTCCTGCCTGACCTTGAACCCAAAACCAGGCTTCTTACAAAAGCTGAAGTAAAATCCCTGCTCGGCATGGAACTTTCTACAGAAGAAATTGTTAAGCAGCTTGAAAGGATGCGCTTTGGGGCAGAAGCTCTTGATGAAGAGACCATCGAAGTAAAAGTGCCGGCTTACAGGGCAGATATTCTTCATAATTATGACCTTGTAGAGGATATCGCCAAAGGTTACGGTTATGAAAACATCAAAGTAAGGATTCCTGAGACCTATACCGCAGGAAAGTCTCACCCAATTTCCCTGCTTCGTTCTCCTGTGAACGAGATAATGGTAGGGCTGGGATACTACGAGGTCATGCCCTTTACGCTTACCAGCGAAAAAATCAACTTCGAGAATATGCGCAGGCAAAAAACAGACGATGTTACGTATGTCCTTCACCCGATAAGTGAAGACCAGACAATGCTCAGGACAACCTTGCTTCCGAACCTTCTTGAAATCCTTGCTTTAAACCAGCACAGGGAACTTCCACAGAAGATCTTCGAGTTCGGGGAAGCCGTAAGCAACGAAACAACCGTCCAGCGCGTAGCTGCGGTATCAATTCACCCGCAGGCAAACTTCACCGAGATTTATGAGGTTGTAGATGCCCTTATGAGGGAAATGATGCTTTCCTACGAGGTAAAAGAATCCGATGACCCTGCTTTTCTCGAAGGCAGGCGGGCAGATGTCTATGTTAGAGGTAAAAAACTAGGAGTCTTTGGAGAACTCCACCCTGAGGTTATAAGCAATTTTGCTCTCGGATACGCAGTTGTCGGGTTTGAACTTGAACTCAATGACCTTATATATAAAAAATAAAACTGAGAATTAGGTTTTGAGTAAGAGGGTAAACTCTCCTCTTTTTCTCTCACTTTTCTCTTCACATTTTCTCTCACTTTTCTTTCAACTTTTCTCTCACTTTTCTCTCACTTTTCTCTCACTTTTCTCTCAACATTTTTTCCATCTCAGCCGCAATTTTCCTGACTTCGGATATTTCTTCAGTTTCAGTCAGCCTGTATGTAAGTTCAAGCATCCTTTCTTTCAGGGAATCAAGTTCATCAAGGGCAAAGTTAAGTTCTTCAACAAGGACTCCCAGACTTTTTGTTTCGATTAGACCTGAAAGTTTTTGAGGGTCTGCTTTTATGCAAAAAAGAGCCTCAGGAGAATTAAGGTCCGCACTGTATTCTTTCTCGAAAGTTCCTTTGGGTATTGTTTTGAACCATCTGACTTTTCTAACGTGGCTGACGAATTTGCTGAGCTGCCGGTATTCGTAATTTCCTGTAACCTTCCCGATCAGCATCTCATTTTTACTTTTGAGAGGAACTGCCACGATATCTCCTTTCTTTACTTCTGTGATAAAGGCGCAGATCTCCCCTGACCAGGCACAGTTGCGCTCATCCTGCATCCCGGGATATTTATCGAGCATGATTTTCTTTACCTCGCCTTCGTTTTTAACATGGGACAAATCCGGGAACTCGGCCCATCCGATTGTAATCACGCTGTCTTCGAGAATTACTTCTTCATCTTCTAAGGTGCCTGCGGCTTTGAGCAACCAGAGTTTCATAACCTGCCTCCTCTTTACTATTAAATCTGGCATTTCTCCGGGAAATTTTATTTATTAATCCCTTTTTTACTGGTCCGTAAATTTGTTATTAATTAATTGTTTTCCTTCATTTCCGGGTATTTACTACAAAAAGATTTAAATTTTCGCTCCCAGGTGCATATGTGAGTAAAAATGTCTTTGTCGGGGTTGACGGCTGCAGAGCCGGCTGGTTTGCAGTATTCCTGGCTATGGGAAATGATCAAAACTGCGAGTGGGAGATTGGGATTTTCCCGAATTTTTCGTCCCTTATTGATTTCCTGAAAAACAATTATGGACAGGCCGAGCCTCTGATCCTGATTGATATTCCAATCGGCTTGAAAAGCGGAGGATATGGAGAACGGCTTTCGGATATTGGAGCACGTAGCGTCCTGAAATCCCGGAAATCCAGCATCTTCCCGGTACCTTGCAGGGAAGCCGTGTATGCGGAAAGCTATGAGAAAGCCTGTGAGGTCAACAAAGAACTTACAGGAAAAAGCATTTCCAGGCAGGCCTGGAACATAATTCCTAAAATCCGGGATGTGGACGCTTTCCTGATTGAAAACGAAACTTTCAGGGGAATAGTAAGGGAGACAGCACCTGAAGTCTGTTTTCAGGCGTTTACGGGTTCTCCCATGAAATATCCAAAAAAGAGTCTCGATGGCTTTTCTGAAAGGATGAAGGCTCTTAAAAGCGTTTGCCTGGCTGCAGACAAAATCGCTGATGCTGCGCTTTCAAGGTACAGGCGGAAAGAAGTTGCAAAAGACGATATCCTTGATGCGCTTGCGGCTGCGATCACTGCAAGAATGGGGCGAAGTTACGGGTTTGAATACGTGCCCTGTAAGCCTGAGACAGACGATAAAGGGCTGAATATCCAGATGGTTTACTGGATTCCATAGTTAAATTCTAAAGTTGGGTTTCAAAATAACTGTAAAGTCAAGCTCTAAAAATTAAACTCTAAAAAGAATAAAGAGTTACGGACTATAATTCAATGTTTTACAGGAATTCCTTTTCATCCAGAGGTTCGGCTGCTTCCAGACAGTATCTGAAAAGTTCCTTTCCCCAGCATAGAGCTCTTTCCCCGAAACACAGGACTATCTGGTCCCTTAACTTTCCGTTGGTTTCGAAGAGTTTGAGTGCAAGGAGCCTGTCCGTTACAATCAATGACGGAATCGTCTGCCGGCTTTCGTAATACAAAAAGCCTGGAGTTTGTGGCTCCGGATAGCTTCTCTGCTTCTTTCCGGTAATTGAGAAATAAGCGTTCTGCAACGTTTTCGGTCATGCAGAGTGTGATTTCAGCTCCCTTCTCTGCAAGCTCTGCATAAATTAAAGGTGCTTGAGGGTGAAAATAAGTTGTGAGGGTCAGGATCTCTTTTGAGTTCAGTATATTATCCATAAGTATTTTTGGGGTTTCAGCCAGATGTTCGGCGTCAGGCTCCAGCAATTCGCAGCGCCCAAGTTCGTCGATTCTCTCCAGCAGGAACTCAGGAATTGAGCTTAAATCGTGGCTCATCCAGTACTCAGCATTTTCTCCAAAAAACTCAGCCATATTAAGGAGAGGCTGCATGTTTTCTATTATTGCTTCCCCTATTTCGGACAAACTGTAGATTTTGTTTCTCTCGATTATCAGGCCGGAATCTTTCATTTTTTTAATATGAGGCTGGACCGAACTGGCATCCACTTTAAGCAGTTCTTTGATTGAATCGATGTCTCTTGGTTTTTCCTTCAGGAGCAGTAGAAGGTCTTTTCTTCTGCCCGAAAACAGAATCAGGTTAAGAAGGCACTGTTTCATTGTTGCTCACTTGTAGTATGTTCCCTTGTTGCTCACTTGTGGTCTGTTCCCTTGCTTCTATACTGATATCTTAATAAACTTTTTCATTTTGAATCTGCTCAACTTTTTAATCCTAATATCCTACATTAATCCTAATATTATATAATTAATCCTTATATACTAATATTAATCCTACTATCATATTATTGATTTCAGTATCCTACAGTTAATCCTTATATCCAAATATTAATCCTAATATTCTACCATATTTCTTAATTATAGCTTATAATTTAATCTTAGCTTATATTTTATACAAGCTTTCGATTAGTCTCAGGCATGAATAACGAGAAGGAAAAAAGGAAATAAGACCTCAGGAGTATTTTTGATTATTTCTATTGATGTGGTGAGAACACTGGTTTCAAAAATAACTATACCCGGAGAATGCAAAGGCTCAGAGGAGGACTCAATCAGGGATTCTACAAGCAGCTCAGTGAGTAATTCTATTGGGATGGAGTTTGTCCTGGTTCCTGCCGGAGAGTTTGATATGGGCTCTCCAACACGCGAAAAACGCAGAAAACTCTGGGAAAGCCCTGTGCACAGAGTAAAGGTTGAAAAACCTTTTTACCTGGGAAAGTATCCGGTTACACAGGAGCAATGGCAGAAAGTAATGGGTAACAACCCTTCGTATTTCAGGGGTTCAGAGCATCCGGTTGAAAATGTTTCCTGGAATGAGGCTCAGATTTTTTTCAGGAAACTCAATGCTCTTGAAAACTCCGATGAAAACAATTGCACCTACCGCCTCCCTACTGAAGCCGAATGGGAGTATGCAGCCAGGGCAGGGACTACAACCGGTTATTTCTTCGGAAACGACGAATCGAAACTTAAGGAATATGCCTGGTTTCTGAAAAATTCAGGACTTGAAACCCATCCGGTAGGCTTGAAAAAGCCAAATCCCTGGGGATTTTATGATATCTGCGGGAACGTGGGAGAATGGGTGCAGGACGAGTACCATATAAGCTATAACGGCGCCCCAACCGATGGCAGGGCATGGGAGAACCTTTTTTCAAGCGTATCTACTCCAGTGAGAATAAGAAGAGGCGGGGGATGGAATGGAAACGCAGGCTGCTGCCGATCGGCTGAAAGGCTTTTTGCGGCTCAGGATAAGAAGCTTAACAGCCTTGGGTTCAGGGCGGCCAGGAAAGTGTAGCTCCGGAGCAATGGAGTATAACGAGGTTTACAACTTCGCCAAATTTCTTGTGAGAAATGTACAATCCCGGAGCAATGCTGCCGTTCCAGAAAGTATTGACACTTTATGTAGCAATATCCGGCAAAGCTCTAACCATCAGTATGTAACCGGCTTTTTCCGAATCGCAAAAAAAGAGCATCAGCACTTCAACGCGGCTTTTTGAACTCAAACAACTTTGATTTTCTTTTTCTTGCTGAATGGTTAGCTGTAGTTTCTAATCCTGTATATCTTTTGCACCCTGACCCCTGTCCGTTTTACTAATGCAGGCAGGGGCAAAAGGAGTTTCAGGTGCTTTCGACAATTTAGGAGGCGATTTATTTTTTGTGTCTATTTGGTAGAGACATTTAGCTATACAACTAACTGATATTTAACACTTTTGTTAACTGTTTTGTTACTTTATCTTAAATATCTTCAATATATTCCTACACAATTAAGGGAATTGATTTTTGAGGAATCTGGTATGGAGTTTGGTATAAGAGTCCGGTATAAGAGTTTAGTATTTGCAGTTGACAGAACATTTTGACAGAACATTAAATGTAAATCGAAGAATTTAAAAACGTAAATCGAAGAATTTAAAAAGCCACAGGCATATGAAAAAAGGTAACAAAGAAATAAAATAAAGCAGGTCTGAAAATAAAGCCGGTCCGCAGTGAAAAGTAGATATCAAATACAGTGAGCAGTGCCTGGTTATCTAATAATATAGAGTCGGGTAAAACATTAATGAGCCGCAATTATGTAAAAATAAGTTTTAGAGTGGATGGATATGTCGTTTCGAGATACAAGCCCTGAGGAACTTGATTTTCTTGTAAAAAAAGCCATGGAAATGGACGCCGTTGATGCAAAGATAATTCCCACATATAAGGTTTTTGTAGAGAAGAGAGTGGTCCTGAAATGCAGGGGATGTATAGGGTACGGAAAAAAGCTGACCTGCCCACCGCACGTTCCCACGGTTGACGAGTTTAGGGAAATACTCAAAGAGTATAGGTATGCCTTGCTTGTCAAATTCAGGTCTCCTGCAGTCGCAGATGAAGAAATTGCAAAAGCCCCGTACCGGACCTGGCTTGACCCTGCCAAGCCTGAGGAAACAAGGGAAAAAGCAGCAAAGTTCTGGTCAGATTATTTTGACTACAGCAAGAAAATGGCGTCCGCAATGCTAGAGCTTGAAAAAACAGCCTTTAACGAAGGTTTTACCTTTGCGGTCGCATTTGTAAACGGCTCTTGCAGGCTGTGTGAAAAATGCAATGTGGAAAAAGGAATCTGTATCCATTCGAATATGGCAAGAATTCCGGAACATGCCGTAGGAATCAATATGAAAAAGACTGCCGCAGAATCCGGGATGCCCATAGTATTCCCGATAAAAGGACAGCCTGAACCCATGTCGATATTGTTGATTGACTGAAGCTGTTCTTTGTATAATATTCACTAGCTATTGTTTGTACGATATCCTACTGACTGAACATTTGACTGACATTAGGTGCTGAAGCTGCTACGGAATCTTACGTACTCGATTTATAGGCTTAAGGATTGCCATTGAATACATAGGTTGTGCCGACCGTATTGAGCAGGAATTGTTCTGGCATCGCTTCTGCAAACCGGGTTATAGCTTTCCAGCCCGTACAATGCATGGGTACGACATAATCAGGCTTTATCCTTCTCATTTCGTCAATCGTGGGTTGAATTATAGGGTCAAATATCCTGCCTGTCAGGTGGAAGCCTCCAAGAACAGCATGAACCCTGTCCATTCCTGCAATTTTCTTTGCGTGCTCAACTGTATTGATAATTCCGGAGTGGGCACAACCGCTGATTACTACGAGTCCCTTGCCCTTCAATTTTATCAAAAGCCCCTGATCATCCCGGAAAGGATCGGTTATCCAGTTTCCGTTAATTTTCGCCTCAGCCCAGGGAAATCCCTTTTCAAACGCTGTTGTACGTTCCACTTCTCCTGTTGTATAAATAAGGCCACCTGCAACAGGTACAGCTTTTTCGGACTTTATGGGAATGGCTCCTGCTGCTTTCAAGCTGCCTTCTTCAAGTGCAGGCATTGTGACAGGTTGCCCGATTGCGGGAATATTTATGCGCCTTTCAAGAAAAGCGTCGGGATGAAGAAAAAGAGGGATTCCTTTACTTTTCTCTTTATTTACGAGTTTTAAGAGTTCGACAAGCCCGAGAAAGTGATCTGGATGCCCGTGGCTAAGGATAACGGTTTCGATCATATTCAGATCAGCCTTCAAAAGTTTTGCGTTATTAAAAAGGCAGGCTGGAGTTACTGCTGCATCCATAAGCACGGTATGCTCTTCAGTCCCTGCGCAGGCTTTGATCAGGCACGAAAGCCCGTGCTCTGCAAGAAGTATGTGAGGGAGAGGCAACAGCGGCCTTCTGCATATATCGGTACTCTCTGTTACTAACATATCCGTGTAATTATCCATCAGGATCGTTACTTCCAGCCGGTCGACTTCTCTAATCTTCAGTTCATTCATGTAAGCACCTGATTTTGTCTGGAGTGTGAATTACTCTCTAAAGTGCTGTTTTATCTGGAGGGTGGATTGCTCTGGAAATGAGGATTTCTCTCTAAGGTGTAAACTTTCTCCAGATATTTTTATGAGATATATGTAAACCTAAATGAGTGCAATCTTTATAAATTTTTCAAAATTACTCGTATAGGTATCGGTAATTTTTCAAGCAATGTGATATTTCTCAATTCGTCTATACTTTCCTCGCCGCTGTCGCTATCCAGTCTCCGCCTTCCCCGTACGGTTCTCCGGAAAAGCTGTTCCAGACCTTCTCGACCTTAACCCAATTCTGCTCAAGTACCCGGCTTATCGTCTCAGAAGTGGGGCTTCCCGGGTTCGAAATGAGAAGGTTTTGAGGTTCTGGCAAAGATCGAAGGGAAGCAGTTTAGAGGCATGTAAAATACGTCCTTGAAAAAGTTCCAGTGAGATCTTTAGTCTCCAGGTCGTATATGGTTTGTATAGGTACAGTTTATTCCAATGAGTTTCATTATAATAATGATCTTAATAATGATCTCATAGACAAAAATCGCATTATAATGAACATTATTTAAATGAAATGGAGATGTAAGAGGCGAAATGATGCATCGAAAGTATTTCTTCCCTCCTGCTGAATAAATCCCTCACCTTGTTGCTTAAAATCGATTCACAGGAGCAGTTTAAAATAAGAGAACTGAGTCTGAAATAAGATTTCTCCGAGAATTTGCCGCCCTTCAGGGGACGGCTGGGATTACTCAATTCTCTTTACAAAATTCTCTTTACAAATAAGCATTTCCTCAAACAAAATAATACCGGACCGATACTATGGAAAATAACCCTAAAAGAAAGACAGACAGGAAAGGAAAGGCAGGCAGGCCAATCAAAACAGGCAAAACAGGCAGGAAAACCAGGACAGATGCAGGTAAGACAGGTGGAACCGCATATGAACGCCTGAATAAAGCTCTCGCAGTCCATGAAAAAGCCCTTGCAAAAAACCCGGATGATGCAGGCGCGTGGGCAGGGAAAGCCGCAGTTTATCTAAGGCACAGGATGTATAAGGACTCCCTGAAAGCAATTGAAAAAGCAATTGAAATCGAGCCTGAAAACCCAGCCTACATCTACGAAAAAGGTTTCTTGCTCCTGCAGCTCAACATGGAGGAAGCTGCCCTGCAGGCTTTTGACAGCCTGCTTGAAATGAAACCTGACAGCGACAAAACCTGGAATCTCAAAACCTCAGTCCTCTGCAGGCTCGGACAGCACGAAAAAGCTCTTGCAGCCTGTGAAAAAGCCCTTGCAGTAAATCCCAAACTTGCAGGCGCGTGGCATGCAAAAGGCTCTGTCCTCTCTGAGCTCGGCAGATACGAAGAAGCCATAAAAGCCTATGACGCCGCCCTGAAACTCAACCAGAACCTTGCCCGAGCCTGGGAAGGTAAAGCCTTCGCCCTCTACAGCCTGAACAGGCCGGTTGAAGCCATGATAGCATATGACGCTGCCCTCAAAATAAACCCCGACAATGCAAAGACCTGGGTCGGGAAAGGCCTTGTCAACTTAAAGCTCGGCAAATATAAAAGAACCCTTGAGGCTTGCAACAAAGCGATCTCGATAAAGCCTGATTCTGCCGATGCCTGGTACTGCAAAGGTATGGCCCTTTCCGGTTTAGAAAAAGATGAAGAAGCCCTGGGAGCCATCGAAAGAGCCCTCAGGATCAATCCTGACTATGCCGAAGCCCGAAAAACCAGAAATTCCTTAAGCTCCAAACTCGGATTCGGCCTCGATAAAGATGAAGAAGAACTGGAAGAGAAGCCAAAAGTGAGAAGGAGCGTATGGACAAGAAAAGAGCCAACAAGCGAGATACTGAAGAAAAGTCGGAGCCAGGAAAGGGAGAAAAGAGTAGAAGGGACTAGGAAGAGTGAATGGACAAGAAAAGAGCCAAAAGAAGAGGGAACTGAGAAAAGTTGGGGTCAGAGGAAAGAGCAAAAAAGAAAGTTAGTCAGGAAAAATATAGCGAAAGGGAGAGAGGAAGAGAAGTAATCTTCATGTTTTGAGTTGTTTGGTTAGATGCTTAACCACTTGTTTATAAATAGCTGGTTAAATAGCTCTGTAGAAATCCTCTGAGATAAAGATCTCCATTTATTTGAACTGAATGGCCTGATCTATTTTTATTGATTCATTTTCAGACTATTGAAACTGAGTTAAATAGGTTTTCTACAGAGCCGTATTTTGTAATCTTCACTTGTGCAACAATTCTTATCCGGCTGATAACTTATATAAAATAGAATTGCTTAAATTAAAATTGACAAATGGCAAGACCGTAAAAAAGGAACAGTAAGTACTGATTATAAAGAAAATTTAAGGTGGGGAATCATATGAAACTAAAGCAAACAATAGGTATAGTTTTAATCAGTATTATTTTATTATCTGTGACTGCAATTGCAGCACTTGCGAATGACGATACAAATACGGATACAACAATGTATGATACAACAATGTATGATACAACAATGTATGATACAACAACGATTAAATCTAACCCTGAAGTCGTTGCCCCAAATCTTATTGCTGCTTTTACTGCAACTCATGACCCAAATAAACCATTGACAATAAGATTCACAGATACGAGTATCGGGAAACCAGTTCCATACATATGGGGTAAGAAATATGGGCGACTTACATACTTCTGGGGCTTTGGAGATAAAACTACATCAATTTTGAAGAACCCTGTACATCCATTCAAAGAACCAGGAAAGTATAAAGTTTATTTAAGGATAAAAAACGCTGAAGGTCAAGTGAGCAAAGCAGTAATGCATATTAATGTACAACGATGAAATAATGAATTTCTAAAATTGAGCTTATCCAGAAACTAAGATTATGTTGGAATTATAAATTTACTTTTATGTCATTCCGTGAAATCTATGAGGTTCTATGGAAATCCATAGAACCTTATCTTCCTCCACAAAAACCACATACAGGAAAGCCACGTGCAGATATGAGAAAGTTGAACGGTATTTTGTATGTCGTTATGACAAGTTGTACGTGGAAAGACGTTCACCGTCTTTTGGGATAGGCACGCTAATAAAAGATAGCCCCTATTTCTTACTCTCTCTTTTTTTGACGGATTTATCCATCTTTTTTAGGGCTTCACTCATATTCTTCAACTCATTTGTAATTGCTTGTACCTGTTTATTAAGTTCCGCTTTTTGCCTATGATCTGCAATTTTCTTCTGCCTCTAGTCGTTTTAATTCATCCTCTTTTTTAGCAAACTCTTTCCTCCCAGTTTCTAATTCTTTTTTCTTGATTTCTATCTGCTTTTCTGCAACTGCTTGCACTATTTCACCTCTTATTACTTTTTACTTAGTATAATGCATAAACTCCAACAAATAAATAAATTTTCAATTGTGTGGCGAGGGCTGGCTTGGGGTTTATTGTGGTTTAGCTTTTATTTCTAGCCTTTATTTCGTTCCTGAATTTTTTGAAGAATGTAATAACATAATATACCCACAGTAGCTAGCGTAACACCAAGCGTTTCGACATTATGTGAGCCACTCAAATGGTTACTGAGTGAAGTTACATGAACATTAAGCCGGTTTTTAATATTATTATTCTTATTAGAAAAATCGACAAGTTTCATGAGTAATGATACAACTTACATATGTAAATACGTTATTATGTTTGATTAATTACTTATAATGCCTGCCTGCCAGTTTGCGGTTTGGGGAGTTACTAACTGAAGCTTAGCCTGTTTATCACTTCTTGCTCGATTCTTCCTTTAACTTACTGATTTCTTTTCTAAGCACACCATTAGCTGCATTGTACTCTTTTATCTTTTTCTCAGCTTCGCCCTTTTTCTTAGTCTCATCCCTTATCTTCTTCTCATTCGCCTGTATGGCTTTCAGTTTATCATCTATTTTATGTTGTGTTGCTGCATCCATTAGCATTATCTCCTATAATCCTTTAATCCTATAATATAAACTCCAGCACATAAATAAATTTTCAATAGTATATCAGGGGCTTGTGTTCATCGTCTGTACCTGAATATAATTGTAAGATAAGAATTTCAACGAGAGAAATTATTTCGGAATAAAACAGGCGTTTATTTATTCACTTACACATCAAAAAGAGCTATCTGATTAAGAGGACTTTTAAAGTCCCGTTTACCTAAATAATATCTATAAAGCTTATAATCTGTCAATAGAGGCATTAAGCCCACATTTTTCAATATCACTATCTAGATATAACAATGAATATATAGATATGCGATTTGATTAAATAATACTCATATCGTTAATATTACCTTTTTTGCGTGAAATAATCAGGACTACAGTATATGCATTTATCTTCAAATTCCAAAAATGTGTTGTCCTGATCGTCTAAGTGACTTTAAAATACAGACTTTGCGAAATATAAGCTGGATACTTATTTATTGAATCGCATCTATATAAAAAATCTTTATGTAAATACAAAGCTATACAAACAGTTCCTGCAAAAGTAATTTTAAATTCTATAAAATATAATATAAACCAAATATATTTAAATGAACCCGTTTTACCTTACACCTGCTATAAGAGAATAATATGAGAAGCTCCAACACGATTTCTGGTATTGATATTATTGGGGATATACCTTGGGGAATACATTTTTGCCAGTTCTACCACACAAAAGAAGATTTAATGGATATACTTATTCCCTACTTCAAGGCAGGATTGGAGAATAACGAATTTTGTTTGTGGGTCATATCAGAACAGTTAGATGAGGAAGAAGCAAAAAAGCCTTGAAAATGGCTATTTCCGATATTGATACTTATATAGAGAATGGGCAAATCGAAATTGTTCCCTATACTAATTGGCATGTAAAAGAGGATGCTTTAGACCCAAAAACGGTATTAAATCACTTTATTGAAAAAACCAGTAAGGCTCTTGCCAGTGGATACGATGGTTTAAGGTATAGTGGAAACGATTTCTTTGGTCATGAAGAATTATTGGATTCTGTTATAGGCAAATACCCAATGATTGCTCTTTGCAATTATCCAATTGACAAGTGCAGTGCAACTGACATCCTAGATATTGTTGCAAGTCACCAATTTGCTCTGATTAAAAGAGAAGGTAAATGGGAGAAAATAGAAAGCTCATGTCAGAATAATAATAAGGAATGCAAGCAGGTTGAGGAAGCGCTGATTGTGAGTGAGGAGCGCTTTCGTGCTCTGGTGACGGCCAGTTCAGTAATAGTATATCGTGTAAGTCCTGATTGGAGCGAGATGCGCTATCTCTATGGTCGAGGTTTCCTTGCGAATACGGAAAGCCCAAGCTGTACCTGGCTTCAGGAATATGTTCCCCCTGAAGATCAGCCGCATGTGATGGCCGTCATCAATGAAGCTATCCGTATGAAAAGTACTTACGAACTGGAACATCGGGTCCGGCTAGCGGACGGCAGCTTGGGATGGATCTTCTCGCGTGCGGTTCCGATGCTGGATGCGAATAGCGAAATAGTTGAATGGTTTGGTGCCGCCAGCGACATCACAAAGCGCAAAGAAGCAGAAGATAAGTTGAAAGACACACTCGACAATTTAGATAAACTGGTTAAAGAACGTACAGCAGAGCTTGAAAAGGCTTATATATCGTTGAAGGAAAGCGAAAAAAGTCTTGCTGAAGCCCAAAAAATGGCTCATATCGGAAGTTGGTATTGGGACTTTATAACTGGGAAAGTATACTGGTCTGATTAAATGTATCGTATTTTTGGGCGCAATCCCAAAGAATCAGGTGCATCATACAATAAACTTTTAAATTATATATACCCTGATGACCGAGACTATCTTGATAACTTCGTTAAAAAAGCTCTGACTGGCATACCTTTCAGCATCGAATGTCGGCTTATTACAGCCAATAAAAAAGAGCGAACAGTCCATGCTGAAACTGAAATTATTTTTGATGAAAGGAACAACCCTATTCGAATGCGAGGAATACTACAAGATATTACCGAGCAGAAGAAAGCCGAAGAAAAACTTCGGGATAGTGAAGAAAAGTACCGCAACATCGTTGAAACTTCTAACGAAGGTATATACTTGGTGGACGATGAAGCTATAATTACTTACGCCAATAAGATATAGGAAACTTCAGGATACACGCTGGAAGAGATTGTCGGTAGACCCATATGGGATTTTATTAGTGAGGAAAGCAAGCCTGTTGCCAAAAGAAGTTTTGAAAAGAGGCGGCAGAGTATCAATGATAGTTATGAATTGAAGTTAATGCGTAAGAATGGGTCATTTATATGGGGACTTATAAGCGCTAAATATCTTTTTAATAAGGAAGGTAAGTTTATAGGCTATCTGGGTATGTTAACTGACATCACCGAGCGCAAAAAAGCTGAAGAAGTTCTGGCAAATATTGAAACTGCCCGTAAAAAGGAAATTCGCCATCGCATTAAGAATAATCTTCAGGTAGTTTCCTCTATGCTGGATCTACAGGCTGAACATTTCAGAAACCGAGACAATATTAAGGATTCGGAAGTTCTCGAAGCCTTCAGGGAAAGCCAGGATAGAGTGACATCAATGGCTCTTATCCATGAAAAATTGTACAAAGGTGAAGGGTTTGAAACACTAAACTTTTCTCCGTACATTCAGGAACTCGCTGATACTCTTTTCCATACGTGCAGGCTTGGAAATACCGATATTAGCTTAAACATGGGTCTTGAAGAGAACCTATTATTTGACATGGATACTGCTGTCCCGCTGGGGATGATCATTAACGAACTTGTTTCCACTCCCTCAAACATGCATTTATAGGCAGAGACAGAGGAGAGATTCAGATCAAACTTCACAGGGAAGAATCCACAGAACTTGAAAGCGAAGACTCCGAGAGTACCAGTACCAGTTTCATTCTGACCATTTCCGACAATGGAGTGGGCATTCCTGAAAATCTTGATATTGAAAACCTTAATAGTCTTGGCATGCAGTTGGTAACTTCCCTGGTAGATCAGTTGGATAGCGAACTTGAACTGAAAAGGGATAATGGGACGGAATACACCATAAGGTTCACAGTAACAGAAATAAATGAATAAATTGTTGCCTTTTCTAATTTATATTAGAGCCTATCAGTGTTGTGACCTACTGTGTCTTTAAAATTGGCAGTATCATAATGAGAACTGATACTTGATCACATACTTATTTTAATAAGAGATCATAAATAAATTATATGTGGTCAAAGAAGTCTTAAGGATCTTATCTCAAGTCATAAACTAACACTTTATATTATGGAATTTCCAAGCTAAATAGAACAAAACATGGGGAGAAAACAAATGCAAGCCAGCTATGTTGAAGTTAGGGTTATCTTAAAAAATATATACTTTCCTTTAACGAAGCAAGAACTTATAACAAGCCATAAAGCATGGGGCCAGTAATGAGGTAATTGAAGATCTTAAGGGTATTCAAGATAAAGAATACATATCCCTTAGAAGTGTCTTCATGGAACTTAAAGTACGAAATCAATCACTTTTGGCAGTGTAAATTCTTTATTGTGTGAGACCATTGAAGGTTTAATGCTATTGATTTTCTTAATTAGCCAAGTAAGTCCCACTATTAAAACAGTCAAAAACAGACACGTTATACATTAAAACTCTCTAAGCCGGGAAGATAATATAAGAAAAACAGATCTAATCTCATATACTCATATTGTTGACCTTACCTTTTTGCATGAAATAATCAGGACCACAAAATACGCGTTCCAATTATCAACTCAAAGATTTAGGCTTTCTCCATTCTATCAAATGCAAAAATACTAAGAAAACATAGCTGCTTTCCTTATGAATTTTTTAAATATCCATGATGTAAAGTCGAAATATGACATAGATTTTGTATTGTGCCTAAAATTTCGAGCTTATTTACTCAAATTTCCAACAAAAGGGAAACCCTTTATGATGTCAGGCCTATGTAGTTTTTTCAAAGTTCCAACGACGGGAAAACCCTTTATGATGTCAGGCCTGTGTGGTGCCTTATTTAATTCTTCAGTGAGGTCCTTCCCTGCAATGTGTCCCTTATGTCTGCCACCTTTCCAAAGATCACTATTAGATACATCATAGACCTTGCCTTGGTAGGCAACGTATGTCTTCCCATTTTTACCGTTATACTCTGCAAGTTCTCTAAGTGTATATTCTTTTGTTTTCGGCATCTCTGTCACATTCTGCACTTCAGTTGCAGTCTGTCTTTCAGTTGCCTCTTCTCCAGTTGGAGTTACAGCCTGTTTTGGAGTTACTGTTTCATTTGGAGTTACTGGTTTATTTCCCATACATCCTATTGCGAGGAATAAGCCTAACAACACTATGATTATAATCAGTGCTTTTCTCATTATTTCCCCCATAAAATATAAGTTGCTTTATAATTTAAGTTTTGCCGTTTTTCTTAAAAATCATTTTGTTCTCAAATATTATTTAAAAAGACTGGTGTTGTAAAAATTTAGTTAACGGAGCTTAAATTTAAGTGGAAATAATTTCCTGGGTTATACCCAAAAGTCAATAGACAACAAAGAGTTTATCAACATTTTCCATTCTCAACTTTCAAAAGGGGGGTAGTTACCAGTAACAGGCATGATACAGATATGTTCATATTAATTACCTTTACCTTTCCCTCTTTCACGTTGAATTAAATATGGCTTTTAGGAATATATTTTCTTAGGCTTTTAAGGAAAAATCAAATTGCGTGCGGCCACCCCACCCTAAACAGGCTGTCCGACAATAACCTTCGGTAATAAGAGTTTTCTGCTCAATTAGTATGTTGCTTATTATATAATTTTATGTTGAATATTATTCTTTATGGTATTCATCAAATCTTCAAAAAATCAAGCTTGGACTTTACCTCCAGATATTCGAGATCTTATTCCTTCAGATCATATCTGCTACTTGGTTGAGTCTTTTGTAGATGAGATGGATTTTAGTGAATTTGAAACAAGGTATGATGGTTCTGGACATCCAGCTTATCACCCATGCATAATTTGTAAAATTTTGATTCAATCGATGCTTGATAGAGTTCGATCATCGCGAGCGATAGCTCGCAATGTTCGAGAAAATATAGTTTACATTTATTTGGCTGAAAACCTACAACCTGATTTTAGAACAATCAGTGACTTTAGAAAAGAAAATGAGAAATTGATTACTAAACTGTTCAAAAACACAGTTATGGCAGCTAAAGATCTAGGAGTAATAGGTCTTGAGCAGTTAAGCACTGACGGATCCATGGTAAAAGCTTCTGCGTCAAAAAATAATGTGGTTTTGAAAGAGGTCTTGAGAGTTATTGGAGAATATGTCAACGACGAATTAAAAAAAGGTATTGAAGTAGACAAATTTGAGGATGAACATTTTGGTAACTGCCGTGGTTACGATCAGTTGAATGAAAGTGGAAAATACAAAGTAAAAGCTGTAGTTGCGAAGTACACAAAGCAAGTAAATAAGGGTAATTCTAGTGACCGAAAAAAAGAGATCAAACACACAGTTGAAGAAGCACTTGATGAATTTGAAAAAGACAGTATTGAAAAAGTAAGCTTGACTGATAAAGAATCTCGTTTTATGAAAAACAAAAAGGGAGTATTTGAACTGGCATACAATGCTCAAATAACAGTAGATCATAAACTGGGGATTATTGTTGCAAATGATATCTGTCAAGATAGAACCGATACTTATCAATTGAAACCACAGATTGAAATGGTGGAAGAAAATTGTGGTTTATTAAAAGTAGGCACTAAACTATGTGCAGACACTGGATACTATAGCGGAAACAACATACATTACTTGAATGATAAAAAATTGGATCCATATATTCCAGAGCAAGAAGTAACTAAAACAATAACAGAAAAAGTAGAAGATGTTAGGTTCGATATTAGTAATTTTGACTATAGTGAAGAAATTGATGAATTTATTTGCCCTGAAAATCAAAGATTGAAGTTTTTGCGTGAAGGTTATGAGAAAGAAAGGAGGAGAAAGTACAGAATTTACAAGGGAACCGAATGTCAAAAATGTGAATTTACCAAAAATTGTACAAAAAGGATAGACGGAGTTAGGCATTTAAAAATCGCTGAATTTTCAAAAGAAAGAAAGCAATTAGCAGATAAAATGAAAACAGAAGACGCTAGAAAAATATATGGGCAAAGGAAGCAGGTAGTAGAACCTGCAATTGGAAATTATAAAGAGAATTTAGGGTTTAGAGAATTTCTAACAAGGGGAATAAAATCAGTCAGAAACGAATTTAATTTAGTGTGTACTGCAGCTAACTTAAGGAAAATATGGATTTACTCAAGTAAAAACGAGATCATTAGAAAGAGAGATGGAATTAATGAAACTTTTCACTTTAAGACTTGAGTAATAAGAAATAGGAAATAAATCTCATAAAAAAGTTCCAATTTACCAGCAGACGATATTATTTCATTACTAACAGTAATTGTCGGACAGCCTCTAAAGGTCAGGGTATTCGTGACCCTCTGCGCTCCCATAGTAATAAACCAGAGTAAATCAGAATCAAGTAGAGAGTCACTTATCAAATCTAACAGGCGGGTGTATTTACCTTGTTTTTGTCAGATTTGAAAGATATATTTTTTGCATTCCAGATACCTGTTTAATTATGAGAGCGTTGGAAAAGTAAACTTTCTTTTCTTTTTTTCTTTATTCCAATTTCTTAATACAAATAGAGAATAATGAGAATATTAAGGCTTATTTGTTAAAGATTAGATAAATTCATTTGGGGGGAATAATGAGGAATAAAGAGAAGCTATGTTCAATAAGTTTAACTTCAACATTTTTGATTTTCATTTTCTTAGTTTCCATGTCAGCTACTGCATCAGCAAGGGAAATTACAGTAGATGATAATTCAGGAGCTGATTTCATGTCAATTCAGGAAGCTGTGAATAATTCTGTAACAGGGGACATAATAATCGTGAGGCCTGGTACTTATACTGAAAACGTTCTTGTCAATGTACCAGGGTTAACTATAAGATCAGAACCAAACAATGGAGATGCGCAGGTAAAACCGCTGAATGAAAGTGAAAGTACCTTTCTGATAACAGCCAATACTATAACGATCAGTGGTTTAAATATAACAGGAGCCAGTCAGGATTTTGATAAAAGTGCAATCAGTCTTTATAGTGATATGAATAATGTGACAGGTAATACCATTGAAAATGGTTGTATTCTTCTGGGATCCGAGAAAGCAGGCAATTTAATATCCGAAAATAAGATTTCAAACGGTGAAGGTGAAGGCATACATATTTCCTGTTGTGGATTTGATACTAATACAGTTTCAAATAATACGATCTCAAATTGTTTCATTGGCATATACGAATATGATCAGGCAGCAGATATTCGTAATAACAGGATTACTAACTGTGATTATGGGATTAAGCTTGCCCAAGCAAGTTCAGGAATTGACAATAATACAATATTAAACTGTGATGTAGGGATTCTTTTAGGAGAAGCTTGTCATGTTGACATAGTCAACAATAAAATAATGTCCTGTGAAGAATGCGGAATTTTTGATCAGGAAAACTTTGGCGGCCAACGAATCTACAATAATTATTTTAACAATATTCTAAACGTAAAGCTTGTACCTGGCGAAGGGGGGAATACCTGGAACAGTTCACTTGCTTCAGGCAGTAATATTGTCGGTGGCCCTTATATAGGAGGAAACTTCTGGGCAAAGCCAGATGGAACCGGATTCTCTCAGATCTGCGTGGATTTGGATAGGAATGGAATTGGAGACCTGCCTTATAATATCTATGAGGATGAATTTGACTATTTACCTCTTGTATCTATGTCCAGCTCTCAAAATTCAGTTATCCCAACTGCTAACTTTACAGCCAGTGTCACTAATGGTACTGCACCTCTTGTTGTTAAGTTTACAGACCTTTCGAAGAACGCAGTTGTGTGGAACTGGGACTTTGATAATGATGGTACATTAGATTCCACAGAACAAAATCCTGTATATGTGTACAGAACTCAAGGAAACTATACAGTTAATTTGACAGCTAGCAACGGACTCAATACTAATTCCAAACTTGCTAACATAAGCGTTGAAAAAAGAGTTTCATCCACATGGCCATTTGTATACATTACAGGTAGCTTAAACACTGTAGGAACTGTCTCTGTAATTGACATAGCCACAGGAACAGCTATAACCAAAGTAAAAGTAGGAAGCGCGCCTTATGGAATTGCAGTCACACCTAATGGAAAAACAGCATATGTGACTGACCGTTGGGGCGTTAATGTCTCCGTAATTGATACTGCAACAAATACTGTTACAGACACTGTGAAAGTGGGATCTGATCCCGATGGAGTTGCAATCAGTCCTGATGGAAAAAAGGTATATGTGACTAATAGTGGCAGCAATAATGTTTCTGTAATTGACACTGACACAAACACTGTTAAAGCCACAGTGCCTGTAGGAAATACTCCTGTGGGAATTGCAGTAACCCCAGATGGAAAAAAGGCATATGTGACTAACTATGGCAACTTTTCTATCCGTGGCAATACCACATCTGTAATTGATACTGCAACAAATACGGTTATAGCTACAGTACCTGTAGGTGAACATCCTTCTGGAGTTGCAGTCACACCTGATGGAACAAAGGTATATGTGACAACCTACTACTATGTCTCTGTCATTGATATAGCTACAAATACCGTTATAGCTACGGTGGATGTAAGAAGAAGACCTAATGAAGTTATAGTCAATCCAACAGGAACAAAAGTATATGTGGCTGGCGAAGATGGCTTTGTCTCTGTAATTGATACATCTACACGAAAAGTTGTAACCACATTGAATGTAGGAAAGTATCCTGAAGAAATTGCAGTCACACCTGATGGAAAAAAGGTATATGTGGTAGTCAAGGGCAGTTATGAAAACAATTATAGCAACAATATTTCTGTAATTGACACCTCAAGCGATACTGTCTCAGCAACAGTGAATATCGAGGTTTCTCCTGGTGGAATTGCAATCATCCCAGATCCAGAATCAGTATTTCCAGTAGCTAATTTCAGCAGCAATGTCAGTGAAGGTTTTGCGTCTCTTTCAGTTCAGTTTAACGACAGTTCAAAAAACGCAACCGGGTGGAACTGGGACTTTGAGGATAAAAACTATTCGACAGACCAGAATCCTATACATACTTATAGATTTTGAAAATTTGCATGAAATAATCAGGACGGAAGCATACGCATTTCAATTCTCAACTTTCAAAAGGGGGGGTAGTTGCCAGTAATAGGCATGATACAGATATGTTCATATCAATTACCATTACCTTCTTTATTTCATATTGGGTACATAATATGTCCTCTAGGAATATATTCTCTTGGGTTTTTAGAGTAAAACAAGTCATTTATAGGATTATCTTTTTACAGTTTCCAGAAACTCGAAATGGATTTGAAAAGTTATAGTTACTGAGCTGATCCCAAAACTCAAAATCTACTTCTCGAACTATCAATTTTGAAATAGTCAATTGAGCTTCTGATCAGGGAAAGTAATTCTGAAACTCTTCTAAATAAAGGAATAAAAATTGGATTTGGGATAGGCTCCATAATTATTCATGCCCATCATTGGTTTTGAGTAATGCAGGGAGTGTCTGGTCAAATCACTCCCTGTAGTTACCATAGGGAAGAATCCCTCTCTATACTTCTCATTTTTTTAATTCAGAATTATTGTTTCGTGCATTTTTTAGTAGAATAAAATTAAAAATATATTTTGGAATCTATCTCTTAAACTGAAAAGGATACTGGATGCAGGAAGTTTCCTGCATATATTTTTTTGATAATTGTGGGGTAATTAAACATGGGAAAAGAAGGAATGCATCACGAAAGCCCAATGTATGAAATATGGGAATGTTTGACTGAAGAACAGAAAAGGCAGGTAGCAATAATGAAGATGGAAATGAAGAAAAAATTCCTGCAAATGAAAATAGATGAATGCCAAAAGATGGCTGAGTTAAAGAAAAGCATTATAGAGGATATTAACAAGGTTGAGGAAATGATTAAACAAGGGAAATAAGTTTCACACTTGTTTCCTATAAATTTTAGGCAATAATTAAAACCATCATCTTAGATGAGCAGGAAGCTTTGAGGGGGGCTTGCAAGGATAGAATTACATAAGTGATTATAGGTGTAACCGAATTGCAAGCCCTACTACTTCTTAACTTTGTAAGTTATACTCTTTTCGAGAAAGAGAAAAAAGAGAATTCATTTTTAAGATTTTATTAAAATATCAGCAAACAGAGGCTTTTCCTGAAATGAGAAAGATCTATGAAGGGCTTTCAAAAAAGGTATTGTGGAAGTAGTCGTAATATGTGGTTATAGCTTGCAAGCCCCATATGCTTTTTGATTTTACCAGTTAAATTATTTTCTTTTTATTTTATAAGTTTTTATACTGTTCTATAGGAAACTAAACAAAGTAAACCTGAAAAAAATTATAGTAGAATCAAGGCTTCCATACAGGAGAGACAGGAAGTATGGTAGAGAGGTAGCTCCTTCATATCTCCGTTATCAAAGAAAGCGGGAAGACCCTGCCCTGTCAAAAGTACTTTTTTAGGGAATCTTACTATCCTGCCCGCAATTCCAGCCATACTATAACAAAAAACATAGTACTTTTCTGAAAACAAGTGTATTGTGAGCTGGAAATACCTACATGGAAAGGAGGGCAGAAATTATACCTCAATTGCTTATTCTGGGAACAAACAACAGCCCTACCGAGGAAGAGATACAAACCTACAGGGAAGCTCATCCCAAAACTCAAAATTTGCTTCTTCGGTTCCCGCATATGAAGCGACCAATCGAGCATCAGATGTAAAAGCAATCCTGAATAATTCTTGTAGTTGAGAATAAAAATGGGTTTTGGATAGGCTCTTATATAAAAATAGGAGTGTTACGCAATCTAATTTTTCCGTTCATAATTCTATTTTATATAGTTCCATATAAAAATATTTTCTTCTGTGTCTTTTGCAGAATTTACTCTGGTTAAAGAAATAAATCTCGTTACAGAAGGGGTACTACTAACCAATATAAGAAAATAGAAACTCAACTGATTATTAAGGACATAATTGTTGGTTTGAAATTCCAACCTCTGTATATTCATTCTTTTTTCTTAGGTTTCAATTCTTTATTGTACTTCACCAACAATCACGACATAATTTTTCCCATACTTCTCAGCACATGCAGGACATGTCGTGTACCACATATATAATTTTTTGATTTCGAGACTTTTGCTTTTAGCGTATTCATCAAAATCCATGCACCATTTTCCTGTATCCTGGAAGTCTCCCTCGTACACTTTGCTCAGGAACTTACCACTTAATGTCACGTTCTCTGCATCTTTCACTTCTTTATCAACAGCCAGATAAATGTCCATATTTGATTCCGAAGTATGATCCGACAAACAGAGCCAATCTGGCACTTCTGCCCCGACCCTGGCAACTCTCTCGCTCATCCTCATTATTACCTCTCCAAAGTTTAAAGGCATGTAAAACTGCGTAGTAACCGAATCCTTAATGAATCTTTTATTGTTCCATTCAAACACTTTTCCATCCCAGGGGGCGGGGTCAAATCGAGGACAACATTCCTGACTCTGAATTTCGCTGGTCATAATTTTTCACCTGTTAAACAATGACTTTGGGGTTATTTTAGGTTTTGGTTTAAGTCATGAACAAACTCATAGAACAATGCGACGATGAATAATTGAAGCTCTTCATAACTAAAAACATAGCAAACCACCTCAGAGTGACGCCTCATACCATTACTCCAAACCTCAAAAGAATGGAAGCGTCGGGGCTTCTTTTCAGCAGGAGAGGCGCAATTAAAAGAGGAGAACCCGCCGGCGGAAAATGTGGCGTAAAAATCTGGCATCTGACCGATGAAGGGAAAGTCTACGCTGCCTACTTTAGTAAGGAAAAGCTTTGAGAAAATACAAGAATCTCTTTTTCGTGCTATAATGAGGAATTTCCTCTCTTTTTGAAAGGATCTTGCTCGCGAATTCAAGTTCAGGTAGAAAAATCATCCTATAGTGATTTTATTAAGTGGTTCAAAATTTGAACTCACTCGTCTTTATATTTAAACCTGGCGATCAATGCTCATTCCTATTTCAATTTCTTTTGAAAAACAGTCGTGTATTAAAATGCTTCTGCAGGATATTCAGGGGTCTCTTAAAGGGCAATGTCGGAGTTAATATCTGAAGGGTATGCTGATGAAATATGCTGCTTATCTTACCGTTATCTCTATATTAAATATATTTTTTTGCCTGTATACAATGGCAGGAAGCTCAAATTTTTTAACACTGTCCGATTCCCACATTCAGTATTGTCCGATTCCCAGAACTTATCTGAGGCTTTCAATGCATAAATTTAATATACAACATAGTATAAAATATTACTATGTTGGGTGAGGATTAGGGGGACTTTTTAATTTATAAATTTAGTTTTATTTAGCTCCAGGGGCTCTCGCCTGAATAAAAATAAGAAGTACACAAATACATTTAAGGTGGTATGAACAAAATAATAATAGGTGGTAATATTGGGAGACGTCATTAAGCATACTGAGTACGCAAAAGTGCCTGAAAAAATCTTTGAGCCGATGAGTGATATAATCAAGGCAAGTCTGTATAACGATGAGAGGAAAATTTTACAGTGGTTTTTGCATAATAAGGCTGAGCAAAAAATCGATTATTACAATAGAAAGATAACCGAAATGAAGCAGAAATATGATATGGACTTTTCGGCTTTTGAGAATAGAATCCATTTGAGAGCAACAGAAGCAGATTTTGAAGAATTGGATGATCTCGTACTCTGGGGGAGCTACGTCAAAGCATACCGATACTGGGAACAGTTCTGCTGAGTTAAGTCTTAATATACCTACAATTAGACCGCCTCGTTCAGGCGTTATATAAGCCAGTATACGCTGAATGTAATTTTTTTCGTTTCTTTGAACCTGTGCTCAATGTCTCAAAGTTTCCCAGGTATTTTCGACCTGCTCAGCAATAATTGCTTTTAATTTCATATCCGAATCTATAAACTGTTCGATTAGTACAAAAATCTCTATTTATTCTTTACTTATATTTTTAGGACTTACGCAGTTGCCTGCTTTGCAGGCAACTTTTGAATCTCCAAAATTTTTAAGCTAAGGCATAGATTGGATTTTTAATGAATTTATTAACAGTATTTCTTGTAATGCTCAATTTTGTTTCAAACCATGTAATTCCTGTTGTTATTCTTTGGATTTCAAATCTGAGAAATGCTCTTAGTGACATCATGATATGCGCTCTCTGCACACTATTTCTCCTTGCCTGACAGCGTTCTACTCCACAAAACTGTTTTATTCCTCTATGATACTCTTCAATCTTCCAGGCTTTCTTTGCTAACTCTTTTCTTTTTTCTTCCTGCATATCCAGTACATCTGTAGCCCAGTATTGCGTGTCTCCGTCCTTGGAAACTATCCGAAATACCTTAATGAAGCCATATTCTTTCAGATACCTCTTCCCATAAAACATCAGTATCAGGAGACTGCTTTAGAAGCAGACGAGTAAAAGAATCATGAGATGGACTCTTCGAGTCAAAATAACTGCACTTAGAAGCTTAGGTACAGCTAAATACTCGTGAAGAAGCAATAAGAAAGTTGATGTAATCAAGTTCAGTGCATTTAGGCAGATTTATTTCATTCAACTCAGAGATTTTTTTTGATTATATTTATCATATTAGATTGAAGAAAATATTTTAATGTAACTTACAGAAAAATGCTTCAACCGCGTAAGTCCTAATTTTTATACATTGTGCGTATAGATATTCATATCACGTTTTGCTATGTTTCTTTTAAGTTACCAGAAGGCACCAGGATGGTTTGAGGTAATAAAAGTAAAATTTATTCAGAGTTCAAAATAGACCAAATACGGTTATTTATTTTGTCGATTTGAGGCAATTAAAAAGCAAATTGAAGCTTTGATTTTCGAATCAAGTGACCTGATGGAGTCTTTGCGTAAATTCTTTTATTCTGTACCCATTCAATTCGATCCTTCCCTTGACATTGGGCCCTTTAACATCTCTGACCTGCCTGATATGTGGGATTACGACCTTAATGTCAATGCCAATCCCTATAAGGAAGAACCAGTCCCTCTCCATTACAGATGGTTCAAATTGACTAACGGCCAGTTTCTTGAGCAGGATGAGCTGTTTAAAAGATACATAACCTGGACCTTATGTGCCAGAAACCTGATTGAGAAATTTTTGCCTGAAAAATTGGCTGATTTTGATGAAAAGTCTGAAATCGTCAGAAAATGGATCGAAATGATTGAACGGTTGCCGTCGGATGACAATGCATAAATATTTTTGAGATTAGAAAACACTTCGTAAGCAGCAAAATATCGTTTTTGCTCTATTGAAGAAGATTGAATAATTAATGAAGATTGAATAATTAATGAAGATTGAATAATTAATGAAGATTGAATAATTAATGGAGATTATTTGTGGAGATTAATAATTAATGGGTATTTTTCAAGCTAATCTGGATAAGGAGCATTTTTCAGAGCCTATTGGTTTTACTCTTTATAGTTTCCTTCCTGGATCGTTTTAGGGTATCAATATTTTTTTGTTCGGCGTGGCTTTTTTTAAATTATAGCTGTATTCTTAGACGAAGCCTTTTTAAGGAATTTTACCGGTAGACGGGCTGTTGTCTTCTTTGCAAGTCCTGGAAATAAAAATATCTCTATTTGGGATTGTGTACCTTTATTTTCAGAGGTACTTTTATATATCTTGAGTACGATGTGTGTGCATTGAAAATAAAGAGATGTATAATCATCTGTTGTTAAAAACCAATTTTTGTTTTTTATCAAAGAGTACTATACAATCTTATTTTTAAACTATTAACCAAAAACTAAAACAAAGGTGAAACAAATATGGCTTTTAATGACAGAAACTTCAGAGGAAATTCTAATTCTAATTTCGGCGCTCCCAGAGAAATGCACAAGACAACCTGTTCTGACTGCGGTGTTGAAACCGAAGTACCTTTCAAACCTGACCCAGAAAGACCGGTTTACTGCAGAGAGTGTCTTCCTAACCACAGGACACCCAGAGAAAACCGCAGATATTAAGTGTAATTGTATAACTGAGTTTACATCAACACTTATCTCTTTTTCTACTTTTTTTAAAATCATATCGATTCGGAATATACTTTTTTAACTTGTGATCTTGAGAAGGAGCACTTTGCAGGGTTGATAAGCTTCGCTTTATCGGTATTTTACGGACACCTTCTTGTTCTAATTAACTCCTGATGGCAGATAGAAGGTAAGCTTTTCTGCTGTCTGAACCGAGTAGCGAATTTTTGTCAATTTAAGGCTCCTTATTCTGGAGATTATAATGTCAAAAAGAATACAGGGTAATAATAACCTTTGATAAGTTATAGATTGAGCAGAAAGACTATATTTTTTAGTGATTTTCTACTGTAATTAATGCTTGTGAAAAATCTATTTCGCAGCAGGCATATAACGTAAGTGGACTGGATAATGGCGGTTTTTAGCTAATATAAAATTCTAATTATTCTTTCGTTATGTATTATATCCCTTTGAATAATTATCATCTACTGATACAATTTGAAATCCTCTTCATCGACATATAAGCCTGAAACACATAATATGAGGATAAAATTTTACCAATAACATATTATTCCATAAACGATTACAGGAGATCTCACTGAAACCAGGAGCAAGCATACATAATAAGGATAACATAAGGAAAAACACAGGTATAAAAAGTTTAATCTATAAATTGATTGATCCCGACTTTTAAGGGAACATCACTAATAAGTTCGAAAAATTGGTGAGTGGCGAGGTATCACCATTTTTTACAAAACTTCTTGTTTTCCAATAATTTACACATTCATATTCTGCTTCCTATTTTCTGTCTTTTATACTCTTTGTTACCTTATAATCCCATAGAAAACACAATCATCAGGTTAGCTCGGTGCAGCATTGAGAAATGGAACAGATTTCTCAAAGCCGAGAAATACAAAACCAGAAAAAGACCGATAAGCGCTCCTACCAGCACCATTCTCAGGGCTTTGTTATCCGATTTTAATATTTTGACCAGGCTTTGAGACCCGGAAAGATTTGCCACGATTAAAACTCGTCGTGTATGTTCAGTATCAGAAATGAATTTTCAGTGCTTTTTAATCTCTTTCTCAAGTGGATCAAAGGAGTCCTTCTCTTGGCCGATAACTGAACTCGAGCAATTCGTGAAACTTGTCTGGCAGGCACTCATTTTTGTCGAGCTCACAATAGTCACCCTTTGAAATAACTGGTGGTACAACCACGGCTATAACTGGTGGTACGACCACGGCTATAACTGGTGGCAAAGCCACGGTTATTACTGGTAGAATAATCATTGGTGGGACGCTAACTGGTTGCGTCATCAACACGGCGACAACCACAACGGGCATAATGACCATAACGACCACGGCCACTGATAAGGAACATTGATTACAGAACATAAAAGCAGTAACAGCTCGTTCGTGCAGTCCTGTGTTGATCGCTAAGCAGTAAGACCTTTAGCCTCATAGACCCTTAAACTCAAGACCCTTAAACTCATAGACCCTTAAACTCATAGACCCTTAACATACTAAAAAACCTAAAAACATGTCAGAGAGTCAAACGTGTCAGAGAGTATTTTCTGATAGGACCTACACACTTGAAAAGCAAAATAGAACACCTGTAGCTCTGAAAGGAATGGTAGTTGCAGACTGCGGAAAATAAAATACCTAGTCATCAATTCAAGAAAAAGGACTCACAGCAATTTGCCGTAATATCTTGAAAAGATGGCTATGGATATTATTTTTACTGTATTCTTTCGGGCTCAATAGTTATTTTTAAGCTGCGTCCCGTGCTTAATCAGCACCAGTATCTCATACTGAAGCATACTTTTTCATAGTAGAAGCAGACTCTTGAATAGTAAAAACTGAAGAACATATCCTTTTCCTCCACCCTTTTCCTTTATCTTTGTTTATTTATGTTGTAGCAGGTCGTTACTTTTAAGTTGCGTTCTGTGCTTAATCAGCACCAGTACCTCATACTGAAGCATACTTTTTCATAGTAGAAGCAGACTCTTGAATAGTAAAAGCTGAAGAACATATCCGTTTCCCTCCACTCTTTTAGTGTAGATCTGTTATCTTTATTTATCAGTCATCTTTGCGCGTGTTCTGAGAAAGTAAACGTGTTTTCGAATTCATGCATGTAATTGTTCTTTATCACAAACCCTTTACCAACCTCCTGGTCTGTGTCATACTCCAGGCATCATTAGGAAATAATTTTTTGATGCATTTTCCCTTTAAAAATTAAATATCCTAAATTTTAATTGCCAGAGAGTATAAACAAATATATAACTGTAAATTATATAAGGTCAGTAGAATAAATTTTCCTTACTATTAAATAGTGCCTGAAAATCTGGATGAACCTGGGAGTTATAAGGGAATCTACTTTTATATTTATTTTACAAGCTCTAATATTTTATATCTTGAACCTAGATGAATTTTTAAACCTTATATTCATTAGCTGAGCTAAAATAAGATTTATAATAGAAAAATAAGCTAAATATTCCGGTTTAATTTAATTAAAAGCCTCAATAGGTGATTTTTTTCGCGAAGAGAATATATAATTGGATAAAATATATAATCGGATATAAACTGGATGTATAACTGGATGCATAACTCTTTATATTTATAAATTATGTAACTGTAACCTTTTTCATTTTAATAGATAATTTGTTACAAAGACGAGATTTATAGTGAATAGTTCTTTAAAATCTGAAGAAATCTAATGGTAATAAAATGATCTACTTTTATATTTAATTCACAGAATCCATTTTTTTTATACTCAAAACAAAACCACTTTTTTAGCCTTATATTTACGAATAAGGGAAATATATGGCGCGTAAAAGAGAAATAAACTTAATTATCCAATTTATTCTAATTGGAAGCCTCGATAAATAATAATTTCGTTGAAAATAATGCATAACTATTTTTATTTATAAACTATGTAACTTCAACCTTTTTATTCAATACATAATATTTTTCTAAATATAAGTATTCGAGGGGCAAGTTTTGAATTTATCACATGAAAAATTTGTTACTTGCAAGCTCTCTACAGCCTATCATTTTTAATGGGAATTTTCTGCCTCAAGGCTCCTACATCCAGGTCAGTCTTTCACATTCAGATCAATTTTTTCGTTTGTATCATTTTTTTAGTAGGATTTAAGCCCGAATCCTAAAAACCAGATTGAATCCTGAAAATCAGATTAAGTGATTAAAAATGGATATTATTTTTCTAAAAACTTCAGAGCCTGGTTCATTCTATGGATGCATATTTGGGGGTCTTTCGTTTTTCTGCAATCCAACTATCCTGCAGAAGAGTCTCTAGCCTTCAAATTCCTAACATTCCGATTAATTCTTTCGCCCACTTCAACTTCTTTTTCTTAATTGGGTTCACTCTCGAATCTTCAAAATCAAATCCTGCAAGCCTGACGCTTTTGGCCCCGAACTCCTTTGCAACAAAAACGCAGCGGTCTCCGTCACTGAACCCGCCGAAATTGTACACCTTATCAAAAGGCTTTGCCTGGGTAGTTGCAATAAAGCGCTTAAAGCGGGGCACGTATTTTTCTAGCTTATCAATATTATCCCCGTGAGCGTGAATCAGGACTATAGAGCCCTGTTCGCAGGCAAGGATCTCTTTTTCAATATCAGCATCGGAGTTGCCGTCAAGGTCGGTACAGATGACTTCAGGCACTATGCCCATATCCATGAGGACCGCGGCTGCTCCGTCGGCTGCAATTATCGTAAAAGCAGAAAAATCGATTTCCGAAAGGTCGTTCCTGAGTTTTGGGGCATTTCCGCATACAAGGACAGGCTTTCCGAAAATTACGGCTTTGAGTTCGGACAGGCTGGAAGTGTTTTTCTCGACCAGCATATGGGAAAGGAACAAAGCTGCCTTCTCATCACCTTCGCGGTCGAATCCGAAATCTTCAAGTATTCGTTCGTAAATCGGTTCCCAGGCAGCAAAATCCATATGAATCATTTCCTTTCCTATTTTTTCAATTTTAAGCTTCCATCTTATTATGAAGTTACTTCTTGGAGCTTATTTCGCGCTGGAGTTTATCTCTTTGCAATACCCATCTTCATGGCAATTCCTTCGACATTCCAGTCCTTTACAAGGGTGCCGGAAACATCGATATCACTGCCAAGACCAAGGGTATCGGCCCTTACCTCTTCTGCTATCAGGTCCTTCAGGGTCTCAACGAGCTTCAAGACCCTTCCGTCTTCTATCCACACAGAAGCACGGATATTTTCATCCACTACAAGGTCAAGTTCCTTTCGCATATCCTGAAGCCTGCGAATTACTTCCCTTGCATACCCTTCGGATTCCAGTTCAGGAGTAAGGTTTGCATCCACATAGACAAGGCCTGCGTCGGATTCTGCACTTGCCGTACCTTCAGGCAGGGTTTCTTTGAAATTCGCCATGCTTGGAGTTACCGTAACATTTGTCCCGTCTGCAAGAGCAAGTTCAAACTCGCCGGAGTCTGCAAAGGCTTTCTTCAGGGCAACGCCGTCAATCTTCTGCAGGGCAGGAATAACTTTTCCTGCGTCCTTCTTAAAGATCGGGCCGATCTTGCCCGGATCAGGGATCACTTCAAGCCCGAGTTCATTCCAGCTTTTGCCAACACCTGTCAGAATAATCGCCTTTGAATTGGTCTGGTCCATAAGTACTGAGCGCAGCCTCTCGACAGCCTTTGCCGCACCCTCATTTTCGGGAGAGACAATTATTCTGGATATGGGCCACCTGAGCTTTCTTCCTGCTTTTTGGCGAGCATTTGAAGCGGCTTCCACAATGGAGCGGGCAGTATCCATGGCTGCTTCGAGCTCAGGGTCAAGGTAAGCTTCATTAACCGTCGGCCAGTCGCACATATGGACCGAGTCGACCGCATTCGGATCTACATTTCGGATCAGGTTCTGGTACATCTCTTCAGCCAGATAGGGCATGAAAGGAGAGATAAGTTTTGTGAGGGTTACGTAGACCTCGTAAAGTACGCAATAAGCTGCAAGCTTGTCAGGGTCGTCAGCTTCGGTCCAGGTCCTCGGGCGGATGAGCTGAATATACCAGCGGGAGAGGTCTTCAAGCGTAAACTCCAGGATCTCACGCACGGCTTTATGCAGCATGTACCCGCTCATTGCTTCGTCTACGGCTTTGACAACGGATTGTGCTCTTGAAAGAATCCACCTGTCCTCTTCCCTGAGCGCGTCTTTTACGGAATCCAGGCTAACCTTCAGCGGATCAAAATTATCGAGCGCCATATAAGGCAGCGGGAACCTGAAGACATTCCAGAGGATATTGATTGAACGGTTGACGGTTTCCACTTCTTCCAGGTTAAATTTAAGGTCATCCCAGGGTGCGCTTGAGGAAAGCACATAGGCACGCAGGGTATCGGCCCCGAACCTTTCGATAATATCAAGAGGAGAAACCACGTTTCCAAGGCTCTTGGACATCTTCTTTCCGCCTGCATCAAGAGTAAAGCCGTGCATGAGCACACTCTTATACGGAGCCCGCCCGAAACCGACCATGCTTGCTCCGAGCTGCGAATAGAACCAGCCGCGGGTCTGGTCATGCCCTTCGGTAATAAAGTCGGCAGGCCACCATTCATCGAACTGTTCTCTGGTCTGCGGGAATTTCAGGGTTGCCCAGGAAGCGACAGCCGAATCAAACCAGACATCGAAAACGTCTTCAACACGCTTTTTCTCTCCGCCGCACTCACAGGGAATAGTTATTTTATCCACGTAGGGGCGGTGAAGTTCGACATCGCTGCTTGTTCCGGATTTTTCCAGCAGTTCGGCTTTGGTCCCTATTACCTCAAGCTTTCCGCACTTCTTACACTTCCAGACCGGAATCGGAATTCCCCAATAGCGCTGCCTGGAAATGCACCAGTCCCTGGCGCCTTCAACCCAGGTTCTGAATCTGGCTGAGCCTGCCCAGTCAGGGTACCAGTCTACGGCATCGATTTCCTCAAGCATTTTGTCCTTTATCTCTGTAACCTTGAGGAACCACTGTTCGGTTGCAAGGTAGATAATAGGAGTTTTGCAGCGCCAGCAGTGCCCGTATCTGTGCGTGACAGTCCCTTCTGCAAGAAGCCTGTTGCGTTTCCTCAGGTCTTCAATGACAATCGGATTTGCTTCCCTGACGTTCTTGCCCGCGTATTCCCCGGCTTCCTCCGTGTAGGAACCATTCGGGCCCACAGGACAGAGAATCGGAAGTTTATACTTCACGCCAACGTTAAAGTCGTCCATACCGTGCCCTGGTGCAATGTGTACACAGCCCGTATTTTCTACGGTTACGAAATCGGCAAGGTAAACGCCGTGCTTTATCCTGTTCTGAACAGGCACCAGATCCCCAACAGGGCTTTCGTACTCAAGCTTTGTAAGGTCTTCCCCGAGCATTGTCTCAAGCACTTCGTAGTCAACGTACCTGCCCTGCTTAAGGACGTTTTTGATCAGGTCTGTAGCTGCAATCAAGATTTCTTCGGAACCGTCCTGCCTGATTGCCCTGAATTTCGAGTATTCAAAGGCCGGATGTACGGCTACAGCCACGTTTGCAGGAATTGTCCAGGGAGTTGTTGTCCAGATAACTATGAAGGTATTTTCCTCACCTTTGACCTTAAACTTCACATAGATTGAAGGATCGGTCCGCTCGGCATATTCGACCTCTGAATCTGCAATTGCAGTCTCACAGCGTGGGCACCAGTTGACTGAACGCTTGCCCACATCCAGGAGTTTTTTCTCTTGAGCTTGCTTGAGGGTCCACCAGGCAGCTTCGATATAGTCGTCTTTTAAGGTCATGTAGGGTTCTTCCCACTGCAACCAGACTCCAAGCCTCTGAAACTGCTCGGTCATTGCCTGCTTCTGGGTGATGGCAAATTCCTTACACGTCTCAATAAAATTTTCTACCCCAAAGCTTTCAATATCTTTCTTGGACTTGAAGCCGAGCAAGCCTTCAACTTTGACCTCGATCGGCAGGCCGTGCATATCCCAGCCAGGGCGCTCGAGGATGTTGCGGTTATTCATGGAGTAATAGCGGAGAATGGAATCTTTGATGATCTTGTTCCAGGCAGTTCCCAGATGGATATGTCCGGTCGTATACGGGGGTCCGTCAACAAAAAAAAGCCTTTTTCCGGTCTTGCGGTGCTCTCGAGTTTTTCGATAAGCATCGCTGTCTTCCCAGAACTGCGTTACTTTTTTCTCAATTTGTTCTGCATTGTACTTGGCAGTGATTTCTTTTATCATATGGGGCTCTCCCTGATGAAAGATTAGCTAAAGTGAAAATACGGTCAGTGCAGGTTCGATCCTGCATCTGCTCGACAATTGCTGATAATAATTGCTAACCAGTAGATAATTGACAAAATCTACTACCTTGGCAAACTCTACTACCGGCCGCTTATATATATGAAATTTCAAACAAGTATCTAACGAACACAATATCCGTATCATGGAAGGCAAGCCTTTGCCTGTCCGAAAGAGAAACGGATCTTCCGCACGCCAATCAATTTATCCAGTAATTACTGTACTTAATTTAAGCTTTGTTATAACGCAGACCAGAAAAACTATCCTTCTGTTTTTTTTCAGGTACCTTTTAACGTTGTTTCAAGGGCTTATCCGCCCGAGTTTCGCTTCGGGACCAGAAAAACCATAGCTTTTCCTTATAGTTGCGATGCAAGCGCAACAGTACACTTCCCTTTTCGGCGGAGTTGCGACTCTGCAGCCCGAGTCCCGTCTAGGGAGGACAGGGCCCTTCTCGCTCCCGAATTGCGCCTCGCCCGAATTGCGCCTCGGGAGCACGCTGTCCGTTTCACTCGCTGCGCTCGTTCAAGCGGACTAATTTATGGAAAGGTAAAAGCTTTTCAACTCGCTCAAGAGGGCTGATTTAACCGAATTCCGCTTTGGGACCAAAAAAACCATAGCTTTTTCTTTTAGTTGCGATTTAATCGCACAAGCCCGCTGTCCTTCCGCTACCCCGATAGGGATAATTTGAGGACGAGCAGCATTTTTTGCTCAAGAGGATTAATTTTACAAATTAACAGTTATTAACAGTTAATTCATGCAGCCGGTTACAGATAATGGAGTGAATTTCCATGCTTTCCGTGGCTTCAGAGTCTTGAGTGAATTAAGTGTGAATATCTACATTAGAAAGGCGGCTTTAAACCTTGAAGCCGGAGAATCGGAGTTCGGGTATTTGCAATTTCGCATCAGAAAAATTCAAAGAACTAAAAGGAGCAGGTTAATGTGAGAAAAAAGAAGGAGGATTTTCCCCGAATTTAAAAGCTTAACTGTAGAAGCAACAGGTACAAAAGGAATTTTGGCCTGAGCCTTCGGTGAAGTAATTATTACTTTTTTATTACTTTTTCAGCGTTCTCCACATGGCAGCGATTTTCTCTATCTCTATATGGGTATAGCCTTCTTCTTTTATGGTCCATTTAAGGCTGAGTACTCCATCATTGCACTCGGCAGCAACCCCTCTATATGTGGTATTTCCTCCAATATCTATTTCGACTTCTTTACCCAGATAATACTTTTCAATGAACTCCTGCTTCATAATTTTCAACTCCCAATCTTTACTTTTCCGGATAAAATCCGTATAGGCAATTAACAGAATATAGTTAGTTTCAGGAACTATATTATATTTAAAAAAACAAGGCTTCTGAACACAGTTTCTTTATCCGGGATTTAAAGGATGCCAGCTGTTAAAGTTTACTTTAAAGCTGGCTCGAATATTCAGAAAATCGGCTCGAACAAAGGTTCCTAACCCTGAATCTCCCCTTTTTATCTTCCCCCTTTTAGCTCAGAATTTTGGCTCACAGCCCTTAATCCTCCCTTTTTTAGCTCAGAAATTTGGTTCAAAGCCTTTAATCTTCTCTTTTTATCTTAAAAACCTGGCTCAGGTTCATTAAATCCGGTTTCAAGTTCAGGAATAGGAGCATCAAAAAAGGGAATGTCTGCATCTGCAAACCAGGTTTCAAGGAAACTCAAGAGGTGGTACTGCAGGAAAACGGCAAGGGGCACATTCAGGAATAGCAGGACTGCGAGAATCAAAGCCAGTTCTATAAGGATAAAAGGAATCAGGAGTATCCAGCTAAGAGGATCCGATAGCAGGGACGAAAAGAGGAAATACAGGATCCCGTCAACAACAAGGAAAGCGATCCCTAAAACCAGCACAACTATCCCTAGAAGGAAAATTGCAAGAATGGCTATTCCTATCCCGAGCACGAGCCTGATAAACCAGTAAACCAAGACTTCCTGCCAGCTTTTCCTGAAATTCCCATAAATCATGCGGAATGCCGGAAGAATTCCTTTATTCCGGTAAATGGAAATTGGAATTGCAAGACTTAAAAGAGAATTTATGGTAGCTGCGAGCAAAAACAGCACAATGATCACACCAGCAATCCAGAAAATTCCTCCAAGTCGGGCAGGCCAGGCAAAATCCGAGGGTCTTTCGAGGATGCCCGGGATAAGAGGCAATGCAGCTATTCCGAAGAGCATCAGAAATACCAGCCCCAGACCTAAACGCACCAGCAGAAGGTAGAATCCCTTTCCCATAAACTCTCTTGAATAAGCCCAGAATTTTACTTCGTTCCTTACCAGGGATTCCACAAAAACAAATTCCATAACATTGGAAACATAGGAAAAGAACAGGATTAGAAGGACCAAAACTGCAATTGCAGCAATAATAAGTCCATACTGGGCAAAAGAAGTATCTGTGAAAATAAGTTTCTCAGCGGAAGCGGATATACCATTTGAAAAATAATCAGGAATAAAACCGGCATCTGACTGCATCAAATTCTGAATAAATCCGGATATTCCCGAGATCTCTGAGTCTAAATGAACTTCTTTAAACTGTAATAAGTTAAGATTAAAAGGAAATTCAGGCATCCTTCCAGGCTCGATATTCGGAAAATTGTTATTTAAATCTTCGGGACCCATCTGATAGTTGGTACCCGAACCTCCGTAATTCGAGCCAATGCCGCCTAACAGAAAAATGATGATTGCGAGTTTTGCCCATTTCCAAAAATCAAAAGGCTCAAAAAGGGCTTTTCTTGTCCTTGAAAATGCTCTGTCTACTGCATCTATCCCATACCAGCTCATAACATAGAATTTTACTCAGACGATAAATAATTATCTAAGCAGTTAGATTTGAGATTTCTTCAATAAATTTAGAGACTTTCAGACATCAAAACTTATTTCCCAGTAATTATTTCCCGAAATTTCATAATCTCCTTCCTTATTTCATAATCATCTTTCCTTTTCAGATCCCATGAGGCTCATTTTTTCGGATTCATCACTTTGTCCAGAGCCAGTGCTGATTCATATTGCTTTTTCACCGGCCAGAGCTGCGGGACCTGGACATTGCTTCAAAGCCTGAAACAACTTCAAACAGCTCCTCATCAATACTGCTCTGCCGCACACGGTAGAATTCTCCTTTAAGATTATCAAGCAACTCATCAATGTTTTTGTCGGCGCGTTGCATCGCTGCCAGTCGACTCGAATTTTCACTCGCAAGGGATTCGGCGCATGCCCTAAAAAGCGAAACGAAAAGGTATTCGCGGATGAGTGCCCGTAAGGTCTCTGTGATATCGCCCATTACCTCAGGCAGCAAGTTTTTGGTTGGCCAAGAAAGTTTGGTCAGGTCATCTCGCCAGGTTTCATCAAATGGCAGCAATCGCTGGCTAACTGGCTCGTAGGTAACTCTGGTTTTGTGGCGGTTGTAATAAAGATGAAGTTCGACATCTTCATCCTGGCTGCGTAGTTTCTCATTTTCCACAAGAATTTGCGCTATAAGTGGGGTAATGGCCTTAACCGAACTTGGCACATTATAAAGTCCAATCGGCGGCAAGCCCTCATCTACCAAGCGCGAATAAACACGCTCCCCGACAGCCCAAACCTGAACTTTACCTGGCAAAGCTTCCAGTTCCTTGACCGCATAATCGGTTATTATATCATTAAATTGACCCACAAGCCCCTGGTCTGAACCGAAAACGACAGCCCCGATAAGACGTGCATTCTTTTGACCTTTTCCTTCTGTCAGAGCTGGCATGAGTGCAATTTTCCGGAAACATAAGCCCAAACCCAGTTCCACTGTGTGATAATAGTCAGATAACGCACTCACTGATTTTTCATATTGCCCTATGTTCGAGGCTGCCAGGGCTTTCATAGTACGGACGACAGACTGAAGATCGTTTGCTCTGTCGATCTTTGTGCGCATACTCTCCGTGGTTTCGCTCATGATTTCTCCTTAGCTTCCGGTTCTGACTTGCCTTTAGTTTGGGCTTCTGACTTACTCAATTTTCCTTCAGTTTGGGTCTTCAACTCAGGTTTTTCCTCAGTTCTAGCTTCTGGCTCGGGCTTACCCTTAGTTTGGGTTTCTGACTCAGGTTTTTCCTCAGTTTTAGCTTTCGGCTTAGGTTCGGATTTGGGCTCTGGCTGGTAAGGTTCCAGTGCTTTGCGAGCGATATCGAGGATAGTTTCGCGATCTTTGTCGCTCAATTTTTTATCGCCTTTGAACCGATCACGCACATCGGCAGGAATATCTGGTACTGCCTTGCGGAGGGAGCTCTCAGCCTCTCCCATTTTTTCAAGTGGCACATTGTCGAAGAGTTTTGCATCCAATGCAACAAGGATAACAATCTGATCTGGCATGGGCACAGGAGAATTTTGAGGCTGCTTTAAGAGGGCACGGATACGCCTTCCGTGCTCGATAACTTTGCGGGTGTTTTCATCTAGCCTTGCGCCGAATCGGGTAAACGCTTCGAGTTCTTCAAATTGTGAATAGGCAAGCTTGAGGTCTCCAGCCACTGCTCTATAGGCAGCAAGCTGTGCTTTACCGCCTACACGAGAGACGGATTTACCGACGTCAACTGCAGGCAGCACACCCAACTCAAAAAGCGAAGGTGAGAGGTAAATCTGCCCGTCTGTAATTGAAATAAGATTAGTTGGAATATAGGCGGAAATATTCTGCGCTTCGGTTTCGATAATGGGAAGGGCAGTGAGTGAGCCGCCACCAAGTTCTTTGAGCAGGTGCGTAGACCGTTCCAGCAGTCGTGAGTGAATATAAAAGATGTCACCAGGGTATGCTTCTCTCCCTGGAGGACGGCGAAGTAAAAGGGAAAGTTCTCGATATGCACGCGCATGATTGGTTAGATCGTCGTAAATAATCAGCACGTCTCGACCTGCTTCCATAAAATACTCTGCAATGCTGGTTGCAGCGTAAGGAGCAATATAGATTAGCCCGGATGGGTCATTGCCTTCAGTTACAACAACAACTGTGTAATCCATTGCACCCCTTTCCCGTAAGTTTGCCACTGCTCTGGCCACTGCGGACGTACGCTGACCAATGGCACAATAAACGCACAGGACGTTAAAATTGCGCTGGTTGAGGATAGTATCGATTGCAATTGCAGTTTTGCCAGTCTGGCGGTCACCCAAGATCAGTTCTCTCTGACCACGCCCGATAGGAATTAAAGCATCAATAACTTTGATACCGGTCTGAAGAGGTACGGTAACAGGAGCACGATCCATAATCGCCGGACTGGGGCGTTCGATAGGCAAGCGCTTACTGGAAACTATTGGTCCTTTGTCATCAAGTGGACGACCTAGCGGATCAATAACTCGTCCAAGCAATTCTTCGCCTACAGCAACATCCATAACCCGTTGAGTGCGTTCAACTTGATCTCCCGCATGCAGATGTGAGTATTCACCCAGTAGAACGGTACCTATTTCTTTTTCATCAACATTAAACGCGATCCCAAACAAATCCCCTGGAAACTTTATAAGTTCATCGAAACCTACAGTAGGAAGACCAGATACAGTTGCAATACCTGTAGAGACTGTCAAAATACTGCCTACCTCCTGCAGAGTGAGTTTCGGAACTACTGATTCCCTGGCCTGGTTTATTTCGGTGAAAACTTTATCGAAAATGTTCTTAAGACTTATAGGTTCCATGTTCACTAACTCTTTATGTGGGCTTTGGTTTAAATTTGGTCTACTGCTTAGCCACAGATTCAGATTTAGTTCCAGATTCCTGTTTAGCCTCAGGTTCTTGTTTTGCATCAGGTTCTTGTTCAGCCTCTGGCTCTTTTCTCGATTTGGGCTTATTATAATCAGTTTCAGGCTTGGTTTCGACTTCTGATTCTTCAGTTTTCGATTTGGGTTTATTAGTCTCAGCTTCAGGCTCTTGTTCAGTCTCTGATTCTCTTTCCAACTTGGGTTTGTTATTTTTGGTTTGAGGCTCGGTTTTGACTTTTCCCTTGAATTGCTCTTTCAGCCGCTCGTCGATACTTTTTTGCATCAATGTGAGATAATTTGCAATGCTCCACGCCACTTTTTGTCCATCTGTGGTTAATTCGATACCACTAACAAGATCTGGTGCGGTCTCGAACTTGGGTTGAGTTTCTATACCAAGAGTTTCTTTAATCGTCTTTTTAATCGAATCACGCTGTGCTTGTGGAAGATCGAATGCAGTACGAATGAGCACCTGACTTGATGACGCACTAAGCGCTGAGGCTAACTGCTTCTTTTCCTCATCTTTCAGGTTGCGCAGCCTTTGAGCAAACACGTCAACTGCGCGCTCTTCCAAACTGGTTCCAGCCATATCGGTCAGTACTTTTCGTGCTATGTTAAAGACTTCCTGTTGGGTCCGGCGACCGATTTCCTGACTCAAATTCTGTTCGTCATTCCTTAATGCCTCCTGCTGTTTTGCTCTCAAATCGGAGGCGTCCTTCCGTACTTCTTCGAAGAGCCGCTGACGTTCAGCTTTCGCTTCTTCCTTTGCCTTATTCAAGAGGGCATTGCGCTGCTGGTCGAAATCTTCATTCTTATGCTTGAACTCCTCTTTCTCTTTTTGTGCTTCTGCTTCTTTTGCATCAGCATTCTTAAGTTCATCTGCGACCTTCTTCTCGCGTGCGTCGACGGCATTGAGTATCGGTTTGTAAAGAAAATGTTTCAACAACCACACCAGGATGAGGAAGTTGACCACCTGCGCAACGACAGTAAACCAATCGATCAGCATAGGCTATTTTCCTCTCTCTAGTTTAGGTAAGTGCACGGCTCCAGAACGGATTGGCAAAAATGAGAATCATAGAGACCACAAAACAATAGATGGCCAGAGATTCAATCATAGCCAGTCCCACGAACAGAGTCCTGGTTATTGTTGCGGAAGCATCGGGTTGCTGTGCCATTGAACTCAACGCTGTTGCGACCGAACGACCTTCACCAATTGCGGGCGCGATAACTCCAATACTTATCGTGATGCCGGAGGTGGCAATTGATGCCACTGCGATTATAGTCGAGTAATTATCCATAGCCATAAGCATCTCCTCCTGTTGTTATTGTTGCTTCAATTCACTTACTCCTGTTCAGCCTTCTTTTGTTCCTGTTTAGGCCTGTGCCTGTGCTCACGTGTAGCAGCTGCGATGTAAACTGTGGCCAGAACGCTGAAGATATAGGCCTGTACCATGCCAACGAGCAGACCTAGAGCAGTCATGACAACTGGAAAGATGAACGGAGTAATGGTCAGCAGAATGGCGACAATCATCGACCCACTCATTATATTACCGAACAAACGAATTGCGAGAGCCAGCGTGCGAGATAATTCGCTGATAATATTAAACGGCAACATTATAATTGTCGGCTCTGTGTACGATTTAAGGTAGTTACCAATTCCTTGCTCCTCAATGCCGAAAATTGGCACGGCAACAAACACACATAATGCCAGTGCAGCTGTGGTTGAGAGAGATCCTGTTGGCGGTTCATAGCCTGGAATGATGATGCAGAGATTGGCAATGGCAATTAATAGGAAGAGCGTGCCCAAAAAGCCTAGATATTTCTTCGGCTGATCCAGGCCAACGTCTTCAATTTGTTCCAAGATGCCTGTGACAATAATTTCCAAAATATTTTGCCAACGGGAACGTTCCAGACCTGTGGAGAGTTTGCTTGTAATGATTTTTGAACCAATCACCATTACCAGCATCAGCCCCCAGGTATATACAATCGTGGCATTGAGTTTGATAAAGCCATACTGCCAGAAAACCAGTTCATCAGGACTAAGTCGCATTACTGGCCTCCTTTATCAGTTGGTTCGGATCTTCCTCCGGCAGTCTGGTGAGTCTAACTATTATATGACGCATAACAAAAAATCCAAACAGGCATATTAGCAACCTCTCCCAATGGCCGTCCGAGGCAAAGTAGAATCCAGCTATGGCAGTGCTAGTCCGTATCAACAGGCTGCCGAGGAACCAAAACGCAGGTCTTTTGGATGAAAGTCCCTTCTGAACCGTCCACCAGAGGCCGCCGAAGAAAACAGCTCCGAGCAAAAAGCCAGCTACCAGAGCCAGGATAAGATTCAAAATTTCATTCATTGTAATCCTCCTGTTCCTCTTGCATTTCCTTACGCTCCTTAGCCACCCAATGCCATGCATTCAAGCAACCGATAAACAGGCCGATAATCAGCATCGTGAGTGTCCAGGAAAAGCTTGCTGGATGGTGCTCATCTAACCAGAGCCCAAGTGCAGCACCAAGTAGTGTTGGAACTGCTACCGACCAGCCTATGAGCCCCATCATGCCTAAACCAAGCCAGACAGTTCGGTCAACATGACGTTGTGCCCTGAGTTTGCGTTCAGCTTTTGTCCTAACCTGACGGGCCAAAGGTGATTCGTCCTTCAAAGGTTTCTCTGTCATTCTGTCAGCCCTTCTGAAACTCTGCTAAGCGACGTATGAGCCCGGTTTCCAATTTTGCCATTACCGAACGAATTTTTTGATCTGTCTCGTCCAGTGTCAAAAACTCTTTTTCTACTGTCTCATGAAGTTGGCTTAAGTCTGTTCCGAAAATGGCATCACGTACGGAGACAAGCACATCCTGACCAGTTTTGATGAGTACGCCTTCATCGACTGCAACATAAACCTCGCCCTCAGCTTCGGTTTCGTAAGTGAGAATCCCAGGTTCCAAAGCCGCGACACAATCGAGCCGGTGTGGCAAGATTCCAAATGAGCCCTCACGGCTCTCTGCGACTATACGTGACACGCCTTTCTTTTCGGCAAAGATCTGGAACGGTAGAAGAATTCTAAGATTCATGAGTGCTGAATTCATGATTTGTCCCGGCTTGATTTTTTGGTTATTGCTTCGTCAATCGTTCCGATCATGTAGAGGTCGCCTTCAGGGTAGTCTTTAAATTCGTCGCGCAAAATACGCTCGCAGCCATCGAGCGCATCTGAAAGACTGACAGATTTGCCTTTAATGCCTGTGAACTGCTCGGTAGTGAAAAATGGCTGTGTTAGGAAACGTTCCAGGCGGCGGGCGCGAGCGACCACATTGCGGTCCTCCGGCGATAGCTGCTCTAGGCCAAGCATTGAGATAATATCCTTGAGCTCTGAGTATTGTGCGAGCGTCTGCCGGATTTCCTGGGCTAGGCGATAATGCCTTTCGCCAATAATGCCAGGTGTGGCCATTTTGGAATTTGACTGCAAAGGGTCTATGGCCGGATAAAGCCCTTCGCTTGCCCTTTTGCGAGAGAGAACAATTGATGCCGATAGATGTGAGAATGTGTGCACAGCCGAAGGGTCAGTGAAATCGTCAGCAGGCACATACACCGCTTGAATTGACATTATAGCTCCGGCATCGGTAGTAGATATGCGCTCTTCCAGCTCGGATAATTCAGTGCCCAATGTCGGCTGATATCCCAGGCGTGAAGGCATCTGCCCCATCAAGCCGGATACTTCGGAACCAGCCTGAATAAACCTGAAAATGTTATCTATAAGTAGTAGCACATCTCGGCGCTCATCGTCCCTAAAGTACTCTGCCATTGTCAGTGCCGTATGACCTACACGAAAACGGGCGCCTGGTGGCTCGTTCATCTGGCCGAACACCATAACCGTATTCGGAAGCACACCCGCTTCTTTCATAGCACGATAAAGTTCTTCCCCTTCTCGACAACGCTCACCTATTCCGCAAAATATGCTCACTCCCTGATGTTGCTTGACTACATTGTGAATCATTTCGGTTAGCAACACCGTCTTGCCAACGCCCGCCCCTCCGAATAGACCCGCTTTACCTCCGCGCTCAAGAGGTACTAGCACATCTATAGCTTTGATACCAGTCTCGAAGATTTCAGACGTAGTGGACCGACGTACTAGTGGCGGCGGAGCTTGATGGATTGAGCGCCATTGGACATCAGACGGAGGCTTCCTGCGGTCTATGGTATCTCCAAACACATCGAACATTCGTGAAAGGATTTCCCTACCAACAGGCGCTTTCAAAGGCCCACCTGTATCTTCCACTGCCACGCCTCGAGCAAGACCCTCGGTGGGAGTCAGAGCGATTCCGCGAACATGATGTGCGTCAAGTTGGGTCAAAACCTCAATGGCAATTTGACTTTCCTTTCCTGCACGCAGCAACGTGTATACAGCTGGCAAATGCCTCTCAAACAGCACGTCTACGATGCTGCCGCGTACCGAGATAACAGTGCCTAGGTTCAGGGGACTATTTTTATCTTCCATATGACCTTTAACAGCTCCTCCTTAGTTGCATCGTATCCTTTGCTTTCAAGTACCTCTTTCTTGAGGCATGACTCGCAAGAATTAAAACCACAATGAAAATTTAAATCCAGATTGATACCATAAAGTCCACTGTGACCAGGAAACGTCAAAGAAAAACACAGAATGGTATCGGCTTTCAGCTAATAACTTTATAAAGAAGCTACGATACTGCTCTATAAGTCCGTTTACCAGTGAATTATTTATTGCTTTGCTTCCCCTTTCCCATAAAGAAATACATCATTTGAATATATTAATTTGATTTTTTATATTTTTTATATTTATTACGAAATCTGAAATCAGGCTTAACTAAGTTTTAGAATAAAGTTTGTTATTCAATCATGAGAAATTCCAGATTTCCACTCCAAAAATCCTTTTTAGAAATATTTGACCTGGATATCCTGCAGAAGAAATGTCCAATACTGGTGTTATGACTTTAAAAGAGATAGGCTAAAAAAGAATGCATTGCTTTCGTAGAATAGAGGACGCAGATAAAAATAAGTTAGCGGGCCCGCCGCGATTCGAACACGAGTCAATGGGTATCTTCGTAATAATCTTACTTCGAAGCCCATTAGGATATCCTGGCTACCCTACGAGCCCACGGTGCAGCACTAGTGATAGGAGCTATCCATATTAAAGGTTTCTCTCAGAATTAAGGCAGCAGAAAAAAGAAGCAGGGTAAGGAACAGGACAAGAGAAAGAAATAAAATAAGGGAACAGAAGAGGTAGAGGAGATCAAAAGAGGCAGAAAAGATCGGAAGGGAATAAAAGAAGCTAGAAGAAGAGTGAAAGAGGAACTAAGAGGGGATATTTGAGGTTAAAAACCCGGATTGAGACAGAATCCTCCTGGAAATCTCAGTACAAAAAGCTCAGGTTAGATAAGGATAACAGATGAGTGAATAAAAATATATAGTAAGTGGGACAGAATTAACAAGTACGCGGTAGAGACAAAAAATAAAAGAGATAACCTTTCAGATAAAATTAAATTAATGAGTATATGCTGGGCAAAAATTTCGCGGGCTGGAAAGATAGCGAGGGCAAATACTGAAATAAAGTCTAATAGGGCTTTATTCCGGAAATCAAGATTACATAGGAAAACATTTTTATTTTGGGATATAAACGGCTTCTAAATATCAGGGTCAGTTGGAAACTATTCTAACGACTTCAAGCTAATAATTCTATACAACTTTATAGTGCGGGAAGCTATAAAGATAAAATACAAGAAGAGTGAGGGTCTCTAAAAATGGAGAGGGTTTCAACAGGCATAGAGGAGTTGGACAGGAAGCTGAGTGGAGGTTATCCTGTAAATAAAGTAACCCTTATAACAGGCGTAGCAGGGAGTGGAAAAACAATCTTCGGGATCCATTTCATTTATAAGAACTGTCTTGAAGGCAGGAAATGTACTATAATCGCAACCGAGGAAACTCCTGAAGACATTCTCTACCAGGCAGGCCTGTTAGGTCACGACCTTACGCCATACTATGAGAGCGGACAGCTTATTATAGAAAATGTATTTGAGAACCGCTCAGAAATTGTAGGGCAGACAAGATACGGGTTCAAGTCTGAAAGTCTGGATCTCGAAGTCCCCAATCTTATCGAATTAATACATGAAGGAACTGAATGCCTTGTTATAGATAATTTAGGAACCTTTGCCCTTCGAGTCTCTACAAAAAAACTGAGAGACCAGTTTGACGCGCTGAATTACCTGGTAAGGAAAAAAGGTTGTACCACTCTTTTAATTATGGATGAATCCGCACATAATATGACCCACCAGCTTGCTGAATATTCAGTCTATGGGTCTATCCGCCTGCTTGTAAAAGAAAATTCTTATTTAGGAAAAATGGAACGTTACCTGAGCATACCCAAGATGCGCAGTACTCCTATTTCTCCCGATATGTCTGTTTTTGAAATCACATCTGAAGGGATCAAAATTCATGAGTCCGGGGGAGGAAATCTTGCGGAGTGAAAAAAGCAAACCAAAAATCCTCATTGTCGACGACGTGCCTGAGAATGTAGATCTTATCGAAGCTTACCTTTCATTGGAGCCCTATGATGTTATTACTGCCAATAGCGGAAAAGAAGCTATCCAGAAATTGAAGGAGGACAAGCTCGACATGATCCTTCTGGACGTCATGATGCCTGAGATAAGCGGCTATGATGTCTGCAAAATTGTTAAAAGCGATCCCGAAACCCAGTTCATTCCGGTTTTGATGCTTACCGCTCTTTCCGAACTGGAAGATCGGATAAAGGGAATTGATGCTGGAGCTGATGATTTTCTTACAAAACCCATAAACAGGCTGGAGCTTAAGACCAGAGTAAAATCTCTTCTGAGGGTAAAGTGCATGCATGACCGGCTGGTGGCTGAACGCGACAGCCTTGAGATTAAAAACCGGGTACAGAATATCCTTACCGCAATCATTCCGACCTGCTCCAGGCTCTTTCCAATGAGGAGAAGAAGGTAATAATTAACCAGATGACAGGCATGGTAGAAAAAACGCTTCTTGATATTTACCATCTAGAGAACAGGAAGATGGACTTCGCTTACGCAGGGGAAATCTGCGCCGAGATTATGAACCAGCTGGGCGGAAGTTTTTCCTCTAATAAGGGTGAGAAAGAAAGCTCCTGGATAATAAAGGGAACGAAATGCCCCTGGAAAGGAGAAGAAGCCCGCAAAAACCCGATTTTGTGCACTTTGACCAGGAAAATTTTCTCAAACATAACCCTGAAAGTGGATTCTGACTTCAGCGTTGAGGCGCTAAAGACCATCGGGAACAGAAACGATTGCTGTGAGTTCCTTATAAGATCAGGATGAGATTTCGTCTCCACTTATATGCCTGAATTTGCCTTTTTTCGTAAAGTACTCGGTTACTGTGTGCCTGAATTTGCCTTTTTTCATAATGTACTCGGTTACTGTATGCCTGAATTTGCTTTTTTCGTAAAGTACTCGGTTAAAGGAAATAGATAAGGCGGATCATTTCATTCCTTTAATTATTCTCATTCCTTCAGGGGTGATATCAAATAGGGAATACCTGACCGGAATAGCCTTATCTCTCATTTTCTCGATGTAAAGGTACTTTTTTGTCTTTCCGGAGCTGAAGTTCTCCTGTGACGTAAGCCGAATAAGCCCAAAAACCATATAGCCGGTAAGCCTGTGGGTCATGTCGTAAGAGTCCTCATCCATAACGAAAAGGCTTGTACACCCGCTTTTTAAAAGAATAATGCTTATAGAACTGAATTCATCGGCGAACTCTTTGATATCATGGCTTATAGCCATTACCCCTATATTGTCTATAACCACGACATCGACTTCCGAAGACATCGAACTGAGATATTCAATTATATCCGTATCAACAGCACACAGCCCTTTCCCGAATTTCGAAACACTTTTGATTTTGTTCATCTTGTCTTCGAAGATATTTTTTATACTGAGCTGTCCGCTTTTCAAAAAGGGATCAAGGTCAATCTTGAGGCTTCTGGATTGGCTGAGAATATCTTCCGTTAATTCTCTCGTAAGAATCAGTATGCATTTCCTGCCTTCCTGACAACTCCTGTGCAGAAAATGAAGCCCGACAATTGTTTTTCCTGCTCCCGGAGGGCCGGTAACCAGGATGCTCTTTCCCTTAGGATACCCTCCGTCTATCAGCATATCTAACCCTTCGATCCCTGTAGACAAACTTTCCATAATATCACATCTCGCAGGTAAGTTTCTTATTTATGATAATATGTATTAAGTGATATATTCTTTCCCAAAAAGTTAAGGTGTTTGAATGCAGACTTTCAGTCAAGGTACCTTTCCTTAAACTCCGAAATCTGCTTACTGCTTCCCACAACTGCGATCGTGTCTCCTGTCCTTATTGTTGTCTGCTTTCTAATTCTAGTTTTGATTATTTTTGCCCGTTTTATGACTATCGTTTCACATCCCGCACGGTTAGTTTCTTCTTCATTATTAAGAAACTCGATAAAAAGAGTTTTCGATTCAGGGGTGCAAGAGCGTTTAGCAGACAAGTTCCGGCAGTGGAAGAGCTCGAAATTAGCTGCTGGAATCACGGGCGTTTGGTAAGTGCAGTTGCATGATGGAGCCTAAAAATCTTGGTTTTCCTACAAAAATCAAATTTTGCACTCAGAGACTTCTTGCGGAACATATGCGGGATATTTGTCTCAAGGATAGTGAAATCCTGTTTTGTCTTCAAGATAAAACAAAGTGAACGATTTCAAAGAGCTCTAAAGGCAAGCAACATAAAACCGCATGAGATGAGAGTACGTCTTGTTGCGTATACAAGTTGATCCAGAGTTTGATCGAAAAGCAGCCAATGTCTATCTACAATATTCAGAAAGGCTAATGCAATTAAGTGCAAAACTATATGGAGCAAGATGGGACATTGAACTTAGGAGTTAACATACGCTCTTGACTTGAAACAAACAGGCATTGAGGCTAATTGGACACAATGTTGACCCAGATCTAATGCCGGTAGAAGAATTCATTCTCTACCAATGCATATGTATTAAGTGATATATTCTTTCCCAAAAAGTTAAATGTGTCTTAAATGCAGACTTTCAGTCAAGATACCTTTCCTTAAACTCCGAAATCTGCTTACTGCTTCCCACAACTGCGATCGTGTCTCCTGTCCTTATTGTTGTCTGCTTTCTAATACTAGTTATGATTATTTTTCCGCGTTCTATGCCTATTATAGTACAGCCGATCTGTCTTTCGAGATCAAGTTCTTCTATTGACTTATCGTTAAGAGGGGAATCCCTTTCAACAAGGTGCTTTTCGATTTCTATTCCTTCGTAAAGCATTATGTCCTCATCGATTCTACAGCTTTTTCCCATGCAGTTTGCAGTCATTTTGGCAAGCATTTGGCCAGCTACTATGGAAAGAGAACCTACGTAATCTGCCCCTGCCTTATATATTTTGTCTATGGATTTTACGGAATTTGCCCTTGCCACAATAGTAATTTCCGGGTTCAAGCTCCTCGAAATAAGAGTTGCAAAAATAACATTGGTATCATCATTAAGAGCCACAAATTCAAAAGAAGCTGTTTTTATTCCAGCTGCAATAAGTACTTCTTCATCCGCTCCGTTACCAACTAAATGCTCAAAGTCAACATTCTCAAAAACCTTTTCATTAGAGTCCACAACTACAAAACGAAATGGTCCTCCAGAGAGTATGTTTACGATGCTTTTTCCGACATCTCCATATCCCAGTACTACCAGATGTCCTTTTGACTCCATTTTTAACCCCCAGACTCCATTTTTAACCCCTATATTCTATAAACCGCACTCTTAAAACTCAGCTTGGATTTTTATTATTAAATTCCGTCCTTTTTCTACATGGTCATATAAATAAAATTTGTTATGTATATCAACCTATCGGATCAGTGTGTCAATTTCTTCAGTTTTGAAAGCTCCTCTCGGGTTCCTACAGCCAGCAAAACGGAATTTTCCCGGATAACGTCTTCTTCCTTGGGATCAAAGGACAGAGTTCCGCTTTTCCAGGTCCCTACAATTTTTGCACCCGTCAGATGCTGGCTGGAAACTTCCTTAAGTGTCTTGCCTATAAGAGGGCTTTTCAGGTAGACAGGAAACTCAACTATATTAATTCCTTCAAAAATCTCAGTTGCTCCCGTAACCCGGCTTAAAAGCCTGTCCATCGCTTTTTTCCCGATAAATTGCCCGAACATCGACTTTGGAGAGACAACCGTATCGGCTCCTGCATACTTGAGATATTTTGAGTTAGACCTGTCCTCAACGATGGCAATGATATTGACATGCTGGAACTCCCTGGCTGTCAAAACGATATTCGCATTCCGTTCATCGGATTTGTTTGCAATAAGAAGTTTTGCCTTCTCTATACCAGCATTCATAAGTGTCTGCTTATCACTCGGAGCCCCAAAAATGCAGGGAATGTTTTTATAAGCAAGTTCCCTGATCAACTCTTCTTCGTCTTCTATTATTACGAACAGCATGTCCTGCTCGGCCAATTCGTCTATCAGGGTTTCAACCAGTTGATTATATCCGCAGATAATTATGTGGTCTTTCATACCTGAAGAGACCTTTCCTGGCAGCCTGAACTTGATAACTTTGTCCATCCAGGGAGTAACAATATAAGTTACAAGAAAACCCGAAATCAAAATTACGCCCAGAACCTGTACGATTATAGTAAAAAGTCTTCCTGCCAGGGAAGTAAAGACCACGTCGCCGTAGCCCACCGTTGCAATTGTAGTTGTGGCCCAGTAGATAGCTGTGACAAGGTTTGCATTTTCGGGCTGGTTCTCAAGAACCATCAGATACTCGAAAGTCAGGATGTATATGGCAAGCAGGAATACAGCAGCTATTTTGTATGCAATGTGGAGATTCCTGTGGACTGATTTCCGAAACCTTGCTCTGAGACTTGTTTTCTTTCGCCCTGAATGAAACATCTTTAAAGTCCTGCCTGAGCTTTCCTGATACAGATTAAGTTGAAACAGCTTATAGCTGTTACTGATAGATCTATATATCCGCAGTTTATATCCGAAGTTTTAACAGAATAATTTTATCCGGAACTTTTCCGCAGAATAATTTTCTCAGGGTTAAAATATGGAGAAATAAGGTCTTAAAAACAAAACGGAAGGAGAATAGAAAGAACCGGTTGGAATGAAAAGACAGAAACTGAGATAAGCCCGAAACCTTACTGTTTCGTGAGGTCCGGGTTAATTAGACAATCTCGATATCAATCAAAGCCATTGCCCTATGAAAGGCCCGAACATCATAAATATAAACGAGAACAGGATCAACATCGAAAAGCTTGCTGTTATGGAATTAGAAATTTTTTCCGACATCGAGTCGTTCCTGGTAATGCGATACACAAAAGAATATGTATAATCCTTAAATACATGTCCTCCGTCCAGGGGCACTGCTGGCAAACAGTTGAACAGTCCAACATAGAAGTTCAGCCAGCCAACCCAGAGCAGGGTATTTGCAATCCAGAAAATCCCTATCCCAAGAGGTTCTGCCCAGCCAACTGCATGATAAAATTGCATGATCGTACCTGAAAAGCCTCGGAATCCCTCACCTGCAAATCCATAGATAGGAAGTCCGAAAAGGATAATCCAGCCTGCAGGCACCGTGAGTAAGGACGGGATTTGCTTTAGAGCTTCAAGATACACCTTTGCCTGAGGCATCCATATAGAGATTCCGAGCATAGGCAACTCCGCGACTCCGTTATTCCCGTAAATAACTCCAAGGTAACCGCGTTCATTCTCAGGGGAATTGGAAGACAGCTGCACATTAAAAACTGCAGTGCCTTTTTCAGTGAGATTGCCTGTATAGTTTTCAGAGGGCAGCAGCTCTACCTGTACGGTCTGGTTTGCCTTAGTCGTTTCCATATAGTTTACGAAACTTGCAATACTCTGCATCTCCGTATTGTTAACCCGGATCATTGTCATCCCGGTTTTAATCCCTGCAGCTTCTGCCGGACTTCCCTGAATAACCCCTCCCACGAGCACTCCGCCAACATAGTCTTCAGGGACTGAAGCGACTTTTATGTCATGCACAGAGACAATACCGTCTTTTACGGCATGAATGCGGACAGTGTCTCCAGGTTTAGTTGTTTCAAGATATGTTAACAGATCCACGGCTGTGGTAACATTCGTATCGTTAATCTGCGTAATCACCATATCTTTCTGGAGCCCTGCCAGGTCAGCCGGAGAACTTTCATTTACGCTTAAGATCATGGCATCACTCAAAGGAGCAATTGCCCCGAGTACAGGCCCGAAAAAAAGAAGGAAAGCGATAAAAGCCACGGTGAAGTTTGCCATGACGCCTGCTGCCAGGATACGGGATCTTTGGGTTCTTGTGGCAGTTACTACAGATCCGGATTCAGGCTTCTCAGATTTGGATACCTCAATTTCTCTCCTTGATTTTTCTCCTTCTTCCCATTCTTCGATTTCCTCGATAGTGGCTGTCAGAGGAAGTTCTCTTTTCGCCTCTTCCTTCGTCCCGAAGAGCTGTTCATTATCAGGTTCTGCAAAACCTCCTACGGGAACCAGAGCAAGCAGGATACCCATTGATTTGACCTTAATGCCTTCGACCCTGCAGAGAATCGCATGGGAGAACTCGTGCACGACAAGAGTGACTACGAGGGCAATAATTCCCCAGGTAAAAGGAATAAATTCGTTTACTCCAGGAATCAGAAAGATGTTTCTTGGGGCGTTATATTTTCCCGGTTCCGGTACGTTTCCGTTAAGGAAAGAAGTATACAGCGCAATGTCCGAGAGGGCAATAACCAGGAACATTGCAATCATGCCTGCAAACATCAGCAGGATTCCGAGATTTGCAAAGCTCCTCCAGTAAAGCTTCGGGCGAGCCAGAATATCCAGAAGTTTAAGGCCCTTTGTCGTTCTTATCATAAGGATGGGAAGCGGCCCGAATGTGCTAATATTATACTTCTCCAGAATGCCTCTTCTGTCAAGAAATGAGACAAGAAACCAGTACAGTAAAAAAATACCCAGTGCAATGCTTGTGCCACTCAAGGAAATTCTCCGAAATTATTAAGCTGAACCAATTATAAACTTTGAATTAGTTGTTAATTTGACAATTGGATTGTAGATCCGGAACTGTTGAGATTGTTGATCTAGCCATTGGATTACAGATCCGGAACTGTTGAGATTGTTGATCTAACCATTGGATTGTAGATCCAGAACCATTGGGATTGTAGATCAAGAACCCCGCATCTGGCATTCTGCGCCAATTAATTCATCATGTTGAGTTTTAGTACTCCCTATGATATAAAAATGTTATAGTATGCCTTACTATTTCAGATTCGACATATATTGCCATTTCTTTTTCAAAAGACTCCTATTTAGAAAAAGGCACATAGTAATACATCATAATTATATAAAAACATATAACAAATTATGGATTCGGTTGCCAAAAAGGCCAATCCTGTGGTCAAAGGCGATAGATACTAGTCACATAGATAATAATGTCCTTTATTAAATATTATTCGCCATCGCAATTTTCCCTGAGGTGCCTGCCCTATGCTTGGAATTGTGTATATTACTGCCGGAAATATGGATAATGCGTCACAAATCGCAAGAGAACTGGTTTCAAAGAGGCTTGCAGCCTGCGTGAATATATTTCCAGTATCTTCGGTTTACAGGTGGAAAGAAAAGATAGAAGAAGACAATGAGATTGCCATGTTTGTAAAAACCGATTCTTCACGCTTTGAAGAGATCACAAGGCTCGTAAAGTCATTGCACACGTATGAAATGCCTGCGATAGAATTCTGGGGAATTGAAGGGGAGCGGGAGTACCTTGACTGGGTCCATGTAAATAGTTCAGGAGAAGGTGCCTGAAGGTCAGGTAAGGTTTAAAGTTTGAAGCCGGAAAGCCTGAAACCGGAAAACAAAATAAAATACTGATAATATCTCCCTAATTTAAAATTTTTACAGGACTGGTCTACTTATAGAATTAACTTAATTTCAAGAGAGTTTACTTACAGGATTTTGCAGGATAGTTATTTACAGGATTTTGCAGGATAGTTATTTACAGGATTAGCTTTATATGCTAGTTCTATCGTTACCTTATTGGATTCCGAAAATGCGGGAGTAACCAAGCGGTCAACGGTGGCAGACTCAAGATCTGTTCGTGCAGACGTTCAGGGGTTCGAATCCCTTCTCCCGCACTAAACCTATTATTAATTCTTATTTCCGCTTAATTTCTCTTTTTCTTTTAATTTTTTAATTCTATTTACACTTCTTCTATGTTGCGGCAAGAGACTACAGCCTCTCCCAATTGAATTACCCACATTTAGTTCTTTATTATGTGATGCATTATATAAAAAAGAATGTGACTTAGATGTTTAAAAGGAGATAAGAATTAGGTCTAGAAGCTCATTATTTTTTATTAGCATAGGAAACAAAAGATACAGGAGATTAATGTTTTGAGCTCGCTCCAATTCGAACGGAGATAAACTGATTCAAAACAGAGTAATTAAAGAAAAAATCCTTAAAAAAGTTACTAAATTAGAAAAGGACTGAATTAGAAAATAAATCTAGCGTATGTGCGCAAAAATTTTCAAGAGACAAACTAAATCTTCAGCACTTATAAAATAAAAATCGGCTCTGTGGAAATTCTCTTTTAATTACCCACACGGGTCAGATTGGACTGCTGAAATTAAATTCAGTATGTTAAGTTATAAGGATTTAGATTTCTCGTATAATTCTTGCAGAGCCGAAAATCAGCAGCATTTGTTCAAAGAGCTGGGTTTTGAAATATCAAGCAGGAAAAGGTCAATTAGGTCAATTATATTTTATCTGCCGCATCCGTCGACATTTATTACCCCAGTCTTCAACTTACTCTTATTTTTCGTGGCCTCTGCCGCCTTGTTTCTGACCGCCTTGTTTCTGACCGCTTCTGCTACCTCCTCCTTTATGACCTCCTCTGCCACCTCCTCCTTCTCCGAATTCTTTGCTGACATCTACAGCATTCTCAAATTCTTTTTCTGGAAGATTCTCAAGAACTTGCATTACTTCCTTAGGAGCATCGTTTTCTCTAGCTTTCTCAATAAGATCCTTCTTTTTTGCAGGATAATCCATACCCTTTAAAGCCTTCTGAACCTCAATAGGACTTGTTTCCATAAATTTTCCCCCTATTATTTGTTGTTTATTTTATTTCAGAGTTGATGTATATTTTCTATTGGAATATTTCCCAATATTTATCTTACCTTAACTGGTACTATATTCTCTGGCATATTCATGATATTATTTCCAAGAGACCACCCTTTTCGCAGACGTGATCTCTTAAACATTAGTAAATTTATATAACTCTATAATTTAAACTAAAAGCCCGAAAATTTAGTCTTCTTTTGGTTTAAGTGATTTGATACCATCGCTTTCCAAACGTTCGATTTCTCTGGTAACTTCATCAGGCGATTATACTCTATTTCAGGTATTCCTTTAGAAGATCCAGAAAATCACTATCTGCCTGTTTTCCTTCAGCAAACCTAATAAGATCTTTTCTGTTTGCAGGACAAGCGATACCCCTAACGCTTATAAATTCTTTAGCCTCGCATGGGCTTCTTTTTATAGATTCACCTCCCTCGAATCCGGTAGCTATTAATTTCCCCAATTAAGTTGCCTGTCCTCCGTCGAGTATTATATTAATTATAATATAAAAAATAATTCAACTAAAATGTTTGTTCGCAGATGATTTTTTGTCGTATGTACTTCTTTGTTTTTTATTAGTGAACTTATCACAAATCAATTTTATTCTCAGATAGATCATATCCGAAAATTCCCGCCACTCTGAAATTTATCCATTCATAGGCTAAATGAAGTATAGCAACTTACTTGATTTTTTTCTCTCATTTATAAGCAGTTTTCTGAATCGATTGAGCCAAGAATATGTACTTTCTATAATCCACTCTCTTGCCCTATAACTTGGTATATCTTTTTATTTTTCCTTCTCCACGACTCTTAATATGGGCAGTGTAACCATATTCTTCAACCAATTCTCTGATATCAGGAATTCGAGAAGCTCACAGTCGAAACCGGCATTAAAACCTAGATTAAAAATTATCATGAGATTGAAAATTTTCGCATCGAAATTATATTTGATTAAAAACAATCTTTTGTATAATCAATTTAAAATAATAATGATATAATAGTGTAATATTGTACTTGAGATCGAAAGATTGAAAGCACGCTGAGCTACCATCAAGTAAGAACTTGCCGTCGGGTATAAAAGAACCTCCTGGGGTCGCTGATCTTTCTTCGAATCAATAGGCTTGGGGGAGCATGATTTAGGAGACTGTATTGAGGGATACAGTAGATTCAGCGACTCTGGGATTCTTCTTACAATGCTTTCTACTTTCTTTTATTGAGCTTTTTTTAACACTCCATTTTTGCCTTTTTGGGATATATAGAGATTAAGTATAGTCCTATTGAACCTTTTTTCCCTTGCTCTGGATGTGGTGGATCTGGCAAAATAAGGAGAGATCTAATTGAGATGCAAATCTAACTGGCTGAAATATATGAGTTGCAACGACCTTACGGACTCTGAAAAAGAGAAGTGTGGGAAACTCTGTGAGCAGTGGAACAATATTCACCCTCTTCCGAATGGACGTAATCTGTCAGCAGAGAAATTTTTCAATGACTATATCAGAATTGATAGCAAGTGAATTGATAAACGTGTTCGAGAATTGACTTCCATTAAGGGCACACTAATTAACAAACTTGATGACGAGGATACTAATAGCTACGGTCTTGCGAATAGAAGCAGACTCAAGATCTGTTCATGCAGACGTTCAGGGGTTCGAATCCTTTCTCCCGCACTAAATTTTTAATCAATTTTGGTTCTTTGTTAACTTCTCATTCTCGCTGAATTTCTCACTTATCGCTGAACTTCTGATTTTTTGCGAGATTCTTATTCTTTCAACTTATGATATTCTCAGCCGATGGCTTTGTTATCATATCTGCTTTCCCCTGTTCCGGAACCTCTTCAGCTTCAAGAATCTCCCTGAGATATTCAAGTACATCTTCCCTGAGGTTTTCGTTCTTAAGGGCAAAATCCACAATTGATTTTACGTACCCAAGCCTGTCCCCGGTATCGAACCTTTTTCCTTTGAACCTGCAGGCGTAGACCATTTGTGACCTGTTAAGAACCCGGATCCCGTCAGTAAGCTGGATTTCGTTTCCAACTCCTTTTCCGGCTTCTTTTATGCAGTCAAAGATTTCAGGGGTGAAAACGTAGCGACCTATTGCCCCCAGATTTGAAGGAGCATTCTCAGGTGACGGCTTCTCGACAATATCCTCCAGTATATAGAGTGAGTCGCTGAGCGGCTTTTCCTTTATAATCCCGTAGCTGCTCAATTTATCATAAGGGACTTCTTCCACTGCGAGCGTGGACCTTCCATATTTTTCAAAATATTCAATGAGCTGGGCAGTGCAGGGCTTGTCATTCACGATGATATCATCGCCGAGAAGCACGGCAAAAGGCTCACTTCCAATATGGTTTTCTGCCCTGAGGACGGCATCTCCGAGCCCATTGGGCTCTTTCTGGCGGATATAATGGATATCCACAAGGGAGGAAATATCCCTTACTAGCTTAAGAAGTTCAGTATTGTGTTTCTTCGCAAGGTGCATTTCCAGTTCGGGAGAGTCGTCAAAATAGTCTTCAATTGCCCTCTTGCCTCTTCCCGTGATAATGATAATGTCTTCGATGCCTGAGGCAATCGCCTCCTCAACCACGTACTGGATTACAGGCGTGTCAATTATAGGAAGCATTTCTTTTGGCATGGACTTGGTGGCAGGCAAAAATCGGGTTCCGAGGCCCGCCGCAGGGATAAGTGCTTTTTTGACGGTCAAGAAGGACACTCCATAAAACGGATAAATCTGATTAAAATATTTTTTAGTATGTAATGATTAAATTGTACCCCACCTATCATTAATTTTTCCCTCTCCTTACATCAGGGAGGTAAAGTGCAAAAAATGCGTGGAATATCGGATAGAGCCAAGGCTATTAATGTTTAGATTACTGGGCAACCCCGGAAGAATGATCATACCTTAAAGAGATAACCCGTGTGCTAACCCATATGCTTTAAAAAAGAAAAAGGAAGCCTAAAAAAGTCCCATTTTCATAAGAAAATCATATGCATGCCCCGAAATTCAGGCTGTCGGGGTCAATATCCTTTTGAGCTTTAACAGCACATTCGATGCAAAGTTTTTGCCCTTTGATCGTTATTAAACTCTCAACCTCTCTTCCGCAACTTTCACATTTTCCCATTTATTTCACCCTCAAGTAGCGATTTGAGCTTTCTCATATCTAAAGATGTTTTCACGGTATAATTTAATTCCAGATAAGAATAATTTTTCCTTAGAAAAAATTATTAAAAGTTAATATCAGAGGCAGGATCTCGATACAAGGCATCAGCAATAAGTATTAGAAAAAAAGGTTATTTAAACCGAAACCGTAAAACCTGAACTGGCCATAAGCTGCCGTTTAGAGGGTAACGATGGAAAATCACTTTCCTCATTTTTTAAAAACATCATCGACAGGTGGAAATTGCATTCAGACATTTAAGACAGAGGCCCAAAAAGATATCAGGCCATTGCGTTTCTCGTTGTCGGCTTCAGGGCAAGGCCAGAAATCGCAGGGAAAGGTCCGGGGATTTCGGGTTATACCAGTAACAAGCCGATTAGCAAAACCAGAACGAACATTAAGCCATAAGTGGCAGCTATTATCTTGTTTTGTTGCATAAAGAGCCTTCCGTATCAAATTATGTCCTAATCTTTCCGATAGATGATGAGTTATCCTTTCAACAAACCGGAATCCACTATCCTATTTATGTGAGACGGAAATTAAATATTTTCTATTTAAACTCAAAAAGGATTTTTCAGCAAAGCTTCCTGCATACCGGAGAACATGAGCATTTTTCAGCTTCTCGGACCCGAAATATTTTTGCCGGAAAATTATGTTCGAAAAAATGGTTCTAAAACCTGAGGAAAACGGAAACTTCCTTTTCGGGCCGTCAAGTAAGCTGGAACTGTCCCCTCTGTTAGGAAAAGCCCAGGGAATGCCAGGAGAATTCTGGGGTCCCTGAGGTTAAAGGGAACTTCAAACTAATAGGAGCCGCAAAGAAAATACCCGACTTCGGCCCATAACAACTTTTTTGCATCTGCGCTTCACGGCAAGCCAGGCAGTTATGCCTGTGAGAAAGCACTCAATCCTTCTAAAGATTGAATCGCTGCTCCGGAAGCTCCATTACCTGACCCGCAAAAGGATAAAGGGTCAGACCCCATACAGGCTGCCGATCAGCGCCAACAAAATAATCAGTGCACTGAAGGTACCGATCATTACTTTGTTCATCATTTTGTTTTGCTGCATTATGTCATTTTGGTTCATAGAAAACCTTCCAGACCAGATTATCTTCGGTAACTATTTATTTAATTGTTTAACAAACCGGAATCCACTTTCCTATGTATGCGATTTGAGAATAAAGACATTTTGGTTTACATAAAAAAGGATTTCTTTCACTGTAGTCTTATATTAGTCTTATATATTACACCGATATTACACAGATATATTACACAAATATTACACGGAAATTTTTGTCGTTTTTTGGAAATCTGTTCCGTAAACTTTGGGCTTGACCACTGCTGCATTTCGATACCAGATTATATAAACTCGAGATGCATACTTTCTAAAAATAGGAATTTGAGGGGGAAAAACAATGGCAAAGAGGTTAAAGGTCGCAAATCCGGCCCGCTGCATAGGCTGCTATTCCTGTATGATGGCCTGCGCAAGGACCTGGTATGATACCATATCTTTGAAAAACAGCAGGATTGATATCCAGACTCGTGGCGGAATCGAAACTCCTTATGTTCAGATTGTCTGCCATGCCTGCATCGACCCACCGTGTATGAGAGCTTGCCCTCTTGGCGCGCTGTCCAAACGGAAAGGGGGAGGGGTCAATCTCAATAAAGAGATATGCGACGGTTGCGGAAACTGTATAGAAGCCTGCTTAATGGGAGCTATACATCTGGACGCGGAAAAAAAAGCAGTAATCTGCAAGCACTGTGGGGTCTGTCCGAAATTCTGTCCCCATGATGTGCTGGAAATGATTGAAGTAGAAGACAGCGGGGAAATAAAAATCACCGACACAGGCCCGGCTCCGGATACGAGCCCGGTTAGCTCTATTGCATCTCATAAAGACCTTTACGGAGAAAAACAGTCGGAGGAGGAAAAATGACAACAGAGCAGTATGCTATCCCAGGCCTTACAAATGTACTTTACATTGACCTGACCAGCCAGAGCTATCATGTTAAGGACAGGCGAGACCTCTATGAAAAGTACCTTGGAGGCGTAGGGGTTGCCACGAACCTAATGCTCGAGGAATATGTAGAAGGCACCGGCCCTCTTGACCCGGAAATGCCAATCATCCTCAGCACAGGGCCTCTCTCCGGCGTATACCCGACCTGTACCAAAACCGTTGCACTGTTTCGTTCTCCTCTTAACGGAGAATTGGGAGAATCCTATGCAGGCGGCCATCTTGCTATGTCCATGCGCTATTCGGGGTACGAAACAATTGTTATCAAAGGTGCTTCCCAATATCCCGTATATGTGGCGATCCACGATGACAAAGTTACTTTCAGGGACGCATCTTCCATATGGCATCTTTCTTCAGCAATTGACATAGGGAAAATCCTCCGTGAGGTAGAGCCCGGAGCCGGCAGGCGCAGTATTATCCGGATAGGACCTGCAGGAGAAAGAGGAATCACCTATGCAAGTGTTAACGTTGATACCTACCGCCATTTCGGGCGCCTGGGGCTTGGAACGGTTTTCGGAGCAAAGAAACTTAAGGCTCTTCTTATTTCCGGGAACCGGGAGCTAAAAAGCCCTGAGCACAACGCCTACAAAAAGACCGTTAGCATGCTCTACGATACCATTGTGAAAACAGGACTCACTGAAAAGTACCACAATCTTGGCACCAGCGAAAATATTCTGGTTTTAAACGAACTCAAAGGCCTTCCTACCCGAAATCTGCAGGCAGCTTCTTTTGAAGGAGCCGAAAAGATATCAGGGGAACTATTTGCAGAAAAATATCTTCTCAGGCGGGTTTCCTGCGCAGGTTGTCCTATAGGTTGTGTCCATGTGGCCATGCTAAAGCGTGCCTTCTCAAAAGCCCATGAGTACGAGGCCCTGAATATTTCCTATGATTTCGAGTTGATCTATGCCCTCGGCTCAAACCTGGGAGTAGACGATCCCGAAGCCGTGCTCGAACTTATAGATGGCTGTGAGAAAGCAGGAGTAGACGTAATCAGCATGGGAGTTGTGCTTGCCTGGGCTACAGAGATGCAGCAGCGTGGAATAATTTCTACTGAAGAGACGATGGGGCTTAAACTCTCATGGGGAGATAAAGCTGCGTACCTCAGGGCAATAGACCTTGTAGTCCAGGCTCCGAACGACTTCTATACAGCTCTTGGAAAGGGTATAGTCTATGCCTCGAAAAAGTACGGGGGAGAAGAATTTGCGATCCAGCTCGGAGGCCTGGAAATTCCGGGGTACCATACAGGGCTTGGAAATATCGTCGGGCTCAGTGTAGGCTTTCGGCATTCCCACCTTGACAGCGCAGGTTATTCCGCAGACCAGAAAGCATTTAACCAACCGATTTCGGATGAACAGATTGTTGACTATATAATCGATGAAGAAGATAGGAGAAGTATCCTGAACTGCATGGTTGCCTGTCTCTTTGCCAGGAACGTCTATACATATGAAAACATAATTCTAGCCCTTAAGGCTATAGGGATAGAGAGGACCGAAGACGAATTGAAAGAATTAGGCAAGGATATTTTCAGGAAAAAATATGAACTGAAGAAGAAGTTCGGTTTCAAATTCGAAGACCTAACTCTTCCGAAAAGGTTCTTTGAAACTGCCTCTACCACAGGGATGATCGAGGAAGAAAGGGTCAGACGAGCAATCGAACTGTATAGAGAGAAAAGAGGGGTGTGAGGCATTATAAAGCAGTCACATACTCAAAGGCCTGAAGAATAATTAAAAAATCTGAATATATAGCATAAAAAATAACACTTTTTGACGTTTTAAACCTTAACCGAATACAAATGGAATAGGATTTACTTTCCTTAAATTAGAGAATAACAGGAAATGACCTCCGAATTTATAATCACAAAGAAAATAACAAAACAAGGCAAAAAGAGTGATTATAGTGCCTACTCTGCTTCAAAATAAACTTAAATATTGAACATTAACTCCAATGACAATCGAAGTTTTAAATTAAATTTATTTAAGATTGTTTTTTTGTTTGTTTCCAAAATTAATATTTAAGAAAACAGAACCGAGAATTATTATTAAGCCGATGATTTGATTAAAATTGATTTTTTCTTTTAAAACAAGAGAAATTATTACTAAAGAAAACAACGGAGTTAATAGTGAAATATTGGAGCAAATGCTCGTGCTTGTTAAATGCAATGCTTTGTTCCACAAAACAAATGCAAGTGCAGTAGGTATCAGTGCGAGATATAAAATCCCTAAGGTTTCAGTCAAAGTAATAAAGCAATTAAAGCCAAATAAAGGAATTAGAGCGATTAAAAAAACCAATCCAAATAAATTAAATAAAAACATTGATATCTCTGCATTGACTTTTCTTAATTTTATTAAAACTGAAAATAATCCCCAACTTAGAGAAGCCAATAAAGTGACAATTAAACCAGTATTAATGTCTAATTTGATAAATGTCCCATTTGATGCAAGAACATACACTCCAAAAAATCCCAGTAATACAAAAAACATTGAGGTTAATGACGTTTTTTCTTTTAGTATCAAACCAGATAATATAATCATAAACAAAGGATATAAATAAAAGACTATCACTACCTGAGAAGCAGGAAGAAGTTGAAATGCTTTTAGGTAAAATATTTGCTGAATTCCTAACCCAATTACCCCTGCAATTATAAAGAACAAATAATGCTTTTTAAGCTCTTTAATAAGTTCTTTTGTTTTTTTAGTTATAATTAAGTATATGAATAATGCAATAGTCGCAAATAAGCCAGTATAAACTGCAGCACTAAAACTATCTACTCTACTGACAATAAGTTTAATAGTAGTACCCATTGTTCCCCACAGAAAAACTGCAAGAAATGCATAGAACATTCCTTTTGATCCCATTTTCATGCCCTTCTACATTATACTTAAAATAATCTCATTTATAACTGGGACTTATTCACATGAGGTACAAAATTAAATCCAATAGACTTATTCTATACGTCTTCGTGCGTATATCTGGGAGCCACGTTAAAGGCATAATCTAATCTCCAGCTAAACTATTCTCAGATTTATTCTTTTTTTGAAACACATTGTTGTCTCATATTTAATTCTTTTGGCATCGGTTAACGAATTTTATGCACAACTTCGATGTGGTCTGAATGGCGATCTGTTATTAGTGGCCAGACCAGAGGAAACCCTTCTGATAGCAGATGTTATTCCCAGTGATTTTGGACCCACTCATCCGGAAGGCGATTATCTGGAAGATCGCAGACCAGAGCTTTATTACTATGGGAGCGCAGAGGGTCACGAATACCCTGACCTTTAGAGGCTGTCCGACAATTACTGTTAGTAATGAAATAATATCGTCTGCTGGTAAATTGGAACTTTTTTATGAGATTTATTTCCTATTTCTTATTACTCAAGTCTTAAAGTGAAAAGTTTCATTAATTCCATCTCTCTTTCTAATTATCTCGTTTTTACTTGAGTAAATCCATATTTTCCTTAAGTTAGCTGCAGTACACACTAAATTAAATTCGTTTCTGACTGATTTTATTCCCCTTGTTAGAAATTCTCTAAACCCTAAATTCTCTTTATAATTTCCAATTGCAGGTTCTACTACCTGCTTCCTTTGCCCATATATTTTTCTAGCGTCTTCTGTTTTCATTTTATCTGCTAATTGCTTTCTTTCTTTTGAAAATTCAGCGATTTTTAAATGCCTAACTCCGTCTATCCTTTTTGTACAATTTTTGGTAAATTCACATTTTTGACATTCGGTTCCCTTGTAAATTCTGTACTTTCTCCTCCTTTCTTTCTCATAACCTTCACGCAAAAACTTCAATCTTTGATTTTCAGGGCAAATAAATTCATCAATTTCTTCACTATAGTCAAAATTACTAATATCGAACCTAACATCTTCTACTTTTTCTGTTATTGTTTTAGTTACTTCTTGCTCTGGAATATATGGATCCAATTTTTTATCATTCAAGTAATGTATGTTGTTTCCGCTATAGTATCCAGTGTCTGCACATAGTTTAGTGCCTACTTTTAATAAACCACAATTTTCTTCCACCATTTCAATCTGTGGTTTCAATTGATAAGTATCGGTTCTATCTTGACAGATATCATTTGCAACAATAATCCCCAGTTTATGATCTACTGTTATTTGAGCATTGTATGCCAGTTCAAATACTCCCTTTTTGTTTTTCATAAAACGAGATTCTTTATCAGTCAAGCTTACTTTCTCAATACTATCTTTTTCAAATTCATCAAGTGCTTCTTCAACTGTGTCTTTGATCTCTTTTTTTCGGTCATTAGAATTATCCTTATTTACTTGTTTTATGTACTTCGCAACTACAGCTTTTACTTTGTATTTTCCATTTTCATCCAATTGATCGTAACCACGGCAATTGCCAAACTGTTCATCCTCAAGTTTGTCTACTTCAATACCTTTTTTTAATTCATTGTTGACATATTCTCCAATAACTCTCAAGACCTCTTCCAAAACCACATTATTTTTTGACGCAGAAGCTTTTACCGTGGATCCGTCAGTGCTTAACTGCTCAAGACCTATTACTCCCAAATCCCTAGCTGCCTTAACTGTGTTTTTGAATAATTCAGTAATCAGGTTCTCATTTTCTTTTCTAAAGTTACTGATTGTTCTAAAATCAGGTTGTAGGTTTTCAGCCAGATACATGTAAACTATATTTTCTCGAACATTGCGAGCTATCGCTCGCGATGATCGAACTCTATCAAGCATCGATTGAATCAAAATTTTACAAATTATGCATGGGTGATAAGCTGGATGTCCAGAACCATCATACCTTGTTTCAAATTCACTAAAATCCATCTCATCTACAAAAGACTCAACCAAGTAGCAGATATGATCTGAAGGAATAAGATCTCGAATATCTGGAGGTAAAGTCCAAGCTTGATTTTTTGAAGATTTGATGAATACCATAAAGAATAATATTCAACATAAAATTATATAATAAGCAACATACTAATTGAGCAGAAAACTCTTATTACCGAAGGGTATTGTCGGACAGCCTGTTTAGGGTGGGGTGGCCGCACGCAATTTGATTTTGGACTCATTGCAAAAAATGTGGGATTTGAAGGGGGGTACACTTACTTTGATAAGTCAATATAAGATATCTTTTACGCTCATCCGACTTTAAAACTTTGAACTTTTTGCCTCAAAATTAAGGTATGGAAGGAAACTATTAATCAAATCTGACAAAACGGGCAAACTTGCCTTTTTTAGGCAAATCTAAGAGCAGTTATTCTGCTCACTATTTCTATTAAACCTAACTCTCACAACCTCATATAGTCTCTAACACAAAGATTTACACTTGATTTATTGAAATGAAATAATTATAGACTATCTTTTTATCATACCGGTTTTATTATGTCGATTTTATCATATCGGTTTTAACATATCGGTTTTATCAAACTCATAATTATTTAATATCTTAACATCCATTCTATAACCTGAGTTTGGCAGATCCTGCTAATTTATAGAGAGAATTTTGATAGCTCCAATATTGCCGGTTGCTTGTAAAGAGCATATAAGTAATTCATTGAAATCAGAGGTTTATCGGAATTCTCTAGTTTCGTTACAAAAAACGCATGTATCGGCAAAGCTTTGTTAGAAAAATAAAAAGCATCAGAAATCAAAAAACACAAGATAAAATTTTGAATCGTACGAAGAAAACAGAAACAGAAGCGAAACATAAGCCCATTTATATATCATGCTGTTTATGTGTCTATCAAATTCGGGCTATAATCTAGCAATCATTGAAGGTACCTGGGAACCTAAGTGGGCTAGTTATAACTGTTGTGTTTTTGACTATAAACCCAAAAATTACTAGCTTTTAGAACAGAGTCTCAAAAAGAGGGGGAAGAATTTGCTATCAGAGAAAAAAGATTTAAAGAAACTCCAGGATTCGAAAAAATGGTATCTTAAGGCTTACAGCAGTGTTTATTCTGAAGGATACTTGCCGAAATATGAAATTCCCGAGAAAAAAACACCTTCCAATCTGGCATACCGCCTTATTCATGATGAACTGTGTCTCGATGGAAACCCTACCCTTAATCTTTCCAGCTTTGTGACTACCTGGATGGAACCTGAAGCAGACCGACTAATTATAGAGAATATTGGGAAGAACCTCATAGACAATTTCCAATATCCACAAACCCAGGTAATCCAAGATCGAATTGTCAACATGCTGGGACGCCTGTATAACGCACCTGAAGATGCCGATTTTACAGGTACGGGCTGTGTTGGCTCTTCCGAAGCGATAATGCTGGCACTGCTGGCTCATAAATGGACCTGGAAAAATGGCCGGGAAGAAGAGAAAAAAGCTGTCGATAAACCCAATATCATTTTCGGTGCCGATGCACACGTATGCTGGAACAAGTTTGCGAAATATTTTGACGTTGAACCCAGGATCATACCCATGGAACCCGATCGCTTTACGATTTCCAGGGATACGGTAGAAGAACTAATTGACGAGAACACTATTTGTGTCGGAACGATCCTGGGGACTACATTTACTGGGGAAATGGATCCTATACAGGAAATAAACGAGCTGCTTGTAAGTATCAAAGAGACAAAAGGATGGGATATTCCAATTCATGTGGACGCTGCTAGTGGAGGTTTCGTAATTCCGTTTGTTAATCCGGAACTTGAATGGGACTTCAGGCTATCCAATGTGAAATCCATAAACGTCTCAGGCCACAAATATGGACTTGTATATCCCAGCATGGGATGGCTTCTTTTCCGTGAAAAAAGCGAAATTCCCAAGGACCTTATATTTTATGTGAATTATCTTGGAGATGAGACCCCAACTTACTCCCTCAACTTTTCATCAAGTAGCTCCATGATGCTTGCACAGTACTATAACCTTCTCCATTTTGGCAGGGAAGGTTATAAACAAATCATGATCGGTATCATGGAAAACGCCCGCTATCTTGCCAAATTACTTGAGAGCTCAGGAAAATTTGACTTGTTGAATTCAGCTGAGTTTTTTCCTGTCGTTACAGTCAAGCTGAAGCAACCTGCGAATTACACTGTCTTTGAACTTTCACATAAACTTCGAGAAAGAGGATGGATCCTTCCTGCATATACTCTCCCCAAAAACGCAGAAAATATTGCTCTTATGCGCGTGGTTGTAAAGGAGAATTTCAGCCAAGAAATGGCAGACATGCTTTTTGACGACATTATGCAAGCTTGTGAAATTCTTGAGGAAGGCGAAAAAGAAAGCCACGAACCAGAAAGACCAACTGATGAAGGACATTTTGTTACATAAGCTGAGTTGCAACTAGGGAGTACGCAGTCCGTTTCAGCAGAGCCGCAACTCTGCAGCCCGGACTGCACATAATACATTCTATGATCTGTAACTCGATCTGGATTCTTTTATTTCTATTCCAATTGATTTAGTAGATAATTTTTGTTCTAAAAAATGCCTCAGACTTTTGGAATTCACTTTACAGTTTGGTCCTAAAATAATCTCTTTAATCGGAGGATAATTATTTTCAATATCTATTGGTATTTCCACAAAAGAAATTAAATCATCTTCTGTAACTCGGTATTCAAATATGTCCGGTTCTGCGGCTATTCCATCAAAACCATGAATTAATCTAACCTCTTTTTCTTCAGAGAAAGCTTCATTCTTAAATATCATTCCATATTTTAGAAGAGCACTAGAAAACATAATTTCTTCAAAATAATTGTTATCCAGCATTTTAATTGATTCAAAATATTTCCTATTAAACCCTATTGAAATGCCTTTTCCATCATTTGCATAACCCCTCCATTGGCTCAGTAGTCTCCATCTTTAGAAAAGCAGGCTATATGTGGCCTAAAATAAGTTTCCAACAATTCTCGATAACTTTTTTGAAGTGAAGATACAAATTTAGTTTTAAAAACACTAGTCATAGAGTTTTCCATGATGGAAAAAATCCACTCTAACTCGTATAATCATTTGTCTTACAGGCATTGGGTAATCTGAGATTCTTATTTGGTATAATATACCTTCGGTTAACAATATACCTTTGTCAAAAGTCCGGTTTTTAGTCCAATAAAGAACAAGGCTTTAAACTCCTTATTTTTGATTTACTGCCTTAAAGTCCGAATACATTTACCTTCTTTATCGGTTTTAATTTTTTGAACTTATGTCCCCCAGGTAGATCCTACTCCCCTAACCATGGTAATAAAAATCAACCGGTTTTAGCTATGATATAAAGTTGCGGGCAGGTCTACTGCTTCAGTCTGTCCTCTATTGGACCTGGGCGGGCTAATCTCTCCCGGCCTTACCGTTCAATCAGTCGCTATGTTTCTTTTTAATCTTTTAACTCAAGCTTTCATTCATTTCTACAGGCTCTTTTCATATAGATTTTTCTCGAGGTTCTTTAGTTTACAATATCGTTATTTGAGGGTTACCCAGATAGGTTAAAGGAGACGGACTTAAGGTCTGGCATTGAAGGATTTCGTGTGTTCGAATATTACCCTTCGAACCAAATTTATGGGATATAGGTAGCTCTAAAAAAGTGTACGCAATTGTAAAATAAATACAGCGCCGCTTTTTTAGGATTTATGGAATCTAAAGTCACGATTTTTGAAACTTGTTTAAAACATCTATCTCATTACCCGCAAATTGATATCAGCAGAATAAATTGAAGATTGAACTTATCAATAAAATCCAATCTTCAATCTAATTAAAAATGCAAAAACAACTAGTGTCTCAACCATTTAATTATAGGTCATCTTTATAAGCTTTGACTCTCTTTTTATTTTCATGCTAAATATTAAACTTGAAGATCATGAAGTAAATTTCCTTATGGACTTTGTGAGAACGGGACATAAAAGTGCAAGAGAGATCACCAGAGCACGTGTCCTCCTCCTGTCAAACCAGCAAAAAATGGGCACAGAAATAGCAAAAATATTAGGTATTTCCAGGAACACTGTTTTGCTCATAAAAAAGAGATATGTTGAAGAAGGTCTTCCAAGTGCTCTTTCGGACAAACCAAGACCTGGTCAACCTATAAAATACACCGAAAAACGTGTTGCAGAAGTAATCGCGTTAGTTTGCAGCAGTTCTCCCGATGGAAGTAAGAGGTGGTCGCTTTCCCTGCTTACTGAAGAACTGAGGAAAAAAGAAGGATTTAAAACAATAAGCAAAGAGAGCATCAGGCTTATTCTGAAAAAAGCAAAACTAAGCCCTGGTTGAGACGGATGTGGTGTATTCAGACGATTGATTCCGAATACAGAGACAGGATGTACGACATTCTTAATCTTTAGGAAGAGGATTATGACCCTAAAAAACCTCTCATCTGTCTTGACGAGAAACCAAAGCAACTGCTTAGGGATAAGAGAATGGCCATTCCCATAAAGCCTGGAAACTCAGAAAAGTATGATTACGAATATGTCAGGAATGGAACAGCAAACATATTCATGGCTGTAGAGTTCAAAGCAGGAAAAAGGGTGACTCAGGTAACCAAAAGGAGAACCATGGCGGATTTTGCACAATTCGTCAAGATTCTCGTTACCGAAGAATATTCTGAAGCTGAAGTCATCCGACTGGTTACGGATAATCTCAATATCCATAAAGAAAAGTCATTCTACGAGACATTCAGCGAAGATGAAGCAAAACAGATTCTGGACAAGATAGAATTCCATTATACGCCAAAACATGCAAGTTGGCTGAATGCCGCAGAAATAGAGATCAATGTGATGGATATTGAATGTACAGACAGAAGGATCGGTGATATGGAGACACTTACCCACGAAGTGGATGCATGGACAAAGAGAAGGAATGATCACCAAAAGAAAATAGAATGGAAATTTACGAGGAAGAATGCGGATGAGAAAATGTCAAAGTATTATGTGAAATAATTAAATTGCCAGGACACTAGACTTTAGAATAGAGTAAAATTCCTATGAAAAATTGATGGCATCCCAAAAACAATTACTGAACCTTTGCAAAATAAGGTACTTATTTTCTAAATATCTTTTCTTTACTAATTATATATGCATATATGTATCTGTTATATATCGGACTTACACAGTGGGATGAGGAAATCAAAAACACAAGGCATCAAACTGATTAAATTATACTATTTATGATAATCCTAAAAGTGCCTTATTTTATCCCTTAAAATGAATAAGTTCTATAATGGTAAAAACAGCTTTGTAGAAATCCTATGGTTGGAGGAATTTCAAATAACTGTGACTCAAGATGTAAACTGGATTTTAATGGTTGAATCTGATCCGTTTCTGTCTATTTGAAGAAGATTTCTACAGAGCCCTCACTTTATATATTTTATAATGAGCTGATCCCAAAACTCTGTTGCTTCTCTGAGCCTCGAATTTGGGATAATCAATCTAGTTCTTGGTAATGAAAAATTATTTTGAAATTCTCATTGATTGGACCAAAATTGATTTGGAGATAGGCTCTATAGAAGATCAATCTATTCATTAGGATTAAAGTTCTGAAAATCAGAAGTAGCTTGCAACGTAGGCAACTGCGCAAGTCCTACAATATAGTATACCTTGAATGAGCAGTTAATGGGAGAGTAAATGGAACCGAATGAACAACTACCTACGTTTCAGCTCTTAATTAAATCAGAGGAAGATGAAGAGTCGAGTGAGTACTGGCAAAGACGATGCTGCTTGCTTTATAATGCTATTAATCGAAATATTACCGAAGGCTCAATAGAGTTTTTAACCTATGAATCTGCTGAGGGCGAAAGAGCTGGAATAATTGATGTATTCAATGTTCTTTCAGTGTGTGGTTTATCCCTAAAAAGCGTTGGGAACGTATTTGATCAACTCAAAGTGTGGCTGGAAAGCAAGCAGAAGGCAAAAGTCATAATAAAATTTTCAAATGGAAACTCTATTGAAATCTCGGGAGTAACAGACTTTTCTAAATCTGAGATTCTAGACCTATTTGAAAAATCCCTACAAACAGATCAAGTGTAAGCTGGGAGTAAAGTGACTGAGAGTGGGCGTGGCAAAAGAATTGCGATTCTAATTGGTACTAATGAGTATTCAAAGGTAGATAAATTAGAGTTCGCAGAGAATGACGCAAAAGAGATGGGAGAAGTACTTTTAGATCAAAATATCTGTGGATTTGACGAAGTTATTGAATTAATAGATAAAACTAAAGAAGAAGTATCTCACAGAATAGAGAAAGTCTTTAAGAATGCAAAAAAAGACGATGAGATATTGATTTATTTTTCAGGCCACGGAAAACCAAGTTATAAATTTGATTTATGTCTGTTATTCAAGGATACAGATCCTGAGAGCTTGCTCGCTACCTCATTAAAATTTGATTATATTAACGAATGTAAAGACCAATCATCCTGCAACCGCGTAGTCGTAATTCTTGACTGCTGCTATAGTGGAACTGCTGGTATGAAAGGAGATTTTCTTCAAGAGATGCTTTCAACGTATACAGGTTCCGGTACAATATTACTCACGTCAACAGGACAAACAGGCTCAAACATAGCAAAAGAAGATAAAGAACTCAAACACGGAGTTTTTACTCATTATTTGTTAAAAGGCTTGAAAGATTGGGCTGCTGACCATGATAATGACGGCGTTATAACTGTCGACGACCTCTACAGGTACACTTTTAATGAAACTAAAGCTAAAGGTCTGCAGCGCCCCCAGATAAAAGGATCATATGAAGGAGAAATGGTTCTTGGGAGAAATCCTCAAAAAATTAGGGATCGAGATTTTGAACTAAAAAAAGAAAAATTAATGCAGTATCTCAGTTCCGCCCCTTCTTTTGTTATACATAGGTCATTCGCAATCCTTCAAAAAATGTACAATAATCCATCTGCTCTGGAGCCTCTAGAAGTAAAGATAAAACCACACCTTGAATCCCTTCTTAACGACGAAATTCAGGCTGAAACTTATGTAGAGATCGTAAAGTATCAGGAAAAGCTTCGAAAGCAACAGGAAGAGGAGCAAAAACAAAAGGAAAGACTGGAAAGAGAAAAAAGAGAAAAAGAGGAGCAGGAAAAGCTTCGAAAGCAAAGAGATGAAAAGCTCCAAAGACAGAGAGAAGAAGAAAGAAAGAAAGAGAAAAAATTCCTGGAAATACAACAGCTAGAAGAGCAGGAGAGATTACGTAATCAAAAAGAAGAAGCCGAGAAATTAAAAGAAGTCAAAAGAAAGGCTCAGGAAGAAGCAGACAAAAGAAAAAAGGAACAGGAAGAACTTAGCAGGCAGAGAGAAGAAGTTGAGCAAAAACAAAGGGAAGAAGAAAGAAAGAGAGAAGAGAAAGAAGCATTTGAAAGAAAACAGCGGGAAGAGGAGGAAAAAGCTAGAGAACGGGAAGAAGCTGAAGGAAAAGAAAAACTTGAAAGAAAAAAGCTTGAGGAAGCCGGAAAAGTTCAAGAGGCAAAACAAGTACTTCCTCGTCCCCCCGATAAGAATATACCTCCAAAAAAGCTGGACGGCTCGCTAGGGAAAGGTAAACCCCAAACAAGTATTATTTTAGTCGGCATTATTTTGGGTTTATTAGTAATATCAGTCATATGGCTGTATTGGGGAAACGTGCAACCTCCAACGATTGAATATTTTAACGCGAATCCTGAAACAGTTACTTCTGGAGAGAATATCACACTGAATTGGAGCGTCTCTAATGCTACCCGCACCACCATAACTCCTGGAATAGGAGATGTTAAATTAAGCGGATCGATTTCTGTAAGTCCTACTGAAAACACTACTTATGCCCTATTAGCCACAAACAAAGCTGAACAGAATGTTTCTAGAACTGTAACTGTAGAGTATATTAAAAGACCAACAATAACATCTTTAGAGGTAAATCCTGCGAAAATTGTTTCTGGAAATAATAGTACATTGAACTGGAGTGTTTCTGGTGATGCAAATGTTACTATTAATCCTGAAATAGGGAATGTTGAATTAAGCGGGTCAAAGATAGTGAGGCCCACTACAAACACCACCTACACCATAACTGCCTGGAACGAAGCTGGAAACGATAGTGTTACTAGAGTTGTAACTGTAGAAAAGAGATTTGTAACTGGGCGCCCAACCCATGGCCATGGCCCTAAGACTGGAGAAAACGGGAATGATGGGAAGGAGACTAATCCAATTGGAGAAAGATAAATTTGCTTATTGGATGTCCGAAACTCAGAGATGCAATTTTAAGTATTAAGATCAACTCTTCAATGAAATACAGTTTATAAAATATTTAAATTATCATACAGATTATTTGGAGCATACAGTACAGGATGCAGATTATTGACTGATACATTTATATTTTTAGCCTCGGGCGTTTTTATGGCCTTTCTATTAGCCAATTTTTGAACTACATGAAGTAATTGTTATGCATAAATTTGATTTAAGTAGGACAGAACTGAGAGCAATAAACTCGGGTAAAAAAGATAAAATATTAGATTGGGTAGGACCTAAACTCTTTCCCTTTACTAACTTTATCTTTTTAGTTTCTTCTACAATTGCTAAGACCATCTAGAGTAACACGTTAAAAATTGTTGATCTGGAAGGTTCTCATTAATATATTTGAGAATTCTCTATTCTAGAAATAACAGTAGATTATATAAATTAAGTTATAAATTGGAAACTTTAATTTTTTATTGAACATATTTAATTTATAATGTCAACTTTTATTTATTTGTGTGCTCATATTTTTTGTTATATATTTAACCTCATATAAGGAGACTCAGAATGAAAGAAACGGGGAGTGAGAAAACATGCAGAAGACATCACTTCACAACGGTTTTAGGTATGACGGGGCTGGCACTTTTAATGCTGGTAAGTACCGCAGGCGCAGCACCATATGCATATATTACAAACTACGGCGAAAACACCGTTTCTGTAATTGATACAGCTACTAACATGGTTACAGCTACGGTACCTGTAGGAATACAACCTTTCGGAGTTGCAGTTAGTCCGGATGAAAAAAAGGTATACGTAAGTAACAATTTCAGCAACACTGTATCTATAATAGACACAGCTACAAATACTGTTACTGCTACAGTACCGATCGGAGTAAATCCTGTGGGAATTGCAATTAGTCCGGATGGGAAAAAGGCTTATGTGGCAAATCAAGACCCCGTTGATGATAAGATAAGCACGGTCTCTATAATTGACACTACTACAAACGTTATTACAGCGAATGTAAGTGTCGGAACCGAGCCTTTTGGGGTTGCAATTAGTCCGGATGGAACAAAGGTATATGTAACAAACTGCGTGAGCAACACTGTTTCAGTAATAGACACAGCGGCAAACACTGTTGTTGCCACAGTGACTGTAGGCAATAATCCTTATGGACTTATAGTCACTCCAAATAGCAAAGAAGTATATGTAACGAACAATGATAGCAATACCGTCGTTGTAATAGACACAGATGTAAACCAAGTTACAGCCACAATACTTGTAGGAAATGGACCGGAAGATGCTGCTATTAGTCCGGATGGGACAAAGCTATATGTGACGAATTCTGGTAGCAACACTGTCTCTGTAATTGATACGACCACAAAAAAGATTACAGCCACGGTGCCTGTAGGACATGATCCTGTAGGAGTTGAAGTTAGCCCAGATGGGACAAATCTATATGTAGTAAATAATGAAGACAACTCTGTTTATGTGATTAACACCATCACATATACTGTTTCAAACATTGTGACTGTAGGAAAATATCCTAATTCATTTGGACAGTTTATAAAAGGGCCAGTAAATAACTTGACTGCTGGACAGTTTAGAGGAGGACAAGCAAATAACTCGACTACTTTGCAGAGTCCTATATCTTTCTCCTATCAAGGTATTGCTCTTTGTCTATTAGGTAAATATGAGGAAGCAATCCAAGCTTTTGATAAAGCCATAAAGATAGACCCACAATTTTCACCTGCCTGGGACGGCAAAGGCGTTGTCCTTCATAATATGAGTAGATATAACGAGTCAATTCAAGCATTTGATAAAGCTATAGAGATAAACCCGCAAGATGCTGTTGCTTGGGACGGCAAAGGCGTTGTCCTTTATGATACAGGTAGATATAACGAGTCAATTCAAGCTTTTGATAAAGCTATAGAGATAAATCCGCAATATGCTGAGGCTTGGAACGATAAGGGTAATGCCCTTAATAATACAGGTAGATATAATGAGTCAATTCAAGCTTATGATAAAGCCATAGGGATAAAACCTAATTATACACTTGCTTGGAATAACAAAGGTTATACCCTTAATAATATGGGTAGATATAATGAGTCAATTCAAGCTTGTGAGAAAGTCATAGAGATAGACCCGCAAAATATTGTTGCCTGGAATAACAAAGGTTATGCCTTTTATTCTATGGGTAGATACAATGAGTCAATCCAAGCTTATAATAAGGCCACAGAGATAAACCCTAATTATGCACTTGCTTGGAATAACAAAGGTGATGCCCTTAGAGAGTTGGGTAGATCTGTGGAAGCGGTCCAAGCTTATAATGAAGCCATGGAGATAAACCCGCAAGATGCATATGCATGGTGTCAAAAAGGTATTGCCTTCAATAATTTGGGCAGATATGAGGAAGCAATCCAAGCTTATAATAAAACCATAGAGATAAATTCGCAATACGCTGATGCCTGGAACGAAGAGGGCAATGCCCTTGATAATATGGGTAGATCTATGGAAGCGATCCAAGCTTATGATAAAGCCACAGAAATAAATCCACAATTTGCACTTGCTTGGAATGCCAAAGGTTATGTCTTTAATAAAATAGGTAAATATGAAGAAGCGATCCAAGCTTTGGGTAAAGCCATAGAAATAAATCCGCAATTACCAAAAGCTTGGAATAACAAGGGTCTTTCCCTTCATAACTTAGGTAAATATGAGGAAGCTATCCAGGCTTATAATAAAACCATAGAAATAAAACCTGAATATGCGCTTGCCTGGAATAACAAAGGTCTTGCTCTTGATAAACTTGGCAGGCATGAAGAAGCGGTTGTGTGTTACAACAAGGCTAAAGAATTAGGAAGTTAAAGTTTCGAAAAGGTCTTGTTGAATGAACAAAGGCAAGGAAATCTCACATAGAGCTATGCTTATGGATAGTATTGCTGCAGGTATCTTTGCCTAATTTATTTCAGGGAATTTCGATAAGCTTCAATATTTGGCTGGTTGCTTATAATAAATAGGACTCACGCAGTCGCCTGCAAAGCAGGCAATTTTTAAGATTCCTTAATTTTTATGCTATGGAATACGTTTGCTTTCTTAGAAGTTGATTAACAGCACTTCTTGGAATGCTCCACTTTGTTTCAAATCATGTAATCCCTGTTGTTGTTCTTTGGATTTCAAATATGAGAAGTGCTCTTATTGCCATCATAAGTTTTTAAACTGCCCCTATAAAAAATCCTATTTGTGATGATTCCAAAAAATGAATCCATGCCACAGTAGTGATAAATTATGCTGTCTTTCATAGTATTTCTATAAGGATCAAAGGTGTCTATAAATTATCAACTCTCTTCTCACGTAATCACAAAGGATAAAAAATAAATGTGGGGATTGATTAACAAAAACATATAATTATTTATTAAAAAGTTGTTAATATATTTTAAATGGATTAGTAAACCCTGTTTTAACTCTATACGCTAGGAAGTGAAACCATGAGAAATATTCTAAAATACGGACTTTTTTTGGTTGGGGCTCTTTCTTTGCTGACATTAAATGCTTTAGCGCTGTCCGATCCTTCAGACGATAGTATCAAACTCGAAAACAATAGTGGAGAACCCATTGGTATTGGCATATGTATAGACTTCATACCATACACTCACGAAGAATTAAGAGACTACTCCGACACAATTGTAATAGGTACTGTTAAAAAAATACTTCCATCCAGATGGAATACAAAAGATGGGAAACAACCTGATAAACCAATTACTGAACTCAACTCTAGCGACATCATTTACACTGACATTGTTATAGGTGTTGACGAATACCTTAAAAATCCGCTATCATCCAAAGAGGTTATTGTGAGAGTTGTCGGCGGGATGATTGGAAATGTTAATGTGACTACAGACGCTGAACCAAGCTTCAATAATTCAGAAAAGGTTTTGCTCTATCTGAGTAAAGAAGATAGCCCTAATACCAAGGATATTGGTCCTGAGCACTTCATAGTTACAGATTTCCACCGGGGAAAATACACATTAACCGATGATGGGAGAGCTATAACACCGGATGAAAATACCACTCTGGACGAGTTGCTGAGTACAATTAATCAAACCGAGAATAAGACAAGCAATACCAGAATATCAAATGACCCCAGAATATCAAATAATACCGAAATTCAAAATAATACCGAAATTCAAAATAATACCGAAATTCAAAATAATACCGAAATGAAGAGCAAACAGGAAGAAAATTCCAGTTCTACTCCGGAATCAAAAAGCGCTCCATTTATAAACTCTTTCTGGGTGCTTACAGCATTGTTTGGGGCAGTTTCGATTGTAAGACACAGGTAGCAATAAACTGTTTCTGATATTATTAAATGGCTACTGGGTATTTATTTTATTTAGAAGATAGCACCATGAGTTTATTATGAAACTGGCAGATCAAAGCAGTTTGAAGGGGAAATAGAAAAGTGAGTGTTTATAGTAATGGCATTCTTTTATTCAGATTCAGGAATGAGAGACTCGAAGTAATGCTAGTTCATCCAGGTGGGCCAATCTGGGCAAAAAAGGACTACGGAGTATGGTCAATACCTAAAGGGCTACCCGAAGGGCATGAAAAACCTCTGGACACGGCAAAAAGAGAATTTAAAGAAGAAACAGGTTTTGAGGTTGACGGCGAGTTTATTGATTTGGGAGAGTTAAATCAGTCTAGCAAGAAGATAGTGCATGTATGGGCTCTTGAAAAAGACCTGGATATAACAAATGTTGTAAGTAATACATTTACGTTTGAGTGGCCAAAGAACTCGGGGAGAGTACAGGAGTATCCCGAGGTCGACAAAGCAGGCTGGTTCGAGATTGAACTAGCTATGAAAAAAATACGAAAAGAACAGATAGGTTTTCTTGATAGGCTTATAGGCATTATAAATTACTCTCTGAAGGAGAAGAATTTAGACAGGGGAAAAAGATACAGGCAAACTACACTATTTTAAATATTGACCAAAAGAAACGCCATCAATAAAAGTCTCAAAATTTAATGCCGATCAGCCAAATGTGGATTCTAAGAAAGATTGAAGAGAAAAAAAGAAAAAGAACAAATTATCTGCGCTTTACTGCTTTCTGTGCCGTTTTTTGTGCTGATTTTTGAGCGGCTTCTGTGCTGCACGTTCAGCTTTACCTTTTGGTGCTTTCTTCGCATTCTGTTCTTTTTGTGATTTAACTTTATCAATGATTGAGGTCTTTGCCGGCGAAGGTGTTCTTATTTTCTCTCTATTTGCGTCATCTCTAGCTTTTTTAGATTCCTTTTTGGTTTCAGTTTCTTTTTTACCTAAGATCTTTCTCAATATGTCCATTGTCTGAACCTCCTTTTCTTCCTTATAATACATATTTCCATGTTAATAGCTCATTCTCTAAAATAGACGGAAGAAAAAAACAACAGGCAAAATTTAGCTCGGATGTAAGGAAAAGGGACTTAATGTCCCTCAAAATCTGTTAAAATCGCTCAGAACTTTTCAGAATTATTCAAAGCTTATCAAAACCTCTCAAAACCTTACTGCCACATAACCTGAAGAGGCTTCCTGCGAGGGATTCCATATGCTTTGTACTGCGGGTAGCCGAACATCATTGCATAAGCAGTTTTCCTTCCTGCAGGCAGGCCGAGTTCTTTCTGGAGAGGCTCATAAAACATGGTAGCCGCCGCGACAAAGCCCGCCCAGCAGGTACCGATTCCGAATGCCGGAGCAGCTATATCGAAATGTGTAAGGGCAATAATTGCATCGATAGGTGCAATCGGGCTTTCTTCAGGGATATGGGCGAAAAGCAGATGAGGGGCGCCCCGGCAGATAACGTCGTGTCCCTGCTCCCACGCCGAAATAAGCACTGGCACGTAGCCGCTCATGGG
>CAVZFI010000019.1:0-90600 GCA_963774465.1 uncultured Methanosarcinaceae archaeon | reverse complement strand
ACGAATAACCCTGCAAGGATTCCCAACGGCAACAACGCCAGGCGGAATATCTTTTGTCACAACACTTCCAGCGCCGATGACAGTATTATCTCCGATAGTTACCCCAGGCAGTACAACAACATCACCGCCTATCCATACATTGCTGCCGACTTTAATTGGATAAGCATACTCCAGTCCTGCGTTACGACGTTCTGCATCAAGCGGATGTCCATCTGTATAGAAGCCACAGTGTGGAGCAATCATCACATTATCACCAAAAACAACCTTCGCTCCGTCAAGGATGATACAGTTGTGATTTGCAAAGAAATTGCTGCCTATTTCGATGTTGTAACCGTAGTCGCATATAAATGGCGGCTCAATAAGAAAAGAACCCCTGGTTTTGCCAAAAAGTTTCTGAATTAACGATGTCCTTTCCCCAATTTTTGCTGGATGAAGCTGATTATATTCGTAGCAAAGTGCTTTACAATAATCTCGTTCATCATTCAGCTCTTTATCATAAATTGCATTAAATAATAAACCCTGGGATGCTTTTTCTTTTTCAGTCATTTCAGTCATTGTTGTTTTCCTCTTAGTAAAATAGTAAACCTGTTTATTTAATTGCTCTTTAAGAAGAGATTAACTGTAAACTTAAAGTTACACAACCCGAAGAAAAATCTGACCTTGAAGCAAGAGTTGAAGCGTTAGAAAAGAAGGTGTTTAAGGCCTTTAATCCGAAAAAAAGGTTGAAAAAGAAAAATGGGCCCGCTGAGATTCGAACTCAGGATCTCCATCGTGTAAAGGCGATTTAGCCTCCGATTCAGAAAAAGGGTGCAGTTCCGATAGCAGAACGCCGGTCCCGGCTGACACGAAATAATAGCCAGTCAATCGACCCGACCTCAAAATAGACCTAGTTTAAACATTATTATTAGCAAAATTAGTTTTACTTTAATTTATTTTCACATCTCAAAAGGGATTTAGAGCGCCAATTTCAAAAAAAAGGATAACATGGCTAACAATTAGCCCATGGAGGCATATTAATCCTTTGCTTTTTTGACACAATGCCAAAATCTAGTGATGAACTTAAAATTAAAAATCACTAGATTTTGAAAATGGTCACAATTCTTTGAACGTTACCTATTAATTGATGCCGGAGGATCTTGAATATTGAGTTTGATTGAAGACTGAGTTTTTCTTGAAAATTCAACGTTTCAATCAAAAAATGCGAAAATTACTAGATTTTGGAACTGAGTCAAAAAATACCTTATCAAATAAAAATGAAGCAATTAGAATTAAGTAGGACTTACGCCGTTGAAATGAAAATTCAATAGCATTAAACCTCCGAGTGTCTGAAACAGTACACAAGTCACAATGCCGAAAGTGCTTAATTTTGTACTTCAAATGCGTAAGTCCTAACTATATATTGCCACCTAAATACAAACGGTATGATATTATTTTTTGGACTGGGATCGACTCTTCGAATAAGCTTCATTTTCTGGATTAAGCTGATTTGCTCGATTATCCGCATTTGATTTCTTACTCATAGTTCCACCTTATGAAAATATTGTAGTTAGTATCCCGCTTCTGTAGATAAGGAGATTATTATAAAATTAATCTACAAATAGATAAAATTATCGAGAATCAATTTTGGTTATATGTGCCTGACACAATGCCAAAATATAGTGATGAACTTAAATTAGTTTTGATTAAATAATTCCCAATCGTTGACATTACCTTTCTTGCGTGAAATGATCAGGACAACGGTATACGCATCTTTATTCTCAACTTTCAAAAGGGGGGTAGTAGCCAGTAACAGGCATGATACAGATATGTTCATGTCAATTACCTTTACCTTCCTCTTCACGTCGAATATGATATGCCCTATAGGGATATTTTCTTGGGCTTTCAGGGTAAAATAAATTTTTTATTAAGGATTATCTTACTGCGGTTTTCCTGAGACTTGGAATGAATTTGAAACAATATTACATTTTTTTGATATAATCCAATTTTTAAGGGCTAAAATTCCCTCATCGTTTATATCAAAGCGTTGCTGTTATTCTTCACCAGATCGACTGAGAACTGTGGCGATGAGAAAGAGTTTGTGAATGTCTAAACCACAAGTTTTGTTTATGACTTTCAATCTTGAAAGATATATTTTATTTGCCCTCAAGATACCTGTTTTTAACTATGCAAGCACTGGAAAAGTAAACTTTCCTTTCTTTTTTCTCTATATTCCATTCTCTTAATACAAATAGGGAACAATGATATTATTAAGCTTTATTTATTAAAGATTAGGTTATTCGTTTGGGGGAATAATGAGGAATAAAGAAAAGCTATGTTCAATAGGTTTAACTTCAACACTTTTAATTTTCATTTTCTTAGTTTCCATGTCAGCTACTGCATCAGCAAGGGAAATTACGGTAGATGATAATTCTGGCGCTGATTTCACGTCAATTCAGGAAGCTGTGAATAATTCTGTAATAGGGGACATAATAATAGTGAGGTCTGGAACTTATACCGAAAACGTTCTTGTCAATGTAAAAGGTCTAACTATCAGGTCAGAACCAAACAATGGAGATGCGCAGATAAAACCGCTGAATGAAAGTAAAAGTACCTTTCTGATAACAGCTAATAGCACAACGATCAGTGGTTTAAATATAACAGGAGCCAGTAATCTTTCTGAAAGAAATGCGATCTTCATTTATGGCAAGATGAATAATGTGACAGGTAATACCATTGAAAACGGTTCTATCGTTCTGGGATCCTACATGCCAAGCAATTTAACAATTATCTTTTATGGCGAGATGAATAATGTGACAGGTAATACCATTGAAAACGGTTCTATCGTTCTGCGATCCGAGATATCAGGCAATTTGATAGCCGAAAACAAAATCTCTAACGGCAAAGAAGGTATACATATTTCCTGCTGTGCAAGAAATAATACAGTATCAGGTAATACAATCTCAAATTGCTCCACTGGTATTACTGAATGGGATCAGGCGGCAGATATTCGTAATAACAGGATTACTGACTGCGATTATGGAATTGAGCTTGCCCAAACAAGTTCAGTAATTGACAATAATACAATATTAAACTGTAGTGTCGGGATTGAATTAGAAGATGATTGTGATGTTGGTATAATCAACAATACAATAACATCCTGTGCAGAGTGCGGGATTTTTGATAAAGAATATAGTGGTCGTAGAAGAAACTACAATAATTATTTTAACAACAGTCTAAACGTAAGGTTTGTACCTGACAAAGAGGGAAATACCTGGAACAGTTCACTTGCTTCAGGCAGTAATATTGTTGGTGGCCCTTACATCGGAGGCAACTTCTGGGCAAAGCCAGATGGAACTGGATTCTCCCAGATCTGCGTGGATCTGGACAGGAATGGAATTGGAGACCTGCCTTATAATATCTATGAGAGATGAGTTTGACTATTTACCTCTTGTATCTCTGTCCAGTCTGCAAAATTCAGTAATCCCAACTGCGAACTTTACAGCCAGTGTCACTAATGGTCCTGCACCTCTTGTTGTCAAGTTTACAGACCTTTCGAAAAACGCAATTGTGTGGAACTGGGACTTTGATAATGATGGTATATCAGATTCCACAGAACAAAATCCTGTACATGTGTACAGAACTCAAGGAAACTATACAGTTAATTTGACAGCTAGCAACGGACTCAATACTAATTCCAAACTTGCAAACATAAGCGTTGAAAAAAGGGTTTCATCCACGTGGCCGTTTATATACATTATAGATGGAACTGTCTCTGTAATTGACACAGCCACAGGATTAGTTATAACCAAAGTGAAAGTAGGACGTTCAATGCCTGAAGGAGTTGCAGTCACGCCAGATGGAAAAAAAGCATATGTAACTGACCGTTGGGGTGTTAATGTATCCGTAGTTGATACTGCAACAAATACTGTTACAGACACTGTGAAAGTGGGATCTGATCCCTATGGAGTTGCAATTAGTCCTGATGGAAAAAAGGTATATGTGGCTAATAGTGGCAGCAATAATATTTCTATAATTAACACTGACGCAAACACTGTTACAGCTACTGTGCCTGTTGGAAACCAGCCAGAGGGGATTGCAATCACTCCAGATGGAAAAAAGGTATATGTGGCGAACTCTGGCAACAGTAGTACTCCTGATGATACTGTTTCTGTAATTGATACAGCTACTAACATGGTTACAGCTACGGTACATGTAGGAAATTATTCTTCGGGAGTTGCAGTAAACCCAGATGGGAAAAAGGTATATGTGGCAAACCGGTACAATAGAACTGTCTCTGTAATTGATACAGCTACAAATACTGTTACAGATACGGTGGATGTAGATAATTCTCCTGATGAAATTGTTGTCAATCCTACAGGAACAAAGGTATATGTGGCAGGAATGAAGAAGGGATATGCGGCTGGCACAGACGATGGTTTCGTCTCTGTAATTGATACCTCAAACAATACTATTATAGCTACAATGAATATTGTAGGAGGCAGTCCTATAGGACTTGCAGTAACCCCAGATGGAAAAAAGGTGTATGTGGCAAACAGTAACATTTCTGGTAACAGTACTCTCTCTGTAATTGACACCTCAAACGATACTGTCTCAGCAACAGTGAATATCGAGATTTCCTGGTGGAATTGCAATAATCCCAGAGCCAGAACCAGTATTTCCAGTAGCTAATTTCAGCAGCAATGTCAGTGAAGGTTTTGCACCTCTTGCTGTTAAGTTTAACGACAGTTCAGAAAAAGCGACCGGGAGGAACTGGGACTTTATGGATAAAAACTATTCAACAGACCAGAATCCTGTACATACTTATAGATTTTGAAAATTTATGAGCTACAGAGCAGATAGTATACGTAGAAAAAGATACACTCCCATATGCCCAGATAGTTAACATTACCTTTTTGTGTCGAAAGTCTCTGGACGCCAGTTATATCCATTTAATCTTCAACTTTCAAGAGGGGGGGCTAATAGGCATAGTACAACAAGCAAATCAGATAGTATCGATCCGGCTGAACAGAAGAGGCACATTGCTTTTGGCTTCAAGCCTACTATATATTTGGTTAAAAAATACAGTTGTGATTTGCAAAGAAATTGCTTCCTATTTCGATGTTGTAACCGTAGTCGCATATAAATGGCGGCTCAATAAGAAAAGAACCCCTGGTTTTGCCAAAAAGTTTCTGAATTAAAGATGTCCTTTCCCCAATTTTTGCTGGATGAAGCGGATTATATTCGTAGCAAAGTGCTTTACAATAATCTCGTTCATCGTTCAGCTCTTTATCATAAATTGCATTAAATAATAAACCCTGGGATGCTTTTTCTTTTTCAGTCATTTCAGTCATTGTTGTTTTCCTCCTTAGTAAAATGGTAAACCTTTGTATGTAATTTCTCTTGACAAAGAATTTAAATTGAACTTAAGGCTGTACAACAAGAAGTAAAATCTGATCTTGAAACAAGAATTGAACAGATAGAAAAGAAGCTTTATAAGCATTTAGAATTAGAAAATATTACAAAAAATAAAGTGGGCTCGCTGAGATTCGAATTCAGGACCTCCACCGTGTGAAGGCTGTATAGAAGCTTAAAATAGAATCACGAAGCGAAATCAAAGTTGCGCTGGCGCACCCCGCTGCAAGCAACGGGGTATGTTCCGCGCCAGCGCTCTGGTCATAATAGTTATTAAAAATCGAATATTTTCATTTGCTGATATGCTTCTTTTTCTTCCTGGTTTCCTTGGTTTTCAACATAGCTTTTGATAACATCGGAAGTTGTTCCATCTCCTATAGTTCCAATGTAACCTCCATCACTCCAAAGTTCACCATCCCAAAGCTGTTTTTTGATTTCAGGGTATTGTTTAAAGATTTGTCTTGCTGTAATACTCTTTATTATCTGCATTACTCTTGAGGGAGAATACTTTGGCTCGGCACCAACAAAAAGATGTACGCGATCTCCGTCACTACCAATTGCATCAAACTCAAAACAGTATCTTTCACTAATTTCAAAGCATATGTTTTTTTCAAATAGGAAAACAAAACGTAGATTTATCCTTTTAGAGATGCCAAGCGTTCTGCAACTTTATTTTCTAATTCTCTTAACCCTTCACCATTATTTAAATAAATTATATGCCGATGATGTCTCAGATCAAAAGGTATATTATCAATACTTTGAGTAATTGGTATCACATTTTTCCCTAAAGTATGGGCAATGCCGGCTTCATAAAACACATTTTCATTTCTGCCTGAAAAATCTACAATAACAACGGATGATCTGTATATGAGTTCAAAAATATCCTGAACTATTACACTATTTTTCCAAAAATCATCAGCTCTATGAAAAGTCATTCCGGTTTTAATACAAGCATTTTTTATTGCTAAGTATACATTGTTAAAATCTGTAGAGAAAGGCATCATTACAGACACACAATTTTTAACTGTTGATCCTCGTGGCAACTCAAAAACGGAAGGAGAAAATGTTACCACTCTTTTTTGTTCTTTTCTATTTACCGATGTCGATATGAACTCACCTTTTTTAGAATAAAGTTTAACCGATCCTGTCTCTTCTTTCTCAACAAATAAGGCTTCTGTAGATAGCAGTTTATTTACATATTCAATTGCAATTTTTTGCTTTTCCTCTGCTTCACCTAAATCAAGAAAACGTACATAATCTAACAACTGTTCGATTACTGTAATTATTGCTGATGATGGATACCCATTATCTGGGTCGGTATCTTCATTAAGCTCTTTTAAAACAGAACTCACCCAATATCGTCTTGTAGTCCCATCATGAGTAAAGTCAAAACCAAGTTCTTGAAAAAAATCAGTTAATTGGGCTCCTGTACGATATGGTAAGTAATCAAAACCGTCACCACAAATCATACGTGATAATTGTGTTATAATAATTCCTTTGAGTTGGGGCATAGTTTTATGTACTCGCAAATGTAAAAAAGAGTTTCGTTTTACATCGGATTTCTGAAAATATATCTATCTATTCGATCATATTTGAAAAATGTCGGTTTTTGATTTTTATCTCGTTTCCGCAAACTTAGATTATTTTTTATTCACAACTTAATCCATATTCTTTTGTCCATTCTTCAATTAGATTCAAAAAGTCATCATTAGTTTTGAAGTGTCTAAGACTTTTCATTTTAATGTGACACAGTCTTGGATTATTAATTTCATTTGATATATTACCTAACAATTCAATTATAAATCTAATTAAACACCCCATATTAAATTCTTCGAGTCCTTCTCCACCGTAATCATACTGATTAAATTCTTTATAAAATACTTCAGAGTCAATATAATTTCTTTTACCTTCACCACGACTAAAACTGTATAAGGCATGCCTATCTCCCCAATGAAGTTCTTGAAACTTAGTTGCCCCATATGTAATTTCATTTCTCCAATCCAATTCTGTGCGGCGAGGGTTATCTATTCCTATCTCTTTCAAGAATTCGTCATTGAAGAAGCTTTTTATGCCATCATTGTCTAGCGAAGTAAGACCTCTTGAATCAAATTCCTTGTAATATTCTTTTGCTCTTTCCCATACGTGAACATGAGGACCACTACCTTTTACATTAGTTTTCTTGTAAGAATAAACTCTATCTTTCCAATTTGCCCGAAATAATTCTATAGGTGGTTTTCCATAGAATACCCAATTCCCCTGTAACCGACACAATGAATTATTCAAGTAAAAACGTGGATAATAAAAAGTTACCTTTGCCCATGAACTGTATCCACCACTTTGTAAATATTTGTAGCAACACATCAAATAAAGAGCTTTATTAAAATACTCGTTTGCATCCCTTATGCAAAAGTAATCAATTGTCCCTTCAGAATCTTCAATATTTTTATTTTGACTATTTGGCTTCTGTTTTTTTAGGTAATTACCCAATATTCCTTTAAGCTCGAATCCAGGTTTAAAAAGGTCATTTACTTGGGTATCTTCACAGTATTTTACTAAATAAGCAGGACCCTTTTTCAAAGGAGATTCTGAATAGTATTTTATTAATTGATCAACATTTTTTGCACTTTCTTTAATGTATTTTTTTGTTTCCAAACTTGAGACTATTGCGCAAAATTTATCCAAGTTCCCCCCTAAATTTTTAATCTCATATTGAATATCTTTTTCACTATATTGTGAAATTAAAGAATCAAGATAAAGAAGATATTTGTCATTTGCTCCAAATTTATCGATAACCAATTTCCTTAATTTCTCATTTAAGTTTAGAGAGAAAACGAGGTTTGGATATTCATCTATCATGAATTTTAAAAATGTTTTAATGACTAATGAAACTTACTTTTTATCACTAAAGCCAAAATATTACTTCAGCCGCTTGAATTTTTAAAAGGAATACGAAATTTTTATATATGTTTGTGATAAATATTAGTATTTAAAGAAATATAATTATATGAGGTGATTAATATAGCAAAGAATCCTCCAACTGGTGATAATCGAAGAATTGGAGCTGTTAAAGAAAGATCACAGACATATAATCCAATAACTGATCAATGGGTAAAGCGTGATACAACGACAGGAAAATTTATGGATGTTAAATCTGATGGGAAACCTTTCAAAGGAGTTAGAAAGGAAAAATAATAATCCTATTTAAAGACAGTTGTCTGAACTATAAGATTATTCTCTATTTAATTCCAAGACTAAGAATAATCTTAAAGATCCCCTTAAATTCATTTTTTTCAAAAGCAACTGCTTTAAGTTTTCTTTTGAGCATCTATTAAATAATATTTCTCTTGCTGTTTTACGACACAATGCCAAAATCTAGTGCTGCGATTCCAAATTACGCTCAGAAATTTGGACATTGAAATCGACCTGCAGGCCAATATAAATAACCACAGATGGACACGTATACATGCGGATTAAAACCATCTGTGTTCATCTGTTCATCCGTGGTTTATACTCAGATTTTGGAATCGATATACTAGAAACAAAACCTGACCTCAAAGAAAGTAGAATTATTGGTTTAATTAGTGTAATAATTTGCAAAAAGAGATAAACAGGTATAGCTTAATAAACTGTGCGAGGTTCTGATATGAAGAAATTTTTAATGTCTTCTTTGAAAATAGGTTTTGGAGTTTTTATAGGACTGTTTCTGCTTATAATTGCAGTAGGAATGTTTGCATCTGACGAAGCTACAGATAATTCTGCAGATACTACTGTAGCAGATGCTCCTAAAGCTGAAGAGGCTGTTGAAGATGAGCAAGTTGAAGCTCCAAAAACAGGTACTGTCTTCGATTATACTACGTGGGAATATTATGTGACTGATCAGATAGGAAGCTATTATATTGCTCCTGCAGGAAAGCATTATTATGTTGTAACTATCCACATTGACAATCAGGGAACAGCTACATACAATACAAATCCGTATTACTGGTCTTTGACTGCAGATGGAATTACATATGATCCAGATACCGCAACCTTTAGTGAGTCTATTGACTCGAAAACAGTAGATGTTGGTCCTAGTGGAAAAATTGATGTTCAATATGCGTATCTGGTAGATGGAACGCCTACAAATCTTGCGTTGAATTATGGTTTCTAAATGGGATCAATATCCCGTTCTTTTTTATTTTTATTTTTATTTACAGGATATCAAAGAATCCTAAAAACGGTAATTTTATGGTGACGAAGTGGACGAAGAGTGACGGAACTAAAATTCCGATTACTTAAATGAGTAGAGAATATATAAACGAATATCTAAAAATACTTTCAACTGATCCAAGCTTTTAGTTTGAGAATTTAAAGAAGATCAAATCTTTTTATCAGTTTCCAAATTATTCCAAAAAAATCAAGAACAGTAGAGAAATATGATCTTGAAATAATAATTTAACAGCTGGAAAAAAAAATCTCTATACACTTTTAGAATTGCAAAAATAAAGACAAAAATCAGAGTGGGCCCGCTGAGATTCGAACTCAGGACCTCCGCCGTGTGAAGGCGACGTCATAACCGTCTAGACCACGAGCCCATTGCTTGCATTTGAAAATCAAAAGGGTTAAGCAACCATAAAATAGAACTTCTTATGTATAAGCTTATCGCTTGTTAACGATGTTCGGGGCTGCCCCGATGCGTTATGAAAGTCTTTTTATATTTAATCGGTCTTGGGTTTCAGCTTTTTCCACATTTGTCAAGCCCTGTTCAGCCTTTTTCACGCCGGCGGGATTGCCACTCACAATCTAGTATTCTGCCTGTTTTGCCGGATAATTTTTTTCACACGATCAATAAAGTAAATAAGTGATAAATGTGAATAACTATAAAACTAATTTCAGTACAGGGTAGAAATGATAGAAATCCTCAAAATCCTCTTCAGCATGCCTTTTTTGCTGTACTCGTGTTATTCCGACCTGGGTTCCCGCAGGGTCTCAAATAAGGTCTGGAAATACATGCTTTCGGCAGGCTCCGTGTTCATACTCTATGAACTTTTTACAGGGGGAGTTTCGTATCTCATGTCGCTTGTTTTTTCGGGAGTTCTTGTTTTTACTGTGGTTTATATCCTTTTCCAGCTTGGAGCTTTCGGGGGCGGGGACGCAAAGGGGTTGATAGTTCTTTCCATCCTATTTCCTTCCTACCCGGTTTTTAGTTTTTCAGGAAAATTATATCCCCTGCTCGGGCTCCCTCCTGTAGGGCTTTTTACATTTACTGTCCTTGGAAATGCCCTCCTGCTGACAACGCTTGTTCCTCTCGGGATGTTCTGCTACAATCTCCTGCATTTCTCGCCTGAGATGGTCAAAAACCCTCTTTACATGTTCATAGGATACAGAACTGAGGTTTCTTCCCTGAAACATAAGAAGCACCTTGGCCTGCTTGAGAAATTTGAGCTTGACGAAAGCGGAAGTCTCAAAAGAGGGCTTGCCCGCACGGGGCTTAACTTCGATGCGGATCAGAGACCGGAACTTGAAGAGTATCTGAAAAAAGGATTGATTGAAAAAGAGATCTGGGTCACTCCTGGCCTGCCATTCATGCTTTCAATTACAGCGGGCTTTATTACGGCCGTCGTTTTCGGGGATTTGATCTTTTATACCGTCATGCGCCTTATGGTAGGCTGAGTTGAGAACTGAATTTCAACCATTTCACCTGTTCCAGCCGATACACAGGTTTTATTTGCTCCACTGGATTTACAGGCTCTATCGGATTCACCGGTTCTATTCGCTCCACCGGATTCAGGGGTTCTATTCGCTCCACAGGCTCTATTCGCTTCACAGGATTCAGAGGTTCTATCGGATTCACAGGTTCTATCGGGTTTCGGGGTTTCCGGGATTCAACCTCTCGACAGGTCTAAATCATTTTTGACTTTGAAAATATGTTTACCTTCTTTGCACGACAAGCAGCCCGTAGAGAATTGTTTCGGGAACAGGCGGATTTTCAGGCGTGCCTTTTGCGATCCTTTCTTCAGGATAACCGAGGTTTTCGCAGGTGTAAAGTTCGGCTTCTATACCCAGCTCTTTCAGTACCTCTGCAACCTCAAGGGAGCCGAATGTTTCTTCCGGCAGCAGGAAGATATTTCTTCCGTTCCTGAGTTCCCGGATCAGTTCGGCTTTTGCTGGCTCAAAGTCCCTGCCGTGGGCTGTGATTGCACAGAGGTTGGTCAGGTTTACTTTCGTACGCGCACATGCCACCTGCATTGAAGAAATCCCTGGAATCACGGTATCTTTTTCCCCTGCAAATTTCCCGAGTCCTGAAAACATGGGGTCCCCTGTGGATAAAACGACTGCGTCTGCCGGCAGGAGGTGAAGCGACTTATAGTCCTTAATCGGTTTTGCTTCACAGGTGATATACTCCTGTGCGAGCTCAAGGGCTCTTTTTGCGCCATAAACCACAGATGCTTTCCTTACCGCCTTTATTCCTTCTTCCGTGAGCATTCCGGGCCCAACTCCGACTCCTACCACAATCATTATTTTTCTTCCCCTTTGCCTGTTTAAGTTTTTTAATTTCGCTTTCACGGTCTGGATTTAACTGTGAAATTTACTGTGAAATTTACTGTGAAATTTACTGGAAATTTTTCAGTTTATTCAGTTTAATTCTTCAGTTTATTCAGTTTAATTCTTCAGTTTATTCAGTTTAATTATTCGGTTTTTTTCGTTTAACTCTGATTTTTGCTGTCCATCAGCACAGATCCGTCCCTGTCGATTACCACAATTCTTGCGCCTTTTCCTTTCTCGATTGCCATCTCGAAGGCTTCTTTCAGGCGCTCGTGTTCTGGAGCTTTTTCAAGCATCTCAACGACAGTTGCATATCCGCTGCCTTCAAGCATATTCGGGTTTCCCCATTTAAGAACAAGGCCCGGAAGCCCGCAGATAATTACATCCCCGGATGCGTAATCAAGCCCTTCCGAGATCCTGCTTCCGACCATAACGACTGTATAATCAGGAAAAAGCATGTGAGAGTAACGCATTCCTATTCTGCCTGTAGTCAGGACCACCCTGTCTGTACCGCGGATCAGGTCTCCTTTCATCTCTCCGAGGTGGTCGTTCCAGGGCTCAACAAAACCAGTGCTACCAAGAACGGAAATTCCGCCTTCTACTCCGATCCTGCTGTTCAGGGTCTCTTTTCCGACTCTTTCCCCATCCGGAATTGAGATTGTAACTTCGGCTCCACTCAGGCCAAGTTCCTCTACAGCTTCCTTCACTGCGGCTTTTATCTGTTCCATTGGTTTCGGGTTAATAGCTGGCTGGCCTCTAGGAACCTGGAGCCCGTCCCTTCTAACAATTCCTATGCCTTTTCCCCCGTAAATTCGGACTCCTTCGGCTTCCCTGGCTTCACCCACAAATTCAAGCCCCCGGGTAATATCGGATTCGTGGTCGTTCCGAATCTTTCTCACGACCGCACGCCCTGGAGAAGATTCGCTGACATCGAGATGGGCTCTCAGTCCCACAGGAGTCGGGACGGATACGCTGTCGACCGGTTTCTTAAGAGAAATGACAGCGGCTTTTGCAGCAGCACTGGCTGTGGTTCCTGTAGTGTACCCTCGTTTGAGGACAGACCCGTCACTCAGAACCACAATCATCCCGGATGCTACTTTTGTTTCAAGCTCTTCCCTGGGCAGCCTGGTGCGGGCAATCCAATCTTCAGGGATCTTGAAATTGTTAACAGGATCTATCATGGAAGAATACTCGGAGGTTTTTTATTATAAATGTATTGACGTGAAAATCGGGAAAGGACCCAATTGAGGCAGAGGATAAAAAGGCTCTTTTTTGGAAAAATGTTTAGCCAATAGAAAGTGCCCAGCCACTTATAGCAGCCACTTATAGAAAATAATTAGTGAATAGTAGAGAAAATTTATTGAATTGCATATAAATAATTAGGATTGTAAAGAAGATTTTCTGAAGATAAACAGATTGCAAAATAAACAGATTGCAAAATTATAAAAAAGAGGTGGCATCATTCCAGAAGTGGGATTTTGTTTTTGTGGAAATTGGGGTTTTTTCTGGATTATGGAACGATTGGGGGTACGTTCCTTGTTGGGGTTTGGGGTTGGTGTGTGAAAAATAGCTTTGTGGAATGATGCCTTTTAAGATGTCAGTACTCGCCTGGCACCTACTACTACATCTTAAGTTATATTATATAAATGTATAGGAAACATGGGACAACGTTCCAATATAGAAGTATGTCGATTGATTATGGATATATTGCCTATATACCTTCAAATAATCTCTACACATTCTACCCATAGATCGCGTGTTAGAGTTGCCCTGAAACTAATTATTCTCCGGAATATTCACTTATCTTACTCTAAAGTAACCGGAAAATACAGGGAAAAAGCCAGGATGCTTAATTTTCCCGGTCTGCATCCAGATTTACTGGACTCTTGCAAACATGCGGTCCAGTTCTCCTTTCGTAAATGTGATCACAGTGGGCCTTCCATGAGGACAGGAGTAGGGGTTTTCAGCCTTTTTGAGCTGTTCTATCAGCTCTTCCATCTGCCTGGGGTTACAGGCTGCTCCCCCTTTGATCGCTGCCCTGCATGCAAGGGTCTTGCAGACCTTTTCCGAAATCCCTGTATCCTTTTTAACTTTTCCTGAAGCTAAAAGGTCAGATACTAAATCATGGATAATTTCTGGATTCTCAAGCCGCCCGAAAACCTCAGGCACGAAGGTGACTACATAGGTATTGTCCCCGAACTCCGATATCCCGAAACCGCACTCTTCAAGATAAGGAATGTATTCATCCATGAGCACTTTTTCTTTAGGGGTAAGGTCTATGGTTACAGGAGTGATCAACTCCTGAACCCTGGACTTTTTCATTCTCAAAACCTGCTCGTAAAGAATTCTCTCGTGAGCGGCATGCTGGTCAATAAGCACAAGGTCTTCTCCCTTTTCGGCAAGGATATACAGTTTAGAGACCTGTCCTATAACCCGCAGGTCTTCAAGAGAGTCTGTATTTGGTTTTTGCTTCGGCTTTTGCCTCTCCCCCATACTTATTTTATCCTTTTCTCCCTCTACTTCGTTTTCTTCTCCTTCAGGTTTTTCTTGCTCTTTTTTACTATCCTGCTCTTTTTCTCTAAGGATTTCCTGAGCTCCTACCTCTCCGGTAAAGTCAAGGAGGCGCTCTGATTTCTTTAGCTTTCTTTCGGTATCTTTTACCGGATAGGTATAGGTTTCGGATTTCTCTCTCAGGATTTTTCCGCTTTCCGGAACTTCGGATTTTTCCGAAACCTCTGTTTCCTTTCCAGCCACCTTTATTTCGAAGGTTTCCGGAGTTTCTGACACCTGCAATCTTCCAGAAGAACCTGAAGTTTCAAAAGTCTTCTGAGAAGCGCTGCCCTTTTTTCCCTTTATCTCAGGCACTAGAGCATTTTCGGAAAGAACCTTTTCAACCGCAGATGTTATCGCATCCCCAAGCTCTTTTTCCCGGCTGAAGCGAACCTCGGCTTTGCGGGGGTGCACATTCACATCCACCTCTCCTGGATCAAGAATAAGGGAGAGTACTGCCACAGGATAACGCCCTTTTGGAATCTTTGTATAGTATCCTTCGCGGATAGATTTACTGATAGCTCTTGAAGTTACAGGACGGGTGTTTACGAAAATGAAAAGCTGATCACTTTCTCCTCTGGTAGTTTCGGGCTTTGAGACGTACCCCCGGATCTCAAAGTCTTCTGTCCTGTATTCCAGGGGAAGCATCGAACGAGCTGTGTCTGGCTCTAGAATATTTACAATGCTTTTGAAAAGATCGTTTGAACCCGTGTTTCGAAGTATTGTTTTTCCTTCGCTCAGCAGGGTAAAGGAGATACTCGGGTTTGCCAGGGCAAGCTGCGTGACGGTATCGGTAATATGGGCAAGTTCCGTGCGGTCATTTTTCAGGTATTTTCGCCTTGCAGGAGTGTTGTAAAACAGGTCTTTTACATGCACTGAAGTGCCTGGAGCCGTGCCTGCATCCGAGGTATCCAGCATCTTTCCCCCATGGATGATTATTTTCGTACCTGTAATTTCTTCTGGGGGCCGGGTAAGGATTTCCACCTTCGCAATTGCTGTAATAGAGGAAAGAGCTTCTCCCCTGAAACCCATTGTAGAAACAGTATCAAGGTCTTCTATCCGCGTGAGTTTGCTCGTTGCGTGCTTTTTGTATGCAAGAAGGGCATCATCCCTGCTCATCCCATAACCGTTGTCCCGAACGAGGATGGAGTTTTTTCCACCTTTTTCGACTTCGATCCGGATTTCGGTAGCTCCTGCATCGATTGAGTTATCTATCAGCTCCTTTACTGCGGATGCGGGGCGTTCTATTACTTCTCCTGCAGCGATTTTGTTTATTGTATCCTTATCAAGGATTCGAATTTTGTTTTTCTGCACTTTTTCCTTCACTTCAATCTTTTCTTCCATCATTCCTTTACTCCGTCCAGACCAGAAATATATATTTTGAGCATCCTGCAAAAAGTTCTGCAGATACTCTTCAAAATCCTCTTATATTTCCCTTAATCTAGCAGCCTTTTCAATTCGTGGAGCTTATTCAGGGCTTCTATTGGTGTCATCTCTTCCACATTCAACTTTCTCAAAGCTGCTTCGACAGGGCCAGGCCTGTTTGCCTGTGCCGTATCTCCAACGCTGCTTCCGGGGCCAAAAAGCATCATCTGCGTATAGCGCGCTGTTGCTTTGCTTTTTCTCTTTTTCCCGTTCTCGCCGTCTTCAGTTTCCTCAAGCAGATTTTCCTTTTCGAGTTCCTTGAGAATTTCATTTGCCCTTTCGATAACCTTTTCCGGGACCCCTGCAAGCCTTGCAACCTGAATCCCATAACTCCTGTCTGTCGCCCCTGGCACGATTTTTCGCAGGAAGACAAGTTCATGGCCTTCTTCTTTTACTGCGACATGGTAATTCTTGACCCTTTTCAATTTTTCTTCAAGTACTGTGAGCTGGTGGTAATGGGTCGCAAATAGCGCCCTTATTCCGACTTTTCCCCTGTTATGCAGGAACTCTACAACAGATTTTGCGATACTGTACCCATCATAAGTACTGGTTCCCCTGCCGATCTCGTCAAGAAGCACAAGGCTTCTGGGGCTTGCATTATTCAGGATGTTTGCAAGTTCGACCATTTCCACCATAAAAGTGCTCTGTCCGCTTGCAAGGTCATCGAACGCTCCTATTCTTGTAAAGACCTGGTCAACAATTCCTATGGAGGCATGGGATGCGGGAACAAAAGAACCAGCCTGAGCCATGATAGCTATGAGGGCAATCTGGCGCATATAGGTGGACTTTCCTGCCATATTAGGGCCTGTCACCAGCAAAAACTGGTTTTCCTTGCAGTCCATTTCGGTATCGTTAGGGACAAAACCTCCAGGCAAGGCATTTTCAACTACCGGATGCCTTCCATCCCTGATAAGGATCTTGAAGTCGTCTGTAAGCTGAGGCCGGATGTAATTGTTATTTTCTGAAATCTCAGCCAGGGATGCAAGGACATCAAGTACTCCTATTCTTTCGGCTGTTTCCTGAAGTTCTCTTGAATGGGCTGAAAGAGCCTGCGTAACTTTAATAAAGATTTCATATTCGAGAGCAATGGCTTTTTCATTGGCTGTCAGGATAAGGCTTTCTTTTTCTTTAAGTTCGGGTGTAAAAAAGCGCTCCGCATTTGACATGGTCTGTTTTCTTATGTAATCTTCAGGCACCTGGCTGCTGTTAGCATTGGTCACCTCAATATAATACCCAAAGACCTTGTTGTATCCAACCTTCAGGGACTTTATTCCGCTCCTCTCTTTCTCTTTCTGTTGAAAAGCTGCGATCCACTGCTTACTGTTGCTGGCAATATCCCTGAGTTCATCAAGTTCTGCACTGTATCCCGGCTTTATCATCCCTCCTTCCCTAACAGACACAGGAGGCTCGTCAACTATTGCTTTTTCTATCATTTCAGCAAGATTTTCGAGTTCGGAAAAAGATACAAGCCCGTCTGCAATCTCCTTTAATAGTTCAGACCCGATTTTTTCCAGAAGGGAATCCCGAATCGAAGGTAAGGCGTCCAGGGATTTTTTCAGGGCAATAAGGTCCCTTGCACTGGAATTTCCATATACTACCCTTCCAACGAGGCGTTCTATATCCCTTACCTCTGAAAGCCAGTTCCGGATATCGTAGCGGAGCAGGGGGTTTGCTGCCAGTTCTTCTACGGTATCAAGCCGAAGATTGACCTTTTCAACAGAGAGCAGAGGCTTTAAAAGCCATTTTTTAAGGGTACGACTTCCCATAGGCGTTTTGGTACAGTTCAGAATACGGTAGAGGGAATTTTCTTCCCCTTCATCCCGCACATTTTTTATAATTTCGAGATTGCGCAGGGTTACCGAGTCGAGGATCATAAACTCGGAATTCGAGTATGTCCGCAGGGTGTTTATATGGGTAAGGTTCCTCATCTGCGTAGTCTGTGCATATTCCAGGGCAGCCCAGGCAGAATACACTGCAAAATCCAGTTTCTCACAGCCCATGCCTTCAAGGGTTGCAACCTTGAAATGGGTTTTCAGTTTTTCTCCGGCTTCCCCGGCTCCGGAAATCTCAGGTGCGAACTCCTGAACGATGGTATAGGCTCTCAACCTGCCTGCAAGATCTGGATTTTCATATAAAGACGGGGGCAGGATGCATTCGGAAGGGCGCATGCGGGCAAGCTCGCTGAGAAGCTTTTCAAAACTCTCAGAATCCCTAAACTGGGTTGTGAGAAATTCCCCTGTAGAAATGTCCAGGAAGGAGACTCCGATCTCGATTTCTTTTTCCTTGTTTTTTCCTGATTTTCCGATTTCTCTTCCTGCAACCGCCATGAGGTAATTGTTCGAAGTATCCAAAAACATGGAAGAATCAATTGCCGTGCCAGGTGTGACCACTCTGACAACCCCTCGCTTTACAACCCCTTTTGCCTGCTTCGGGTCTTCAAGCTGTTCGCAGATAGCCACTTTATAGCCTTTGTTTATGAGTCTCGGCAGGTAGGTATCAATAGCATGGTAAGGTATTCCTGCAAGCGGCATTCTCTCCCCGGATTTGTCCTTACCCCGGGCTGTCAGTGTAATCTCAAGCTCTTTGGCAATGGTTTTTGCGTCTTCCCCAAAGGACTCGTAAAAGTCTCCCATACGGAAGAAGATCAGGGTGTCGGGGTATGCCTGTTTGGCTTCATAGTACTGGCGCATCGCAGGGGTCATCATTTCAGTCATTTTTTACTCACTGTAAGCCTTGAATCGTTCTTGTGTAAAAGTGGGAATTTTATCGGGAATTCTGAGTTTTTCGGGATTCCTTAGATAATGGCTAGTAACCTTAGATACTGGTTAGCATCCCTGGATACTCGCTACTGGATACTATATCTTTATTAAAATCATCCTTCTTATATATATTTAACAATTCAATATTCCAGGCTGTCTCGAAGGAGGAAACTGCTCTGAATAGGGAAAAACTCATTGAAGTCTGTCCTGTATGCGGGAATGCAGATCTGTACTATGAGGTTGGAGGGTACGCAGGTGCGGTCTACCACTGTAAGGAATGCGGATATATCGGAGCTTTCGTTGTCGAGGCTAATGAGGAAATGCTCGAAAAAATTCGGGAAAAGTACAAGCGTGAAAGAGATAAAGAAGAAAAGTAAAATATTTACATACTTCCCTTTTTAGAAATAGCTCATTCTTTTTTCTTTAGCCCTGGTGCCTCATGCTTACTGAGACCTATTTCATGAATGCGTTAAAGGCTTTATCCTGCAGGTATCAGGAGGAATAGAAAAGCAAAGAGATTCTTGAAAAAGCAGAGGTTATACAGCAAAACGAGGTTAACTACCCTGATCAGAAAACGGCAGCCATTAATACAAATTATTGAAACATCGAGGAATGAGACAGAAAGTTGACTATCTTCCTGTCTGATTTATCATGAAAGCAAATGAAAAAAATCCGAACAGCATTGACAAGCCGCTGTTGTTGCAAAAAGAGGGTTGAAGATACCATATAATGTGACTACTCGCATGGTAAAGGAGGACATACGCGAGTGTATGCCGCCCGCATTGACGAGATGCTGACAGGCATGCACTCGAGTATTGGGGTTTAGGACATATGCGAATATATGTCATTGTATGTCGACAGCATTGACAAGATGCTGACAGATATACATTCGGATATTAGTTTGCTGACTATATATCGTTAACGTAGGCTTTGTACTTTTCTCATGATGTTGACTTCTGACCCTGACCGTCTGATCATTTTTACATAGATATTGTTAACCTTGTTTTGTAACTGTTGCGGTTTTTCGTGGCCGGAAAGAAAATGAAAAAGACTGAAAAGCAGAGAAATAGCACATTACAGGGTAAAAGGTTGCTGTCACAGTAAGGTGCTGCAAGAGCCAAAAAGTCGATTTTTGGATATATTTATGAATCTTCTTCTCATCCCATACGCCTTCCATTAGGGATAAATTAGAGATTGCCGGCTTTCTCGAATGGGGCATTCTATCTGTGCTGCCTGTATATAAGCTGTCTTTTTTGTGATTATGTATTTATAGTTCTTTGTACTATTTTTTAGTATGTTAATGAGTGATTTAATTGGTGTCTCTTGGACGGAGCTCCTTATTTTGCTTATCATCTCTGTTATTTTTACTGTTGTTTGTTGGCTTGCTATGCGTAAGTTGATTAGATGACAAAAAATTTTAATTTGTAATTGTGTTTTTTGTTGTTGTGTGCAGCAAAAGACCATTAAGACGCTTTTAAAACACTGATATTGTAATTTAGTCCAACTATATCCTGAACATTTCATAGTGAGCCTGAGAATAAGCCTGTACTTTGTTAGAGAGATTACTACGGGGAATGAGGTAAAGTTAACTGATAAAAATAAACGATAGCAGTTAATTTAAGCCTTTTGATATCGAAAAATCATTTATTTATATGTTTCATAATATCACTTTTACTTTTACCCTGGGTATTGACAGAGCAAATGTTTTGTATTCCTATAAAGTTAGAATCCAAATATACCATCTAAAAAGTAGAGGAAAATCAGGCAATTTGTCAACAGTTCACTGTACCTGTTTTTGTTTAACCTTCTGTTGTGCCTCTTTTGGTAGAATAGTCGGATTTCTTTTTAGTCATACCAATCAGGATTATCATAGAGCCTTGAAGCTCTACATACCTTAATCCCGTTATTGTGTTATCTCAAAAATAGCCCGCTTTGATTTGGGAATTGCCTGTCGTGTTTGATCCTTGTTTAGAGCGGAAATTCCTAATTTTGGAAGGATGCTTTAAACGCTTATAGCCGGAAGTTCAGGTATCGAAATCGTCGTTTTGGTGCTTGATATAATCGACTATAAAAAATACGAAAAAAAGAAAAAAATTTAATGGAGGTTTAATGGCAAATCACACCCGGAAGACTGCAGATTTAGGGAGATTTAAAATGGCAAATTACTCCTGGAAGATTGCAGGTTTAGGGAGATTTAAAATGACACATTACAAGACAAATCAAGTAAATCTGATTTGCCAATAAATAAAACCACGTCTAAATATATAATCATTTCGCACCCTTGAGAACCCACTCATAAAAAAATGAAAATAACAAAACAAGTTAAAATGAAAATATTGTTAAATAAGGAAAAGAAAAAAATAATTCGAAATAAATAGACGACTTCAACAAATAAACGACTTCATTTGTTGGAGATTATCCAATATGTCGCATTTAATAGTTCCAAAATACATTTTGGATGATATTAACAAGTTCATACATGTGAATTATCATTATTCTTTGCCACACTCTCTAATTATTGCTCAAACATTTTGTTTAAGGTTTAAAGATTATGGAAATAAATTTGGTATGTCTGAAATAACTGACGCTGTAAAATATGCAAGAAATCATCAACAGAAAACGAGAGTCTTTAATCTGAACAAAAAAATGTTTGATCCTTGAAGACCTGGAAAGCTTTTATTAAAATTGATATATTGGCAAGTTCTCTTTGTGGTCCCGATCCTCCAGACCATGATAGCAATATTTCAGGACAAAACGTTGCGATCCGGACAATACTGAAAACAGACACTATAAAAAATGCCGTCTGATAATGTTTTAAGTTTTTGCCTATGTGTTTCTTATAGTTTTTTGCGTTTGATATTACGGTCATCGGCCAGAAAGCCGTATTCCTATAGAATATAGAAATCATCGACTTAACAAACGACTTTCATAAAACGAATCAAACAGATATCATATTGTTACCTGCAAGCTTATTTGTTCTTTTTCAAGGGCACAATCGGTAAGTCGGTATAATTTAATGCACTGACTATTTATAGTTATACAACTATTGATTTTTTTAGACAGTTGAATAATATTCAATTAATAACAATTCAAAGAATCACCGAATAGATTATTAGGACGTGATTCGTCTCGTGGCGGGTAAAAAATACAGAACAATTGGTCAGGACTGTCGGGCAGTTTCAGAGGTATATGGGCAATTGCTCATGATGAGTATAGTCGTTATAGCCTTTTCTACAATAGCCATGATCGTATTTTCCGAAGGAGGAGCTGTGAAGCCGGAGCATACTCCGCATATTGACCTGCAAGAAAATTTCAATAGAAGTACCAATACTGTACAGATCGTCCACAGTGGAGGAGAAGCCATTGACCTGTCAGCCATCAAAATAATGTTCAGCGTCAACGGGAATAAGCGTGAGTTTGACAGTGACGACCTCAGTGTTAAAAACCTCGATGGGACTGATTCCAGTGACGATGTCTTCACGCTTGGGGATTGTATAGTAATTGATGCCACGAGCATGGACCTCACGGCAGGGGAAGATATAGACATGTTCTTTGTCTATACGCCGTCCCAGCAGGTGATCCAGAGAACAGTACTCCAAGGAGGCTCTAGGGAACTTCCTTACTGGATTTCTCCACACCCGTATGGAATGATATACGACGAATCAGGAAATAACAAGGGCGTATGGCTGCCTACGGAACTGATTGACGGAATCAATGATGGGTTGTCAACACAATGTCATATGGAAGAAGGATTGACATCTAATGAAACATTCACTTTTGGAATAGAACAATACGAACTAAATATTAAAGACCCGTTAAAAAATGTTTCTTTGAAAGTAGTATATAGTTCTCACGATAACAGCCAGAAGAATATGAAGCTCCAGATCAACGTTGGAGGCTCCGACTGGATTGATGTTACTGATCTTAAAGGTCCCAATAAAAAGCAGGAACATATAAGGAAATTTTTTCACATTGCGGACAAAGTGAATACTGTTGCAAAACTCGATAATCTCACAGTTAGATTCTCAGCAATTGGAAATACGAAAAGCGACAATAAAGACGTATGGATCGACTTCGTAGGGGTTCATATCAAGTCCTAACTTATGAAGCTAGAAAGCTGAAGGGACCTGATTATAAAGGGGATGAGCATTTGCCAAAGATTAGGAAGTGTGAGCACGCGATAACTCCGGTTATAAGTATACTGTCGATATCGTGGTGACGATCATACTCACTTCAGCATTGATGTGTCCAATATCCAGAAAAATGCACCTATTGCAAATCTCTTGATCGAAGCCCATAATTTTCCGCAGAATGTGACGGCGGGCGGCTGTTTACTTGAGGCTTCTTCGGGGCCAGGGGGCAATAAGCCAGGAAAATGCAATCGCAAGAAGTACCACGAGAATTACAAATAATATAAACTGACGTATTGGATCGACTGGAAAAAAGGTAATAACTCAACTGGATCTGGTATTTTAGGATATCCTTAATGTTTGTTATTATGTTATTAACAAAATGATCTAAATACTTTGTTGTTTTTGTTGAAACTTAATGAGCTTTAACTGCGTGCTTTTTCAGGTCTTCCATTTTATCTATGAAAAGCCGACTACGGAGCAGTTGGTGAGAGCGCGGCGCAGGATAGGGAAAAACTCATTGAAATTTGTCCTGTCTGCGGGAACGCAGATTTATACTATGAGGTTGGCGTGTATACAGGCGCGATTTACCATTGCAGAGAATGCGGGTATATTGGAGCTTTCGTTATTGAAGCTAATGAGGAAATAATTGAGAAAATCAAAGAGAAGTATAAGCATGAAAGAAAGAAGAAAGTGAAATAAACTAAAAACATATATTTTAGTGTTCTGTGTTAACGGGTGATATCACTCTGGGACTATCTGAATATCACTCCCTGTTAGTTCTTGACTGTGAAATTAGGACTTATAATGGTCAACTACTAATATTAGTATCATAAAATATCAAAATACCTAAAAAGTATCATTTCCTATAGACTTGTGTGCTTTGATTTTGATACATTTTGACTAATTTAGCAGGCCAATCTGATATTGAGGCGTTGTTATCTAATTAGAACATCGACTTTATAGTTAATTTTAGGTTCTCTAGTTATAGAGTTTAGGAACAACCAAATTATTTTAAATATGCAGAATAAATAGTATCTTAACGATCTGCATTACGAAGTTTACATCTGAACAAACATTATCGGTAAAAAACTTTTTTATACAATTGACTGGATGTAACCATTAATTCATATTTGTTATTTCGTAGAGTCCGGCATTAATAACGGTGAGCAGAGGATCACTTTTTCCTTTATTCCTAATGTTAATTATCTCTTCCCCCATGACATTTAGAATTCTTGTTATCACTTTTAATACTTTGGGGTCAAGATTCTCTTTGTATCCCTCTCGAATGCCTTCTTTATCTGCTATTGATGTACCTGGTACAATGTCGAGACTTACGGAAAAGAGATCATGAGCTATCAAGAGCTTTTCGTAGGGAGTCATATAAGATATCATGCTATTTAATGATTCAAAATAAAAAAGCTCCTCTTTTATTTTTTCAACAGTCATCCCCGGTCTTATAAAGATATAGTTAATTCTAAAGGGACACTTCAACGATGCAAGGAATTTTAGAGCTTCCATTGCATCTGAGGTATCAAAATTCAGATCAAAAAGAGTTAAAGCACGGTTATCAAAGCTATCTATGGAGTATCTCGGATAGATCTTGAATGATTTTGACATAGCCTCCAAAATTAGTTTATTATTGAGAATTTCTAGAGGAGAAACAGTAAATATGAAAGTAGGCCGACCCATTTCTTCAGGATCCCAGCATCGTACAAGGGAATATAGCTCTTGATTCTTCTCTGGATCTACTGATAAAAACTGATCTGCAAGCAAGATGAACTGATCGGTTCCTTCTTGCATAAAATCTTTAATTTCTTTTTCGATATTTTGCCACGGCCTACAACGTCTTGAAAACTTTTCTGTATAGAGATTAGAATACGTTGTGCCGTAAGCGCAATAGCCACATTGTTTCTGGCATCCTATAGAAGTCATTATTAATGCCGAACTCTTTTGTCCTTCACTATCCAGAGGTGTGCGATATGCTCGAGGATCTAGTAGAGGTCCAAGTACAGCTCTCCCTCTAAATTGACCAATGAGTTCTTGGTTCTTCATAAAAAAAGGGATAAGTGCATATGGTTCTCCATAGATAAGAATACCATTTTCAGAGATTGGAAATTTTTTCTGGAGGTACTTATAAGTGATATGTCGCCCAGCAAAAATTATTGTTGCTCCTAATTTGGATAAATGGGAAAAAGCCACCTCATTCTCCTTATTATTTGATAGAAATATGTAAAGAATATCTTCATTAATCTCATCAATGCAAAGGCAATCCAAAACTTTCGAAGTTATACCATAATGCCACAAAGCGCCGCGTATCAAAATAGATTCCCAGTTATCTCTTCCCATATGGCTAATTATCATAACTTCCTTTAATGCCATAAAACCGCCCTATAGGAAGTCCTTAACATGTCTCACGTAAAATAGAAAATGCACAGTTACATACAAACCGATAACTGTGCAAATTTGACTTTCGTTTAGCTGAGTTGACGAATTATTGTTTTACTGTACCGCCAGCGCAATGTTCACCCGCTGAGCATGAAACTGTTCCTTTGGTGCTAACAGCGGTAGGAGCTACTGAAGATATAAGCTCTTCAAATAATTTATTTGACTTATCTCGTGCGGCATTGAAGGCTTCAGCTACTTTTTGTTCTTCAACCATTATTTCTCACCTCCTTTATCTGAATTTAAATAATAAATTGGAAACACCCCATTTTCAAAAGCGCTTTGACACCATGGGTGGGGCGATAAAAATGACCTGGACTCTTCATAAGCTAATGCACGACAATAACCCTTGCAGGAGGATTCAAATATGCATTGATTACATACTCCTTCAAGCTTGCCTGATAAAAGTTGACGTACTCGAACTAAATTACTATTCTCTCGCCAAAACATTTGAATGTCGAAATCGCTGTCGTCAATTCTGCCAATTACCAGATCCGGATGGCTAGCCCCAATACCACAGAAGGAAAGAGAGCCATCAGGTAGAACTCCCAGTATGTTATTAATTCGGCATACTGCTATACAGTCATTATAAATTTCAGGTAGAGATGAAAAAGAGGGAGGTAGATCGATAAATAGACCTATGCCAAACTTTGATTCTAACTTTTTCCAGCTTTCCTTGAGTGAGATAAGTTCTCCCACAGTCAGTAAGATCCCACTGTCTCTAAGTCTCTGTGCAAGTCCCATCGGATTAATAGGGTTGATTTTGACTGTGTGACATCCATTTTCTGCAACTATTCTTAATGTATTTTCAACCTCGTCTACATTTTTGCGAGATACGGACATTATAACTTTAGGGTTACATCCCCTATCTGATAACATCTTTATTGCTTTAGTTGCTCTCTCGAAAGATCCAGGCAGACCACGTAAAGTGTCATGGACAGTCGCAGATCCACCATCTAACGAGATGGAGACGTCTACGTTTTGCTCAGCAAACATATCAGCAACCGCCTCATCAATTAAAAAACCATTAGTCTCAATAGCAACAGTTAATCCATTTTTTCTTATTCCTTTAATTATATCTGCCAGATCGGTCCTGAGTAGAGGTTCGCCGCCACTAATCTTGACACGATTCAGTCCTAAAGGTAGTGCTTTCTTTACAAACTCAAGGAAAGCTTCTGTACTTACTCGATCGTCCTTAAGTCTCTCGGCATTGTTTTCTGTTTTTATGGTCGGTTGGTAACAGTGATAGCATCGAGCATTGCATTCCATTGTAGTATAAAAATAAATCTGATCTAAGGCATAATATTTATCGCTTATTTTTTCAGAATAATCTTTGGCAACCTCAGATTTCTCGTCCGGAGGAAGAAGCAATTCTCTTTTATGCATGTCCGAAATAATATTTGTCATATACTCTGCTGCACCAGGAACCTTAAATATTTCAGCAAATAGACGAGCTTCCCGAGAGGGATCCACAAAATTACTTGGGATATTCCATAGAACGGTTGCCACTGGATTGAGAACAAGATAGTCATTATTTTTTTGAGAACAAAGGAGACCATAACCGCTCTCTGGATCAACGTACTGCAAAAGATAGTCTTGATTTTTCTTTAAATTCACATGGCCTTCCATTAAGAAATGTTTTGGAAACTCAAGTTCACCTGTGTCTGTATATTCCTTTTTTAGAACTACATTCAAAAATCTCGCCCCCCGTTTATTTAGCTGAGATTCCCATCCCTAATAGTGATATTTTATAAAATCACGTTATTATATAAAAAAGTATTTTATTAAATGCCGTTTTTTGCAGAAGACCAGAAAAACATCAATTATAGTCATCGTTGCTTATATGCAGTATAAGTTATGAATTTGAAAGGCATTCTGAGAAAAAAGGTGAACCTATTTTTTCAATTCAAGTAAAGCAGCTTACTTCTCTATCGTCTAATGGTAGCAAAATACTTTTCTTTATTTATTCTTTTCCTCAGCTAAGTTTTGAATGCGGACAGCCCGCTTATGCACATTCTCATTAGCCTGTCTATCTTTTTCTCCTCTATGTGCAGTTGATTAAAGCGTGCAGTAAAAGTGTAGTTGCATAGGCTTGCCGCGTTAAAAAATAAAAATGCACACATCTCGAAACTAGATCCAGTAATAAGTAACGTATAGAAATAATGATAACAGAAAAATTATAGAATTATCTGAAAAATGACGATGTAATAAAAATGAATAGAAAAACAAATAGTAACTAATGTAAAAAGTATAAATTAAAATATAAATTTGGTGGGGCCGCTGAGATTTGGACTCAGGTCGCAAGACCCCCAGTCTTGCAGGATGGACCAGGCTACCCTACGGCCCCGCAGAGCAGGTTGTGCTTTTTCAATGACAAATCTCTTTGTTTGCCATCGTCAACTATTGTAATCAAATATGTAGTATAAATGAGTATCGGTAGGAGAAAGTCGAGAGATTCTTCTTATTGTTTTTTTAATTGTATTCAGGGAGTTGGATCTCACATTTTACCTGGCATTTTCATCTCAGTTTTATGAGGATTTGATGTCTTATGGTGTTATGGTGTTAAATATCGGGGTCTTACGGTTTTTGAAAATCGGCTTCTGAAGGTTTATTCAGTATGCTTTTTGCCCGCAGGACTCTCTGGATAATGGTGATGTGGGAAAATACGGCTATCAGTACAAGAGCCCAGCCAAGGAGACCAGAAAGGGCGCCTAAGGCCAGGATAATCATTCTTTCCGTGCGTTCGGCAACTCCAACCGACAGTTTCCGGCAGCCTGCGGATTCCGCGCGGGCGCGGGTGTAGCTTACCAGAAAAGAGCCTATAAGGGCAAAACCTGCCCAGAGCCAGCCTTCAATTTGCACAACCGGGAGGAGCAAAAGCCTGCCGTTCACTGCTCCTGCTATTATCCCTAGAAACATCAGGCCGTCGGAGTAACGGTCGCAAACCGAGTCAAGCACGCCTCCGAAAGGAGTGATCCTGCCTTTTGCCCTTGCAACTCCTCCGTCAAGAACATCAAAGACACCGCTGAAAAGGATAAGGAGCCCTCCCGCAAAAGGTTTGCCAAGCGCAAATGCCACCCCTGCAGTCACACTTACTGCGAAACCCAATAGAGTTAGGGTATTCGGAGACAAGGGAATCAAACGGGCAATAGGGATTATCAGCTTTCTTGCGCTGTTTTTGAGGTCTTCGAATATTTTTAATTCCTTCTTTTTACTGGTTGCTTATCTTTTTACTGGATACTTATATAGTATGATAGTATCGTCGGATATTAGTTTATCTTTTTTGGAAAGATCCCGTTTGATTATTAAAAGATTTCTCTACAAGCTATGAGGGAGGCTTTCCTGAAAGAACGATCTGCTGGGATGTGACCTGTCCACAAAGAAATTTTAATAACCTTTGTCAAAATAATTCCCTGTCAACAAGAAGAATTTAATGATCCCCTCAGGATAAGATAAGTCAGATGAGTTTAAAATGATATGGAGTTGAAAAATGGACATAGTAGAAAAGCACAGGGCAAAATGTACGAAATGCGGACAATGCTTTGAAGCATGCCCTCGCTACGACAATATCCAGTTGATTGACCTTCTTTATGGATATCTGGAAGGTGTGGAGGACATTGATTCCAATTCCCTCTTGCGCTGTCTTACCTGCGGGCTGTGTGCGGATGCCTGCCCTGATGGGCTGGGAATTAAACTGCTTATTTCTCCTGCCAGGCAGAAATGGGTGAATGAAAACGGCCTTACCGACAGGCAGACAATGGTTGACCCTGAAGCTGAAAACAATCTTTTCAAGAAGATTGCTGAGATGGATGAAACTCCTGTATACAAAGAAAACTCAGGTTCTGTTGTGTATTTCCCTGGCTGTGCAGGAACGTATATAAACAAAATCATGGCACAGGCTGCTGTTGCCCTTCTGGAAAAAGCAGGGGTCAATTATACTGTACTGAGCGGGATTGAATACTGCTGTGGAGCAGTATCGGCAGGTGCAGGAGATCCGGAGCCGATCCGAAGGAACGGACAGCGGAATATCGATGAGATTCGAAAAAGGGGAGCAAAAACACTTGTAACTGCCTGTCCGGGCTGCTTCAAGGCGTTTAAGGATATTTACCCGAGAACATTTGGAAAGCTTGATTTTCAGGTCCTTCAGGTTTCCCAGTACCTCGAGCTTCTTATAAAAGAAGGGAAACTGATTCCCGAAGTTCCCCTCAAGCACAGAGTATTTTATCATGACCCCTGCCATCTTGCCAGAGGAATGGGAGTGTATCAGGAGGCAAGAAATGTGCTTGAACATATTCAGGGTACCGAACTTGCCAATAGAACCCCGGAAAATTCAGCCTGCTGCGGTTTTGGGGGAGGAGTAAGGGTTAATTACCCGTCAGAGTCACTGACTGTGGCTTCTGACCGATATGGAGCTGCAGAAAAGCTGGATTGCGATATAATTATCACGAACTGCGGAGGTTGCATGCAGAACCTTATTGAAGCCGGGAAAGATGAGAAAATAAAAGTCTTTGACCTTGCCGAATACCTTTCCCTCGCCTGCGGGACTAAAATAGAGCGGGAAGATACTAGAATGCTGGAACTCGTCAACAGGGCTTACAGGCTCTGCATTTCAGGTTACGGGAAATCTGACGGCTTATAAACTTACATCGTAATCCACATATCTTTTTTGAATTCCTTATCTTTTTGATTTCCTTATTTTTTGATTTCCTTATTTTTTTGATATTCTCAGAGATTTCTGAACCGGGAGAAAGATAATTATATATCTTTCCTTTTTTCTGATTTTTTTCAATCGGGCAGTATGAAAGAATTGAAAAAACAGGACATTAGCTTTCTAAGAGATAGGTCTTAAGACTTATTTCTCGGAATAGATAAATAAAAAAAGTCAAAATTGGATTAAAACCAGTAAGTATCACCACATTTAAATTCAAAAAAGTTTGGAAATAAACAGAATGTCAATGATTTATTTTGAGACTTTTTATTAGTTTCGTGTGGATTAGTAATCACATTTTGTTTCAGAGCGGGTTTTCAATAAAACATAATTCTTTGTATGGACCTATCTCAGATGACTATATTGTTCCTTTCACACTTGATGATTTCTGGATTCAGTGACGGTGACTATTATTAACAGTCCCGGTTACGCCAGCCGTGCCATCTGCGCCGGCCGCCCCAGCTACCCCAGCCGCATATGAAAAGGTCAAATTGGTTTCCGAATCCGCTAAAACATCCGAACATTAGATTTGCCTCCATGGTTTTACTGTATTCTTTTCACACTCTCTTACGGATATTTCCTTAATATTAATTTTTCCTATTAGTTTTGAATTAGTTTTGGTCTTCTTATAATGGAATGCCATACTTTAAATAGAATCACTTGGACGATATGGAATTCTCTACTTGGATATAAAGATTAATTAGGTGAGATATTATCATCTTTGAGTAAATATATAAAAATCTGAAATCAAATTGCGTGCGGCCACCCCACCCTAAACAGGCTGTCCGACAATACCCTTCGGTAATAAGAGTTTTCTGCTCAATTAGTATGTTGCTTATTATATAATTTTGTGTTGAATATTATTATTTATGGTATTCATCAAATCTTCAAAAAATCAAGCTTGGACTTTACCTCCAGATATTCGAGATCTTATTCCTTCAGATCATATCTGCTACTTGGTTGAGTCTTTTGTAGATGAGATGGATTTTAGTGAATTTGAAACAAGGTATGATGGTTCTGGACATCCAGCTTATCACCCATGCATAATTTGTAAAATTTTGATTCAATCGATGCTTGATAGAGTTCGATCATCGCGAGCGATAGCTCGCAATGTTCGAGAAAATATAGTTTACATGTATCTGGCTGAAAACCTACAACCTGATTTTAGAACAATCAGTAACTTTAGAAAAGAAAATGAGAACCTGATTACTGAATTATTCAAAAACACAGTTAAGGCAGCTAGGGATTTGGGAGTAATAGGTCTTGAGCAGTTAAGCACTGACGGATCCACGGTAAAAGCTTCTGCGTCAAAAAATAATGTGGTTTTGGAAGAGGTCTTGAGAGTTATTGGAGAATATGTCAACAATGAATTAAAAAAAGGTATTGAAGTAGACAAACTTGAGGATGAACAGTTTGGCAATTGCCGTGGTTACGATCAATTGGATGAAAATGGAAAATACAAAGTAAAAGCTGTAGTTGCGAAGTACATAAAACAAGTAAATAAGGATAATTCTAATGACCGAAAAAAAGAGATCAAAGACACAGTTGAAGAAGCACTTGATGAATTTGAAAAAGATAGTATTGAGAAAGTAAGCTTGACTGATAAAGAATCTCGTTTTATGAAAAACAAAAAGGGAGTATTTGAACTGGCATACAATGCTCAAATAACAGTAGATCATAAACTGGGGATTATTGTTGCAAATGATATCTGTCAAGATAGAACCGATACTTATCAATTGAAACCACAGATTGAAATGGTGGAAGAAAATTGTGGTTTATTAAAAGTAGGCACTAAACTATGTGCAGACACTGGATACTATAGCGGAAACAACATACATTACTTGAATGATAAAAAATTGGATCCATATATTCCAGAGCAAGAAGTAACTAAAACAATAACAGAAAAAGTAGAAGATGTTAGGTTCGATATTAGTAATTTTGACTATAGTGAAGAAATTGATGAATTTATTTGCCCTGAAAATCAAAGATTGAAGTTTTTGCGTGAAGGTTATGAGAAAGAAAGGAGGAGAAAGTACAGAATTTACAAGGGAACCGAATGTCAAAAATGTGAATTTACCAAAAATTGTACAAAAAGGATAGACGGAGTTAGGCATTTAAAAATCGCTGAATTTTCAAAAGAAAGAAAGCAATTAGCAGATAAAATGAAAACAGAAGACGCTAGAAAAATATATGGGCAAAGGAAGCAGGTAGTAGAACCTGCAATTGGAAATTATAAAGAGAATTTAGGGTTTAGAGAATTTCTAACAAGGGGAATAAAATCAGTCAGAAACGAATTTAATTTAGTGTGTACTGCAGCTAACTTAAGGAAAATATGGATTTACTCAAGTAAAAACGAGATAATTAGAAAGAGAGATGGAATTAATGAAACTTTTCACTTTAAGACTTGAGTAATAAGAAATAGGAAATAAATCTCATAAAAAAGTTCCAATTTACCAGCAGACGATATTATTTCATTACTAACAGTAATTGTCGGACAGCCTCTAAAGGTCAGGGTATTCGTGACCCTCTGCGCTCCCATAGTAATAAATAATACCATTGGGAAAATATTCGTGAAAACGCGGCTGGATATTTTCGAATTTTAGTTAATATTGGTTTCTTATTTATATTTCGTTAGTAATTATATCCTCTGAATGAGAATACTCTGGTGATACAATAAAAAATCACTTTCATCAGCGTAGAAATTACAGTCATGGTCACAAATCTGATGACCACGACAACCATAACGACCACGCTGACAAATGACAAGAAATCACAATAAAATATAAAAAAACAATAGCTCGTGCGTGCGGTTCTGTGTTAATTTCAGAGGCATTAAGACCATAAAGTCTTCAAAACCTAAAAAAGTTAGAATTAAAGGTCTTTTCGGATAGGACTACGCAGATGAGGAGCAAAAAAGACCTGCAGCTCTGAAAGAAATAGTAATAGTAATTGCTAACCGCAAGAAAACAAAGATACATAGCCATCAATTCAAAAAAGAGTTCCCATAAACTCGTCCGTTATGTCTTGAAAAGATGGCTATGGATACTATTTCTGCTATTCTCTTTCAGGCTGAACAGTCATTTTTAAGCTATTTATATAGCTTAATCAGCACCAGGACCTGATAGTCAAGCAGACCTTCTCGTAGTAACAGACCACCTTCGAATAGTTAAGACAGAAGAACATTGCATTCCCTCCATTCTTTCCTGTAATTTGTTTATCCCCCGTTATACCCCGGTATTCTGCAATCTGGATGTGAGACGCTGATAAACACTCCATGCAGAAACCTCTGCTTTTATAGCTCAATCAGCACCAGTACTTAATGCTGAGGCAGACCTTCTCATAGTAGCTGCAAACTTTAAAATAGTCAAGACAGAAGAACATTGCATTCCCTCCATTCTTTTCCTGTAATTTTGTTTATCCCCCGTTATAACCCGGTATTCTGCAATCTGGATGTGAGATGCTGATAAACGCTCCATGCAGAAACCCTCTGCTTTTATAGCTCAATCAGCACCAGGACCTGATAGTTAAGCAGACATTCTCATAGTATCTGCAAACTTTAAAATAATCAAGGCAGAAGAACATTACATTCCCTCCATTCTTTTCCTGTACATTTGTTTATCTTTGCATATTCCCTAGGGAATAAAGTTATTTTAGAATTCATTCATGAAGTACCCCTTAATATCAACTCCAGGAAGTGACGTAAGCGCTCACAGCAATTTATTTTTCAAAGTGTTTTTGGGAGCTTATCTTAATTTTAAGATTGACATGCCTAAATTTTAATTGCTAGTGAGTATATCTACACATATAGTTTAAGTTTATATAAAGCATATAGAATAAATTTTACTTACAATTAAATAGTCCTATAAAATCTGGATGAATTTGTCGGGGAAAAAGAGACAAACTTATTTATTTAATTTGTAATATAGAATTTTACTTACAATTAAATAGTCCTATAAAATCTGGATGAATTTGTCGGGGAAAAAGAGACAAACTTATTTATTTAATTTGTAATATAGAATTACCCTAAATTGGTAGTAAAATAAGGTTTTTCATATATTTTATTTATGAGAAAAAATAAATTGGAGCTTATTAGCCGAAAAGGAGTTTTATATTTTGAATAAATCTATTTATAGCCCTTAAAATGAGTTAAATAACAGAAATATGTAACTATTTGACTCTGAATAAAAGACATAATAATTTATAACTTTTTATTTACTGAAATTGTATTTTTTCCAGAAAGCTAAGAGCCTTATTTATCCTATGGATGCGGATTTAAGGATTTCTTGATTTTCTGCATTTCAATTATCCTGAAGAAGAGTCTCTCGTCTTCAAATTCCTGACATTCCAATTAATTCTTTCGCCCACTTCACCTCCTTTTTCTTAATCATGTTTACGCCCGAATCATCAAAATCAAATCCAGCAAGTTTTACACTCCTGGCCCCGAACTCCTTTGCAACAAAAACGCATCGGTTTCCGTCGCTAAATCCTCCAAAATTGTAGACCCTACCAAAAGGCTTTGTCCGGGTAGTTGCAATAAAGCGTTTAATACGTGGCTTTAATATGCGGCACGTATTTTTCGAGCTTATAAATATTGTCCCCGTTGGCATGGATCAGGACGATTGAGCCCTTCTCACAGGCAAGAATCTCTTTTTCAATATCAGTTTTGGAATTGCCGTCAAGGTCGATGCAGATTATTTCAGGCACTATGCCCATATCCATGAGGACTGTGGCTGCTCCATCGGCTGCAATTGACCGTAAAGGCCGAAAAATCGATTTCCGAAAGGTCGTTCCTGAGTTCAGGAGCATTTCCGCATACCAAGACAGGCTTTCCGGAAATTACAGCTTTGAGTTCAGACAGGCTGGCAGTGTTTTTCTCTGTCAGCATGTGGGAAAGAAATATGGCTGCAATTCATCACTTATGCAGTTGAACAACAACTCCCGATGATCAGTTAGTAAATCGGTCTTCAGGCAGCAAAGTCCTTATGAATCAGTTTCTTTCCCATTTTGCATTCATTAGTCAGAGGGGAATTAGGAGTCTTTTTAATTTTTTTCTGGTTGTTCTCCAATTTTAAAAGAACAATTGAATTTCATCCAAATTCATTAAACCCCTTTCTTATTTTGGATAAATTGATCCACTCATATCTGTTATTTTTGTGCAAACCTCAGATTTTTGCCGGAATTGCTCCCACACCGATTATATCATAAGAGGCTTCGGGGATCGTGAAAGGGTCTTCCTGTTATTCATTTTATCTTTGCAATTTACAGGGAACTATTTATTAATCCTTTCCTGAAGCTCGCAAAATAAAGCAATTAATAACAGAATTTCCGATTATTGGAAATGTATAAATAGTATTGTATGGTACAACGGTTGCCGACTTCCTATGTAGAAGAGAAGAAACGAAGGAGCAAGGAAAAAGTGAGACAGATAACAATCCATAAAAAAGGTGGTATTGGAAAATCCGCTACCACGCAAAATCTGACTGCGGCCCTTTCGACCATGGGCAACAAAATTTTGCTTGTAGGATGCGACCCGAAAGCAGAATCCACCAGAATGCTGCTTGGCGGCCTGAACCAGAAGAAACTTTATAAAAAGTCACTTTGAATTTATGTTATTTATATTTTTTGACTATTTTATTTTGATTTCTTCCCCAAAATACTTATAAAACCCGTCGTACCGAAAACTATATATTGAACCCCTAGTTTCCTTTCAGATTTTTTGAAAAAATATATATATTAGAAAAAGAATCTCTTAATTGGAGACATCTGAAAGACGAGTAATCAGAAGGGATTAAAATGGCACTAAAAACACCCCATCTGCTAAAACACTCATGAACCCCGGTCAGCGTAATCATGAACTCTTCATGGTTTCATTGTCTCGCTTGTGGTGATCATGGTTTCCCACCCATGATGATCGTGAGTTTCTTCTGTGCATCTCATGACTTTTACCAGAGCATGAGCTTGCAGTCCGGATGTACACTAATAATCGTGATAATATCTGGGTTGAGACGTCTCTAAAGTCTAAAAACTAAAACGGAGGATGCAACAATTAGCAAAGAAGAATTACTTCAGGAACTTGCAGGCGCTGTAATCTCCTGCAAGAAAGACGTAGTACTCACTGCTGTTGAAAAAGCTAAAGGAGAACTGGAGCCTTCCGAAATAATTGAAAAAGGGCTCGCCGCAGGTATGAATGAGGTGGGTGTCCTCTTTGAGAGAGGCAAACTTTTCCTTCCCCACGTAATGATGGCTGCCGATGCAATGACTGCAGGGGTTGCAGCTCTTAAAGATCTTATGCCTGAAGGGACTTCCGGCTCAAAAGTGGGTGTTATTGTGAACGGTACCGTAGAAGGTGACGTCCATGATATTGGAAAAGCAATAGTGTCCACGATGCTCCAGTCTGCTGGTTTTGAAGTGTACGACATTGGCCGTGATGTTCCAATCAAGAACTTTGTCGAGAAGGCAAAGGAAGTCAATGCTGATATGATTGGAATTTCCGCCCTTATGACCACAACTCTTCAGGGACAGAGGGGTGTCATTGAACTCCTCAAGGAAGAAGGTCTCAGGGACAAGATAAAGGTCATGGTAGGCGGAGCTCCTGCAACCCAGGCATGGGCTGACAAAATCGGTGCAGACTGCTATGCAGAAAACGCAAGCGAAGCTGTTGCAAAGGCAAAAGAGTTGCTGGCCTAAATCATTCTTATTCGGAGGTTATAAAAATGGCAAAAAATAATGCAGTTGCTGGATTTAACGCACTTAATGGCGTAGAATTAAACCTTTTTACCACTGACGAACTCAAAGCTATTCACTATGCAACCATGGAAGTTCTGATGAACCCCGGTGTTCAGGTCTCTGACCCCGAAGCAAGGCAGATCTTCAAGGAAAATGGCTGTGAAGTTGACGAAAAGACTCAGATCGTAAAGATCCCTGAATATGTTATACGAAAAGCCCTTCAGCTTGCACCATCAAGGTTTGTACTCTGGGGCCGCGACAAAAAGAACAACACCGTTCAGGAATGCGGCGGCAAAGTACACTGGACCTGTTTCGGTACCGGTGTTAAGGTCTGCAAGTACCAGGACGGCAAGTACGTAACCGTCGACTCCGTTGAACAGGACATTGCAGATATCGCAAAACTCTGTGACTGGGCTGAAAACATCGACTACTTCTCTCTCCCGGTCTCCGCAAGGGACATTGCAGGACAGGGTGCACAGGACGTTCACGAAACCTTCACACCTATAGCAAATACCTCAAAACACTTTCACCACATTGATCCTGTCGGCGAAAACGTCGAGTACTACTGGGACATCGCAAAAGCCTATTACGGCGGCGATGAAGAAGAAGCAAGGAAAAAGCCGATTTTCTCCATGTTGCTCTGCCCGACAAGCCCGCTTGAGCTCAGTGTCAACGCCTGCCAGGTCATCATCAAAGGTGCCCGCCACGGAATCCCGGTTAACGTCCTGAGTATGGCAATGTCCGGTGGGTCCTCTCCTGTCTACCTTGCAGGAACCCTCGTTACCCACAACGCCGAAGTTCTCTCAGGCATCGCCCTTGCACAGCTCACAGTACCTGGTACAAAGGTCTGGTACGGAAGTTCCACAACTACCTTTGACCTGAAGAAAGGCACTGCACCTGTTGGTTCTCCCGAACTCGGTCTTATCAGTGCATCAGTCGCAAAGCTTGCCCAGTTCTATGGCCTTCCCTCCTTTGTAGCAGGTTCCTAGTCTGACGCCAAGGTCCCGGATAACCAGGCAGGCCACGAAAAGACAATTACAACCCTCCTGCCTGCTCTTGCTGGTGCTAACACCATCTACGGAGCCGGGATGCTTGAACTCGGAATGACTTTCTCAATGGAACAGCTCGTTATTGACAACGATATCTTCAGTATGGTCAAGAAAGCCATGCAGGGAATTCCTGTCTCAGAAGAAACTCTCGCAGTCGAATCTATCCAGAAAGTAGGCATCGGAAACAATTTCCTGGCCCTTAAACAGACCAGGCAGCTTGTGGATTACCCATCCAACCCAATGCTCATTGACAGGCGCATGTTTGGAGATTGGGCTGCAGCAGGCTCAAAGGACCTTGCAGCAGTTGCACACGAAAAAGTCGTGGATGTTCTTAAGAACCACCAGGTAAAACCAATCGATGCAGACATCCTCAAGGACATGAAATCAGTCGTGGGCAGGGCTGACAAAGCATTCAGAGGCGCATAAACAGGATATTCAGGAGATTTAAAAATGGCAAGCAAAGAAGATATCATTGCAAGAGCAAAAGACGCAATTACCGAATTTGATGACGAAATCGCAGCAGAAGTCGCAGAAGAAGCCCTTGCTGCAGGGATTGACCCTGTAGAACTTATTGAGAAGGGCTTTACAGCAGGCATGGAAGAAGTCGGAGAGAAGTTCGAACAGGGAAGTCTTTTCCTGCCCCATGTGCTTGCAGCCGCCGAGGCAATGAAAGCCGGCATAGAGGTTATCACCCCGGAAATGGAAAAGCGTAAATCTCAGACCAAGAGCCTTGGAACCGTTGCTATCGGAACTATCGAAGGCGACATCCACTCAATTGGAAAGGATATTGTGGCTTCCATGCTCAACATTGCAGGTTTCAAAGTTGTGGACCTTGGAAGAGACGTCCCAATTAAGACCTTTGTCGAAAAGGCAAAGGAACTCAAACCCCAGATTATCGCATCCTCCGCACTTATGACCACCACAATGGTCAACCAGATCCAGATCGAGGAGCAGCTGAAAGAAGCAGGTATCCGCGACCAGGTAAAGACCATGGTAGGAGGCGCTCCTGTCACCCAGGATTGGGCAGACAAGATCGGCGCAGACATCTACGGTGAAAGCGCCAACGATGCCGTCGCCAAGGTAAAAGCAGCCCTGAAGGCCTGATAAAGCAGCCTTAGCAAATGGTTTAATTGCAGAAAGTGTACGCTTGAATACATTTTCTGCCACATTCTATTTTGTGCAATTTTTGTGAAACCTGTAGCTTCGGATATAGGTAGAACAGCTCTTGCAGATTATACTGTTCACGGGAATATTACAAAACAGGTTATTAAAACGGCTGTATTACAAAGCGACTACAAAACGGTTACTAAAAATTAAACGGCTGAAAACGATTGTAAAAATGGGAACTTAGATTCAATCTAAAAAGCAGCTAAAAACAGCGGTTGAAAAGAGTTTGAAAATATTCCCGGAGATATGAAACCAGCAAAAAGGGCTTTTGAGCTGCAATTTCAGGCTGTGGAATAGAGATTGGGAGACCCCCTGCTCTGAGGGAATTTCACAGTATTCTGAAAAATGGAGGGAATTTTTGTGGATTTGAAAACTTTAAAAAAACAGGAAAGTAAAAGAAAAGTCAGTAAAGGGTATATGTGGGCCCTTTTCTGTGCTGTTTTCTGGGGTATCTGGTATCTGCCAGGAACTGTTGTCTGGGTGCTTAATCCATTCGATGAAATGTATAGCGCTATTGCCGAAGCAAGCGGGGATGGCGTGTCCCTTGTTGTTACTGCTGTTCTGATCACTGCCTTCAATGCACTAACTGTTATGCTTGCGCTTATGCTCTGGAACGGAGTACTTGGAAAATACAAAGAACTGGGCAGGACGCTTAGGGAATTCCACCCCTGTTCCAAATGGTTTTTCCTGGCCTCGATCTTCGGTGGCCCGATAGCGATTCTCGGTTCTTTTATTGCGATGGGCTTTATCGGAGGAGCATTTGCAGCCGTTGCCGGCCTTCTTTATCCTGTTATAGGCTCGACTCTTGCCTATTACTGGTATGGGGAAAAGATTTCCAGAAGAGCGGCAATGGGCATAGGAGTCATCATCATTGGAGGAATTACGATCTTTGGCGGTGGGCTTCTGACTGAACTTTCTTCAGGCAATGTCCAGTGGATCGGATATCTCGGAGGTTTGATGGCTGCTGCCGGCTGGGGCATTGAAGGTGCAGTTGCAGGTAAAGGGCTAGATATCTCCGAACCTGATGTTGGGCTTACCCTCAGGTTCGTTGGAGAAAACATCATCTGGTGGATTATTATTATACCGATTCTTGCACTCGTCGGTTTTCCGATGTATTCGTTTGCATTCCAGGCATTTGAACCTCTGACTCTAATGATCCTGGTTTTCGCAGGAATTACTTTTGGTTTCTGCTATGTTACCTGGTACAAATCTTTCCCGCTTATCGGGGTTGGAAGAGGCCAGGGTATTGGAAACCTTTATGGATTTTGTGCAATCATCTTCATTTTCCTCTTCTTTGGAGATGTTCCGGATTGGACCATTCTCATAGGCGGTACGCTCTGTATCATTGGAAGTTTCATTATGTTTACTGAAGACGCAAGTGAACTTGAAACTCTGAGAGGTGAGTGAAGTGAGCAAAAATCGTCCTATTAAGTTCAGGATCCTGGAACTTTTCCTGGATGGGAAGGAATACTGGAACTATGAAATCGTTCCGAAGATCCAGGAAGAGTACGGCATGAGAGGTAATTTCCAGAGGGACAGCATCAACTTTGACATCCTCGAACTGGCTTCCGGAGGGATGCTGAAGGATGTGGAGCAGAAAGTCGACGAAGAGGGAATCTACAAAAAAGACTTCCTTCTGCACAGGTATGTGATCACAGACTTCGGAAGAGTCCGGGGCTCTGATGCCTGCCTCAGATATGTGTGATTGGAGGTATAAAATATGACACAAACCGCAGCGGCTCTGGCTGCTTACAATGAATACTGGGCAAATTCCTTCATACCGGAAGCAAAAGTCCTGTGGATGGTATTGATCCTCATTCTGGCGGTAATAGCCCTCTGGCAGGCCAGAACCTTCGTATCTAAATTCTGAACCCCAAAAAATAGCTTACCAGATATATTAGTAAATAAAAATATAAGGGTGAAAATAAATGGCAACTGAATATGCTTTGAGGATGGGAGACGGCAAACGTGTCTTCCTTACCAAAGAAAAAATTGTGGCAGAGATTGAGGCAGGTACTGCAAATGCTGCCGATCTTGGCGAGATCCCTGCCCTTAGCGCCGACGAAATCGACAAGCTTGCAGAAATCCTTATGATGCCAGGCAAGGCTGTCAGTGTCGAGCAGGGTATGGAAATTCCTGTGACACACGACATCGGTACAATCCGGCTTGATGGCGACCAGGGAAACAGCGGAGTCGGTATTCCTTCCAGCCGTTTAGTGGGCTGCCTGATGCATGAGAGGGCTTTTGGTGCCGACACCATGGAACTCGGTCACATCGACTACAGTTTCAAGCCTGTCAAGCCCGTTGTATCAAACGAGTGTCAGGCAATGGAAGTCTGCCAGCAGAACATGGTCATCCCTCTGTTTTACGGTGCAATGCCCAATATGGGGCTGTATTACACCCCTGACGGCCCCTTTGAGAATCCAGGAGACCTGATGAAGGCTTTCAAGATCCAGGAAGCCTGGGACTCCATGGAACACGCTGCAGAACACCTTACCAGGGATACTGTATGGGTCATGCAGAAACTCTTTGCCTCCGGGACAGACGGGGTCAACTTCGACACGACTGCCGCAGCCGGAGATGCCGATATGTACGGTACACTCCATGCAATCCAGGCCCTCAGGAAAGAGTTCCCTGACATGTATATCGAAGCAGGGATGGCAGGAGAATGCGTACTCGGTATGCACGGAAACCTTCAGTATGACGGCGTGACCCTTGCAGGACTCTGGCCTCACCAGCAAGCCCCTCTGATCGCAAAGGCAGGTGCAAACGTTTTCGGTCCCGTGTGCAACACAAACACCAGCAAGACCTCAGCCTGGAACCTTGCGCGTGCAGTTACCTTCATGAAAGCAGCGGTCGAAGCTTCTCCAATTCCCTGCCACGTTGATATGGGCATGGGTGTGGGCGGAATCCCAATGCTTGAAACTCCTCCTATCGATGCCGTTACCAGGGCAAGCAAGGCAATGGTCGAAATTGCAGGCGTAGACGGCATATAGATCGGGGTCGGCGACCCGTTGGGTATGCCGATCGCACACATAATGGCTTCAGGTATGACAGGCATAAGAGCTGCAGGCGACCTTGTTGCAAGAATGGAGTTCTCAAAGAACATGCGCGTAGGAGAGGCAAAAGAGTACGTGGCAAAGAAACTCGGAGTGGACACGATGGACCTGGTAGATGAACATGTCATGCGTGAACTCCGTGAAGAACTCGACATTGGCGTAATAACTTCTGTACCGGGTGCTGCAAAAGGCATTGCCGCAAAGATGAACATCGAAAAGTTGCTCGATATAAAGATAAATTCCTGCAACCTATTCAGAAGACAGATAGCGTAAACAGAAAATTGAGGCAGCAGCCAGAAATTTTCCTCCGCAGCAGGGAGAAAAAGATCCAGACCTGAAAGAATCATGATCTGAAAAGATTCAGACCTGCCAAAGAAAGGTAGCTAAAAAAAACGGTTATTGAAGCTGACGGCAGGCCTGGAGAGTTCTTCCTTGAAAAACAATAGCGATCTCCTTGCTGCTTATTATTTTTTAGTTAATCGTTTTCTACTTGATACTTCGAAGCAAGCCGTTAGTTATATGGAGTCATTCCTGCGGAGTATTTTGCTGAGCAGCTTTTCATTGAGTTTTCCTGGCTGGATTTTTGCTGAGCGGCTTTTCATTGAGTTGTCCTGACTGGATTTTTACTGAGCGGCTCCTGATTGAGTTTTTGACTTATTTTACGGATTTTCTCAATTATTGTTTTTCCTTTTCTGCTTGTATTTTTATTTTTATTTTTTATTTTATTTTATTTTATTTTATTTTTTATTGCAGTTATTTTTTCTCATTAAATATCCTGAAATTATTTACTTATATAGGAGAATTTTGCTTCTTAATTCTTCCTGCCATATTGTGTTCAGTTAGCTTGTTCTGTTACTTCCTTATTTTGTAATATAATTCTACCAATTTCGAAATATTTATATATTTTTACGTGCTTTTAATTATTAGTAAATCAAATTTGCTTGATTTGCCATATAAGGTGCCATTTTAAATCTCCGTAAATCTGCAGACTCCTGAATCAATTCGCCTTTAAACCTCCATTAAATTTTTTCTTTTTTTCTTTTCGTTTTTCTTTTCGTTTTATAACTGATTTTCCTTTTTGTTTTCTTCCGATTCCGTTATTGTCAAAGAGTTCGCAGTTGAAATAGCTTCAGGTTCCTTGCTTTCCAGCCCAAGGTTTATTAATTGCTACGATAATTATGCAGGGAATTCAACATCCGGATAAACGCATGAAGAGACTTCTAACATCTGGATAAACGAAAGAGGATTCGATTTCCTATTTTATACCTGCTTTCAGGTTTAGCGAAAATTCTGGTGAGAACTATGTCTGACACAATTCACTGGGCAGACGTCATAGCCGAAGACGTGTTAAAAAAGAAAGGCAAAAATCTTGTAGCTACAGGCATCACTCCTTCTGGACACATCCATATAGGCAACATGAGAGAAGTTGTGACTGCCGATGCTGTTTATAGGGCTCTCGTTGACAAGGGAGCCGATGCCGATTTTATTTATATTGCCGACAATTATGACCCTCTGCGCAAGGTTTACCCTTTCCTTCCGGAGAGTTATTCCGAACATGTGGGAAAACCCATATCCGAGGTTCCCTGCCCCTGCGGAAACTGCGCAAACTATGCCGAACATTTTCTGAAACCTTTCCTTGAAGCCCTCAGGCGCCTGGGCATCAATCCGAAAGTTTACAGGGCAGATGAGATGTACAGAGCAGGCAAATATACCGAAGCAATAAAAACCGCCCTTGTAAAAAGAGACGCCATTGCAAAAATCCTCGAAGAGGTTTCGGGAAAAACCGTAGCACCTGATTGGAGTCCTTTCAATCCCAGATGTAACGAATGCGGAAGAATAACGACCACAAAGGTTACGGGATTTAATCTTGAAGCTGAGACCGTTGACTATGCCTGTGCCTGCGGGCACGCCGGAACCGTGCCGATGGCTGGTGGAGGAAAACTTACCTGGCGGGTGGACTGGCCTGCTCGCTGGGCGGTCTTAGAGGTGACAGTTGAGCCTTTCGGAAAAGACCATGCCTCAAAGGGCGGTTCTTACGACACAGGAAAGAGAATAGCGAGAGAAATCTACGGGCATGAACCTCCGTATCCTGTTGTTTATGAATGGATAATGCTTGGAAAGCAAGGGGCAATGTCTTCTTCTACAGGGGTTGTTGTCTCGATTTCGGACATGCTTGAGGTTGTGCCTCCTGAGGTTCTTCGCTACCTGATCATCCGCACAAAACCTGAAAAACATATCCAGTTCGACCCAGGACAGCCTCTTCTTACTCTGGTGGACGAATACGAACGGCTCAGGGCACAGTTCAGGGAAAATGATCCTTCTCTTGGGATTTTTGAAAGGAGAGTTTATGAACTTTCCAGGGCAACAGGCATCTGCCAGTCTGAGATTCCTTTCAAGCAGATGGTAACTATCTATCAGGTAGCAAGGGGAGATTTTGACCGGATCCTGAAAATCGTAAAACGCTCAGGCTTTTCCACAGAAAATGAAAAGTGCATAAGGGAACTTACAGATAATGTTTCCAAATGGCTTGAACTCTATGCCCCGCCTTTTGCCAAATTTAACGTAAAAGAGAAAGTTCCAGTGCAGGCAGCAACCCTGTCCGAGCTTCAGAAAGCCTTTCTCTCAGCCTTTGCATCCATTATTGAAACCAGAGGGGAAATCAGCGGAGAAGAATACCATATGCTTGTCTATTCCGCAAAAGACGAGAGCTCCGAACTGAACAGGCGGATTACGGAAAAGCTGAACACTCCTGTTCCGCAGGTGGATACGAAGGATCTGTTCAAAGCAATTTACACCTCAATACTCGGGCAGAGCTCAGGCCCCAAAGCCGGATGGTTCCTATCTTCTTTTGAAAAGGAATTTCTGGTAAAAAGGTTCAGAGAAGCTTCGACCTATAGCCCTGAAAAACGCGGATAAGTATGGATAATTCAGATACTCGTAACCAAGCAGGTTCGCTGGGAAGCTCTGCAAAAGGGCATTTCCTTGCCTGGGACAGGGAATATGCACATCTTAAATGGGGAGGACCTGCATCTGTCAGGAATACACAGGCATATCTCCGTCCAGGTTCTAGGGTTCTCGATGCAGGTTCTGGAAACGGCAGATACCTGGGGGAACTTGCAAGGCACTATACTGCAGTCGGAATTGACATTTCGTTAGTTGCCCTGCACAGCTCCAGGGCACGACTTGCAAGAAGTAGCAGGTTTGCCGAACATATTGGGTCAAGTGTTTCGGATCTTCCTTTCAAAACCCGGTCTTTTGACGGAGTTTTCTGTTATGGTGTACTTCAGCACCTCTTCAAAGAAGAAAGGGAATCCGCGGTCAGGGAATTCAGGCGTATACTTCGGGAAGGCGGTTGTGTCTTTTTCGAGGCTTTTGGCTGTGAAGATATGCGCTGCGGGGGAGAAAACTCGATCCCGTATGAAGAAAAGACCTTTTCCCGGCAAAACGGGATAATTTATCATTACTTCACGAAAGAGGAAGTAAGGGAGCTTTTCAAGGAATTCGAAATTATAGAGCTGGAAGATTCGATAAAAGAAAAAAATTTCAGGAGGGAAGCTTACAGGAGGCATATGGTAAGGGGAATCTTTCGGAAAGCTTGAATTTATCTTTTCCAGAGCCATTCAATAACTTTAAATTCATATGCTGCCCATCGCTTTTGATATTCCTTGCCATTATTTTATTTAGTTATTTAGTTATTTAGTTATTTATTTATTTATTTATTTATTTATACAAAGGCCAGTTTGAGATAACTCAACACAATTACAATAAGTGCTCCGAAAATACCCCCTATTGCACAGATGAGGACTGCTATCCAGGTGATTGCGATTTCAAGTCCGAGCAAAAGTTTTGCCGCCATCAGGACTAAGACCCCAAGTACTGCATTTATTGCAAGGCTGGTGGCGGTCTTGAGTGCTTTATACAGCACGAAGGCAATTATAATTGCCAGGAGCAGTACTAAAATTTCAATAATTTCAACTACCATAAGCCATAGTTAGGGCCTCAACTTATTTATAATTATCACTGAGTTTTATAATACAGTTGTGGACTACAAAATATTATATTAAATGTTTTAGCAGGACATTCAATGGCTTTTCCTTCAAAATAAAGGCGAATTCCAGGCGTTTCTCCTCAGAGAGCCCTGATAAATTCTATAATATATTTTTTAAGTGACGCTTTATCCTGATAGGCCCGTACTTCAAGTAAGCGGTCCGGATTTCCCAGAACCATTGCCGAGACTGCCGCATCCGGCCTGTGCAGGCAGAGCACAGGAATTCTCTTCACAAGAGCCCTGCAAATCTCATAACCCACACCTGTAGAAGGTACCGTAACTTCAGCAATTAAGGCATCACTTTTCACAAGCAAATTCATGTCCCTTGCGTAAATCTCTTCTTCTGTCATTTCCATTTCTGCTTTTTCCAGCTCAGGGTCCGCAACGTGCCAGCTGAGCACTTCAGCTCCTGCTTCTTCCAGGGTATCAAACATAAATCTGTATGTTTCAAGCAGTTGCCTTCCTCCGCGGATAGAACCGGACAGAAAAATTTTCGGGCCCTGCTGTTCCGAAACTCTCGTTTTCTCTATGATTTCCATATTCCTTCCACCTTTTCATCCGTTTTCCCGGAAATCCCGGATTTTACTGCACACCCCTGAAATAATGTCCTGTAGTAAAGCCCTTTCCAAGGTTCCCGCATTTTTCCGGTCCCTGTTTTCCGGCCTCAAGATAGGTATCAATTGCGTTCCTGTATTTTCGGGTCACTTTTCTTATTGCTTCAGGATTTTCCATTCCGAGAGTCTCTATCCTCAGGCTCGATACACCGCTTTCGAGAAATGCAGGAACAAATTCGAGCATGCAAAGAGACCTTGAGTTAAGAAGATGCATCCTGCATTGATAGTCCATAAGCAGGGGAAACTCGTAATTTTTTTCGTCTACCAGTGTAAAGTTCCCTGGCCTGCATGGGGCACTGCATTGTCCTTTATCTTTCCCGAGAAGCCCGCCCAAAAGGCAGTGTTCGGATTCCATGAGTTCAAGCCGGCCGTGGACAATACATTCTGCAGGCCCGTAAGAAGCAATGCTTTTTAATTCATCGAGTGTCAGCTCAGGAGAAATTACAGCCATCTGAGCTCCTTCCTGCAAAAGAAGGGAAAAAGTGCGGCTGTTAAAGACATTCAGAGGACTGTCTGCAATAAAAGGAATTTTCTCGGCTTTTGCAAGATCCAGTATTCCGGGATTTGAAGCAAGTACGCCGTCAGCTCCGAGTTTCCTGACACAAGAGAAGATTTTTCCCACGGATTTCATTTCGGAATCTTTGACAATCTTTGGGGTACTGAAATAGATTTTCCGGCCTGCCTTCCGCGTTTCTGCAACAGCTTTTTCAAAAATGATATCAAGATCCTTTCCAGGGCTTTCTTTTTTCCCGGCTGTTTCCGGCCTTCTGAAGAGCCCTTCTCCGAAATAGATGCAATCTGCTCCGCCCGCAAGCGCCCCTTCAAGCCCTTCGAGAGAATAGACGGAAACCGAGAGTGCGGGATGTATTGGATTTTCTGAAGCAATTTTTTCCGTTTCCTGCCCTGCCTTTTCTCCTGATTCTGGGAATTCTGGAGTGTTGAGAGGTTTTCGCTTCCACTTTGAACTCCGCAGATTTTCAAGTTGCTGAATCGCTTTTGTCCTCAGTTCGTTCAACTGCCCCACAGGAATAAAAACATCCCCTTCCAGATTCACATGGAGTTCAGCTGCCTCAAAAAGCGTATTTCCAAGTTTGGAGAACTGTTTTTCTATCTGAGCCTTTGAAGCAGGATGTTTTTCTGCCTTCTCGACCAGATATTCGGACTCGATTGTTACTGTGTTTGAATCCCTATCCTTTACCTCAAGCCTGACAGGCCTTCCTGATTTGACTGTTGCACTGATAGATACAGGAATTTTAGGTCTCAAGCTTCCGGATTCGCTTTCTTTTTTGAGGGAATCCATAAGCTTTTTATCATGCGTCCTGTACACAGTGCTTCCTGATGGCGCCCTTGAGTCAAAGGGAATTTCAATTATGTCTCCCGCTCCTGCACTGTATACGGGGCCCTTACCGGTATACATTGAGGATATAATTTTTCCTTTATCTTCAGGCCTGGTTTCGGCGTTTTCGACCATTATCCCGTCTCCCAGGCGGAGAGGACGTGAAAGTTTTACGCGGATAAGATTTGAACGCCTGTCATACCCTACAACCGTGCCTGCCGGAACTCCACGGTTATGAGGGTTCTCGCGGCTCATCAGTTCCCAACGTGGATTTTCAAAAAAGTAACCTTGAGTAAAACCCCGATTAAAAAGCTGGGTTAGCGTTTCCTGTTCTTCTTCGGAAACAGAGTATCCTTCAGGATTCTCAATATACCTGTCAATCAGGCGGCGGTAAATCCTGACAACGCCTGCCACATACTCCGGCCTTTTCATTCTGCCTTCTATTTTGAAGGACTCTATCCCGGCTTCTATAAGGGCTCCTATACCTGAAGTTGTGTTAAGATCCTTTGGGCTTAAAAGGTAGTCTCCGCTTGTTTTGATCTGTTTTCCTTCACAGTACAGCCTGTATTTTTTGCGGCACGGTTGGGCGCAGTACCCTCTGTTCCCACTTCTCCCCCCTATAAGGCTGCTCAGGAGGCACTGGCCCGAGTAGGAGATGCAGAGAGCCCCATGTATGAAGACCTCGATTTCAGTCCCGGTTTTTTCTTTTATCTGTTTTATTTCTTCAAGTGAGGACTCCCGCGAGAGTACGACTCTTTCGATTCCCAATTTTTTTACAAATTCAACTCCTTTGCTGTTATGCAGAGTCATCTGTGTGCTCGCATGCAGCGGAAGGTCAGGCAGATATTTTCCTGCAAGGGAAATAAGCCCAAGGTCCTGCACAATAACTGCGTCTGCCCCCATTTCTCTCAGGCATGAAAGCAGTGTGAGGGCATTTTCAACTTCCCCTTCCTTAAGGAGAGTATTTACGGTTACGTATACTTTCACGCCTCTTAGATGAGCATAATCAATGACTTCCTCAAGCTCCTTTTCTGAAAAATTCGAGGCGTAGCCCCTGGCACTGAAAGCCCGTGCTCCAAGATATACAGCGTCCGCTCCGTTTTCTACGGCTGCAATAAGGGCTTCCATGCCGCCGGCTGGGGCAAGCAATTCCGGTTTTTCAGGCTTCATCAGATTGGATTAGAGACCCTGCCCTTAATTAAGTTTTGGCATCCTCTTCTTGCCTGCCAGGGCTTAAATACTTCAAAAACTCCAGTGAAAAAGAAGAACTGGACCCAAGAATATGGAAAGTATAACAGCCGTCGAAATGGATAAAAATAGACAAAAATGGATAGAATCCTGTCTAAGACACCCCTTCCGGTAACCCGGTAACTTTTCCAGAGTAATAGAGTAATAATATCTTCAGTGGCTCAGAGTAATAACATCTTCAGTGGCTCTGGAAAAAATAAGAAAAGAAAGATGAGTTATTGAGAAACTACCGGATAGAACCGGGTGTTTATGCTTCCGGGACTACTCTTTCGGCCCTATTATCCAGCTCACGGTTCTCCCGATTTTCTCATCTTTTGAGGCTTCGCAGAGCATCTTTCCATCATGCACGTGGCATTCACAGGAGTAGCTGAGTTTGTCTGTTTTTCCCACGTGCTTGAAGTGGATCTTGCAGTTCCCTTCCGTACACCCTATCCCGTACTTGACCCAACCCTCAATATCCGCTCCACCTTCGCAGCTCCCTTCGCATGCGATCAGCTCAAAACTCTTTTCCTCATAAGATCCGATTTTAGCTGGAGCCTGGTGGCCCTTTTTGTATTTGCCTTTCTCAATTTTCTGAGCTTGAAGCACGAGATCCTCGCCAGTATTGTTAAGGATCTTCAACTGCAAACCCTCAAGAAGTTCCATAGTTTCGGCTTCTGACATATCTATTCCCCCGATAAATGAAGAATCCAGATAAGAATTCCGCATAAGAGATTGCCTCGAAGAAATAAAAAAGTATCTCAAAATATATGAAAGTGCATCTGCAAAAAAATTCCTGAAAAGGTAAAACATAGGAAAGTACAGATCCCAAAAATATAGACCCATAAATACAGACCCATAAATACAGACCCATAAATACAGACCCAAAAATACGATCCCGGAGAATGATTCTGAAAGGAATAGCTCCAAAAGAAAGGAAATAACTCCTGAAAATATTCCTGAAAATAAGGTTATTTGGATGAAAATATTATGTGCTTACCGTACTCAGTCCGTACAGATACAGGGTTTCTGTTTGCAGGTAGGGCATATGCCAGGGTACTTTTTAAGAAATGCTTCTTCCAGGTTCACGCCGTAGAGGTTGGCAAGTGCTCCTATCCAGGCGAAGCAGTCTGCAAGTTCTTCTTCTATATTTTCTGGCTCTTCCCTGCGGATGGCTTCGGCAAGTTCCCCAACTTCTTCAACCAGCCAGAGCATGGTAGCCTTGCCTCCCCTCCTCCGATCATTATGAGCATAGAGTTCATGCATCAGTTTCTGGAATTCCGAGATCTCCATTGTCTTCGCCCACTCCCGTATTTTCATTCAGGAAAATCATTTTGATCACGATAATCGGAGTTTAATCACTATCGCGGGATTTTAATTATGATAATAGGAGTTTAAGGAGTTTAATCACTATCGTGGGATTTTAATCGCGACAATAGGATATTAATCGCCGTAATAGATCAGTTACCCTGATGTATTTTTCCCGTTTTATCCGAACTTAAAGCCTTACAGGAATTTCCCGCTCTCTAAGGTACTCTTTAACTTCCCTGATCGAGTACTCCCTGAAATGGAAAATGCTCGCTGCAAGAGCCGCATCGGCTTTTCCTATTGAGAATCCTTCATAGATATGCTGAGGGTTTCCGACTCCTCCTGAAGCTATAATCGGGACATCGAGCTCTTCAGAGAGCTTTTTTGTGATAGGCAGGTCGTAGCCGGCATACGTTCCGTCCCGGTCCATACTTGTGAGCAGGATCTCCCCCGAGCCCAGTTCTTCTGCCCTTCTCGCCCACTGTACCGCATCGATTCCTGTGGCTTCTCTGCCTCCGTAGATTACTACCTCATACCAGGCAGGAGTCCCATCTTCAAGTTCCAGGATAGTCTTGTCAGGGTTATTCTTTACGTCTGTATTTCGCCTGCAGTCAATAGCAGTAACAATGCACTGGGCTCCGAATATATCTGAGGACTCTTTAATGAATTCAGGGTTCTTAACTGCTGAGGTGTTAACTGAAACCTTGTCTGCCCCTGCCCTGAGAATCTGGCGGATTGCATCAACGGAATTTATTCCTCCTCCAATCGTAAGAGGAATGAAAACCTCATCTGCAGTCCTTTCAATCACATCAATCATTGTTTCCCTGCCGTGAGCAGAAGCTGTGATGTCCAGGAAAACAAGTTCGTCTGCGCCCTCTTCATTGTAGCGCTTGGCAAGTTCCACAGGGTCTCCGGCCTCTTTCAGGTCCACAAACTCCACACCCTTAACAACACAGCCGCCTGCTCTGTCAAGGGTCACATCAAGGCATGGTATTATTCTTTTGGTGAGCATCTAAGGGATAATGAATTTAACTTTTATTAAAAGCTTATTGAAAATAAGCCGATACGATCTGTCAGATTTAACCGTTAAAAAGACGGGCAGTACACTGTTAAAACGGATTCAAAAATAGCTTTCTGCAGGCAGGATGATCAAGCTTCTTTGAGTTGAGGATTCAAGCTCCGGAAAAAAGAGTTCTGCATGGCCTAGCCGAAAATGTTCATCACACGGGCGCCTTCAAGTCTGGACATCTCTATTTCGGAACTTTCAAGCACCTTTTTTCTAATCCTTATCGGGGCTCCCACACGCAGGGCAAGGGCAATACAGTCGCTTGGTCTTGCGTCAAACTGTATGACACTGTTGTCCTTTTTTATAAGGAGGCGGGCATAATAGATTTTGTCCACCTTTTCGTCAATCAACACTCCCTCAATTTGTATATCCAGCCGGTCGAAAATATTGATCATGAGATCGTGAGACATGGGTCGGGGAGGAGAAACATTTTTAATCACGTTTCCTATTGCGAGAGCCTCGAGATGCCCGATGTATATAGGAAGCATATTCCCTTCCAGATTTTCAAGAAGCACCACGGGAGTCGGGTCTGTAAAAACATCAACTATATAGACATCTTTGACACGAATTTCCTCAAAGTCTTCATAAATGTCTACGCCCATAATCAGTAGATAATTTCACACTTATTAATACCTTATTTAATTCTTTCATATTTATTAAAAAAATACTAACAGCTTTGCTTTGATCCTTATTTCTTACATCGATTTTTTGAATTTTCAGATTTTCCGGAAGCCATATTTGCCAATCAAAGGTACGAAAATAACTCCACCTTTTCTCTCTTTGTGTATATTGCCCTCACTGTCCTTTTTGACTCTTATAAGCTCCTGGAAGTAATTCCCTACAGGAATTACCAGTATACCCCCAGGCTTCAACTGTTCCAGCAGGGGTTCAGGGATGTCTGGAGCTGCGCATGTTACAGCTATCCTATCATAAGGAGCATACTCGGAATAACCCATAGATCCGTCTTCAAGCAGTACTGTAACGTTATTGTAGCCTGTTCTTTTCAGGTTCTCCTTTGCAAGCTGCACAAGGGGCTCAAGGCGTTCCACAGTGTATACATGTCCGCTTTTTCCTACGAGTTCTCCCATCACTGCAGCATTATATCCTGAACCTGCCCCTACTTCCAGGACTTTATGCCCTTCTGAAAGTTCCAGAAGGTCACACATTATGGCAACCATATGAGGCGCAGATATGGTCTGTCCGTGACCGATGTCCAGAGGCATATCTACATAAGCTTCACTTTGCGCATATTTTGGGACAAACTTATGCCTGGGAACACGAAGCATTGCCTCGAGGACCTTTTCTTCCAGTATACTAAACCTAAGCCCCTTGACAAGGCGCCTGCGCATTTCTTCGAATTCTATTTCCTCTTCCTCTCCGGTTTTATTATCCTCTTCACCACGGTCCTCTTCTGAAATCACGCTGACCCGAACCTTCCCCTTTCTTTCTGGCAAAAATCCTTTTTACGTATTTTGCAAGCACGGCATCGCCTTTTCTGGACCTGAATGCCCCATCCCTTACCTTGATTTTGGTGATGAAAAGGCGTGTGTTTCCCACTTTTTCTTCTGCCCCTACAACAAACTCATAGTCTCCAGAAACGCGTTTCTCGACAACTTCTGTTTTTTCAGTGCCTGACTGCGCGGAAAATTTTACGGTTACCTCATCAATGGCTCTGCCCCATATTGTATCAACGCCTTCTGCCTTAGCCGATTGAAGCCGTTTATCTCCTGCTTCAAGGGCAGTAATCAGGATAGGAACCACTACTCCTGTTTCCTCGTCGTCTATAACCAGCTCGTCGTCTACCTGAAGGACAGTCTCGGAATCCAGTTCAGTTTTATAGGTATTTGAAATATCCATCTTGCTGACTATAACCTTCAAACTGACTGCTTTTGGGGTTTTTATCTTCGCTGCATGTACCTGTCCGCACTCAAGACAGCGGACTAGCGGGCTCTGCCCTTCTTTCAGAACTGCATGCCCTACTCCTTCTTCCGGAGAACATGAGGGACACTCAACTTCAATTTCTCTTATCATGGTCTGATCAATAGATGGATTCAGGATACTAAATACTTAACTTCTCCGGTGATGTTTTTGCTGAAGATACTCTACATGGAGAATATAGGAAAAAAGTTTTAGAAAAAGAGAGGTAAAAATAAAAACCCACAGGAGCCCGTATAACTAAACTATTTTTCTCTAAACGCTTTTTCTCGCCGGAGACAATTGTACGCACCTAGACCCTGTCTTTTTCCTGTTTTTCTTGCTATCAAAAGTTTTATTATAACGAAATGCATTGAATAACATCTCATTATTGAGATGCATCTCAAAATTAGGATAGGAGCCGACTGTGACGGACATTGAACACCTGAAGAAACTTGCACTTATTGGGGCAGTAAATAAAACCATAAAGGTATCTTCGAATGAGTTTCAAAAGCATACCGGAGCGAGCTCCAAAACCGCAGCAAGAAAACTAAAGCAGCTGGAAGAAGAGGGGCTGATCGAAAGGAAGATCGTCTCAGGTGGCCAGTTGATAAAAATGACAGAAAAAGGGATTGAAATTCTTAAGAGCGAATATATAGAGTACAGCAGGATTTTTTCTCCGGAATCTAATATTTTAGAGCTTGAGGGAAAGGTGCTTAAGGGCCTGGGCGAAGGCCAGTATTATGTCAATATACCCGGGTACAGAAAGCAATTTGAGGAAAAATTACGTTTCGAACCTTTTCCTGGAACTCTGAATGTGCAGCTCTCCGAAAACAGTTCGGCTCTTAGAAATCTACTACGTGAAATGCCTTCTATCCAGATAGAAGGCTTCAATGACGGAGAACGCACTTTCGGAGGCGGAAAATGCTACCCTATTATCATCGGCGGAATAGAAGCTGCCGTAGTCGCCCCTGAGAGAACACACTACCCGTCAGATTTGATTGAGATTATTGCACCGGTAAAGTTAAGGGATGCCCTGGAATTGAATGACGGAGACAGAGTTGTGATACAGATAAAAAATCAGGGTATGGAGAGCCAAAAATGAGCGGAAGCACGGTTTACGATTGTCTTACGTATAGAAATGAGAATATCAACCTGGCGCTGGAAGCCCTGCGTGCAGGAAAAATGATCCAGATTTACGATTCGGATGCCAGGGAAGGGGAAACTGACCTTGTAATTCCTGCAACAGCGGTAACCTGTAAAGATGTGAAATGGATGCGAAAAGATGCAGGCGGCCTTATCTGTGTGGCAGTTGACCCTGTGGCATCAAAGCAGCTCAGGCTGCCTTTCATGGCAGAACTCGTTCGGGAAGCCAGCAAAAACAGTGACGTTCTTGGGGAAGTGGTGGAAAAGGAAGGAGATCTTAAATACGACTCTCATTCCTCCTTTTCTCTCTGGGTCAATCACAGAGATACCAGAACCGGAATCCCTGATAATGAAAGAGCGCTTACTATCCGGAAAATAGGGGAAATCACAGAAAAAAACCTTTCAGGAGATAAAATCCATTTTGGAAACGAATTCAGAACGCCTGGGCATGTGGCACTTCTGAGAGCCGCAGAAGGGCTTCTGGACGAGCGCAAGGGGCAGACCGAACTTTCAGTTGCTCTTGCCCGCATGGCAGGCATTACCCCTGCAATGGTAGTCTGCGAGATGCTGGACGATTATAATGGTAAAGCCCTTTCCAAAGAAAAGGCAAAAGAATATGGCAAAGATCACAGGCTTATATTCCTTGAAGGGCAGGAAATAATGGAAGCTTATACGCTGTGGACAGGCTCAGAATAAGAGTTCCTTCTTTCTTCCGCTTTTTTTCATTTTTATTTTTTACCCTGAATCTGGTTTTTCATCCATTTTAAAAAGCAGAATTTTATATAAGAGACAAGATAGTATATTATTGATAGCTCATTGATAGCTTTCAACTGTGTTAATTCTCTTTTATCACTGCTTTATTTCCGGTTTCATACAGTTCGACGTGATGGGAGGTCAGATTTATGTTACAGAAATTCAAAAAAGTCCAGCGAGTTCTCATCTATGTACTATTTCTGAACCTTGCAGTCGCGTTTGCCAAAATCATTTACGGAACTATGACAAGCACATTAAGCATGGTTGCGGACGGCTATCACTCCCTTTTTGATGGGGTTTCCAATATCATAGGACTGGCTGGAAGTTTTATTGGAGACCGTCCACCTGACATCGATCATCCTTACGGGCACCGGAAATATGAAACCGTAGCCTCTATTTTTATCGCCTTGCTTCTGATCTTTGTGGGTGTCGAAATATTTCATAATGCTCTCAACCGTTTCCTTGTCCAGAGCACGCCAGAGGTCACAAATGTAAGTTATCTCGTAATGTTCGGGACAATATGCATTAACTATCTGGTAACGCGATATGAGCATAGACAGGGTGTGTCTCTTAGGAGCCAGGTGCTTATAGCGGACTCAATGCATACGAAAAGCGATATTTATGTATCTCTTTCGGTCATAGTTAGTCTGGTTGCCATAAATTTAGGTTTTTCGATCATGGACCCTTTAGTCGCCCTAGTGATCGCTTTTCTAATTTTCAGGGCAGGATACAGGATTATAAAAGAAAGTTCAAGGTCCCTTCTGGATATGTCCAGGATTGAAGAGAAAGAAATTTGCGACCTGGTTATGGGAATTGAAGGGGTAAGGGGCTGCCACAAGATTCGGACCCGCGGAAGCATGGGAGATATTAAAGTCGATATGCACCTGCTTGTCAGGTCTGACATGCCTCTTGAAGACGCACACCTTATAGCTCACAGGGTCAGCAAAAAGCTGAAGGGCGAATACAAAGATGTTTCTGATGTAGTTGTACATCTTGAACCCTCCTCACAACAACCCCAAGGATCAAATAGCAAAAAAACCAGTTAAGATGCATGGCTGGAAACGTTTTCGGGCAGATGTTTCGAATTACCACATGGGGCGAATCTCACGGCAGGGCTGTGGGTGTCGTGGTAGACGGATTGCCTGCAGGGCTCCCTTTCTCAGAGTCTGACATCCAGAAAGAGCTGGACAGAAGGCGCCCGGGACAGAGTGAAGTTTCCACTCCCCGGCGCGAGGCTGACAGGGTGGAGATTCTGTCTGGAGTTTTTGAAGGAATGAGCACAGGCACTCCTGTTTCCATGCTGGTCTGGAACTCGGATGCCAGGTCTTCGGCTTATGATGCTATTAAAGATACTCCCAGGCCCGGACATGCCGATTTTACCTATATGGCCCGCTACGGAATGAGGGATTACCGCGGAGGAGGCAGGTCTTCAGCCCGCGAAACAATAGGCAGGGTTGCAGGCGGAGCCCTTGCAAAACTCCTGCTTTCCAGGTTTGGAATACGAATAGCGGCACATGTGCTTGAACTCGGAGCCATCCGGGCAAAGCCTCTTTCTTTTGAAGAAATTCTTGAAAATGTAGAAAAAACCCCTGTACGCTGTGCCGATCTTGAAGCTGCCGGAAAAATGCTTGAGAAAGTTGCAGCCCTTCGGCAGGAAGGAGACAGCATTGGAGGCATTGTAGAAGTTATTGTAAAAGGTGTGCCTCCAGGCCTTGGAGAGCCTGTATTTGACAGGCTGGATGCTGACCTTGCAAAAGCCCTCATGAGTATTCCTGCAGTCAAAGGCTTTGAAATCGGAGCAGGATTTGAGGCTGCCCGCCTGCGTGGAAGTGAAATGAACGATCCTTTCCGCATTCAGGAAGGAAAAATAACCTCTTCCAGCAATAATGCAGGCGGAATCCTCGGAGGAATCTCAACAGGTCTGGACATTGTCTGCAGGGCAGCCGTAAAGCCTACCCCGTCCATAGGGAAACTCCAGCAGACAGTTGACCTCAAAACCAGGGAAAACACTGAAATCACAATCAAAGGAAGGCATGACCCAACAATTCCCCCGCGCATGGTGCCTGTTGCCGAAGCCATGGTTGCCCTTGTGCTTGCCGACCATATGCTCAGGAGCGGCTTTATTAATCCCAGGACTCTGCTGGAATAAAGAGATGCGATCAATTACTATATCCAAATAGGATAATCGTTGTTGGCTCGATAAAACATATATAGATGACAAAATAAATAGAAGAGAATTAATATTCATTTGTCATATGGCTGGCATAGCATTGTGAGCTGTCACCTCTTCCGCTAATAAAGTTTTTGATTCTTCCAAATATGGTTCTGCACAGGATTTTTTTAAGTGAAAGTCTAGTTATGAAGCACGGAAAGGTAAGACCGCACACTATAGAGACAACGAAATTTTTGCCCTATACATCCTCAAGAGGAGAAGATTTTGGAATGAGAGAAAGCCTGAGGAAATCTGGCATTGATATTATTGGAGATGTGCCCTGGGGAACGCACTTTTGTCAATTCTATCAAACAAAAAAAGATTTAGTGGACATACTGGTTCCTTACTTCAAAGCAGGGCTGGAAAATAACGAGCTTTGCGTGTGGATCACATCACAGCCTATAGAAGTAGAAGAGGCAAAAGAAGCCATGAAAAGGGCTGTTCCTGATATTGATGTTTATCTGGAAAAAGGGCAAATGGAAATTATCCCTTACACTCAAGGGTATATGAAAGAGGGTATTTTCGATCCGGACAAAGTCGTAAATAGTTGGGTTGAAAAAATCGATCAGGTTCTGGCAACCGGCTATGATGGATTGAGGGCTTCAGGGGACAATCGCTGGCTGGAAAAAGAAGGTTGGGATGATTTTGTTGATTATGAGAAAAAAGTGGATGCTTTCATCGACAAAAACCTCGTGATAGCTCTATGCCCATATTATCTCGATATGTGCAGCACAGCCGCGATTATTGATGTAATCTCCAACCATCAATTTGCTTTGATCAAAAGGGGAGAAAAATGGGAACGGATAGAGAATTCAGGAAGGAAAAGGGCGGAAAAAGAAGCTATTCAGGCCGCAAAAAATTGGAAATATACCTTTGATGCTGTGCCAGACCTTGTAGCCATAATCGACGATGAGTGTCGGATTGTTCGCGCAAACAGAGCCATGACGGCAAGATTGGGGGTGAAACCGGAAGAGTGCGTAGGGTTAACCTGCTATCGTGTTATCCATGGGACAGACAAACCGCCCTCTTTTTGCCCGCACCGGCAGTTGCTTGAAGATGGGGCTGAGCACACCACAGAAGTTTGCGAGGATTGTCTTGGTGGTTATTTCGCGGTAAGCACCACGCCATTACATGATTCGGAAGGAAAACTCATCGGGAGTGTTTATGTCGCCCGTGATATCAACGAACGCAAAAAAGTTGAAGAGAGGCTTAAAGAGAGCGAAGAAAAATACCGCAATATCGTAGAAACCGCCAATGAAGGTATATTGAGAATTGACGCTGAAGTCAGGATTACTTACGCGAATAAGAAAATTACCGAGATGCTCGGATACGGTCTGGAAGAGCTTATTGGCAGATTTTTATGGGACTTTGCCGATGAAGAAGGTAAGGCTATCCTCAAACTGAATATGGAAAAGAGGCGGCAGGGTATCAATGAGGTCTATGAACTTAAATTAATATGTAAGGATGGCTCTCCCTTATGGGCGCTTATAAGTGCTAAAGCCTTTTTCAATAAGGAAGGCGAGTTTACAGGTTCCCTGGGCATGTTCACTGACATCACCAAGCGCAAGCAGACAGAAGAGGGCCTTCTCCAGTCGGAGCAACATTATCGACTTTTATATGAGACCATGCTTCAAGGTGTGGTCTACCAAGATGCCAGCGGTAGGATAATCTCCATGAATCCCGCAGCCGAGAGGATTCTTGGCAAGACTCCAGCTGAGTTCTTGGGCAGTTCTTCTGTGGGCGAGGAGTACCTTACTATCCGAGAGAACGGCTCTATATTCCCTGGACTCGAGCATCCAGCTATGGTATCCCTGCGAACAGGAAGGGAAGTGCAAGATGTGGTGATGGGAGTTTACAATCCTCGGGAGAACTGCTACCGCTGGATAAACATTAATGCTATGCCCATTTTCCGGACTGGAGAGGACAAGCCCTTCCAGGTATACACCCTGTTTGATGATATCACCGAAAGCAAGCAAGAAGAGCACAGAATACGCAGATACAACCGTATTCTTGAGGGGATCAATCGGATCTTCAGCAATGTGGTGCAGGCAAAAACCGAAGAAGAACTGGGAAATGCCTGTCTATCTGTAGCCCTGGAAGTGACCGGCAGCCAGTTTGGTTTCATTAATGAGATGGGCGCTGACGGGCTACTGCACGATGTTGCAAAAAGCGAGCTGGGATGGGAACAGTGCTTTATGTACGACAAAACAGGGCATCGTCGTCCCCCGAGCGACTTTGTTGTCCATGGCCTGTACGGCAGTGTCATTATCAACGAGAAAAGCTTCTTTACCAACGATCCACAGTCACACCCAGAAAGCATTGGCTTGCCTGAAGGCCATCCTCCACTCATGTCATTTCTCGGTGTGCCCCTCGTCCAGGACGGGAAAACGATTGGGTTGATCGCGGTCGCAAACCATGAAGGCGGCTATAGCTGCGAACAGCAGGAAGATCTTGAAGCTATCGCGCCGGCGGTGACGCAGGCTCTGCAGAGGAGGAGGTCGGAAGAAGCTCTCAGGGTATCAAATATTTACAATCGTAGCCTTATTGAAACCAGTTTGGATCCTTTAGTAACCATTGGGCATGATGGTAAGATTACAGATGTGAATGTTGCTACAGAACAGGTTACTGGATATTCCAGGAATGATTTGATTGGGACTGATTTTTCAGATTACTTTACTGAGCCTGAGAAAGCCCGTAAAGGATATCAGCAGGTATTCACAAATGGCGAAGTTCGGGATTATCCTCTAGAGATTCGGCATAAAGACGAACACATAACTCCTGTTCTGTATAATGCTTCAGTCTATAGAAACGAGAATGATGATATTATTGGGGTTTTTGCTGCAGCGCGCGATATTACTGAGCTTAAAAATGCAGAGGAAAAAATTCAGATACTGGCAAATGCTGTGGAATCGTCAGAAGATGCAATTATAACTAAGTCACTTGATGGTACTATTACCAGCTGGAATAAGGGAGCAGAAAAGATTTATGGTTATTCGGCCGGAGAGGTTTTGGGAAAAGACATATCAATACTTGAGCCAGATTATCTTAAAGGGGAAATAAAATTCTTTTCTGAAAAGATTAAGCAGGGAGAAAAGGTCCAGCATTATGAGACTTTAAGGTTAAAAAAGGACGGTACATTAATAAATATTTCAGTGACCCTTTCTCCTGTTTTTAACGCATCCGGAGAGCTTGCAGCCATCTCAACTATTGCCAGAGATATTACTGAGCGTAAGAAGGCAGAAGAAGCTCTGAGATTATCAAATATTTATAACCGCAGTTTGATTGAAGCCAGTCTGGATCCTCTAGTAACTATCGGGCCTGATGGGAAGATTACTGACGTAAATGGCGCTACAGAACTGATTACCGGATATTCCAGAAATGATTTGATTGGGACTGATTTTTCAGATTATTTCACTGAGCCTGAGAAAGCCCGTAAAGGATATCAGCAGGTATTCACAGATGGTGAAGTTCGGGATTATCCTCTAGAGATTAAGCATAAGGACGAACACATAACTCCTGTTTTGTACCATGCTGCAGTTTATAAGGACGAGAACGATGAAGTTATTGGTGTTTTTGCAGCCGCACGTGATATTACTGAACGTAAGAAAGCAGAAGAAGCTCTAAAAAAAGCACATGATAATTTAGAAGAAAAAGTTAAAGCGCGTACTTCTGAGCTTGAAGAAGCTTATAACTCGTTGAAAGAAAGCGAAAGAGGTCTTGCTGAAGCTCAAAAGATGGCTCATATTGGAAATTGGGATTGGGATCTTGTAACTGGTGAAACATACTGGTCTGAGGAAATATATCGTATTTACGGACGTAATCCTCAAGAATCAGGCGCAACTTACGATGAACTTTTAAATTATATACACCCCGACGATCGAGAATATGTGGATAATGCTATCAAGAAATCTTTCAAAGGAAAGCCCTCTGGTATTGATTATAGGATTGTCCTGGCTAATGGGGAAGAACGCACAGTCCATGCGGAGAGCGAAGTCATTTTTGATGAGAATAATATCCCTATTCGAGCGAAGGGAATAATCCAAGATATTACTGAGAGTAAAAGAGCAGAAGAGAAAATTCAGACACTGGCAAATGCAGTGGAATCGTCGAATGATGCTATTGTAACTGAGTCTCTTGAAGGCATTATTACCAGCTGGAATCAGGGGGCAGAGCAGGTTTATGGTTATTCGGCTGAGGAAATTCTGGGAAAAAACATCTCAATAATTGAACCGGCTAATTTAAAAGAGGAAATAAAACAGTCAGTTGAGAAGACTAAACAGGGAGAAAGGGTCCAGAACTATGAAACTTCACGGTTAAAAAAGGACGGTACTATTATAAATGTTTCAATAACTTTTTCTCCAATTTTCGATTCATCTGGAAAGCTTGTAGCTATTTCAACTATTGCCAGAGATATTACTGAACGTATCAAAGCAGAAGAAGCCCTGGCAAAAATTGAGGATGCCAGAAAAAAAGAAATTCATCATCGGATCAAGAACAACCTGCAGGTAATCTCATCCCTGCTGGATCTTCAAGCTGAAAAGTTCCGGGATAAAGAAGTACTTGAAGCTTTCAGGGAAAGTCAGAATAGGGTTGTATCTATGGCTCTCATCCATGAAGAACTTTATAAAGGCGAAGGAACCGATACACTGGACTTTTCGGCATATATTCAGAAGTTAGCTGAAAACCTTTTCCAGACTTACAGCCTTAGTAGTAGAAATATCCGCCTATTAATGGATCTTGAAGAAAATGCGTTTTTTGATATGGATATTGCTGTCCCGTTAGGAATAATTGTTAATGAACTCATTTCCAATTCCCTCAAACATGCATTTACTGAAGATGAAGAAGGGGAAATCCGAATTAAGCTTTGCAGGAAAGAAAAGAATAATGAAATGCATAAGTCTCTTTTCAGCCTGACAATTTCAGATAACGGAAAAGGAATTTCCCAGAACATAGAGTTGGAAAGTCTTGAATCACTTGGACTGCAATTAGTAAACACCCTTGTTGACCAGCTGGATGGGAAAATCGAGCTTAAAAGAACGCATGGAACGGAATTCAGAATTACTTTCAACGTAAAAGAAAGATCATAATCCCAGATAAAAAATACGGTTCCGTTGCAAAAAATCATGATATTGAAGCAAAAATTTAGTTTCACAACAAAGAACATAATAAAACAGAATATTTCTCAGATGACATCCAGATTTAGGCAGCTATTCCGAATAACTGGTTTATAAAATTGACTTCAGCCCGAACACATCGATTTAAAGTATCAACCTGTCGTTTTTTATCATATGCATGATTTCAATTCCTTTTAAAGTCTTAATTGCTGTATGAAAAGACTGGAAACCTAACATTGGACGCACTATCCGTTTTATGTATCTATGATCCTGTTCAACAATATTATTCAAATACTTAATTTGCCGAAGGTTTACATTTTGAGGTAATATTCTATCATTTTTCAGTTCATGTATGGCAATAGGATAAGCTGGATTCTTATCAACTGTTATTGCTCTTGGGATTTGATTGTGTTTTGAACCCAAAGCTTTCTTAAGGAACCTCTTTGCAGCTTTTCTATTTCGTTTTGCACTTAGCATGAAATCGATTGTGTTTCCATCAGAGTCAACTGCTCAAAGGTATTTCCATTCACCTTTTACTCTTATATAGGTCTCATCAACTCTCCATGAATCGTTTGTTGGTCTTAAGTGCTTTCTTATCTTCTTTTAGATCTCAGGAGAGTATTGATGTACCTATCTCATTATAGTAGTGTGATCAACTTTTACTCTTCTCTCTGCCATCATTTCCTCTAAATTTCTATAGCTTAATGCGTATTTTAAGTACCATCTAACATTTAATAAGATGATCTCTCCTTCATAATGCTTCCATTTAAAGGGATTTACTGGCATAAGATATACCCCAAAATTTCTACTTATTTCAGTAAATCCCTTTCATAATTTTTTTTGCAACGGAACCTGCTTTTTTGTTTGTTGTTTAGGGAAATACAAGCAATATACTTGTCAAGCTCGAAAGTTATTGTAAAAATGCAAGTTTCATTATACTTTGGAATGTAAGCCTTTTGTTTTATATATTAAATCGCCATACAAAACATGATCATAGGCAGTCATTTATCAAATCTGAAAAATGAACACATCCCGGATTTAGGGAATGATTTAGGGAATAATAGAGAGATTATTTTGCTACGGTTTTCAGCAACTGACTTCCAAAGTCCAGGAAGCAAAAAGTCTAATTGTGAAACATGGAAAGGCAAGACCGCACATGACAGAGGCAACGGAACTTCTGCCTCATACATCCTCAAGTAGGAGAAGATTTGGAATGAGAGAAAGCCTGAGAAAATCTGGCATTGATATTATTGGAGACGTGCCCTGGGGAACGCACTTCTGCCAATTCTACCAGACAAAAGAAGATTTGATGGACATACTTGTCCCCTACTTCAAAGCAGGGTTAGAGAATAATGAGTTTTGCCTCTGGGTCATGTCACAACCTCTGGAAGTAGAAGAGGCAAAAGAAGCCTTGAGAAAGGTCGTTCCCGATATTGATGTTTATATGGAGAGAGGGCAAATCGAAATCATTCCCTACACTCACGGATATATAAATGAGGATGTTTTCGAGTCAGAGAAAATCATAAAAGGTTGGGTTAAAAAATTTGATCAGGTTCTTTCAAGTGGTTATGACGGGCTTAGGACAGCAGGGGACACTCCCTGGTTGAAAAAAGGGGATTGGGATGATTTTGTTGATTATGAGAAAGAAGTGGATGCGAATATCTGCAAACGACAGAGAATATCTCTGTTCCCATATTTTCTCGATACGTGCAGTGCAGCAGATATTATCGACATGGCTTTCAACCATCAATTCGCTTTGATCAAAAAAGAAGGAAAATGGGAGCGGATAGAAAATTTCGGGCGGAAAAATATAACCGAACGAAAGCGGGGAGATGAAGCGCTGCGCCAGAGTGAGCAGTGCGTAAGGCTGAAGTTGGAGAGCATTCTCCCGCCGGCTCGGGAGACGGCGAACCTGGAGCTTGCCGAGATCGTTGATACCCAGGCGATCCAGTCCCTAATGGATGATTTCTATGAGTTTGCTCACATTACCATCGCTCTAGTCGATCTCAAAGGCAATGTTCTGGTAAGCATTGGATGGCAGGATATCTGCACGCGATTCCACAGGGTTCACCCCGATGCCTGCAAGCACTGCGTAGAAAGCGACACAAAGCTATCCGCGGGCGTCCCTCAGGGAGAATTTAAACTGTACAGGTGCAAAAACAACATGTGGGACACAGCGACTCCCATCATGGTGGGCGGCCAGCATGTCGGCAATATATTCTCAGGACAGTTCTTTTTTGAAGACGAGCCTCTGGACTATGAGCTTTTCCGATCTCAGGCCAGACAATACGGTTTCGATGAAGAGGAATATATAGCAGCTCTTGAAAAAGTTCCACGGTTGAGCCCGTCGGCTGTGGCCACAGGCATGGCCTTTTTCGCGAAGCTTGCCAACATGCTCTCACAGCTAAGCTATAGCAATATCAAGCTGGCCCATTCGCTAGCGGAACGCGATACCCTTGTGGACGCGCTGCGGGAGAGCGAGGAACGTGAGCGTTCTCGCTCGGATGAACTGGCAGTAGTATTGGATGCCGTGCCCGCCGCCGTGTGGATAGCGCACGATCCCCAGGCGCTTCAGGTAACTGGGAACCGGCTCTCATATGAATGGATTCGAATTCCCGAGGGTGCAAACGCGTCCAGATCCGCTCCGGAAGGAGAGAGGCCCGAGATGGTCAGGATATTCAAGGATGGAGTGGGGATCCCGCCTGCAAATATGCCGGTGCAAATGTCGGCTTCAGGCATAGAAATAAACAACTACGAGTTCGATTTCGTCTATCCTGACGGCGGGATGCGACACGTATTGGGTAATGCCAGACCCTTACGTGACGAGCAGGGCAACCCACGCGGATCCGTTTCTGCATTCATAGATATTACTGAACGTGAGAAAGCAGAAGAAGCTATTAGGTTGTCAAATATTTATAATCGCAGTCTGATTGAAGCCAGCCTGGATCCTATGGTAACCATCGGGCCTGAAGGCAAAATTACGGATGTGAATGGTGCTACGGAACTGATTACCGGATATTCCAGAAACGAGTTGATTGGGACTGATTTTTCAGATTACTTCACTGAACCTGAGAAAGCCCGCACAGGCTATCAGCAGGTATTCACAGATGGCAAAGTTTGGGATTATTCTCTAGAGATTCAGCATAAGGACGAACATATAACTCCTGTTTTGTACAATGCTTCAGTTTATAGGGGCGAGAATGGTGAGGTTATTGGGGTTTTTGCAGCTGCACGTGATATTACTGAACGTGAGAAAGCAGAAGAAGCTCTAAAAAAAGCACATGATAATTTAGAAAAACTAGTTGAAGAGCGAACAATGCAGCTTGAGAAGGCTTACACCTCATTGAAAGAAAGCGAAACGGGGCTTGCTGAAGCTCAAAGAATGGCTCATATTGGAAACTGGAACTGGAATATTGCAATTGGTGAAAAATACTGGTCTGATGAAGTTTATCGTATTTTTGGACTTAAGCCTCAAGAATTTGAAGTAACTTACGATACGTTTTTGAGCTATGTACATCCCGATGACAGAGACTATGTAGATAATGCCACTAAGGAAGCTTTAAAAGGAAAGCCGTATAGCATTGATTTTCGGATTATCTTAGCCGATGGAGAAGAACGTATAGCCCATGAACAAGGAGAAGTTGTTTTTGATGAAAAAAATATCCCTATTCGAATGAAGGGGACAACTCAGGACATTACTGAACGTAAAAAATCAGAAGAGAAAATAGAGATATTGGCGAATGCTGTGGAATCGTCGAATGATGCTATTGCAACTGAGTCTCTTGAAGGTACTATTGCCAGCTGGAATAAGGGGGCAGAGCAGATTTATGGTTACTCAGCTGAAGAAATTATAGGAAAAAACGCGTCAATAATTGAACCGAATAATATTAAAGGGGAAATAAAACAGTTAATTGAAAAGATTAAACAGGGAGAACCGATCCAGCACTACGAAACTTTAAGGTTAAAAAAGGACGGTACAATAATAAATGTTTCAGTAACTATGTCTTCGGTTTTTGATGCAACTGGAGAGCTTGTGGCTATCTCAGCTATTGCCAGAGATATAACCGAAAACAAAAGAGCAGAAGAAAAACTTCGGGAAAGTGAGGAAAAGTACCGCAACATTGTAGAGACAGCAAAAGAAGGTATATTCATAATTGACGCTGAAGCCTTAGTCACTTATGCTAATAAGAAAATGACGGATATGCTCGGATACACTCTGGAAGAAATGATTGGCAGATATGTATTGGACTTCATTAGTGAAGAAGATAAGAATATCGTCAAACAGAATATGGAAAAGAGGAGGCAGGGTGTCAATGAGAGCTACGAGTTGAAATTAAGATGTAAGGATGGATCATTCTTATGGTTGCTCGTAAGTGCTAAATCCCTTTTTGATAAGGATGGCAAGTTTATGGGCTCGATAAACATGCTAACTGACATCACCAAGCGAAAAAAAGCTGAAGAAGCTCTGGCAAATATCGAAATTGCCCGCAAACAGGAAATCCACCACAGGATCAAAAATAATCTGCAGGTAATCTCCTCCCTGCTGGATCTTCAGGCTGAAAAGTTCAATAACAGAGAGGATATTAAGGATTCGGAAGTTCTGGAAGCCTTCAGGGAAAGTCAGGACAGAGTAATATCCATGGCTCTTATCCATGAGGAACTGTACAAAGGTGGAGGGTTCGATACACTGAACTTTTCATCGTATATCGAGGAACTCGCTGAGAACCTTTTCCAGACATACAGCCTTGGAAATGCTGATATCAGCTTAAACATGGATCTTGAAGAAAACATCTTCTTTGACATGGATATCGCAGTCCCATTAGGGATAATTGTTAATGAACTCGTTTCCAATTCCCTCAAACATGCATTTCCCGGCAGAGACAGAGGAGAAATCCGAATTCAGCTTTGCAGGGAAGAAAAGAATAATGAAATAGATAAATCTCTTTTCAGCCTGACAATTTCAGATAACGGAAAGGGAATTCCTGAAAATGTAGAATTAGAAAGTTTTGAATCACTCGGACTGCAGTTAGTAAGCATCCTTGTTGACCAGCTGGATGGAAAAATCGAGATTCAGCGAGGGCAGGGAGCGAAGTTCAGCATTACTTTTAACGTAGCGGAAGGATCATAAGCCCGGATAAAAAAGTACAGCGTCATCAAAACGCTCGCACTAAAACGATCTTTACTCTTATTCGGTTAAGGAATCTATGATGCTAAAATGACTATTGCGATCACCTGTTTGTCTCAATTTGTATTATAGGTTTACACAAGCTTCAACGAAAGAAATACATTTCTTACTGATTTTATTTTAACCGAATACAAATTATAGTTCCCGACGCAATATTTTACACGCATTAATGCTTATATTTTCTTATGGTGGGGAAAGAATAAATTATATTGATCAAAAAGTCACTCTAGATGATCTAAACTCTTTAATCAAACATGAAAATAATTTTATAGAAGTTACTAGCATTTGCAAAAAATGGATGGAAACATTCTATCCGCAAATAAAAGGTGTAATCAGTTGAGGCAAGAACTATAGTCGTTATCGTCTCCAATTATCAGCTCTAGAAAATATTGATTTGTATATTCTTTCTTCAAGAGTAGGCACATCACGGCGTCTTGGATTTTATCTTTCATAAATAATATTCTGGTATTCGCAATCGTGAGCTTCGGGGAGTTTATGATCTGAGCAGAACAGTTTCCCACATCTATGACATTTAAAACCCATACCTTCTTTTTTACTACATAAGCTACATTCCATAACATCCCTCAAAGACTATAAAATCAAATACTACTTGATATACAGGCTTGTTTACCTTTTAGAATAAGAATTTTGCGTTTTTAGGTTCAGGGTTTAGGCAATATATATAAGAACAATTGATAAAACGGTTCTGTGAAGTCTTCGGGGAATTAGAGTTTTTTTCCATCTAGCGTCAAATCTTTATAATTGTCCATTTCCCGAAGATTTTACAGAACCCTCTTTTTACAGTTTTCCGTCTGAAATGGCAGAATATTAATATTACTTTATTAATATGACCTCTCAGGTTTTAAATTTAAATATTTCAAGTCTCAATCGGATTAAATCCTGGTAAAACTAATCTGACCGTTATCAGGTCTTCAAGTTGTGATTTTAACTTCCTAATTATCGTTAATTTGTAAATCTCATTAAACTTTGACTGCCATTAATAAAAACAGCTAATTTATGATTGCCATGACAAATGCACCAAGGCTTATTGCATGGGAACTGACTGCAGGATGCAACCTGAACTGCGTACACTGCAGAGGAGCTTCCACTTCCTCGGTTCCGGCAGGTGAACTTACAACTGATGAGGCTAAACATTTCATTGATGAGGTAGCTGGGCTTGGAAAACCCATTCTCATCCTGAGCGGAGGCGAGCCTCTAACCAGGCCTGACGTTCTTGAAATTGCCCGTTACGGCACTGATGCAGGGCTTCGAGTCGTGCTTGCAACAAATGGCACACTTCTTACTCCTGAACTTGTGGAAAGGTTAAAAGACGCAGGCGTTCAGCGGCTCAGTATCAGCATTGACGGAGCGACTTCAGAGACGCATGACAATTTCAGGGGCGTGCCAGGCGCTTTTGAAAGAACGCTTGCAGGCATTGAAGTCCTCAGGAAAGCGGATTTCCCCTTCCAGATTAATACTACGGTCTCAAAACGCAACCTTGAGGAAATCCATAAGACCTTTGAGCTTGCAAAAGAGCTTGGAGCAGTTGCATATCATGTCTTTTTCCTTGTGCCGACAGGCAGGGGAGAAGAATCCGATGAGGTTTCCCCTGCAGACTACGAGCGCATTCTGCACTGGTTTTATAACATGCAGAAAGAATCTAAAATTCAGTTGAAAGCGACCTGCGCCCCCCACTATTTCAGAATAATGCGCCAGCAGGCGAAAAAAGAAGGCATCGAAATCTCGGTTAAAACCCACGGTTACGAGGCAATGACAAAAGGCTGCCTCGGAGGCACAGGTTTTTGCTTCATATCAAGTGTGGGCGAGGTTTATCCGTGCGGCTACCTGCCTGTGCTTGCTGGAAATATAAGGGAACAACCTTTCAGGGACATCTGGGAAAACTCCGAAGTTTTTGCAAAACTCAGGAATCCCGAAGAACTTAAGGGCAAATGCGGAATTTGCGAATACAAAAAAGTCTGTGCCGGCTGCAGGGCAAGAGCTTATGCTGCTACAGGCGATTATCTTGAAGAAGAGCCTTACTGTATCTACAGGCCCCGAAAAAATGGTAGTGATCAGGATGATTGAATTTAAAAACTGCAAAAATCAGCTCCAACAGGAGGAAGCCGATTTTACCTCTAACATGCAGCCTTACGAAGAGGAAGTTCCTGAATTTGAACTTGACGAGATCGATAAGAGAATTTTGAACCAGATCCAGCAGGAAGTTCCCCTGGAAGTCGAGCCATTTGAAAAGTTAGGCAAAATCCTCGGCCTTTCCGAAATAGAGATTCTTGAAAGGCTGCGCGAACTCAACAGGAAAGGGGCAGTAAGGCGGATAGGGCCTGTGCTCAACACCAGAAATATGGGTGGAGTAAGCACTCTCGTAGCCCTTAAGGTTCCCGAAACCCGGATTGAAGAAGTCGCAAACTTCATAAACGAGTACCCTGAAGTTTCCCATAATTACCTTCGGAATGCTGCACAGTATAACCTGTGGTTTACGCTCTCTGTCCCGAATAAAAAAAGGCTTGAGGAGATAATTAACGAAATCAGCCAGAAAACAGGCTGTCCTCTGTTAAACCTCCCTACAAAGCGTCTCTTCAAGATAAATGTAAGGTTCGATATCAGGTGAAAAAAAATGGATAAAACGGATGTGGAACTTCTCAAGCTCGTGCAGGATGGGATCCCGATAACCCATTCCCCTTTCAAGGTTCTTGCTGCCAGGCTTGGGATAAGTGAGCAGGAAGTTGTTGACAGGCTTAAAAGCCTTCAGAAAGCCGGAAAAATCCGGCGTTTTGCAGCTTCAATAGGGCATCGGGCAATCGGAATTACGGCCAACGCTATGTGCGTCTGGAATGTTCCCAATGAGCAGATAGAAAAAATAGGGGCAATAATGGCAGAATTCCCTGAAGTAACTCACTGCTATGAGCGCCCGCGTTATCCCGACTGGCAATACAACCTGTTCACTATGGTTCATTCCTACACTCCCGAAGACTGTGAAAAGGTAGCTGTCAGGATTTCGGAAGCTACCGGAATTAAGGATTATACCCTTTTTTTCAGTGAACGGGAGTTCAAGAAAACCGGAGTCAGGCTGTAAATCCGGTTTTTAAGTCTTAAATCTTATTAGTCAAGAGGTTCCTGAAAATGGCTGAAAAAAACAATTTTCTTCCACTTATGCTTGACCTGTCTGGCAGGAAGATCGTTATCTTCGGGGGAGGTTCTGTCGGGGAACGCAAAGCCGAACTGTTTTCAGGCTGTGCGGACACCCTCGTTGTCAGCCTTGAATTTTCCCGGCGGCTGCAGGAACTTGAAGCTTCAGGGCAGGTACAGCTCTTAAAGGTTGATCTGCTTACTGCTTCGGATCTCAAACTAAGGGAACTTATCTCAGGGGCTTTTATTGTCATACCCGCAACCAGCAGTTTTGAGCTTAACCGAAAAATCACTGCCATTGCACAGGAAAGCGATATTTTGATTAATCAGGTAGACGCTTTAGGTAGTATCGTAATCCCGTCAGTAATAAAAAGAGGAGACCTTGTGGTCGGAATCTCCACCCTGGGTCACAGTCCTGCGGTCTCAAAATATACCCGCAGGCAGATAGAGGGCCTCATTACTCCTGCGTATTCCGATATGATCCGGCTTCAGGACGAACTCAGGAGTTATCTCAAGCAACATGTGGCAGAGCAAAAAGAGAGGAAGGCAATCCTATGGGAAGTCCTGGAAAGTGAGGCTGTCTGGAGTGCATTTTCCGAGTCCTATGAAAAAGCGGCAGAAAAGGCATATTCCATAATTTCGAGTCGCGTGGGAAATTGCGGCAATTAAAGCCCGGCAGGAAGCTAAAAACTTTAAGAACTTTCAAAAAAATTCCCTGAATAAAAACACTCTCTGAATCAAAATATCCTGCAAATTAAACTCTAAATGAAAATGTTCTATAAATATAAATTTCGAATCAAAACACTCATAAAGATAAATTTCGAATCAAAATACTCATAAATATAAATTTTGAATCAAAATATTCTGTAAATGGAAACCTTAAATCAAAATATTCTGTAATAAAAATTCGTTTGGTGAAAAAAGGTAGGAGTTATGGACAAAGTTTAATTTAGAACTCCATATAAAAAAAGTAGGAGTTGTGGACAAAGTTTAATTTAGAACTCCTTATATTACTATTCTATTCCTGTATTCATTCTATCCGGAGGCTCTCTGTGACAGAAATCTCAAGTATGGTTATATCCCATAAAAAAGCAAAGGTTGAAGAAATGGAGTCCGCCTGGCACGGAGATCTGGACGGCATGCTCCATTACCTGTACAAGCATGAGTATGTTTACGAGTGTGTGGTCTTAAAAACGTGTAATCGTGTTGAAATCTACGTTGTTTCCCCTAAGAGCAGCAGTGTACTTTTCTCTTTTGCAAAGGAAATGGGAGCTTCCACCCATATTGTCGAATTTTACGGGCATGACGAATCTCTGGAGCACCTGCTCAGGCTTTCCGGCGGTCTTGAATCCATGATCGTTGGGGAAGACCAGATTCTTGGCCAGATAAAGGAGCTCTATGCTTATTCCAAGAAAGCGGGAACGACCGGGAAAATCCTTGACACTGCCTTTGAAAAGGCTATTCAGGTAGGAAAGCGGATCCGTAATGAAACCAGGATCAATAAGGGCTCGATTTCCATAGGTTCTGCGGCTGTAGACCTGGCAGAGGAGATTCTGGAGGGGCTCACAGGGAAATTCGTGCTCGTGATAGGAGCCGGGGAAATCGGAGTCCTTGTGGCAAAGGCCCTGGCTGAAAAGGATATCGAAGCAATATACATTGCTAACCGCACCTTCCAGAAAGCCGAAGAAATTGCCTATGGACTCGGAGGGCATGCAGTCAGGCTCGATGATATCCAGACATACCTCAAGGATGCTGATGTGGTAATCAGCGGCACAGGCGCTCCTCATTACATTTTAACCAGGGAAATGGTTGAAAAAGCTGTAAAAGATCGGGATAAAGCCCGTAAACTCCTCTTAATCGATATAGCAAATCCCAGGGATATCGAGGAATCGGCTGCTGAACTCGATAATGTGGAACTGTGCAATATTGACAATCTCAGGGTGATCAGCGAAAAAACTCTTAAAATGAGAAAAGAGGAAGCTAAAAAAGCCGAAGCTATAATTCAGGAGGAGATCAGGCTTTTAAACCTCCAGTATAAGCGCCAGAAAGCCGACCGCCTTATTTCAGACCTTTACAGGCAGGTATACGATGTCAGGATACGGGAACGGGAAAAAGCAGTTAACAGGCTTTGCGCCTATCATACCATAGGGGAGATTGAGACCGAGGTGCTTGACGACCTAACTCATTCTATCGTTAACAAAATCCTTGCCGAGCCTACCAAAGTTCTCCGCCAGGCTGCAGAACTCGGAAACGAAGAGTTCCTTGATGTAGTTTCAAGAGTTTTCTGCCTCGATAAGGACAGGATAAGGGTCGGAAAAATGAAGCCCGATTGCGGAAATGAAATAAATCGGGTTTCTGAAAAAGGCAACTCATAAGAAAATAATCAGAAGCTACGTGAAATTCGCAGTTACAGAAGTGATCAAATGTTTCCAGATGTCAGGTTAAGACGATTGAGAAAAGGAAAGATCAGGAACCTTGTGCGTGAAACTACTTTATCCTTAGACGACCTGGTTCAGCCCATTTTTGTGAATGAGACTATCGACTCCGCGATTGAAATTTCTTCCATGCCCGGTATATACAGCTTCCCTCTCTCAGAGGTTGCAAAAGAGGCAAAAGAGATTGCAGAACTCGGGATTCCTGCAGTAATCCTTTTCGGAGTGCCCGCATTCAAGGACGCGGAAGGCAGTTCCTCCTATGGGGAAACTGACGTCGTCCAGGAGGCTGTCCGGAGAATCAAGGCAGAGCTTGGAGATGAACTTGTGGTGATCACGGACATCTGCATGTGTGAATTCACAAGCCACGGACACTGCGGAATCGTTGATTTCGAAACGAAAGAAATCCTGAATGATCCCACCCTTGAGGTTCTCGGAAAAATTGCGGTCAGCCATGCAAAAGCAGGCGCTGACATGGTAGCTCCCTCAGGAATGATGGACGGAATGGTAGAAGCCATCAGGCAAGCGCTTGACCTGAGCGGGTTTGAGAATATTCCGATCATGTCCTATGCCGCAAAATACCACTCTTCTTTCTACGGGCCTTTCAGGGAAGCTGCTGAGTCGGGATATTCCTTCGGAGACCGTTCCACCTACCAGATGGACCCTGCAAACAGTGATGAGGCTCTCAGGGAAGTAACCCTCGATGTAGCCGAAGGTGCAGATATAATAATGGTAAAGCCAGCCCTTCCTTACCTTGATATTATCTACCGGGTCAAGACGGAATACGGGATGCCGACAGCCGCATACAACGTAAGCGGAGAGTACGCCATGCTTAAAGCCGCCGCAGCTAATGGCTGGCTTGATGAAAAGAAAGTAATTTACGAATCCCTCATTTCCATCAAAAGGGCAGGAGCTGACATTATCATTACCTACTTTGCAAAGGATGCTGCCCGCATGCTGAAGTAAGCGCCTCTTTTTCAGGCGCTCCTGCTTTTCAGGAAGTTTATTTCATTTTACCTTGCCGCTCTTTCCCGGTTTTTAAGCCTGCTGCCCATTTCATGAACCCACCCATCAATAACTGCTTAATAGGGGAAGGCTCTGTTATAAGATAGAAAAGAGATACAGAAACGAGTAAAACTACCTTTGCCTGGAAGTTCGGAGAATCCAGATTTAAGTTGAAGATTTAACTATAATTTTAATATTATATTTAATTTGAGTTGAATTCCGAATTTCACTTTAGTTCATGAATTATCAGTATGTTGAAGATTTTCAATTCAATCCGGTGAGATTTCCATGATATCTGAGGTAACACTTGAGAAGTCCAGACAGATGTATGAGAAAGCAAAGACCCTTATTCCGGGCGGGGTAAGCAGCCCTGTGCGTGCAATCAAGCCTTATCCTTTCTATACGGCATCAGCTGATGGCTCAAAGATAACAGACCTTGACGGGAACGAGTACATCGATTACTGCCTGGCTTACGGCCCTGCAATTCTTGGGCACAACCACCCTGTAATAAAAGAGGCAATTAAAGCCCAGCTCGATAAAGGCTGGCTCTATGGGACTCCTACGGAGCTTGAAGTAACCCTCGCAGAGAAGATTACAGGGTATTATCCAAGTATTGATATGCTCCGTTTCGTTTCTACAGGCACTGAAGCCACAATGAGTGCCCTCCGCCTTGCCCGCGGCTTTACGGCCAGAAACAAATTCATCAAAATCGAAGGCGGATTTCACGGTGCCCATGATGCTGTACTGGTAAAAGCAGGTTCAGGAGCTACAACCCTGGGAGAACCCGATTCCCTGGGCATTCCTGCAGATTTCACCAAACATACCCTGCAGGCTCCGTATAACGATATTGAAGCAATGACTGAGCTTGTGGAGAAGAACAGGGACGACCTGGCCGCAGTTATAATAGAACCCGTGCTCGGGAACATAGGTCCGATAATCCCAATTCCCGGCTACCTGGAAGAACTCAGGAAGCTAACCCTGGAAAACGACGTGCTTCTGATTTTTGATGAAGTCATTACCGGGTTCAGGCTTGCAATGGGCGGAGCACAGGAGTATTTCGGGGTCGTGCCTGATATGACCACCCTGGGAAAGATCGTAGGCGGAGGCCTGCCTATAGGGGTTTTCGGCGGCAGGCGGGAAATTATGGAAATGGTATCCCCGTCAGGACCCGTTTACCAGGCAGGGACTTTCAGCGGAAGCCCATGTTCTGTGGCTGCGGGCATTGCAGTACTTGATTACCTGAAACAGGAAAAGATCCATGCAAAACTCAATTCGACAGGCGATTACATACGGGCTGTGCTCTCTGAAATCGTTGAAGACGAAGGGCTTGACTATCACGTATGCGGAATTGCTTCTATGTTCAAGATCTTCTTCGGGGCTGAACCTCATAATTACCAGGAGGTTCTGAAGTGCGACAAGGAGGGTTACCTTGCTTTCTTCCACAGGATGCTTGCAAGCGGGATTTTCCTCCCTCCTTCACAGTTTGAGACCAATTTCGTCTCTGCAGCCCACAGCGAAGAGGATATCGAAAAAACCCTTAAAGCATATACTGAAAATCTCTGAGCGGATTTGCTTCTTTGAAAACGAGGATTCCATATGATTATAGGTACGCGAGGCAGCCAGCTTGCGCTTGCCCAGACCAAAAATGTTGCACGCCTTTTGAAAGAACAGGGCGTTGAAACCAGCTTGAAAATTATAAAAACCAGCGGAGACCGGTTTACGGACCGTCCTCTGCATGCAGTATCAAGCGGAGTTGGGGCTTTTGTCAGGGAACTGGATGATGTTATGCTTGCAGGAGAAATAGATATCGCTGTCCATTCCATGAAAGACATGCCAACTGTCCGCCCGGCTGCACTTCCAACTGCTGCCGTTCTGAAGCGGGATACCCCGTTCGATATCTTGCTGACTTATGACGGGACAACACTTGATGAGCTGCCTGAGCTGTCCATTATAGGCACAAGTTCCCTGAGAAGGGCTGCCCAGATAAGGCGCTACAGGCCCGACCTCGTTACCCAGGATTTAAGAGGCAATATAGATACAAGGCTCAGGAAGCTCAACGAAGGGCAGTACGACGGTATTCTGCTTGCCAGGGCAGGGCTTGAACGCATGGGCTGGGAGCTTGAAGGGGAAATCCTTTCTCCCGACTTCTTCTGCCCCTCCCCGAATCAGGGCACGGTTGCAGTTGTCACAAGAGCAGGCACCGAGGCTGAAGCCGCAGTTTCCAAACTTGACCATACCGAAAGCCGGATTGTCACCGAAATAGAGCGCATCCTGATTTCCGAACTCGGAGGAGGCTGCACCACTCCTATAGGTTCCTATGCCGAAATTACGCCTGACAGGAAAGAAATCCATGTTCGGGCTGAAGTTCTTTCCCTTGACGGGCTGGAAGCTATCGGGATAAACGAATTTATCCCTATGGTAGGAGGCATTGAAAAAGCCAGGGAGCTCGGGCGCAGGCTTGTACAGATGGGCGGAAAGAGACTGGCTGAAGAAGCGCTCCTGCAGCTTTCCAGGGATTCGTGCAGCTCAGATGATTTATACGAATGATATACTGACAGGGCAGAAAGGAGCCATCTATGTACACTCTTACCGGACTTGGACTGAAAAATCCGACCATTCTTGCAGCCGGGGTGCTTGGCACGACAGGAGCATCTCTTTGCAGGGTCGCACGTGACGGAGGGGCAGGCGCGGTTGTGACCAAATCCATAGGCTCTGCACCTAAAACCGGCCACTCCAACCCGAGCATGGTCAGGCTTGACTGCGGCTTTTTGAATGCTATGGGGCTTCCGAACCCCTCCTATCCTGGCTTCCTGCAGGAGCTCGATATCGCAAAAAAGGATTCTGGGGTTCCGGTAATTGCAAGCATTTTCGGCGGAAGTCCTGCCGAATTTAAAGAAGTTGCTGAAGGCCTGCTTCCTGCAAAACCCAATGCTTTCGAGCTTAATGTGAGCTGCCCCCATGCAGAGGGATACGGGGCTGCTGTCGGCTCTAACCCCTGCCTTGTAGAAGCAATTACAGCGGCAGTAAAAGATGTGGTAAACGTGCCTGTCTGGGTCAAGCTTACCCCGAATGTTTCTGATATTACGTGCATAGGAACTGCAGCTGAGTCAGGGGGCGCGGATGCGGTTGTTGCAATCAATACCTTAAAAGGGATGGCTATAGACATCGAGTCAGGGTATCCTGTCCTGGGAAACCGTTCAGGAGGGCTTTCAGGAAAAGCTGTCAAGCCTGTGGCTGTCAAATGTGTCTACGACCTTTACACTTCCCTGGAAATTCCTGTAATCGGGGTAGGAGGGGTATCTTCCTGGCAGGATGCCGTAGAAATGATGATGGCAGGGGCGGCAGCTGTCCAGATCGGGTCTGCAGTTTATGACAGGTTTGACATATTCTCCGAAATCAGTACAGGGATAGAAGCTTTCCTGAAGAGGAAAGGTTACTCGGATGTAAGAAAATTAATAGGGCTTTCCCATGAGATGGTCTGATGCTACCTCTTAATGCTACAATAACACGGATAATTGAAGAGTCTTCTTCTGTCAGGACTTTTTTCTTTGATCTCCAGTTTGAGACTATGGAACCCGGCCAGTTTGTAATGGTCTGGGTCAGAGGCGTGGATGAAGTGCCCATGGGCCTCTCCAGAAAAAACTCTATTACTGTCCAGAAAGTGGGAGAGGCAACCTCTAAACTTTTTGAATTTCGAGAGGGAGATTCTTTCGGGCTAAGGGGACCTTTCGGAAGGGGCTTTTCTCTTCCTTCTAAGGGTGAAAAAATCCTGATAGTCGCAGGCGGTGTCGGAGCTGCTCCTCTTGCTCCTTATGCAGACGCAGCCCGTACCGCCGGTTCTAAGGTGCACACAGTCCTTGGAGCGCGGAGTGCAGGCGACCTGATTTTTGAAGAGCGATTTGCAGAGGCAGGAGAAGTTTATGTTTCCACGGATGACGGCTCAAAAGGGACAAAGGGTTTTGTAACCGATGTGCTCAGTAGCCTCAACCTTTTAGTTTATGATAGGATCGCGGTCTGTGGCCCGGAAGTAATGATGGCATCTGTTTTCAGGCTGCTTGAGGACAGAAAGGTTCTTGAAAATGCAGAGTTCAGCCTTCACCGTTATTTCAAATGCGGCATTGGAGTCTGCGGGGCATGCTGCATAGACAGGTCAGGGCTCAGGGTTTGCAAGGACGGGCCTGTATTTTCAGGCGTGCAGCTACTTGATTCCGAACTCGGAAAATATGCACGGGATGCCAGTGGGCGAAGAGTTAAAATTTAAGTTTCGATATATCCTTAAAAAATGAAAGAAAGCAGGCGGAAAGATCCCAAAAAGCAGGAGAAAGTAAAGATATGATTGGAAGATTCAGATCAGGAAATGAGATTTTTTACGGAGAAATCGAAAGTGGGCACGTATATCCCAAAGTAGGAGCTCCAGGAGGGGTCTTCGAGCTTCAGGAGCTGCGTGTTCTCCCGCCTGCGTCTCCCTCCAAAATAGTATGTGTTGGCCTGAATTACCGGGACCATGCCGAAGAACTGTCAATGGAAGTCCCGGGAACTCCTGTTCTCTTTTTAAAGCCTCCGTCAGCGGTTATAGGGCATGAAGACAAGATTATTTACCCGGCGTCGAGTTCCAGAGTGGAATATGAGGCCGAACTCGCAGTCGTTATCGGCAAACGGTGTAAGAGTATTTCAGCCTCAAAGGCTGAGGACGTAATTGCGGGTTATACATGTTTCAATGATGTGACCGCACGTGACCTTCAGCAAAAGGATGGGCAGTGGACCAGGGCAAAGAGCTTTGACACCTTTGCAGCCTTCGGGCCTTATCTTGCCTCTCCCAAAGAGCTGGATATTACCGATGCAAAAATTGCATGCAGGGTAAATGGGGAAACCAGACAGGATTCCAGCACTTCAAACCTTATCTTTGACATTCCTTACCTTATTGAATTTATCACCGAGATCATGACCCTGGAAGTGGGAGATGTTATCACCACAGGGACTCCGCCTGGTGTTGGAGAACTGCAGCGTGGGGACACTGTCGAAGTGGAAATCCAGGGAATCGGAATACTTAGAAACGAGGTTGTCTGATGCTGCTTGAGAATGTCAGAACTGAACTTGAGCTTACCGAGCGCCATCTTTTAGTGCTTAAAAAAGTGATTGAAGAAGCTCCTATAGGAATATTGAAACTTGCAGAAGTCACTGGAATGCAGAACCATAAAGTGCGTTACTCTCTCAGGGTCCTTGAGCAGGCTAATCTTATCAAGCCTTCGTCCCAGGGTGCAGTACCTGGAGATGCAGTTCCCAAATTTCTGCAGGAATTTGAGCACGAGCTTGAAGGGATCAATAATAAAGTGTCCCGGCTCCGGGAAATCGAAGCTTCCATCTCAAAATAAAGCTCCTGCATACAGGGAATCTTTTTTGGGAAGGCTTTTTTAATTTTGCCGGAAATTTTTGGCTTCGGTGACTTTTTATAACCCTATTTACATGTTTTTTCCGTAATCATCGGATTCAGAGAATATTATGGAATATTCACTTTTCTGTGAGTATCCACTAAATCGAGTTATCCATTAATGCTAAATTGAATTTGCCTGACATTCTTAATCATTCAATCCAGTTTATTTTTGGAGAAGCGTCTATGACCTTAAGTCCTGAAGACCTTAAAACAATAGAAAAATATGCATTTCAAAACGCTGTAAAATACGGGAAAGCCCCCCAGCCCAAAGCTGTCATGGGCAAGGTAATGGGGGAGTGCCCTCAACTCAGGTCTGATCCCGGTGCAGTATCTGAAGCTCTTGAAACCATCGTTTCCGAAATTGCCAGAGGAAATCCTGAAACCTGGGAGGCAAAGCTTTCGGAAATTGCCCCTGAACTTATAGAAGCCCTGAGTATAAAAAAAGAGCCTGATAAAGGCTTGAAACCCCTGGAGGGGGCAGAAATCGGCAAGGTTGTAATGCGTTTTGCCCCGAACCCAAACGGGCCCGCAACCCTGGGCAGCGCAAGAGGCATGATAGTTAATTCCGAATATGTAAAGATATACAGGGGAAAGTTTTTACTGCGTTTCGATGATACCGACCCTGATATAAAGAGGCCGATGCTTGAAGCTTATGACTGGTATCTTGACGACTTCAGATGGCTCGGGGTTGTGCCTGACCAGGTGGTTTATGCCTCTGACCATTTCCCTCTTTATTACGATTACGCAAGAAAACTTATCGAGATGGGCAAAGCTTATGTTTGCTTCTGTAAAGGGGAAGATTTCAAACGGTTTAAGGATGCAAAGCAAGCGTGCCCGGACAGGGACGTAAGCCCTGAAGAAAACCTCATGCACTGGGAAAAGATGCTTGCAGGAGAATACGAAGACCAGCAGGCAGTGCTGAGGATTAAAACCGATATAGAACATAAGGACCCGGCTTTACGGGACTGGGGTGCGTTCAGGATAAGAAAAATGTCCCATCCCCGCCCTGAGATCGGGAATAAGTACGTTGTCTGGCCCCTTCTGGACTTTGCAGGTGCTATCGAAGACCACGAACTGGGAATGACCCATATCATTCGGGGCAAAGACCTTATAGACAGCGAAAAGCGGCAGGGATATATCTACGAGTATTTCGGCTGGAACTACCCGAGGACAACACACTGGGGCAGGGTCAAGATCCACGAGTTCGGAAAGTTCAGTACCAGTACCCTCAGAAAAGCCATCGAAGCAGGGGAGTACAGCGGCTGGGATGACCCGAGGCTTCCTACAATCCGGGCAATCCGGCGCCGCGGAATCCAGGCTGAAGCCCTCAAGAAGTTCATGATCGAGATGGGGGTCGGAATGACTGACGTGAGCATAAGCATGGAGTCTCTTTATGCCGAAAACCGCAAAATCGTGGACCCTATTGCAAACCGCTATTTCTTTGTCTGGAATCCGGTAGAACTGGAGATTACAGATGCAAAACCGACAGTTGCCAAACTTCCGCTTCACCCCACTGACCATGCAAGAGGAGTTCGGGAAATTGCTGTAGGAAATAAGGTGCTTGTCTGCATGGATGATGTCGAAAAGCTGGAAGTGGGTTCCGTACTCCGCTTAAAAGATTTCTGCAATATCGAAATTACTTCTCTTTCTCCACTTCAGGCAAAACTCTCTGATATTTCTCTTGAAGCCCTTAAAAAAGCAAAAGCAAAAATCCTCCACTGGGCTCCAGTTGACGGAATTTCCGTTAAAGTACGCGGCCCTGAAGGCGATATTGAAGGAATCGGAGAACGCGGAATTGCAACCGAACTTGACAATATTGTACAGTTCGAACGCTTCGGGTTCTGCAGAATTGATGCAGTAGATGAAGAAGAAGTTGTGGCTTACTTTGCCCACAAATAACTCTCTGGAAGAGGTGGAATAGAAATTATTCCCTCTTTCTTTTATTGACTTTTTATATTCTTTTATCTTTCCCTTTTTTTCATGTTTTCTATACCGAAGGATTCTGAAATATATGTTTTTGAGATCCTGAAAATTCTTCTTTTATATTTTGCAATAAAAATTCCTTTACTTCTAAACATCTCTGATTGTATAAAGTCAATCATCCTTACAAATAATCTAATAAACTAACATTTATAAATATAAGAGTTAAAAGAAAAAATTTAAGTATACAGTCTAAAACCTGGGTAATTGAATTAACTGTCCTAAATTAAAAATTAGAGATGAACATAGTGAATAAAATAAAGACTCTTTGTATTATAAGTTTAGTTTCAATAGCTCTTGTCTTGCTTTTGGTTTCATCTACAGCATTGGCAGCTACTGAGAAAAGCTCTTTGCCCAAGATCACTGAAACCCGAATAACCACCAGCGGATCAGTAACTAGTCCTGCTATCTATGGTGACAAGATAGTGTGGGCAAGTTTTAGTTATATAGGCGAAGATACGGTTTACGACATCTACATGTACGATCTCTCCACAAAAAAGCAAACTCAAATTACAACTAGTGGAGAAGCAGAGAATCCTGCTATTTATGGTAACAGGATAGTATGGCAGGACGAACGAAGTAAATGGGAATATTTGAGTAACCACACGTATGATATCTACATGTGTGATATCTCCGCTAAAAAGGAAACTAAAATTACCAGTGGAGAAGCAGAGAATCCTGCTATTTATGGTAACAGGATAGTATGGCAGGATATACGCAGTGGTTGGGCAGATGTCGAAATCTACATGTATGATCTTTCCACTCACCAGGAAACCCAGATCACCTCAGATGAATCACTGCAGGGAGATCCTGCTATCTATGGAGAGAATATAGTGTGGCTCAATTTAGACAACAATAGTCTCTACATGTACGATCTCTCGACTAAAAAGGAAAGTCAAATTACCACCAGCGGAGGAGTTTGGGGGCGTCCTGCTATATATGGTGACAGGATAGTGTATACAGGTAATCGCAATGGAAATGAAGATATCTACATGTACAATCTCTCCACAAAAAAAGAAACTCAGATAACCAGCAGCCCAGATTGGCAAACATCCCCTGATATCTATGGGAATAGGATAGTGTGGGAGGATATTGGTGGGGATGATGATGGTTGGGAACACCATGGTATCTACATGGGCGATCTTTCCACTAATAAGAAAATAAAAATTACCACCAGCGAATCAGCAGGGAGTCCTAAAATTTACGGTGATAGAATTATCTGGCAGGATAGTCGTAGTGGAGACTCCTATATTTACGTGGGCACTATTTCAAATGGAGAACCAGAACCAATCCCACCTGTTGCTTCATTCTCTGCCTCTCCAACCTCAGGAAACACTCCACTGAAGGTACAATTTACTGACAAGAGTACAGGAGCTCCTACAAAATGGAAATGGAGTTTTGGAGATAGTACGTATTCAACCCAGAGAAATCCTGCACACACATACAGTAAGGCAGGAAAGTATACGGTGGCACTCACAGCAAGCAGTGCGGCTGGAAGCAATACGTTAAAACAATCCAGCTACATAAATGTTGCAGCCCCCCTGAAGGCCCCGATTGCTGCATTTTCAGCTTTTATAAGGTCAGGAAAAGCTCCATTGAAAGTTCAATTTACTGACAAAAGCTCCAATAATCCAACTTCGCAGAAATGGGGTTTTGGAGACGGAACTTATTCAACAGCCAGGAATCCTGCACATACCTACAGCAAAGCAGGAAAATACACTGTCAAACTGACAGTAAAGAATGCAAAAGGTAGTAGCACTAAAACAGTGTCAGGATATGTCGTAGTATCTAAAAAATGAGTATAATTAAATTGAATAAATAGGACTTATGCGGTTGAATTGAGAAATCAATAGCGTAAGATCTTCAACTGTATAAAGCACACATTTAGCTAAAAAGTCTATCATGCTTGATTTTGTACTTCAAGTGCGTAAGTCCTAACAATATTCTTACTCTTTTGAGAATTTGCGAGGGGGAATCTCCCCCTGCACTTCCTGATTTGTTGGTTTTTTATTGTTTCGCCTTGTCGCCGGATGCATCAAATTCTGCCTTGCGCTCTTCGGCCAGCGTGATTGTGCTTCCTGCTTTTATTGCATACCAGCAACCATTTGATCCGGTAAAGGTGGACATTATACCAGCCATTGCATTCCCAGAAGAATTCCCTCCGTAACTTGTCTTACCGGTATCAAATTGCCAGAGTATCTTTCCATCGCTTTGCACCCATTTTCCAGAGAGGCTTTGTGACGGAATATTGAAAGTGCCATTGCTGTTGAAAGTTATTCCCACTTGAGTGTAGCTTCCACTGCAGCTCCAATCGTAATGAAGATTCCATTGCCCAACAATTGCCATATTTATCACCTAGTTCCAAGTGTGTTATTATTATCCTACTTTCGGCAGGTAATTTGTTTTTCTTAAAATGATTACTGATCGCGTTTTGTCTACCGGCTTAAAATAAGATACTTATTATAATTGAAATAATAATATAAAATTGCCAGAGAAGATAGAATAAGAAACTATAGTATAGTGCTTCTCTTTTTTAAGAAGGAATTCAGTTATTACTGATAGTAATTGTCGAAAAGCCTGCAAAGAAAGGGGTATTCGTGACCCTCGGCGCTCCCGAAGTAATAAATAGCCTAAAAAATAATACTTTTAGACGTTTTGTACCTTAACCGAATACAAATGAATTCTTTTTATAATTCCTAAATTCAAATGAAAAAGTTTAAAAATGTAAGCAAGTCAAGATTATTAACATTTTTTTAAATGAAAACTAAACGAGAAATAATGGAGCAGAATAAATGAAAAATAAAGAAAAGCTGTATTCAATAGCTTTAGCTTCAACATCCCTGATTTTATTATTAATTCTCGTATCTTCTACGGCATTGGCAGCTAATGTAGAAAATGCTTCGCTCACGATCAATGAAACCCGGATAACCAGCAGCGGATCAGCAACTGGTCCTTCTATATATGGTGACAGGATAGTATGGGTGGATTGGCGTAATGGAAACAGGGATATCTACATGTACGATCTCTCCACTTCCAAGGAAACTCAGATTACTACCAATAAATCAGATCAGACTGACCCTGTCATCTATGGTGATAAGATAGTATGGCTGGATATGCGCAATGGAGAAAATACTGATGAATTTTATTGGGGAGGGCAGGATGTATATATGTACGATCTCTCTACTAAAAAGGAAACTCGGATTACCGGCAGTACATTTGAAATCAATCCAGATTTTCCCACAGCCTTAGACATCTATGATAACAGGATAATGTGGGGTAAAGGTAGCGACTTCACAATATACGATATTTTTACTCAAAAGGAAACTTATACCGAAACAACCATTTCAACATATTACCCTGCTTTCTACGGTAACAGGGTAGTTTGGATAACTGAAATGAATGCAGGGGAAGGAGGGAATATGTACATCTACGATCTCTCCACTAAAAAGAAAACTGAGATCGTCACCAGCAATGCGGCAGGGAGGCCTGCTATCTATGGTGACAGGATAGTGTGGACAGATGGGCGCAATGGAAACTGGGAGATCTACATGTATGATCTTTCCATTAAGAAGGAAACTCAAATAACTACCAATGGATCAGCAAGTGATCCAGATATCTATGGTGACAAAATAATATGGCTGGATGGGCGCAATGGAAACTGGGAGATCTACATGTACGATCTCTCTACTCATACTGAAACTCACACTACCAATACATCAGTTACGGGAGAGTTTGATCTCTACGACGACAGGATAGTGTGGACAGACTATCGTAATGGAGAGAAACCTGATATTTACATGGGTACTCTTTCAGAAAGTGAACCGACACCGATACCGCCTGTAGCAAACTTTTCTGCAACTCCTACCTCTGGAAAAACCCCATTGAAAGTAAAATTCACCAGCACAAGTACAGGAACTCCAACTGCATGGAAATGGAGTTTCGGAGATGGATCTGCTCTGGTAACTGAGCAGAACCCGGAGCATACCTATTCAAAAGCCGGGGTTTATACGGTGAAACATACCGCAATTAATGCATATGGAAGAGATACGGAAATTAAAACAAAATATGTAACTGTTACATCTCCTCTGAAGGCTCCGGTTGCTGCATTTTCAGCATCTCCAAGATCAGGAAAAGTACCGCTTAAGGTGCAGTTCGCTGACAAGAGCACCAACAATCCAACTTCACGGAAATGGAGTTTCGGAGACGAAACATTTTCAACAGCCAAGAATCCTGCACATACCTACAGCAAAGCAGGAAAATACACTGTCAAACTGACAGTAAAGAATGCAAAAGGTAGTAGCACTAAAACAGTGTCTGGATATATTGTATCCAAAAAATAAACTATTAAGCGGAAAAAGTAATAAAAAGATCGGGACTAAAGGATAGTGGGAAATAGATCAAAGCTAAAGGGTCCAGGATCATTGATCATATCTCAAAAAAATGGCACGTTCTTCTCATTTATGGGAATTTAGAACGGCCATTTTGTTTACATTTTTAGTAACTGACCCGAAAGACCCGCTATCCTTTCCGAGATATTATCTCCAACTTTCTCTCAAATTTCTCTCATTACTCTCATTTTCTCTTATCTTTTCCGGCTTTCTATCTTTATTTTCCTTTTTCTTTATCTGTTCCGCCTCAGGAAATACGCCGCTCCTATAGCCAGCCCCACAATTCCAGGCCCAGGACCAGGCGCTTCGTTTTCTGCTGAAGCCTCTTCATCGGTATCATTTTCGGCTGCCGGTTCTGTTGTTCCTTCGGTTTCGTTTCCAGTAGTTCCTGTGGTCGTTCTGTTCTCCCTGTCGGCCAGACCCTGTTCATAAGCACTGGCATTCAGGCTGCTTTCAAGGGTTTTAACGGCATTTGGGACTTTCGGAAAGAGAGGGGACTTATCGGTTCCTCCGCCTGTGATATTATATGGGGTATCGCAAATCCCGTTGTTGTTTTCATCTACGCAGGTTTCGCTGTAACCCTTGCCTTCAGGATCTGCCCAGAAGTTCCCGGCAATGTAGGGGCCCCGGACGATATTCAGTCTTGTTACGAGGGGGCTCTGCCAGAGATTTTCCGCGTTTACGGCTTTTTCTTCGACGTTTTCGGCGTTTTTGAAGTAATTGTTGTAGATAAGATTCCTGCTGCTTGCTTCAAGGGAGATTCCGGGACCGTAATTATAGACAATTATATTGTCCAGAATATCGCTCGAGTTTGAGCTTTCGAGCCTTATTCCTTTTTCATTAAGGGTAATGAGATTGTTGCTTATGGTATTGCTTTCGGAACCATTGAGGAGAATGCCGTATTCGGCTCCCTTGACTCTGTTGTTGTTGATATAGCAGCTTTTAACCCCTGTGAGCAAGATTCCTGCTTTATCCGAGCCTTCAATGCCAAACCCGCTGAAAGATGCCCTGTTTACGCTGATTTCAACGGTACTTTCCGCGGGGTCGGCTGCCCTTATGACCGTCTCTTCGGGCTTTCTCGAATCCGACCAGATCCTTACTTCTTTATTTATTTTGAGGTTTTCAACATAAGTTCCTGGCCTTACAAAAATAGTGTCCCCGACCTCTGCTTCATCTATTGCGGCCTGTATAGAAATATAATCCCCTTCTGCTGCAGAACTTACCCTTAAGTTTGCGGCAGAAACGGCAGAGCAGGTACAGATAACTGCCAGAATAATTGCAAGTGCCATTATTTTAAAGGCTTTTAAATTCTTTTCATTTACTCTTCCCATATTTAGCTCTCCCTTTACTGTTTCAATCTTCTGTGCCTTTCAGTCCGGCTTCAGCTTTTTAGAAAAAGTTAAATTTCTCTTTTTTTGGATTTTTATCATTTTTTCATAATAATTCTCTCAACACTCTATCAAGAAAGGGTTTTTGTCGTGAAATTAATATATCTTTGGGAAGCAGGAGTTCTGAATAATTATCCTTAAATGCAGGAGTTCTGAATAATTATCCTTAAATGCAGGAGTTCTGAATAATTATCCTTAAATAATAGTATAATATCCTCTACGATGAAGAAAATCAATTTTTAATTATTCCAGATATTAATCCGCAACTATTATTTTGCAGCCTGTCTAACTTTCACAGTCACACTATCCGGCAATGATTCTCGGAAAAAATAATATAATTTTTAATCTGTTGAAAAAGGCAGCATTTGTGAATCTTAAATAAAACCTTAAATACCGTAAAACCTGATATACTGCAAAAATTTAATTGTTTTGTTATTGTCTCGAATGGAGGCTTAAAAATGGAGGAGAAAATTGCGCCCCACCTTAAAGAGCTAACCAGGGCGCTTGGAGACCTTGAAAAGACTGGCATCCGGGCAGAGTTTGAGAAACTTCTTGCTTTTCGTGTGCCGCCTGATGTTGCAAAAGAGAGTATACTCCGCAAGTTTGGAGGAAAAAGGAAAGTCCTGAAGGTAAAAGACCTGTCTGCTAACCTGAAGAATTTCGAGATCACAGGCAGGATCCTGGACATTGGGGAAAAATCAATCCGTCCTAAGGAAGGGGCTCAGGAAGGCCCGTCCAGGCTTTATACCGGGGTTCTTGCAGACGAAACAGGTTCAATAATGTTTTCTTCCTGGAAGGAGCTGCCTGGCTCTGCAGGGGATGTAATCAATATCAAAAATGCCTATACCCGCATCTGGCAGAACAGGATCAGGGTTTATATAGGGGAACAATCTCTTGTTTCGAAAATCTCTGGCTCTGCGCTTCCTTCTCTGTCGGAACTTTCCGGGAGCCAGACAAAAAAGCTAATAGATATCCGAGCTACGGATTTTTCAGTCGGCACCATAGCGTGTGTGCTTCAGCTCTCCTGCAGGGAGGTTCTTGTACGGGGGCGTCAGTCCAGAGTGGTTTCAGGCGTGCTTGCGGATGAGACCGGCAGGCTGCCCTTTACTGCCTGGATTGAACTGGCTGGCATTGATATAGGAAGCATAATCCGGATCGAGGGAGCACAGGTCCGGATGTTTAGGGGAATGCCGTCTGTCAATATCCTGAGCAGCACAAAAATTTATTCAGTCGGGCCGGAGGAGGCCGGAAAGCTTGCATTCACCTTCGAATCCGCAGCAAAAGATCCTGTGCCCATCAAAATAGAAGAAATTGATTCCCGAGAGAGTATGTTTGATGTAGCCGCGGCGGGCAACATGGTTTCAATCAGACCAGGTTCAGGCATTATCTCCCGCTGCCCAGAATGCGGCCGTGTAATCCAGAAAGCGAATTGCAGGGTGCATGGCAAGGTAGAAGGCATACGGGACATGCGGATCAAAGCCGTACTGGATGACGGGACAGGGTCAATGTCAGTTATGTTTCCCAGGGAACTTTCAGAAATAATCTATGGGAAAACCCTTGAAGAGGCAGAACAGCTAATGTTTACCGATGTCTCTAAAGATGCAGTCTATGAGGATTTAAGGCGCTTTCTTACAGGCCGCTATCTTGCAGTACGCGGGAACTCCTCAAAAGGCGAATACGGGATTTCTTTTGTAGCTGAAAACGCCTGGGTACCAGAAGATGATCTTGCGGTCAGGGTAGTGGAACTGTTTCGCAGGCTCGGGTCGGATGAAGGGGATGGACAGGAGAGGGATTCACAGGTTTCGAGTGGAGGAGTCAATCTTGCTTAAACGAGAAGTTGCAAAAAGGGTTTTTGCAAGGGAGTTTGAGGCCTGTAGAGAGCTTGAAAAATCAGCAAGGCCTGATTCTGATGCAGCGGACTCGAAAACTCCCAATCTGCTTATCAGCCCGCTTGGGCTTATTCTCAACCGCATTTTTGCAGTTGGAGTAGTCACGGAACTTGACAGTATAGGGACGCAGAGCGAGATGTGGAAGGCAAGGATAGTTGACCCTACAGGCGCTTTTACGGTATACGCAGGGCAGTACCAGCCTGAAGCGTCTATTTTCTTCTCAACGGTCCAGATTCCTTCTTTCATTGCCCTCACAGGAAAAGCCCGGATCTATGAACCCGAGCCAGGATCGGTTTTTGTATCTATCGGGCTGAAGAGGCAAATGTAGTGGGCGAGGAAATCCGCAACAGGTGGGTTGTGGATACCGCAGAACAGACAGTTGAGAGGCTTGAAGCCTTCTCGGATGCCCTGGCTAGCGGATATCGTGGAGAGAAGCTCAGGGAATACCTTCAGGAAAAAGGCGTTTCTTCTGAGCTTGCGGAAGGAATTTCTATTGCGCTTGAACGGGAACGCGCTCCCGAAGAGTTTGCAAAACTGCTTCGAGCTTCAATCAGGGAAGGCTTGAGAACTCTGGATTTTGATTCAGTAGATAATACAGGGGCCAAAGCTGACCAGAAGGAATTTGTGCTCGAGTTACTCAGGGAAATGGGCGGAAGCAGGGGAGTTGACTACGCCGCTTTTATAGACGCAGCAACGTCGAAAGGTATTCCTGAGGAGGTTGTGGAAGACGCTATCCGTTCTCTTCTTTCAGGCGGGCAGTGCTATGAACCGAAGATCGGGATAATCAGGCTGGTAGGATAACCGTAAAGGGGAGAAGAACCTCGATAAATATCAAAATGAGCAGGGTTTGCCTTTAAATTTGTGTGATAATGCTTAAGTGTGATTAGGTTGATTGGTATTCTCTATTAAAATTTAATATATCATGCTTATTGTATTGATCTGGAGAAATTGACATGAAAGTATTGGTCAGCGACTCACTCTCCAATGAAGGTTTGGAGATTTTAAAAGAACACTTTACGGTTGACGTTTCCACCGGGCTTTCCGAAGACGAGCTGGTGAAAAAAATAAAAGATTACGATGCTCTTG